>DYNM01000052.1 GCA_020721065.1 Thiocystis violascens | reverse complement strand
ATTTTATTTATCAGCACCATTGTATGGCTTGTTCGCAACTGCGTAACTCCTAAAACAATCAAAAGAATCAAAATCACTGTCCGCCGTGGACGAGGCGAACGAGGCTGCCGTAGCTGTCCCGAACGTTGCCGTCGGCGTCGCCAACGTTGAAATTCACGTCCCACGCGTAGCTCGAGTGGCTGGCACTCGGAGAACCGGACCAAAACCACGAACTCGGCGTATTCGGAAAAGCCTGTTGATTGATCGTTGGTTTTTGACCGGTTACGATCAACGTTTTTAATTCATCAATCGTGGGTAAACGCCAATCACTGTGCCCAGCGTAATTGTTATTATCGGCTGCTTTTTTGCATCATTCCAATTGAATTCGTTAGCTTCACCGACGCAGGTTTGACCGTTCCAAGTCTGCCCCAATGCACAGCGCATCCATTGTAAATTGGTCTGCGTATCTAGCACCGTGCCATCACCTAAATCTTTATAGTGCTTCTGCTGATCAGTTGGCTTGCAAGCAGTCGTGACGCCAGATAATCCCAACACCAAACCACGACAGCCCAACAATTCCACTGCTAAATCACGCAGCGGAATGGTAATGCTGGTATCAATTCCTTCTTTTTCAATAAAACCGCGCAACACCCGTTTTAATGCCTCGCGGCGAGTGATGGACAATTGATCGGCTAATAAATCAATCACGTCGCTGCTGTGATTGTAACTATCCGCGATTTTATACAGCGCCTTGTGACTCGGTGCCGAGATGTTATCCAAAATAAACTGGTGTTCAATGCGCCCCTGTGCGCCGTTCACTTCAATCAAGCGGTCATACGCATCAAAGCCCTGCGCGTCGATTTCATCAATCAAACCATCAATAAAATCGCCCAATGTAATTCCTTCGCGCCACGGCAATTCCACATCTTTCAGCGCCTTCTGGAGATATTTAATCTCGGTAACGCTCCAATTCCCCGCTTTCAAAGTAAAAAAGTCTTGAATCACCCGCAGCATTCGCAATTTAGCCGGATAGCGATCAGGATAATCATGGGTTTCCAACGTCAATAACCAACTGTGAATGTTCTGTTGAATCTCAATGGTATCAACCCGTTGTTCCAGCGCCATAAAGCGATCTGTAATCCGCTTTGCCATCATGGTCAACATATCCCGCGTTTCGGTTTCCTTCACCGCCAACGTGAGCAAATTGTTTTTCACCGTGATCATGGTATGCGCCAGCATCAACTCGCGTTCATTCAATAACTGCAAATAGCGCCAACTCAGGCGCTGCATTTCAAACAATTGCGTTTGCGCAGCGGTCGTGTGCGCTTGCGTATTGCCAGTTAAACCGCCCCACAGCCGCTTAAAAAATGGTTGTTTCACCACAATTGCCAATTGATCGGGACGCACTGACAATAAGCGCGTCGCATCCATTGCCAATTGTTCAGTATCCGCCGCTCGTGCGCTGGCTCGCGCTAACAACGGTTCTAAGGTGCGATCAAAGGTAGCAAATTCGGTGGCGCTGGCATTAAACATGAGAGAAACCTGTAAAAGCGGAACGGTGCGCAAAGTTTAGACCGTTTGGCATAAAGAAGCACAACTTTTTTAGCATTTTGTGGGAGGTTAATCGGCGTTAGTGACGCGCAAACATGGTTATTTTATTTAGACGCAATTGCGTGGTGAAGTGCTATCATTAGCGCCGCTGGTCAATGAAAAACCGCAGCGATTGAGAGATTTTATTGCAGAGGAATTTGAATAATGAATCCCGAATTTTGGCTTGAACGCTGGCAACACGGCGACACTGGTTGGCATTCACCGGAAATCAATCGGCATTTACAGGAGTTTTGGCCACAATTCAATTTACCTGCGCAAGCAACCGTATTGGTGCCATTGTGCGGCAAGACGCTAGATTTATTGTGGTTAATGAGCCAAGGGTTGCGCGTGATTGGCGTTGAACTCAGCCCATTAGCGGTGGAAGAATTCCTTGCTGAACACGAATTAACGGCAGTTGTGACGGATGCGCCACCATTGCGCCGTTATCAGGTAGATGAATTGACGTTATTGTGCGGTGATTTCTTTGCGCTCACTCCCGCGCATTGCGCTGGAATTGATGCAATTTATGATCGTGGTGCGTTGGTTGCATTGCCATCTGAATTGCGCGAGCGTTATACGGAAGTGCTCAAAACAATAGCGCCGACTGCGCCCAAGTTGTTAATTACGTTTGCGTATGACCAACAACAAATGAATGGCCCGCCCTTTGCGATCTCACCGGCGGAGGTGCGACGCTTATTTGCAGAACAAAGTGTTATTGAATTGGCGACGTTTGATGTTTTGAGTGAGGCGGAAAATTTGCGCCAGCGCGGTGTGACGGCGCTGGCAGAACAGGTGTGGAAAATCGTTTGAATTAAATGCGGCTAATTGCCGCCAGCGCATCCTCACCGGCACGATCAATTGCAGAAATTTGGGTATTGAATTGCTGTTGCAATGTATTCTGTATTTCTAAAAACCGCACAAATGCAGCTTGCCCTTGCTGCATATCCCGCGCCGTTTCTTCTAATGCCGTTAATGCGCCGCGCATGATCTCTTGGGTGAAAAGATCGGCTAATTGCCGCGCCGTTGCGGTGGGATTGGAATCAAGCGGCGCATCGCGGTATAACTCCACAGCGCGTTCGCGGTCAATTCCAAACCGTTGCTGCATTTGGATTAAAAAACTCTCAGCAGGTTGATCGGGATGATTTAATACGCCTTTGTGCATGACGGTTAAAGCACGAGCAGATGCAGCTTGTTGTAATGCGATCTCGGTATTGGGAGCCGCTGGATTGAGCGTGGAATGGTTCAATTCCTTGCCGTATTCCTGCAAAATGGCAATAGCATCATCAATGGGCAATTGTCCAGAACGCAGGTTATTAACAAAATAATCGACTTTATTGGCAGCAATAGCACCTTCTTGTCCCAACTCCCGAAATAGCGCCTCAACTTGCGCCGTTTGATCGGCGAGTAATGCTGGTTGCTGACTGGTGGCGAGTTGCGGACTTGATTGAAATAATGCTTCGATTTTCTTGCTTAGTTCCTTCCTATTTTTAGCTCGTTTCTCGTCATGTTTACCGCCGCTGTGTGACAGCCGATGTACGCCATAACCAATTCCCGCACCAATTGTCGCGCAGGCGGCGATACCAGTTAGCAGCCAACCAATCGGCGTGGTTACGACAGCCGCAATTCCGACTGCTTTGAGTAGTCCCGCTGGAATCAAACTCCAACCTATTGCAGTTGTTCCAAAAAGTCCGCTCGCGGCAGCACTGCCTAATGTTCCGCCGAGCACACCACCCAATGCTGCACTACCTCTTTTACCGATAACCGTTGCTGCATCTGGTTTTTTTGTGGCGTCATACATTTTGACGTAATCGTTCAATCCAGGTTGATCATTCATGACGAAAACCCATTGGCAAAGTATTCATCGCGCAGCGCCAAAAAGATGTCGGCAATTAAACGAAAAAAGCGTTTGGCAACGGTAATCAAATCTTCAATAATGGAATACTGCACCCGCTGACCTTCAGCAATTTTATCTAAACGATGTCCATTCAACATGCCAATCGTCATTGCAATTGGCGCGAGCAGCGGACCAATAAACGGAATCATGCCCACCAATGCGCCAAACGCTGCGCCGAGGATTGCGCCAATAATCATGTGTGGATTGGCTTTAATGAACTCCCAGATTTTCATAATGATCACGCGCCCGATATTCACCACCTTGCCGGCGATGATCTTGGTTTTTTCCCACAAATCCTCCGTTCGCGTCACCAATTCCAATGGTGCGCCGCGTGAATGCAGCAGCGTTGCCATATCCACCCAATCCAATTGATTGGTTTGCGAATTCAAAATCATCAGCTCTAATTTCGCCTCAGTGCTGGTGATGCTGGGTTGAACTGCGGTGGTTATTGTACTCATTATTGATCTCCATCAATTGATTGTAAGTAGGAGTTACGCAGTTGCGAACAAGCCATACAATGGTGCTGATAAATAAA
>DYNM01000018.1 GCA_020721065.1 Thiocystis violascens | reverse complement strand
CTGAAAAGGAACAGGCTTATTATGTTTATCAAGCCCGTCAAAATTATTTGCGGGTGCAGCGCGGTATTCAAATTGAAATGGATGAATTGCGTACTGGACAAGAATTAGCATTACAGCGTGAAGCAGCGGCAGTAGCTAAGAGTGAACAGGAACGTTTGGCTAAAGAGGCAGCATTGGCTGAAAGTGAACGGGAACGCTTGGCTAAAGAGGCAGCATTGGCTGAACTGGCGCAACTCAAAGCGCAATTCGCTGGCAACGCCCAAAAAGAATGACCTGTGATTGCGCTGTTATGAAACTAGCAGCGCAATCTTTCCGCCAGATCAAGTGAATAAATGACAATGAAACATGCGATTGATCCTAAAATTGACTGCGTTTTTAAGGCGCTGTTGGGTTCTGAATCTAATCAAGCTCTGTTGATTCATTTCCTCAACGCGATATTGGGTGAAGAATTAAAAGCTCCAATTGTTGGAGTAAAAATTATTAACCCGTATAACGAGCGTGAGTTTCTCAGCGATAAACTCAGCATCGTCGATGTTAAAGCGCGTGATGCGGCGGGTTGTTTATATCAGGTAGAAATTCAACTGTTGACGCATCCTGATTTATTAGGGCGGATTTTTTACACTTGGGCGGATTTATATTCCAGCCAATTGCAAAATGGCGATCAATACGACCTGCTGAAACCGACGTATTCAATTTGGCTGCTCGGTGAAAATTTACTGCGTGATACAGCGGAATATGCCCACAACTTTTGTATGCGCGATGTAAACGGCTGGAGTTGTTTTAATGCCGGCAGCGTGTGGTTATTAGAACTGAATAAGTTTGATGTGGCGCAGATTGACAATGAACAACAGCGGTGGCTCAAGTTTTTCAAAGACGGTGAGCAATTAGATACAGAATTGCTGCCGTCATGGATGGAAACGACCGAGATGAGGCAAGCGATGACGACTTTAAGAACCTTTTCTGAAAAGGAACAGGCTTATTATGTTTATCAAGCCCGTCAAAATTATTTGCGGGTGCAGCGCGGCATTCAAATTGAAATGGATGAATTGCGTACTGGACAAGAACGCGCACAAGCTGAGAATGAACGGGAACGTTTGGCTAAAGAGGCAGCATTACAACGTGAAGCAGCAGCGTTGGCTGAGAGTGAACGGGAACGACTGGCTAAAGAGGCAGCATTGGCTGAAAGTGAACGGGAACGACTGGCTAAAGAATCAGCGTTACAACGTGAAGCAGCAGCATTGGCTGAACTGGCGCAACTCAAAGCGCAATTCGCTGGCAACGCTCAAAAAGAATGACCTGTGATTGCGCTGTTATTGAATGACAGCGCAACTGCGCTTAAACGTTAGTTAACGAAACCGCCGTAAATAAAGCCACTCAAAAAAGCGTTTTAATAAATGAAATACCCGCAGCGATGGCAAGACCAGATTATAATTCTCTGTACGCGCTACCAGCATTCCACTGTCATTTGTATCCACGATACAAATCAATTCCACCTTGAATGTCGCTTTGGGTTCACGTCCAGCAAATTCCGCCGCCAAGTTTTTCGCCGCCGCCCGTGCTTGTAAATCCGCCATGTGCGCTTGTTTTGGCATCCAATCCGGTCCCGGAAAACTCCCCGCATCACCCGCGATATACACCCGTTCCAAACCCGGGACGCGACATTGGGCATCACCTTGAATTAAACCACCGGCGGAACGCGGCAATTCCGTATTATCAAACCATGTATTGCCGGTCAAGCCGGGCATAAAGACAATCAATTCTGCTTCAAATTCTCCGCCTTCTGTAATCACGGCACGAGGGGAAAAACTTTTGAGTTTGTGCCCTAAATGCGTGGTGATATTGCGGCGCTTCATTTCCGCTAAAATGCCCGTCACCGCTTTAGGCCCCAACCGATTGCCGGGACGTTCAGCCGGCGTAAAAAATGTCAGATGAAATTGCTCGCGCCGTTGCTCTTTGCGCAATTGGCTATCCAGCCCGAATAAAAACTCAAAAATTGGTCCACCGCGCATCGAACTGGGTTCATTCGGATTGCTCGCAAAACCCATCGCAATATGTCCGCCTTCCATCGTGCGTACTCGTTCCCGAATGGCTTCGGCCGCTGCAATGCCTTCACAAGGAGTAATTGCATGTTCAATGCCGGGTAACTTTTTAATAAACCGCCCCCCGCTGGCAATGATTAACCCGTCATTGCGAATCTCGCCCGCTGTCGTTTTCAAAAAGCGTCCGTCAGCACTTAAACCAGTTGCTTCTGCTGCCACATGTTTAACACGCATTCGGGCAAAAAATGCGGTTAAATCAATCCGCAAATCGTCACCAGTGCGCAAGCGACACGGAATCCAAATCAAACCCGGAGAATAAATAAACTCTGGCTTTTGGCTGACAACGGTGATCTCACAATTCAATTTGCGCTGTTGCCGCAAGGTTTGAATGGCGGTGAGCGCGGCAAAACCAGCGCCAACAATGGTGATTTGTTTCATCTCTCACTCCTGAATAACGTTCAATGTTGACCTGCTCAATGCGCAGGTCGGTTCTTGATTATCAATACAATCACGCGCAGTTCAATCACTTCAACAGCAATAACACGCTGATTCCGCTTTGCGCAGAATAACCCAAGTTTATACGGTACTTTTGAGAGGATTTTCCCACTTGAGAATTGCACCACAGCCCGGCGTTTCATACACATCAATTCGATCTAATTGCGGCAACTGTGTCCCGCAGCGGTCGCGCAGCCATTGCGCCAGCAGTCCGGGATCCGCCGTTGGCAGGTGCGGCAATTCATCAAGGTGCTGGTGGTCAAGCTGTTGATAAATTGGCATAAATAACGCTTTCACGTCGCCATAATCCACCGTCCAGCCGCGCACGGTGTCGAGCGGGGCGCTGAGGTGCAGCCGCAACAGATAACTATGTCCGTGCAGGCGGGAGCGCGGCTCGTTGGGCGGCGCGGCTGCAAATTGCACTGCACTTTCAAAGCGTTGTGATTTCCAAATCCGAAACCGTTGCCCGTCGTAATGACAACCCGCCGTCGCCGTTTCATGCACCGTCACCCGCGTCAGCGCCGCCAGTTGCGGGTGCAGCCGTTGCCACAGCCACTGCGCCAGCAGCTCGCTGGTCGGATTGTCCAAACCAGGGATGTCGTTGAGACAGCGGTGCGCGAGTGCGGCATGGCAAGGGTGCCAGAGGGCATCAAGTTGTTCAAAAGTCACTGCTTGTGGTGACATGGCTGCGTGGAGAACGACCTCAAAACTGTGTCCGTGCATTCGCCCGCACGGATGCCCCGGCGGTACCTGCGGCAGCCGATGTGCGGCTTCAAAACGAAAGCGTCGCCACAGTTGCGCCATTCCCGCTGCCGTCACCACTGCGCCTTGTTCCGGGGTGCTGCGCACCGCCACCGCCGCTGTTGGTAATGCCAATTGCGTTTGCAGCCACTGCGCCAGCGCCGCATCGCTCGGCTCGGGCAACACGGTGTTGAGATCGCGGTAATCCAGCGCGGCAACGCCGGCAGTCAGGGCAGCAGTCAATTGTCCCGTCGCCGCTCCCGCAAAATCAGCCCAATCTGGTGGCAATTGCGCTCGCACCTGCGCAGAAAAGCCGTGTCCGTGCAGGCGCTGGCTGGGATGGTTTGATGGCGCAGTGGTTAAGCGGCGGGCGGCTTGAAAGGGCGCGGTGGCGACATACAACAGTTGTGCGGTCATGGCGCACTCCGCGCCAGCGCCGTCAGCAGCGGATCGGCGACGCCCACTTCGGCAAATCCTTTGGCGCGGAGCAGGCAGGAATCGCATTGCCCACACGGACGCCCGCTGGCATCAGGGTCATAACAACTGCACGTCACGCTGTAATCCACGCCCAGCGCCAGCCCGCGTCGAATGATGTCAGCTTTGGTCAAATGCAGCAGCGGCGCGTGAATGCGAAATTGTGCTCGTCCCTCGACCGCTGCCGCCGTCGCTAAATTCGCCAACTGTTCAAACGCTTTCAGATACGCGGGGCGACAGTCGGGATAACCGGAATAATCCAGCGCATTCACGCCGATAAATATCGCTTCTGCGCCGAGCACTTCTGCCCACGCCAGCGCAAACGATAAAAAGACGGTGTTTCGCGCTGGCACATAGGTGATCGGGATGCCGCTGCTCATCGCGGCTGCATCGCGTCCTTTTGGCACTGCCAATTCCGCCGTCAACGCCGAGCCGCCGAAGCGACGTAAATCAATGTCGGCGATGACGTGTTCTGCCACTCCCGCTGCGGCTGCGACTCGCGCTGCGGCTTCCAATTCGACGACGTGGCGCTGGCCGTAGCGAAACGACAGCGCATAGGGCGTGAATCCTGCTGCGGTTGCCAGCGCCAGCGTGGTGGCTGAATCCAGCCCGCCGCTCAACAGGACGACGGCGCTGGACTGTTGTCCGGGTTGCCTTTGCTCCACAATTGAATCCTTCTTAACTAGATGAAATATCGTTGAAAATTGAGGTGAAATGCTGTGATTTATGTTTGGGATCTTCCCACCCGTATAAGCCATTGGCTGCTAGTCGTGCTGGTGAGCGCCGCAGTGTTCACCGGCCTGAGCGGCGGCAATTGGATGTTCTGGCATGGACGGCTGGGAGTCGCCATTTTAGGACTGCTGACCTTCCGCTTGCTGTGGGGCGTGCTCGGTTCGACTTACGCCCGTTTCAGACAATTTATGCCGACATTCACGACGTTACGCGCTTATCTGCGCGGCAACTGGCACGGCGTTGGTCACAATCCACTCGGTGCATTATCGGTGCTGGCGCTGCTGACGGTGCTGCTGTGTCAAGCAGTGACGGGTTTATTCGCGGATGACGACATTGCATTTCAAGGGGCGCTGGCGGCAGTGGTGAGCGACGAGATGCGCCAGTGGTTGACCGCGCTGCATCGGCAATGGTTCTGGCTGGTGGTGGGCGTCGTGACGCTGCATCTCAGCGCGGTGCTGTTTTATAGCCTGATTCGCGGCGAAACGCTGATTAGGGCGATGTTGACGGGCAACAAAACCGTTGCCGATCCAACGGCAGTGGCAGCGAGCGGAGGCGGGTGGCTGGCGCTGATGTTTGCCATTGCTGGCGCGGCGGTGGTGATGTGGCTGGCAGATGGCGGACTGATGCCGGTTGCAGCGCCCACGCCGCCGAGTACGGTGCCGAGCTGGTGAGAATGAAGTTGTCAGTTGTCGGTGATCGGCGACAAACAACGGTTTTACTGACAACTGCAAACCGACAACTGACAACTGACAACCTACAACTCAATTGATCACTCAACCAATAAAAAAGCCGCCCTAAATGGGGCGGCTTTCACTTAAACAATCAACACAATCAAACCGTGATTGGCTCAATCGTCATCGCTGAGACGGAATTTCTCGTGACAGGATTTGCAGGCTTTGCCCACGTCACCAAACGCCGTTTGCACTGCTGCCTTGTCTCCTTCGGCCGCCACTTCCGCCAAGTTATCAGCGGCAGCTAAAAACTCATGCGCAATGCGCCCCACTTCTTCAGCATTCTCCGGCTTGAACAGCTCCGGCTTGACGCGGGTTTTATGTCCACCAGCGGCCTGATCCGTGCCCGGCCCGTACAGCGCACCCATGCCAGAATTGGCGATGGCAGCGATGGCGTTGGCAGCTTTGATCACCTGCTCCTGGTTGAAATCGCCCTGCAAATTGTCTTTGATCTTGCCCATATTCCACGCCATAAAGCTGTAACCGGCTTGGCGATATTCAATCTGGTCGCCCGGCTTGAGTTCAGCAGACGCGGGGCTGGCAAGCGCGGCGGCAATCACGCCAATAGCAGTGCTGGCAATCAGTCGATTCATTCTAAAAATCCTCCGGTGATGGTTCAGAATTCGTGGCTCACAGCTCAGGCTGCGAGCCGCACAAGATTAGGCGAAACGAGCGGCGCATCAAAGTGACCTGCTGCCAAAATTTTCCAAGTGGCTATGCTAATTTGCAACGGCAACTGGCACTCTTTTTTTTCAAATCAGCGCGGACGACATGATGAACAAGGCGCTTGCCCTCGTCGTCGATGACGAGACCGACATTCTTGATCTGCTTAAGATCACGCTCAAACGCATGGACATTCAGGCGCTCACTGCGACCAGCCTCACCGAAGCGCGAGCGCAGTTAGAGCGCAATCGCTTTGATCTGTGCCTCACTGACATGAACCTCAGCGATGGCTCCGGGCTTGATCTCATTCGCCACATCAGCGAGCACTACCCGCAGGTGCCGGTGGCGATGATTACCGCGCACGGCAGCATGGATTCGGCGGTGGAGGCGATGAAAGCAGGCGCGTTTGATTTCGTCGCCAAGCCAGTTGATCTGCAATTGCTGCGGCGCTTGGTGCAGTCGGCACTGAAGTTGCGCGGACGCGACGGCACGGTCACGGCGGAAATGCAATTGTTGGGCAATTCGGCGGCGATGGAGCAGATTCGGCGCTTAATTCTCAAGCTGGCGCGACATCAAGCGCCGGTGTTCATCACCGGCGAAAGCGGCACCGGTAAAGAATTGGCAGCGCGATTGATTCACGCGCAAGGGCCGCGCAGCGAAGGACAATTTATTGCCGTGAATTGCGGCGCGATTCCACAGGAATTGGTAGAAAGTGAATTGTTTGGACATAAAAAAGGCAGCTTCACCGGCGCTGTGAGCGATAAAGAAGGACTGTTTCAAGCTGCGGAAGGTGGGACATTATTTTTAGATGAAGTGGCGGATTTACCGCTGCTCGCGCAGGTCAAATTATTGCGAGCGATTCAGGAAAAGCGGGTGCGTCCAATTGGAACGCAGCGTGAAATTGCAGTGGATGTGCGAATTATTAGCGCCAGCCATCGCAATTTAGATATTGAAGTCGCTGAAGGTCGCTTTCGGCAAGATTTATTTTATCGCATCAATGTCATTGAATTACGGATGCCGGCGCTGCGCGAGCGGTGCGAAGATATTCCGCAATTAGCCGCGCAAATTGTGCAGCGCCTCACCTCCATTGCCGTGCAATTAACGCCGCTGGCGCTGGCTGCACTGCAACAGTATTCATTTCCGGGCAATGTGCGCGAGTTGGAAAACATTTTGGAGCGGGCGCTGGCGCTGGGTGATGGTCATGTGATTGATGTTGATGATTTATATTTGAAAACTGCGCCGTTAAATCCCCAGCTTTTGACAAATCCATCTAACCGCCCGATCTCAAATCCCCCCAACTTCTATTTTTCAAAGGGGGGCTTTGATGTGCCTTTTATAACGGAAGGCGACGTAGAAGATTCTTTTTCAAATAAAGAAGATCAAGCGGTTCTTTTAGAACAGGATATAAAATTAGAACAAGATATAAAAAGTCTTCCATTAGAAATGGCGCATCAAAATCCATCTTTTGAAAAAGACACATCAAAGCCTCCCTTTGAAAAAGGGGGGTTGGGGGGATTTGAGATCGGGCAGTTAGGGGAATTTAACGAAACAAGTGAATTTAATCTCCCCGCCGTCGCTCGCGCTCTCAATATCAGCGAACGCTCACTGCGCTGGCGTTTAATGGCGCTGGATTTAATTCCGCGCCCACCACCGCTCGTTGCACCCCGCACGTCTTCCAATAAAAAGAAATAGCTGTCATGTCCGAACCCGATCCTTTTGTCGCTTGGATGCGCCAAGCCACGCCGTACATTCACGCCCATCGCGGCTGCACCTTCGTCATCGCTTTTGGCGGCGAGGCGGTCGCAGATGCGCAATTTCCCAGCCTCGTTCACGACATCGCCCTGTTGCACGGCTGCGGCATTCGGCTGGTGCTGGTTCACGGAGCGCGACCGCAGATTGAGGAACGGCTGGCGCAGCACGGGGCACAACTGCGCTACGTCAACGGGCTGCGCGTCACCGACGCCACGGCGCTGCGCTGTGTCAAAGAAGCCGCCGGCACCGTGCGGGTGGAGATTGAAGCGTTGCTGTCGCTCGGTCTCGCCAATTCGCCGATGGCCGGCGTTCATATTCCGGTCGTGTCTGGCAACGTCGTGACAGCGCGACCGCTCGGCGTGATTGATGGCGTCGATTACGGGCACACTGGCGCGGTGCGGCGCGTCAATCAACAGATGCTGCGGGCGCTGCTGGATCAAGGCGCAGTCGCGCTGATGCCGCCGTTGGGTTATTCGCCGACTGGTGAAGTGTTCAATCTCAGCGCGGCTGATGTCGCTCGCAGCGCGGCAGTGGCGCTAGAAGCCGATAAATTGATCTTTTTATTGGAAAATGTCGCGGCATCTGCGCCGCAGTTGTCAGCGCAATTGCTGGCGCGAGACGTGGCGGCAGTGATCAGCGCGACGCCGGAATTGCACCCGGAAGTGAGCGCCTGTCTACGCGCTGGCGCCGATGCCTGTCAGCAAGGCGTGCGACGGGTGCATCTGGTGGCACGCCAGCAGCCGGGCGCACTGCTGCGCGAATTGTTCACCCGCGACGGCAGCGGCACCTTGATTTCCGCAGCGCCGTATGAACCGCTGCGTCCGGCACGAATTGAAGACGTGACTGGCATTTTGGAGTTGCTGCGCCCGCTGGAGGAACGCGGCGTGTTGGTGCGGCGCGAGCGCGAACGGTTAGAAACTGAGATTGAGCGTTTTGTGCTCACTGAGCGCGATGGTTTGATGACTTCGTGCGCGGCGTTGTACGACTATCCTGCTGATAGCATGGCGGAATTAGCGTGTTTGGTGGTGCATCCTGATTATCGCGGCAGTCAGCGCGGCGAGCGATTGTTGGAACATTTAGCGCAGCAGGCACGAGCGCGAAACATTAAACGGTTATTTGTATTAACGACGCAGACGGCGCATTGGTTTCAAGAGCGCGGGTTTCAAGCTGCTGGTTTGGAGGCGCTGCCGATGGCAAAACAGGCGCTGTATAACTTCCAACGGCGCTCTAAAGTGTTTATTAAAACGCTGTAAAAATAAGGCTGTTGTATTAACAGTTTGACAACATAGATTAAATCACAAACACCTTGCTTGGAGTTTTAATATGGTACGTTTTCGTTTTTTTGAACAAATCGCAACGAACAACGATGATTCAGTTCTTGCGGCAGCACGTCAAACGACATTTGCTTTAAGTGGCAATGACACCATTATTGCGTCCAGTTTTAGCGCGTCTGATTTTAGTGATAGTCATTTTGCCGCTGGCGGTTTGGGTAATGACACCTATATTTCCGTTAAAAACTCAACGCTTGTTGTGATTGACACTGGAGGCTTCGATAAACTGGTCATCAACGATTATTGGTTGAATAACCCGAACGTTTATGTCGCAACAGTTGAGAATCAACATCTTTTCGCATACAACCTTGTTTCTGCTCAAGAAGTTGTAATTGCTAACTGGCTTAGTGAAGCGGGGCAGATTGAAGAAATACAACTTGCTGATGGCGTGTATTCACATTCACAAATACTTGACGCAATCACAAAAAGTTCAAATTTCGTAGGGAATTTGACGACTGCTGATCTGGTTGAAGTGAAGATATTACCAGCAGGCACCAGTACCGATGATCTTGCTGAGTTTTTTAATTACGTCATTGCGCGTGATGCCGAACTTTCTGGAACGACCGCGCCAGTTGTGACTGCGATTCCCATTGCTGCGGTTATATCTCCAGCTTCAGTAACAACAGCTTCAGTGATTGAAGTTGCGGGACTTGATGATGATTTTTACTTGGCAAGCTATCCTGATATTGCTGCCAGTGGTATGGATGCAGACTTACATTTTGCGACGTTTGGTTGGCAAGAAGGCCGTGATCCGAATGCGTGGTTTGATACCGATTGGTATTTAATGCAGAATCTTGATGTTGCTGCCGCTGGATTAAACCCACTCGAACATTATTGGGAATATGGCTGGAAAGAAGGGCGCGATCCTTCAGCAGCATTTAATACCACTGCGTATTTATCGCTTCATCAAGATGTTGCCTTGGCAGGTGTGAATCCTTTGGAGCATTGGTTATTATATGGAGAAGCTGAAGGGCGTTTATTGGGTTGATTCAGAAATAACGCGCTGAAAAAAGTTGGCGGTTGAAAAAGTTGTCAGTTGTCGGTTGTCAGTAAAAAACTGCGGCTGTCACTTCCAACTGACAACTAAAAAACTGACAACTTTTTTAACCGCCAACTGCTCAAAGGATTACCGTGATTGATCTGCGCCACATTGTCTATTTCATTGCGCTTGCGTTCCTCACCACGCCAGCCGCAGCAGAATTGCCCACTGCCGCCCAACTTGCTACTAAACTGGCAGAAGTGCAGGCTGCAACGAATCTGGATGAAACCCTCAAAACAAATCTGCTTGAACACTATCGCCGCGCCCAATCTCATTTAGAAGATGTTAATCATTTTAATAAAAAAGCAGCCGATTTCACCGCCGCACTAAAAACCGCACCACCAGAAACTGCTCGCCTGTTGAAACAGCTCAAAACCGCACCGCCCACTCCCGCCGATGTCAACTTGGAACAATTGGCAACAACGGAAATCACTCAACGCTTGAGTAAGGTGATTGCCGAGGTGACGCTGGCAGACACACAGATGACGGAATTGGAGCAACGTCTCAATGCCAACATCGAACGACCTGCCGCTGTCCGCACCCGTTTAATAGAATTAAATCAAAAACTTGAATCGCAAACCGCGCCTGTACCGACGTCTGATCAAGCAGCGGATGTGGCGCTGGCGCAACGCTGGATAAGTGCCACCCAGCGCGAGGCGTGGGGAGCTGAAAAGCGGATGTTGGAGCAAGAGCTGCTCAGTCTGGCGGTGCGGGAGGCATTGACGCGGGCGCAGCGGGATCAGGTGGCGCAAACGTTACAGAGTTTGCAACTGCGCCAGCGAGCGTTGGAAGAGCAACATAATCAACGGCGTAGTGCGGAAGTGGCGGTCGCGCAGCGGGCGTCAGAACAGGCACAACGTCGCGCCGAAGATCAGCATCCGCTGGTGCAAACCGTGACGGCGGAAAATGCGCAGATCGTCACCTCCGGGGCGCAGTTGGCGCAGCAGCTTAATGGCTTGACGAGCGAATTGGCGGCGCTGGAGAGCGAGCGTAAACGGATTGAGGCAGATTTTCGTAGCTCCAAACAACGGCTGGAGGCGGCTGGTTTGAGCAAAGCGTTGGGACAAATTTTGCTCGATCATCGCCAACAATTGCCCGATCTGCGCCAGTTGCGCAAAACCATTGATCAGCGTGACAACGCAGTTGCGGAAGCGACCTTGCGGCAAATTCGCTACCGCGAAGAAGAACGCCAGTTGCGCGATCTTGACGGTTATTTAACGCAACGGCTGGCGCGGGAAGTTGACACCGCAGTCACGCCGCCGAGTGCGGTGGTGCGGAAACAATTGACGACGGCGTTGGCACAGCGCCAGCCTTTGTTGGCGCAGGCGCTGAAGGTGGAAGATGATTTTATTCGCCAACTCAGTGAGTTGAATTATGCCGCCGAACAGGTGGTGCAGGTGGCGACGGCGTATGACGCTTTTTTAGCCGAGCGCCTGCTGTGGGTGCGCAGTGCTTCGGCGCTCAATTGGCACACGCTCACTGCGGTGCCGGCGGCACTGGCGTGGCTTATTTCGAGCGAAGGATGGTGGAGTGTGGTCACCACGCTCTGGGCGCAGTTACAGATTAACCCGCTGTTTTGGCTGGGTTTAATCATCACGGTGGGATTATTTTGGCAACAAGCGGCGTTGTTTCGTGCCATGCGGCGCTGTGCAGAACCGGTGCGACAAGCCCATACAGATCGCGTGAGTTTGACTGTGCAGGCATTGGGCTTGACGCTGCTGGCAGCACTCCCCGGCTCGCTGCTGTTGTGGGTGCTCGGACAACAATTGCTCACGCCGGAGGCGACCGGATTTGCGCGAGCAGTGGGGATGGCGCTGACAGAAACCGCGTTGGGGCTGTATTACCTGCGGGCATTTCGCCTGATTTGCAGCAGCGGCGGCGTCGCCGAGCGCCACTTCCGCTGGCGCAACGAAACCTTGAAACGGCTGCGGCGCGACGTGGATGGTTTTACGCTCTACATCATTCCGGTCGCACTGCTGACAGTGATGGTGTTTCACGATAACGACGCCGAGCGCACCGCCAGCCTCGGACGCCTGCTGCTGGTAGCCAGCATGATCGGCTTTGCCGTGCTGTTTGCGCGGTTGCTGCACCCGCGTCGCGGCGTATTGACGCCGGTCTTGGCAGCCGCACCGCACGGCTGGCTCAACCGCCTGCGTCATCTCTGGTTTCCCGCCAGCATCGCGCTACCACTGTTATTAGCAATGCTGGCGCTGGTTGGTTACGGCTACACCGCCAAAATTTTATTTCAATCATTGGTTTATCAAATGTGGCTGGTGCTGGCACTGCTCGTCATGCAACAACTGGTCGTGCGCTGGCTAATGGTGACGCGCCGGCGCTTGGCAGTAGCAGCAGCGTTAGAAAGACGGGCAGCGCGGCGAGCAGCGGCAGAAGATGAAGAAACAGTCGATTTAGCGGAACCGGATTTAGCAGCATTAGATGAACAAACGCGCCATTTAATTAACGCCGCCATCTTTTTTAGTGCGGTCGGTGGAATCTGGCTAACATGGTCAGAAGTTTTACCGGCGCTCACGTTATTAAAACAATTTGCCTTGTGGCACTACAACGGAATCGTTGATGGACAAGCGCAATTAACAGCGGTCACGGTAGCAGATGTTGGGCTGGTCGCAGTGATTTTGTTAATTGCGATTATCGCCGCGAAAAATCTACCCGCGTTATTGGAAATTGTCTTACTGCAAAGTCATTCCGTATCGGCTGGAGAGCGTTATGCAATTAAAACCTTAGTGCGTTATGCCATCGTCGCCCTTGCCTTCATCTTTGCGTTTAGCGCAATGGGATTTAGTTGGTCACAAGTGCAATGGCTGGCCGCAGCATTGAGCGTAGGAATTGGCTTTGGTTTACAAGAAATCGTCGCCAACTTTATTAGTGGCTTGATTATTTTATTTGAACGTCCCGTGCGGGTTGGCGATATTGTCACGATTGGTGATACATCAGGCGTAGTGACAAACATCCAAATCCGCGCCACCACCATTCGCAACTGGGATCGCCAAGAACTGTTAGTACCGAATAAAGAATTTTTAACCGAACGTTTATTAAACTGGACGCTGACTGACCAACAAAACCGCATCAGCATTCCGATTGGACTTGAATATGGCAGCGACACGCGACTGGCATTACAACTCTTAAAAGAGATTGCGGCAGCGCATGAGCGCGTCTTAACGGAACCAGAACCGATTGTGAGTTTTGACAGTTTTGCTGACAGCGCCCTCATGCTTATTCTACGCTGTTATTTAGATACCATTGAAGGACGCATTGATGTTGTCACGGAGCTGCACCAAGCAATTTATGATCGTTTTTCAGAGCATGGTTTAATGATGGCATTTCCACAACGTGAAGTGCATTTATCTACGCGGCAGCCATTGGCAGTGCGCCTACAGCAGGAATGATAGTGTCAGTTGACGGTAACAATAGCGTTGTTTACTGACAACTGACAACTCAATCAACAGAAAACTCAATCACCGACGACTCAAGGATTCTGTCATGTCGCTACCCCTCACTCGTATCGAAATCACTAAAGACTATCTTAACTTTAGCGCCGGTCATTTCACCATTTTTTCTGCCACCAAACGCGAAAATTTACACGGGCATAATTTCCAAGTTCGCGCTGCCGTGACGACTAGCGTTGGCAGTGATGGTTTAACCTTTGATTATATTTTGTTAAAAAAAACGTTAAAAACATTGTGTGATGAATTAGACGAGCGCGTGCTATTACCGCAGCATTCACCCTATTTACAGTTAGAACAACAGCCAACGCAACTGATCGCACACTTTGCCGCTGAAAAAATCCCCTTTCTAAACCGTGACGTGTTATTACTACCCGTGCGCAACGTCACCATTGAAGAACTAGCAGCATTATTATTAACACGCCTGCGCACACATCCTGATTTAATTGATCGTGATTTACGCGAGATTGAAGTTGGCGTCTCATCTGGTTTGGGACAATGGGCAGTGTCTTCTTGGAAATTAACATGAATGTATTGATGATCACTGGTGCCAGTTCTGGCATTGGATTAGCGATTGCACAACAATTTAGTAACAATGGTTGGCGTGTAGTGAATATCTCCCGCCGCAATTGTCCGGTAGCGACAGTTAATTTAAGCTGTGATTTAACGCAGCCCGACGCGCTATTAACGCATCACGCCGCAATCACCACCGCCTTAGCCACTGCCACGCAAATCTGTTTAGTTCACAATGCAGCAGTGATGCACCTGCATCGCATTGACCAATTGCCCAGCGCCGATTTACGCAGCGTTTTGGAATTAAACATCATTGCCGCAAATCAACTCAATCAAATTGTGATTCCACTACTCCCGCCAACGTCCAGTGTGATTTATATTGGTTCAACGTTAGCGGAAAAAGCTGTGCCCGGCGTTGCCAGTTATGTGATTGCAAAACATGCGTTAGTCGGAATGATGCGTGCTACCTGTCAAGATTGTGCTGGACGCGGCATTCACACCTGTATGATTTGCCCCGGCTTTACCAATACACCACAATTACATGCTGTGATTGGCGATAATGCGGAAACGCTGGCCGGAATTAAAGCATTATCCACATTTGAACGCTTAATTGAACCGGAGGAAATTGCCGCCGCCGTTGCATTTGCTGCGGAAGCACCAGTATTCAATGGCGCAGTGATTCATGCCAATTTAGGACAACGGGAGCGATAAATGGTGACAATAAAAACCCATTGAGCATTATATTTGCTTCAATCATAATTGCGATAGTTCTATTCCCTATAACGTCTTGATAGATTGATGATAAGCCTATGAGTATCAAAGAATATCGTACTGCAACTGAAGCGCGTGGTGGTTTGTTAGTCGTTAAAAATACACCTAATGTCGCATTTGGCGACCGCGTTCAAATTGAAGATCACGCCGGCAACCTTCGTAATGGGCAGGTGATTCGTGCTGCCGATAATGAAGTATTGATCCTTGTCTTTGAAGGCACCGATGATCTTGATTTAGAAAGCACTTGGATTCGCTTTCTCGATGAGCCGGTGGAAATTGCACTCTCACCGGAAATTTTAGGGCGCGAGTTTAATGGTTTAGGCGTGCCGCGTGATGGACGTCCGCCGGTATTATCGAGTTTGCGTCGTCCGGTGAGTGGTGCAGCAATTAATCCCGCAGCGCGGACATATCCGCGTGAATTTATTCAAACCGGCATTTCAACAATTGATGGTCTGAATAGTTTGGTACGCGGGCAAAAATTGCCAATCTTTTCCGGTTCTGGTTTACCGCACAATCGCCTTGCCGCGCAAATTGTGCGACAAGCAAAATTAGTTGATCAAGACTCGAGCTTTTCTGTTGTTTTTGCAGCAATGGGCGTGTCTTATGCTGATGCTAAATTTTTCCGCGATGAATTTGCCAGTTCTGGAGTGCTGCGCAATGTGGTGATGTTTGTCAATTTAGCTGATGATCCGCCAGTGGAACGCTTGACTTTACCGCGCACCGCATTAACCGCAGCCGAATATCTCGCCTATGATTTAGATCGGCATGTGCTCGTGGTTTTAACGGATATGACCAATTATGCTGAAGCCTTGCGCGAAGTGGCGACCGCAAAAGGCGATGTGCCAGCGCGTAAAGGTTATCCGGGATATTTATATTCAGATTTAGCCGAGATTTATGAACGCTGCGGACGTATTCATCAGCGGCACGGTTCAATTACGATGATGCCGGTGGTTTCTATGCCTTCGGATGATATTACCCATCCGATTCCTGATCTCACGGGTTATATCACGGAAGGGCAGATCGTCTTATCGCGGGAATTGCATAATCAAGGCATTTATCCGCCGGTGCATATTTCACCGAGTTTATCGCGGTTAATGAAAGACGGCATTGGTAAAGATGATACGCGAGAAGATCATCCGCGAGTGGCGGCACAATTATATGCGCTTTATGCACGAGCGCAGGAAACGCGCAATCTGGCATCAATTATTGGTGCGGATGAGTTATCAGAACGAGATCGGCGTTATCTCAGTTTTGCAGATGCGTTTGATACGAAGTTTGTTGGGCAAGGTGAATCTGAAGATCGTTCGATTGAAGGCACATTAAATCTCGCATGGGAATTGATGAGCCAATTCCCCCGCGATACCTTGACGCGCATGAAAGAAACGGATTTAGCCAAGTATTATCGGGAAACCGAATAACGTAAATCTCCCAGCCCCCTTTTTTCAAAGGGGGGTTTTGACTGCTCTGTTAATAAAGGTGACATTATGTTAATTATTGATCACGATACCGAACAACGTTTATATCAAATTGCGCAACAAACAGGATTAAATGCGCAAAGTATTGTGCAGGAAGCATTGACAAATTATATTGAAGATATTCAAGACAGTTTGCTGGCACAACAAGCCTTAAATGAAATTGCAACCGGAGCAGCTCCACTCACTTTGGATGAATTAGATGCTTACTTGGACAGTTGCCATTAGTCCGCTTGCGGCGCGGCAACTGGCTAGATTAGATCGCATAGTTAGTCGTCGCATTCAGAAATTTATACGGGAACGTTTAGCAATTACAAATGACCCAAGGCAATATGGGCGAGCATTACAAGGACAATTGCAAGGGTTGTGGCGTTATCGTGTTGGTGACTATCGACTCATTTGTCAGATACAAGATGAAAAATGCGTGGTTTTAGTATTAACGGCTGGACATCGCAGTGAGGCTTATAAAATGAGTTAAAAATAACTACTGTGCCTTTGCAAAATATCTATAATTTTTTTCGCAGTGCCTTAACGGAGCATTTTATGCCGCTGTCTTGGAATGAAATCAACGCACGGGCGCTGCAATTTTCGCAGAAGTGGGCAACCGAAGGTGCTGAAAACGCCGAAGGCAAATCATTTCTTGATGATTTTTTTGCAGTGTTTGGCGTATCGCGGCTGCGCGTTGCCAATTTTGAAGTGCGGATCAATAAAGCAGATGGGCGCAGCGGTTTTATTGATTTACTTTGGGAAGGTGTTTTATTAGTTGAACAAAAATCACGCGGTAAAAATTTAACCCGAGCGTATGAACAAGCGATTGAGTATTTTTCAGGCTTAAAAGACTGTGATTTGCCGCGTTATATTTTAGTTTGCAATTTTTCCCATTTCCGTTTATACGATCTCGACACCACCACACAGCACGAATTTGCTTTAAGCGCGTTATATCAAAATGTGCATCTTTTTGGGTTTATTGCCGGTTATAAAACCACCGCTTATCAGGAACAAGACCCGGTCAATATCCGCGCTGCGGAAGCAATGGGTAAACTGCATAACGCGATGCAAGCGATTGGTTATAGTGGCGCTGAGGTTGAACGCTATTTGATGCGCTTGGTGTTTTGTTTATTTGCAGATGCTACTACTATTTTTGAAGTGGGACAGTTTCGTGATTTGATTGCCAACCGTACTGCGGAAGACGGACATGATTTAGCGCAGTGGCTAGATCATTTATTCCAAGTGTTGAATACGCCAGAACACCAACGCTTAATCACTTTAGATCAACAACTCGCCGCTTTTCCTTATATCAATGGACAGTTATTTGCTCAACGCTTAAACACTGCTGCATTTAATCGGGAAATGCGGGAGCAATTATTATTCTGTTGTCGGTTGAATTGGTGTGATATTTCCCCCGCAATTTTTGGCGCGTTGTTTCAAGCAGTGAAAAGTAAAACACAGCGCCGCGCTGCTGGTGAACATTACACCAGTGAAGATAACATTTTGAAGTTGATTAAACCGTTATTTTTAGATGATTTGAAAGCTGAATTAGCGCAAATCGGCAAGCACAAACAAAAGCTGTTTGAATTTCAGGAAAAGCTGGCAACATTCACATTTCTTGATCCCGCTTGCGGCTGCGGCAACTTTTTAGTGGTTGCATATCGGGAATTGCGATTATTAGAACTGGAAGTTTTAACACGCTTATTTAGCCACACCAAAAAGTTGGCAATTGGTGTGGGTGAATTTAATGTGCGCTGTACTGTGCAGCAATTTTATGGGATTGAAGTAGAAGAATTTCCCGCCCACATCGCCCAAACTGCGCTGTGGTTGACCGATCATCAAATGAATATGGAAGTGTCGAAAGTGTTGGGCGTGTATTACAAGCGCATTCCTTTAACCCAAACGCCGCAGATTCGTCATGGCAATGCGCTACAAATGGATTGGCGCGAGTTCATTCAGCCCAGTCAGTTAAACTTTATTTTAGGTAATCCGCCATTTGTGGGTAAAAATTATCAAACCGCGCAGCAGAAACAAGATGTGGTGGCTATTTTCAGCGATGTAAAAGGCGTTGGCAATTTAGATTATGTGACGGCATGGTTTCGGAAAGCAACTGATTATATGAACGATAATCACGCCATTAAAGCCGCATTTGTTGCTACTAATTCAATCACGCAGGGCGAGCAGGTCGGCGTATTGTGGGGTGATTTATTACGGCGCGGTGTGAAGATTCATTTTGCTTATCGTACTTTTTCATGGACGAATGAAGCGAAAGGTCAAGCGGCAGTGCATTGTGTGATTGTGGGGTTTGCGCTGCATGATAAAGAAAATAAACAACTGTTTGATTCCAATCACGGGCAAGTTGCAGCGGCTGCAACAGTTAAAAATATCAATCCATATTTAATCGCTGCGCCCGATGTGATTTTAACCACACGTTCTAAACCGCTGTTTAATGCGCCACCAATGATGTTTGGTTCAATGCCTAACGACGGCGGTTTTTTGTTGCTGTCAAAACAAGAAAAAGAAGAACTTTTACATAAAGAACCAAAAGCTATACACTGGATTAAAAGGTTTTTGGGCAGTGAAGAATTTATTAACAATCGAGAACGCTATTGTTTATGGTTAGTGAAAATTAAACCAAATGAATTGCGAGCGATGCCTTCTGTTTTAGAGCGTGTTAATAAAGTATGCGAGGTTAGATTATCTAGTTCCCGCACTACAACTCAAGCTCTTGCTGAATATCCCACGTTATTCGGTGAAATCCGCCAACCTATAAAACCTTATTTACTGATTCCCCGCGTATCTTCAGAGAACCGCGCCTATATTCCAATTGGTTATGTAGACAGTGATGTGATTTGTGGTGATGCAAATTTAATGCTTGTCGATGCGACGTTGTATCATTTTGGCGTGTTATCTTCTGCGATGCACATGGCTTGGATGCGTGCGGTTGCTGGACGCTTAAAAAGTGATTTCCGTTATTCAGCCGGAATTGTGTATAACAATTTTCCGTGGCCGCATAAGCCAACGGAGAAACAGCGCCAAACCATTGAAAGTGCTGCGCAAGCGGTATTAGATGCGCGAGCAAAGTTTCCCGATCAATCCTTTGCTGATTTATATGATGTTTTGGCAATGCCGCTGGAATTGAAAAAAGCGCATCAAGTTTTAGATCAGGCGGTAGATAAAGCCTATTCTGCCGCCAAGCTAAAAAATGAGCAGGAGCGGGTGGCGCTATTATTTAATTTTTATCAACAAGTGACAACGCCATTGGTGATTGAAACTGCGCCCACAATGAAACGGTCGCGCTCGCGCAAATCTTTAGTTTCACTCTAAAAACCATTGCATCTCAATGACTACACAATCAATCACTTGTGATAATTGCACCGCCGTTTGTTGTCGTTTAGAAGTGCTGTGTTTAACTAATACCGGCGTCCCGTCGCGTTTCACCACCCGCGATCAATGGGGCGGAATTGTAATGGCACGCTTAAATGATGGTTGGTGCGCTGCGCTTGATCGTGACACCTTGCGTTGCCGTATTTATTTACAGCGCCCGTTGGTATGTCGTGAGTTTGAAATGGGCGGCGCAGATTGTTTAATGGAACGTGAAAGTCACCGTTGAATTTTTTATCTTGACGACTCACGGAGTTTAATATGATTGGTTTAATATGGCTGCGATCTCGATTCAGTTGCCAGATGATATTAGCCAGCGTTTGCAACAGTTATCTGAATTGACTGGGCGCTCTCAAAACGATTATATGATCGAAGCACTCCGCAAACATCTTGATAAAATTGAAAATGTATATGTTGCAGAACAGCGCGTGATTGATAATCGTGCTGGGCGCAGTAAAACCCATACCCTTGATGAAGTGGAGTGCGATCTTGGTTTGGCGGATTGAATTTTGATCATGCTGAAAACACTTGATTGAATGCTCGTATTTCATATCATCATATTCCACTCATTTCACCACGCGAGATAACCAATGGCGCAACAATTGATTAAAGTTCCACCAACTAAAAACACGCTGCTGAAATTAAAAAAGCAGGTGAAATTTCTTGAAGAAGGGCACGATTTGTTGGAGCGGAAACGCGAGCTGCTCACGCGGCTGGTGTACGAGCGGATCGGCGAATATCGTCGCCTGCGCGATGCGGCTGAACAGGCGCTGGCGGTCGCGTATCAGGCGCTGGCAATCACGCATTTGCGGCTCGGCAGTCGCGGGCTGCATCAGGCCGCACTCGGTGCCCAGCCGGTGTTGACGGTGGACATCCTGCCGCGCCGGGCGCTCGGCGTGGAATATCCGGCGGTGACGAGCCAGCGGCTGGCGCTCAAACCGGCTGGTTTGCTCGGCACCGATGTCGGGTTTGATACGGCTCGCTCCACGCTCGCGGATGCGGCCGTGCTGCTGGCGCAGCTCGCGGAGGTGGAAATTGCGTTGCATCGGCTGTTGGAAGAGCAACGCAAGGCACAAAAGCGGGTCAATGCTTTGAAATACAACATTATTCCGCGTTATCGCCGCACCATTCATTTTATTCAATCGTCGCTCGAAGAGGAAGAACGTAACACGCTGTTTCAAGTCAAGTTATTGCGGCAACGCGCTAGTGCGTGATCTAAAAACCCCGCGTCGGGCGCGGAAGCTGATGATATTTGCACGATGAGCGAAGGATTTGAGAGTGTGCGATTTGCAAAGAAGATGTGATTAACAAATCATGCCGTTGCAGCAATGGAAAAACGAAACGTGACTTTGAAGATTATTTACCACGAAGATGATGATATTTTGTTCATCGAGTTTTCTTCTCTGCCAATTGTGCGCGATGAATCTATCAACTGGAATGTGAATATCGGTTATACCGCTGACGGTATTGGTGAGATGACGATTTTGGATGCGCAAAAGAGCGGTTTTTATCCGTTACACATTGAACAAGTGCAGGCAAAAGCGGCTTGAATTCGCATTAAATTGGGAATGACGCTGTATCACAAAAAACCCCGCATCTTGGCGGGGTTTTTTGTAGAAACAATGTTTATCTATTCAGAAACATACACCTCAACGCGCCGATTTTGACTGCGCCCGGTGGCGTTGGCGTTATCCGCAATCGGTCGCGCCGCGCCGATGCCTTCCGTCGTCACCCGTTCTGCCGCCACGCCCCGCGCCAGCAACGCTTGTTTTACCGCCTCAGCGCGTTGCAGCGACAAGGTTTTATTCAAATCCTCACCGCCGCTGCGATCAGTGTGACCTTCAATTCGCGCCGTCAACGTCGGCTGTTCCAACAACAACGTCGCCAATTGCGCCAGCGTCGGCAATTCACCAGCGGGCAAGGTGGCGCGTCCAGCGGGAAACCGCAGCTCGTCTTCTTTCAAACGCAGCAACAACCCGCGTGGCGTATAGGTCGCGCCGAGTGCAGCAAAGCCGGCATATAGCGCCCGCACCTTGTTGACAGCTTGTTCCGCCTCGCTGCGCACGGTTTGCGCAGTCGCCACTGCTTGATCCCGCTCGGCAGTCAACGCGGCCAATTGCGCCGACATCGCAGTTGATTCCGCAGGTGCAGCGACCGTTGCCGTTGCTTCCGAAGCTGGCGCAGCCGAGGCAGCAGCTTGAGCGGCTTGTAAATCACGCTCAACGGCAGCCAATTTCTGCTGCGTCGCCTCCAACGTCGCCGTCAACGCCTGCAATTCATCCTGATGTTTTTGCAGCACTTGTTCACGTTCCTGCGGCACAGCAGCGATCTCTTGTCGGAGCGCAGCCAATTGTTGCGCTTGTTCATCAAAGATCGCCTGCTGCCGCAAGCGTTGGCGCTCGTTCTCAGCCAGTTCATCGCTCGCGGTCGCCACTTGCGCTTGTGCCTGCGTCAACGCAGCTTGTGCATCAGCAAGTTGCTGTTGCAGTTCAAAAATCTGCACCTGCGCTTCCGCCGCAGCGGTTTTCGCAGTCGCCACATCTTCAGCAATCTGCGTTTGGGCGCGTGCTGCATCAGCTTGCGCCTGCGCCAATTGTTGTTCCAATTCAGTGCGTTGATTTTGCGCAGTCAGCGTGTCGGTGCGAGCGGTATCCAGCTCGGTTTGCACCGTCTCCAGTCGCAGTTGCACTTCCGCCAGTTGATCGGTCAACGCTTGTTGATCGGCGGCGACGGCTTCATTCGGCGGCAAGATGCCGGCGGCCTGCGCGAGGCGCAACATCTCGCTGTCTAGCGGCGTGGTTCGCGCCAGCGTCACCCGTTCGTTGAGATGATGTTCCAGCTCGGTGATGCGGGATTGATGTTCGGCGGTGGTATCGACGATGGTTTGGCGCAATTGATCGAGGCTCAATTTGGCGTCCACTGCCTGCGCTTTGGCTTCTCGATACATCGCTTCCAATTCGGTGCGAGCGATGTTGAGACGTTCCAAGCTGCCCTGCGCCTGCGCGAGTTGTTCCTGCACTGCCGCCAAATCGCTGGCAGATTCAGTTTTAAGCGCAGCCAGCTGGCGCTCCAAGTTCGTTTTGGTGGCAGTGACGGCATCAAGCTGTTGTTTTAATTCAGCTTGTGTCTGACGATAGCGTCCTTCGAGGGTCAAAATTGCCGAGCGGATGGCGTCCTGACCATCTTCGGGCTGCAAGGTGCGGGTTTCGCCAGCTTTGATCCAGGAGACGGTTTGGGCGATGTAAGTTTCCTTGTGCGCCAAACGTTCCTGCAAGGTGCCGTCATACCAATCATATAAAACATACACGCCCACCAAGGCGAGCAGCAGTGATAACGCAGTGGATTTCCAAAAGGAGGTGGTGGAGTCAGCCATTGCAAAAACCTCGGCTTTGATAGCAGGAAAACACATTAAAAAAGCACAAAAAAAGCGGTCATGGCAATAAACCATAACCGCTTTTTGTGTAAAAACTTGAGCCGATGGCCGGATTCGAACCGGCGACCTACGCATTACGAATGCGTTGCTCTACCAACTGAGCTACATCGGCGAGTGAAGCGCGGCATTGTAGAGAAGGTTGTCCGCAGTCTCAAGGTGTTCATGTCGGTGGTGAGCAATCACCGTGCTGCTGCCGGTGCTAAAGTAGCGCCGCTTGGCTGTGCTAACATGCCGCAATTGCAGGTTTTTTCTGGCGCAACTGGCTCACAGCGGCGCTGTGTTATGAGATCAAGATGAGGAACGAGTGGTGAATGTGCGTGTGATGACGGCGCTGAATGGTTTGGCAATGGTGGCGGTGTTGCTCGGTGGGTGCGCGGGCAATGCGACGCGAGATCAAGACCCGAATGGGTTAGCGGCGCTGCCGGATTTGGAGCAGTTTCCGCAGATCACGTTATCCGGTGCCGAGCGGGCTGAGGTGAAGGCGTTAGCGATGGGGGCGGCGCGGAGCAAAGGTTGGAGCATTGGGCGCTCGGCAGCGGATCGCATGGTGGCGCAGCGCCCGTTGGATGCGAAGGTGTCGGCAACGTTGGGTGTCAAGCCAGCCAAAATTGCGACGGGCACGGTGTTGGAGGTGACATCGTATTTTGTTGAGGAGGGCAACGGGGTAGTGGTAGCGACACAAGCGGAAGTGGTGACGCCGTCGCCTGCGCCGAAAAAACCAGCCGCTCGCACCGATTACACCGAGGTATTGCGTGATCCGCTCACGGAATCATTGGCGGCGCTGCGTGAAGTGTGGGGTGAACAGCAGGGACGGGTGGCGCGAGCAACGCCTCCAGTTGACGGTTGGAAGGATGCGTGGAGCAAAGATTCTGTGCCGATTCAAACTCAAACCATTCGTTCGCCAGCGCCAGCTCCTGTGAAACCAGCGCCGCCAGCGCAAGAGCCTGATCCAGCGGCTGACGATGCTGGTGATGCGGATGATATGACGCCGGTGGCGCGTCCGCCGTTATCTGCCGCCGTCAGTCCGACGCCGAAGGTGGCAGCAGTTGTGCCAGCTAAACCGCAGCCGCCGGTGGTGAAAGCGCCAGTTGCCAAGCCCGTTGTGACTGCGCCCAAAGTGGTGCCACCAGTTGTGGCGAAAGCTGCGGCGACGAAACCAGTTGCAGCCAAAGCTGCGCCGGTGACGACTGGCAAACCGGTAGCGGTGACGCCGCCGAAGACGCCGGTGAAAACTGCACCAAAAGCTGCGCCGGTGGTTGAGGTAGCGCGTTCGACGCCAAAACCACCCGCCAAACCGAATAACAGCATGGTGGAATTGCCCAAGCCGCGTTTGCCAGCGCCGACGGTGGTTAAGTCATCAGTGAGTTTTGCAGCATCGGCAGAAAAATTTGCCCGTGAACGCGGCTGCAAAGTGAGCAGCAAGGGCACGGATTTAGTGGAATCGCGCAAAGATGGCGAGATTCATAAAGTACCGTGTGTGGGTGCAGATAGCGTATTAGTAAAATGTCAAAAAGGAAGCTGTAAGAGTTTGTTATAACTTTTGAGCAATCGTAGGTTGGGTTGACGCAGTCAACCCAACTGCAACGCATGAAAAAACCACCTCGCTGTGCAATTCAATCGCAGTCATGTTGGCGTAATTGGTTGGGTTGCCAACAGCGGCAACCCAACCTACGACTTTTTAATCAAGGAATTCTCCGTTCAATAATGACCAAACGCCGTTTATCTGAACGTCAAATCGACCGCATCCGCGCCATTCAAACGCGGCGGCAACAGCGATTCACAGCGGATTCTGATTTGGAGCCGGAATTGACCGCCAGCGGAGCACCCGAAGCCGGGCGCGTGATGGTGCGATATGGCGCAAATTTGGCGGTGGAAACCAGCGCCGGTCAGCTCGTGCATTGTCTGGTGCGCAGCAATGTTGGGCAGCCAGTGTGCGGCGATGAAGTGATTTGGCAGCGCATCGCCGACGGGCAGGGCGTGGTCACGGCGTTGCAACCGCGCCGCACGGAATTGAGCCGCCCCGATTTCAACAATCAACCCAAGGCGCTGGCAGCGAATCTCACCCAATTGGTGATTTTGCTGGCACCAGAACCGGAGCCGAGCGGCTATCTCATTGATCAATATCTGGTTGCCGCCGAGCGGATTGGCGTGGAGGCACTCATCGTCGGCAACAAGATGGACGTGCTCACCGATCCCGCTGCGTTTCAACAGCGGTTTGCACATTATCCAGCGTTGGGTTATCGCACCTTTTGGACGAGCGTCCACGCAGTGGCGAGTTTGGCGGCATTGCGCACCGCATTGGCAGATCAAGTGAGCGTGTTGGTGGGGCAATCTGGCGTCGGTAAATCGTCGTTAATCAAGACGTTGCTGCCAGATCGGGAGATTCAAATCGGACGCTTGTCACAGGCAACTGGCTTGGGTCGCCACACGACATCAGCGACGACCTGTTATCAGTTGGCAGGCGGCGGGGCGTTGATTGATTCGCCCGGAGTGCGCAGTTTCCGGCTCGGGACGCTGGCGCGGTCAGAATTGCAAGCGGGTTTCCGCGATTTTCGCCCGTATCTGGGGCAATGCCGCTTTGCCGATTGTCGTCACGATCAAGAGCCAGATTGCGCGATTCGGGCGGCGGTGGCGACGGGCGCAATTGCGGCGGTGCGGCTAGACAATTTTCATCATCTGCTGCGCACTATTTGAAACCATGTTGCTGTAAAAATTCGCGGGTCAGCGCCGACGGCATTGCCGACACAGCGGCTTGCTCGCCCAACAATAACCGCTCTAAATACCGCGCAATTAAATCCACTTCGAGATTAACGCGAGTGCCAACCTGATACGCGCCAATGATGGTATGGGCGGCGGTGTGCGGGACGATGTTCAATTCAAACGCCGCGCCATCCACCTGATTGACGGTCAAGCTGGTGCCATCCACGCAAATCGACCCTTTGGGCGCGATGTAACGCGCCAATTCTGCTGGCGCTTCAATCCGCAGCCGCCACGACCGCGCATCGGCGTGGCGCTCGCGCACCGTGCCCACCCCGTCCACATGACCGCTGACGAGATGCCCACCGAGCGGCGTCGCCAACGTCAATGCGGGTTCCAAATTGACGCGATTGCCAATGCTGAGGCTGCCGAGCGTCGTGAGCGCAAGCGTTTCACGCGAGACATCGGCGGTGAAATTCTGCTGCCCCAGCGCGACTGCGGTGAGACACACGCCGTTGACGGCGATGCTGTCGCCGAGCGCAACGCCTGCGAGCGGCAGGCTGCCGGTGTGAACGGTCAGGCGCACATCGCCGCTGCGCGGTTGGGAGTGCTGGAGGTGGCCTGTGGCCTGAATAATGCCGGTGAACATAAAAGATGAATCAACCTGTCAGTGGTAATGGGCAGTCGTTGCCAGCGGTTTTACTGACAACCGACAACTCAATTGACTGACAACTTTTTGCAACCGCGTCACGCCTAACATAAGCAACGTCCAATTAAATTTTCCCCATCCGCCGTTAAACCCGTCAGCCTCACCGAGCGCAACCGCTGCGCTCCCACCACGCCAGCACCAATGATTTGCACCGGCAAATAGTTGGGCGTGTAACCAAACCGCAGCGCCGCCTCACCTTCATCCCCTTCACACAACACCATCACCTGTTTTCCGCACTGCGCTTCGAGCATTTGCCGCGTCAACCGCCGCGCCAGCACCTGCAATTCCGCGCTGCGCTGCTGTTTAACCGTCTCCGCCACCGCATCTGGCAACGTCGCCGCCACAGTCCCGGCGCGGGGCGAATAACTGAAAATGTGCATCTGCCCAAACGCCATCGCTTCCGCAACAGTCAGCGTCTGCTGCCAATCGCTCGCAGTCTCGCCCGGAAAACCAACGATCACATCAGTCGTCACATTCAACTCCGGCACCAGCGTCCGTCCGCGAGCGACCAATTGCGCAAAATCAGCAGTTTTACAGCGCCGCGCCATCCGCCGCAGCACCGCATCAGACCCACTTTGCAACGGCACATGCAGATGTGGCATCAGGCGCGGATTGGCAAATAACGCCCAAAACGCATCCGTCACGCCCCAAGGTTCCAACGAACCCAACCGCACTCGCGGCACCGTCGTTGCCGCCAAAATCTGCGCCACCAACGCGGTGAGATCAGCACCGCAGGCGCTGCGATACCCGCCGAGATGAACCCCAGTCAACACCACTTCTTGAATGCCCGCCTCCTCCCAGCGCCGAATCGCTGCGATCACCTCAGTGACCGACCGACTGCGCTCCGCCCCCCGCGCTTGGGTAGTAATGCAAAAACTGCATTGATAACGACAGCCATCTTGCACCTTGATAAACGCACGCTGGCGCTGGCGCAGCACCAGCGACTGGTTGCCCGTTGTCAGCGCGAAGTCAGTGCTGGCAATCGCACCAGCGCCAGTCAGCACCTTGGCAACGAATTGATCTTTCTCTTGATTCACAACGATCTGCGTCACGCCCGGCTCTTGCGCCACCGCCGCCGGTTCCAACGTCGCCCAACAACCGCTGACCACCAATTGCGCCAGCGGATGAAGGCGATGCTGACGGCGCACGAGCTGGCGCGATTTGCGCACGGCCGCCGCAGTCACCGCGCAAGTGTTAAACACGATGATGTCCGCCGGAGCGTCAGCCGCGACCAGCTCCCAACCGTGACGCCAGCAGGCATCCGCCCACTCCTCAATTTCCGCCTCATTGAGCCGACAGCCCAACGTCAAAAATTGAATGCGGCCAGCGCGGGGCACGACTGCCAACTATCGCACCAACGCCAGCGGTCGCTCTGCCCGTTCCCGCGCACAGCTTGGGCACAATTCCCGCGCCAGCGCAGTCGCCAAATGCGGTGGCAAATGGGCGCGAATCAAGTCCCGCTGTGCCGCAGTTTGCGTCGGCACCCCGCAGGCAGAACAGGTCAACAACGGCTGCTCGCGTACCACCGTACCCGTGATGACGGTGCGCCGCATTCCGTCGCCATCTTCAAGCCGAATCGCGCCAGTTGGACAAACTTGGGTGCAAGCTCCACAGCCAATGCACAGCGTCGCCGGACGGGTGAAATCGAGATACACCAAGCGATTCGCCGCTGTGGTCGCCATTCGCAGCGCCTCTACTCCCATCTCACTACACGCCGCCACGCACAGCCCGCAGCCAATGCAAACATCGCAACGCAGACACCGCTGCGCTTCCACCAGACTCATCGCCGCCGTCAACCCTTCCTCAATCCGCACATAATTCCCCTCGCCCAGCACCGCCTCAACCGGCTTTTCTGGCACCAACTGACGCGGCGACTGACTGCGGTCAACTGCCGCCACCGGCAACGGCACCACCTGCGCCCGGCGCTGCGGCGCGGCACCACGCCGATCCAGCGGCAGCTCGCGCAGCCACGCATCCATCGCCGCTGCTGCCAGCTTGCCGGAGCGGATCGCCTCCACCGCTGTGCGTGGTCCTAAATGCGCATCGCCACCCGTAAACACGCCCGGCACACTGGTCATCTGCGTCACCGGATCAGCGACGATGAACCCGCGCACCGTCTCCACGCCGCTGCCATCTAACAGCGCCACATCCGTACCCTGCCCGACCGCCAAAATCACCTGATCAGCCGGCAGTCGCAGCAGCCGCTCGGCATCAAAACTGGGTGCAAACCTGCCCTCGTCATCCTTCACCCGCAGGCAGAATTGAAAGACCGCCGTCCCATCCGCCTCAACGCGCAGCGGCCCCCAACTCGGATATAACTGCACGCCCTGCGCCACCGCCGCCTCAATTTCATGGTGACTGGCTGGCAACTCCTGCCGCCGTTCCAGCGCCACCATGTCAACGTGCGTGGCACCCTGCCGCAGCGCAGTCAGCGCCACATCGACTGCGACATTGCCACCACCAATCACCACCACTCGCGGTCCCACTCGCACCGCTGCACCGTTGGCACTGCGTACCTCGCGCAGAAAATCAATGCCACCGAGCACGTTGGGACCATCCCCGCCATCAAGCGGAATCAGGCGCGATTTCTGCGTCCCGAGCGCGATGAACACCGCGTCATAGTTCGCCCGAAAAGCCGCGAGTTGTTCCACCTTGGCATTGGTGTGAATCGTCACGCCGAGCGTGCGGATTTGCTCCAATTCCTGCTCCAGCAACTCCGCTGGCAGCCGGTAGGCCGGAATGCCATAGCGCAACATCCCACCCGCCTCAGCCTGCGCCTCAACGATCTCCACCGCGTGACCTTGCAACCGCAGGTAATACGCCGCCGTCAAACCGGCTGGACCTGAGCCGATGATGCCCACGCGCTTGCCCGTCGCCGGTGCCAGCTCGGGATGCGGATAACCGCCTTCTTCCAAACACAGCTCGGCCGCTCGCGTCTTCATCGGTCGAATCAACACCGCGCCATCGTGACTGCCGCGCAAACAGGCCGTTTCACACGGCGCTGGACACACCAACCCGCACACCAGCGGCAGCGGATTGTCCTGTCGAATTACCGCAATCGCGGCGCGATGCTCACCGCGTCCCAGATGCGCCATGAAGCTAGGAATGTCGATATGTGCCGGACAGGTGCGATGACAGGGCGCTGCGTCAATCGTCACACACACGCCAGCGGGACAACGCTCACCGCGAGCGTGTGTTTCCCACTGCGGGCGAAAATAGCGCAGCGCACTGCCCAAAGTCGCCGCCGCCGCCGCCAATCCCGCCGTCGTCAATTCCAGCGTCAACGCCTCCAGTGCCCGCAAGTGCGCCAGCTCCCCGCGTCCGAGCGTGAGTTCCGTCGTCAGTCGCACGGCGCGAGCGAGTAAACCGCGCTCCGTCGCGCTCGCCGTCTCCGCAATTTCCCAATGGCGATATAACGCCTGCCGCGTGTGCTGCACGACACAGCCGCCATCTGCCAGCACCGTGATTGTCGCTGGCGCTGGAGCGATGCCCGCTTCCGCAAAATGCAACGGTTCACAGCGGATGTCTGCGGCCGTGAGTGGCAACAGTCCACCCAAACCCGCGTCAAATTGCAGAATCGCATCCGCGCCAGCAGCCGCCATCCCGCCCCAAGTCGCCACTTGTTCGCGCAGGCTGACATGCAGCTTGAGCGCCACCACGCCGGGCTGTTGCCCGCCGCTGCGCAGCGTCAACAACCGGCAGGATGACACCGCGCCAGTCGCAAACAGCAGCGCGATCTGACACCACGTTTCAACTCGCTGCACCAACTGCGTCGCCGTGCTTGCCTCCGCGCTGGCGCAATTGGGCAGCGGCTGGCGCTGCACCGTGATCTGGAACGGCGGCAGTTCGGCACCAAATCGCCGCACCAGCGCATCCAGCGCGTTGAGCAGCACGATCTCCTGTCCACTCAATTCTGGTGGCAGCCACAGCACCACCTGCTGACTGCCGCGCAGTCCCGCCGCAATCAACAGGCCGTCCAGCAGCAGCCACGGTGCCTGCGCCAACAGCGTCGCCGTCGCGCCAGCGTTGGGGTCTAAATCAGTCGCATCAATCACCAACTGCACCGCCGCCGCCTGACTGCGCACGATCTGCTGCCAGTGCGGTGCGAGCGGATTACCGCTGCCGCCACAATCCAGCAGACCGGCGTCTTGCAGCCGCTGCACCCGTTGCAATGGTGATAACTGCTGCGCCGCAGTGAAGCCGGGCAGCGTGGCCGCCAACGTCGTGAGCGGAGCCACCGCCGCCGTACTCGCAGCAGCAAGCCATGTCGGCAGCTCCAAAGCCCCCCTTTGAAAAAGGGAGGTTGGGGGGATTGTCGCGCTGCTCATGGCTGGTCTCCGCTGGCGGCAGCGGGCGCTGGTTGCGCCAGCAACTGATGGGCATAACGCTCGCGGCGCGGATCAGGCAGCGCGGTGGTCTCACCAAACGAGAGGCAGCCGGTCACGCATTTGGTGACGCAAGCCGGTTGTAAACCCGCATCCAGTCGATCCATGCAGTAATCGCACTTGACCACTTTGCGCGTGACCGGGTCCCACTGCGGCGTGCCCCACGGACAGGCGACGATGCAGCTTTTGCAGCCGACGCACAGGCTCGCCTCCACAAACACGATGCCGTCGGCTTCGCGCCGTTGCATCGCGCCGGTGGGACAGGCGTGGAGACACCACGCCTCTTCGCAGTGAAAACAAGGCAGAAACACAAACCGAATGCGCGGCAAACCCTCGACTGCGACCAAGCCGCTGCTGATGATTTTGCACGGCGCAGGTCCCGCACCGAGTCCTTTATTGGCTTTGCAATGCACCTCGCAGGCTTGGCAGCCGATGCAATTGGCTTCGTCGTGACGCAGGCTGTAACTGCTCATGCCGCACCTCCTGCTGCCGCCACCGGGCGGACGTGGACGATGGTTTCCGTCAGAGCGCAGCCGCCGCCAGCCGGATCGAATTCATACAATTTGCCGTGTTGCAGGCGCTGATCCGCGACTCCGAAGCCAACGGCGCGGGTCGCAGCCGGCACCGTCGCGCCGTAGCCATGCAGCATGAACACCGTTTCGGGATGAATCCAAGGCGTCACCTTGGCGCGAAGTTGACCGCTGTAAGCACCGCCGCCGTTGATCTCCACCAGCGCCCGGTCAGCAATGCCGAGCGCCGCAGCGCGGTCGGGATGAATCCACAGTTCCTGCGCCGGCGCGATTTCATTTAAGAGCGGATTGTTGAGCGATTGCCCGTGCGTGAGCGTCGCCGCTCGCCCAAAAAGCAGATAAAAGTCCGCGCCGCTGGGCGCAGTTTTGGCGCTATATGGCGGCACACTCGGCAAACCCGCCTGCGTCAGCAGGGCGCTGGTCAGCTCAATTTTTCCTGACGGCGTGGGAAATGTGAGTTGATCGCGGGGCGTCAACTGCGGCGCATCCGCCAAGGTGACGACGCCTTGTGAGCGCATTTCCGCGACCGTGACGCCCACGCCTTCGAGTTGATAATCCCAAATGTCTTCAATGCGCTCGAAATCCAGCGCCGCGCCGCGCCCGAGCCGCCGCAATATCTCGCGGAAAATCCACCACGCCGGACGACTGTCAAAACGCGGCGTAACGGCTTGATCGCGCATGATCAGGCTGGGCACTGCGCCCTGCACTTGCCCCAAGATGTTGGCGCGTTCCAAAAAGGTCGATTCTGGCAAAATCACGTCGGCATACCACGCCGTTTCGGAATAGCGGACATCAATGGCGACGATCAGCTTGAGATGGTCAAACGCCCGTTTGATCGCTTCCGCATCAGGCATCGCGGTGAGCGGATCGTGGCGATAAATGAAATACGCGCCGATGCCGTAAGGCTGCGCGGTCTCCATTGCCGCATAAAGCTGATGCAGCACGCCAATCGCCGGGTCCCAACTCGGATGCACGTCACCTGCGCCATCTGCTCGCGGAGTGCTGACTTTCTCGCAGCGATCTTGCAGACGTTTGAGGCTGGCGCGTCCGCACTGTTCGGGCGTTTTGGCGAGCAGCAGTCCACCCGGCACTTCCAGATTGCCCATTAACACGTTGAGAATCAGCGCACTGCGGCTGACGTAAAACGATTGTTTATGGCGAGCGGTCATCCAGCCGGGATGAAAAATCACCTGCGGCGCAGCAGCAGCGATGTCCTGCACCAACTCGCGCACGGCTTCGGCGGAGATGCCGGTGTGTTCGACTTGCCAGTCGGGAGTGGTGGTGGCGACGGCGGCGCGTAATTCTTCCAATCCCGTCACATGACGAGCGACGAATTCCTTGTCGTACAGCTCAAGGCGCAAAATTTCGTGAATCAGCGCCAAATTCAGGGCGTAGTCGCTGTTGGGGCGGATTTGCCAATAACGGCTGGCTTTGCTGGCGGTGATAGTGGCGCGAGGGTCGATGTAGGTCACTTGCAAGCCGTTGGCGACGGCGGCCATGAAGCTCTTGGCTTCTTTGACCATCAGCGATTCAGCGATGTTGCGTCCGTAAAGGACGAGATGTTTGGCGCGTTTGAGATCAAGCACCAGCCGCGAATGCGGAAAGCCAAACAGTGAGCGAGCGGCGTTGTAAACATTGCTGGCGCAGGAGGCGTCGTGATTGACGTAATTGGGCGAGCCGAGCGCCTGCGTGAAGGTGCGGGTTAAATCGGTGAATGGGCCGCCGCGATCAGACAGCGCGATGCCGCGAGTGCCGAATTCGGCGATGGTCTCCTGCACCTTGTCGGCGATGTAGGTGAGCGCCTCATCCCAAGATGCGCGTCGCCATTGCCCCGCGCCACGAGCGCCGGTGCGAATCAGTGGCGAGTGCGGACGCTCGTCATCTTGTTGGAATGACTGCCCCGCGCCGCCTTTGGCGCACAAGCTGGCACCGAGCGCCGGATCGTTGGGATTGCCTTGAATCCAAGCAACTGCGCCATCTTTCACCGTGACGGCGAGGGGGCAACGTACGGCGCACATGCCGCACAAACTGTAAACCGTGCGTTGTCCCGGAGAATTCTGGCCGCACTCGCTGGTTGTCATACTTTCACTCATTACTGTTCCGTTCCTGTTCAATCACAAGTTATTGTTTTTTATTGAGCAATTTGATGATCAGGTGGGCGCTGGCGCTATTTGCGCAGCACCCAGCCCACGCCGCCGAGGATACCAGCCCACACGGTTTCAATCCTTGTTGTAATGGATTTAGCGTTGCAACTGTGCTGGCGCCCACTAAACTTCCTATTGCTGTCCGAGTTTCAATCCTTGTTGTTAGGAGTTACGCAGTTGGATTTCTAAATGTTTGATTTTATTGAAGTAAGTTTGTGCGCTGCACAATAGCACTTCCGTAAAAATCAACAACTTAACTTTCAACTGCGTAACTCCTAGTTTTTATTGAGAACGCTGTTTTTACTGACAACTGAAACCGTTTTCAGTTGTCAGAATAAAAACCGGACAGAATTATAAAGCAAATGCGGGGTACTAATTGATTGGTTGATAGCGCGTAATTAAATGTAATGTGCGCTCATGGTGGGCTTCAATCTGAGATAACTCGCTATCTAAATGATGCAGCCATTCTTGTTCATTAAAAGGCAGCATCGGACGCAATATCTGCGCTGTTAATGCGCTCAAATGTTGGTGCGGGTGCCCAACTGAATCTGTTTTACTCACATTTGTTTTCAATCGCTGTCGTTTGTTCACGCATAAAAATATCCATCAGCACGTTGGACGCGCTGGAGTCGTTGACGCGGACGACTGAATGGCTTTTGCCCTTGAGTCGATAACGCGAAACTTCCACTCTGACGCGGCGTGATGCGATAAATTTGACCATCAAATTGCGCCAAGTCGCCCGTTTTCCAACCGTGAACGGGTTTCAGTGGGCGAATCTGCGCGATGCCGCGCTGATTGCGTTTGGGCTGACCGTATTTGTCAAACACGCCTTTTTGTCGCCCACCTTGTCCTTTACAAATCACTGATAAAGGTCGTTCGGTTGCCAACCTGAGAGCTACAACTAACCCGACGGCAGCTGCATCTAACCAATGTGTTTTATCCCAACCGAGTTGTTTTCGGTTGAATTTGGTGCGTCCGCCAGAAGCGACTTCAACCGGTAAACCAGTTGCTGTTAAAACGCGATAGAGCGCCCAGCGGCTGGAATTAACCGCTGCCGCATCTTTCAACGGCGCTTTGGCTTGCGCTTGAATACATTTGAGTAAATCTGGCTTCTTGGCGAGAAATTCCGTGACTGGGCGGTTGCCCTTCATCTGATTGCACTTCGCGCAGGCCAACGTCAAATTTGAGATACGATTCGAGCCGCCTTTACTTTTTGGCTCAATATGATCAATCTGGAATGGAACATTTTCTTTGCCGCAATAGGCGCATTTCCTGCCCCATTTTTCGAGCAGATATTCCCGAACTTCATAGCCCGCTAATTCACCCTGCTGATATTCCAAACCAGAAATTTCTGGGTTCTGTATTTGCTGCAAATCAAAGCGCACCAATTCCAAACTGATTGCGCCGATTGGAGCGCAACGCCGCAAACGCCGCACCCACGTCAGCGTGGTTTCAACGCGATGCTGAATAGATGGCGGAAGCCAGCCTTGTTCCCGTTTCTGCGCATAAGTGCGCTTGGCGTTATTGATCTGCGCCCGGGTGCGATAGTTGGGTTGGCGATAACGCAGGCGTTTGCGCCGCCCGCGCCGTCTGGCTGCGCGGTCGGCAAGTTTTTTGCGAATTGCTGCACCACGATGCTCAATTTCTGCACCAAAAATCACCTTTTCACCCTGAATCAGCGCAATCCCAGTGGTTTTGCTGCCGGGATCAATCTTGAGCTGACAAAGTTCTGGATGTGCATCTGCGACCGCTCTTTTCAGAACGATAGTGAAGGGATACCGCCGCAAAATTGCTGCTTTACCGTCGTTCAGTAGTTCCCGCGCCCGCGCTGGATGGCACGGCGATAAAGGTTGCCGCTCCGTATCCAGCACTAACACATAATTGGTGTTCATTTCTGAACAGTCTCCATTGCTGGGTAATGTTTGCCTCGGCAAAGTTGAAAAGGCTTGTCATGTCAGGAGCACGCGCAGCATATAACCCTATTACTGCGTTCCTTAAATCCTGACGAAAGTGGCAACCGCTGGCGTTCACAGTTGCATTTCTTGACCTTTCCAACGGAGTCCTCGAAGGACTGAGCCTGCACCTTTCGTTAACAATCACTAGCGATTGTTAGGATTTGCGAAAGGGGAGGAGTAACCGGCAAGCCTTACGAATCTCTCGCCTAGTCCGTCATAGAAATTGACAGGCTTAAAAAACACCTGTTTCGTAAATATGATTGGCGCTATGCGCTCCTTAGTATCCGAGAGGCTAATCTCGACCGTCGAGTGACGGCAAAATCAGACTATCGCATCATTGGCGCTGGCGTCAAATTTTAGTTGTCAGTTTTCAGCGAGAACGCTATTTTTTACTGACAACTGAAACCGTTTTCAGTTGTCAGAATAAACACCAAGCGGAAATATAAAGCAAATGCGGGGTACTAATTGATTGGTTGATAGCGCGTAATTAAATGTAATGTGCGCTCATGGTGGGCTTCAATCTGAGATAACTCGCTATCTAAATGATGCAGCCATTCTTGTTCATTAAAAGGCAGCATCGGACGCAATACGCGATGAAAAAACCGTTTTTCTGACTCGAGCGCCATGCCTTGAAACAACCGCGATACGCGCTCTACTTCTGCCAGTAAATTCAACACGTCGTGAAAATAACACGTTGGCAAATTATTCACTGAATGTTTCAAGCCATATATGCGCCGAATGCCACTGTAAATCGCGTGTGCTGCCATGTCTTGATAATGAAAGTTGTATTTAATGCGCTGCACAATTGCTTCAAGCGCCGCAACATCTGCGCTGTTAATGCGCTCAAATGTTGGTGCGGGTGCTTGATAACCGCCAGTCATCACGGCATCAAAGGTGCGAATGACCTTCAGGTGAAACGCGGCGCTGATCCACATCGCGTAGGCGTAAACCAGTTCTCGCACGACGTAAGTGCCGGGTTTGTTGCCGCCGTGAATGCTCTTAACTGGTTGATTTTGTTCCAAAGCAGGATTTCCTGCTTTGGAAAGTTCTTCAACTAAATCAATCACCTGCTGATTTTCTAGCCACAAAGATGGACGATGTTTGTTTTCCCCACCAGCGGCCTTGTGTAAGTCGTTGAGGCAATAACGTCCATCGGCATCTTGCCGAATCGAAATATCGTCGATTTTGATAGTTGGTGTGGTGAGGTTGTGCATAAAAAAATCCAGTTATCGTGGATAAACCGCTCACCTCATCCTGCTAAGAATGGGTGGCGGACGTGCGGGTTAGCAGACCGGGTACTGGAACCGGCGAGCCTCGCGGCTCCCCGCACGTCTTAGCCATAAACTGGGAATCAATGCGACAGACATAAAAAACCGCGTTGCGCGGAAGATGTCCGCCAATACCACGAGCTGCTAAACCCGACCGTCAATGTGACGGCGAAATCAGACTACCGCATAATCAAAGCTGGCGTCAAATTTTAGTTATCGGCTTTTAATTTTTTTACTAACAACTGACAACCGATAACCAATAACTTTTTTAACTCACAGGCGCAGCGGGATTGATGTCTGCACTTAACTCTGGTGGTACAGCGAGATTGGCAGTTGTATCTAATTGCGATTGCAATAAATTACCAAGACTATCTTCATAAAAAGTGATTCGCGCCTGCGTTGCCGCTTGCCGCGCCAGCACCTCCACTTCATTGCCATCCTGCGCCAGCTTGCGCACTTCTAAACGCCGCAACAGCTCACGCTGTTTTGCCAGCCGTTTCACCGTCACCTGCGCGGTACGTTCCAACTTTTTCACTTCCCGCTCCAACTGCACCACCGTCGCTCCCGTCGTCACCCGCAGCCCAAACCAACGCCAAAAACCAGCAACTTGAGGATGTGCAGCACGATTGGCAGCCGCGAGCTGCTGCCGCACCTGCGCCACCTCCGCCTGTTGCGTCGCGGCAGTCGTGTCCAGCGTAGCGACCTGCTCCCGCAACGCCGCCAAATTTTCAGCAAGTTTTTGTCCGCTCAGACGCAACTGCTCACCGTCAACACGCTGCTTGGTTTCGGCACCACGCAAGCGCGTCAGCTCCACCCGCAGCGCCGTCAACCGCTGTTGAAACGCCTCGCGCCGCCGTTGCGCCGCCAATTCCACCAATTCCTGCACATGCGCCCGCTGCCGCTCCACATCGCGCTGATGGGCATCGTGCAAACTTTGCTCCCGCAAGCGATCAAGATCACACAACCGCGCTTGCAACTCGGTCTGCGCCGCCAACTGCGTTTGTTCAAATGCCTCTCGCTGCTGGCGCAAGTGCTCCTCCTCCAACGCCCGCTGCCGCGCCCAATCCGACCGCGCCCGGTGTAATTCGGTCGCCAACTCCGCCCGCCGATGCTCCAATTGTGCCTGCGTGTCGTGATCGAGCTGCGCCTTGAGCTGGGCAGTGCGCAAGCTCAATTCCTCGTCATACGCCGCCAATTCGAGATCACGGCGACGGGCGCTCGATTCCTGTTCTTGGTTGAGATTGTCTTGGCGCAGCGCGAGCAATTGTTGTTCAAGTGCTTGTTCAGCTTGATATTTCAACAGCGGCTCGCGCACCTCCAGCAAGGCTTGCCGCGCCGCATAAAACGCCGCCGGGTCTTTTTCATACAGCAGCCACAGCCGCACGAATTCAACTGGATTGAGGCGATGATCGGGATCATCCCACCGCTCAAAGCCGGGAATCTCCACCAAACCACCAACCAGATATTTGCGATATTGCAATTGCAACGTTTCGCTGAAATAGGCGCTGACCGAAGCTGGCTCAAACAATTTCAGCGCCAGCAGCGAGAAAAACAACACGCCGAGCGCAGCCTGCGAAAACCCCTCCACCGTTTCAAAATGTGGCACCCCGGATTCATCGGGGCTGTGGCGCAGCGCGTTGAGAATTTTGGAACGCGCCGCAAAACTCAAGCGCGGCGGATTGGTTGGTGGTTGCTGCGCAGTCAAGCTGGCGGCGACTTCTTCCAGACGAGCGTGTTGCTCTTGCCGCAACTGCGCGAGTTGGGCGGTACGTTCGCGCAACTGCGTTTCTAACTGCTTGATTTGAGTGATCACACCGGCGAGACGTTGATCCACTTCCGCCTGTTTATCCGCCAACACGCTGGCAAGCTGTTTGGCGTTGGCTTCCCACTTCCGCGCTTCCGGGCCGCGACCTTCGGGACGACCGTTGCGCCCCATCACTTCATTGCCAACCCGTTCGCGCATTGCCACCAAATCCTGCCGCAATAACGCGATTTCAGGAGCAAATTCCGCCTCCATCTGCGCCCGCCGCGCCGTTTCCTGCGCCAGCATCTGCGTGATGCGAGCGACATCGGCTTCCAGCGGCGCAACCCGTCCCTGATAAGACGCAGCGAGTTCGTCAGCACGAGCGCGGATGCGGGTTTGCAACGCGGCGTCGCGCTGGGCGAAATACTGTTCAACTTGCTGCTGGTGATAAGTGACGATGTCATCGGAGCGAATCAGTTTGCCGAGAAATGGCGCGGTGACGTACAGCGAGACGGCGACGATCACCACGCGCAGCGCGATGCCCACCAGCCAGCGCAGCAGTGCGGTCACGCCTTGATTAGCGGTTTGATTCCAGCGCCGGGCGCGAAGTACGGGGCGCTCGGACATCACGAGCGAAGCATCGACGATCCAGATGATTGAAAACATCAGGATAAACATGAAGATGCCAGCGATGGGGCGCAGCCAGGTGAGGTCTTCGGGAACGATGGAGGCACTGATTAAGCCCCACACGATGCCTTCGATGCTGGCCATGAGCAGGATGACCACCCACGCAAATCCCAGCCACACGCGCACTGCGGGAGTGGCGAGTGCTTGACCGTAGGGGCGCAAGCGCAGAAATTGCAGGCGAGGCAGGTTCAACCAAGAGTCTCTACGCAGCACAGGGATCATCCGAGATCATCGTTAAATGTAGTGGTTTATTAAGGGAGGCACGATGCAGTTGTTGATTGCGTTATCAGTTGTCGGTGATAACCGTGCTTTTTACTGACAACTGACAACCGCCAACTGTTTTCAATCGGATGGAGATTGTATGCGTTTGACCACTTGCTGACGAATCACAGCCGCTGCGACTTGCGCCACGCCGCGCAGTCTCCGCATCATCCGCGCTCTACACAATTCCCTCGGTGGCTTATTTTTATGGATCGGATTACCCGCACTGCAATCATCATTTCCGTGTTCCTGCTGGCGCTGCTCGTGTTGTCGCTGACGTGGAGCAGCTTTGGCTGGACGCCGCGCATTTGGCAATTTAACGCGCAGTTGCAAAAAGACCCGGTGTTGGCGACGTATCCGTATGAATTTCGCGCCGTGCTTTTTGTGACTGGCATCGTGACGCTCACCAGTCCGCACGCGGATGAGGTGCCATTGGAGCCATTTTTACAGACGCTTGATCCGAGTTTGCGCGACAAGCCGACGACTGATCCGGCGTTGGCAGCGGCGCGAGCGCGGTTTGTGGAGCATGAACAACGAGCGATTGCGCTGTTGCTGGCAGAGCCAGATGTCGATTCGGTGATTTGGTCATTGGATCGGGCGTGGTATCACCAACACAAGGTGCCGTTGGCAGCACCGGCGCACTAACTGATGACGCATCTGTATTTTTTGTTGGGGTTGACGGCGCTGATGCTGGTGGTGCTGGCGCTGCAAATTCAGCGGCTGTTATCGCGGCGGATTCGGTTTCCATATCTGGCGGCGGAGACGCTGTTGACTCCACCGCAGCGGGCGTTGAAAACCGCGTTAGAACAAACACTTGGGCGCGATTATCGGATTTATGGGCGCGTTCGCGCTGCCGAGGTGATTCAGGTGCAGGGACAGTTGACGCGGCGAGAGCGCCAGCGGGCGCAAATGCGGCTGGACGGGCTGGTGTTTGATTGTCTGATTTGTAGCTTGGAAACCACTGCGTTGGCGGGTGCGGTCAATGTGATGCCAGCGCGGGGACGTTGGTGGGAGCGCCGTGCCAATCGCCGGTTGCAACAGATTTGCACGGCGGCGCGGTTGCCGTTTCTGTGTTTTGAGGAGCGGGAATTGACGCCAGTGGCGGCGCTGGAGCGGCAAATTATGGCGGCGCTGCAAACGCGCTGGTTGGACATCAAGCCAAGTGTTGCGCCATCGAATGCGGCGCAAGCGGCGGAAATGCGTCCGCGCCGGGAGCCGGTGCTCAATGTGTCGGCGCTGGAGGTGACGACGTGGGAGCCGGAGTTTCGCTTTGATCCGAATTTAGAAATCGTCAACAACGATGAGCAGTTTCATTTAATTGCGCGGCGGTGATGGTGACGACAATCAAGAGTCAACGTCGCCTAAAATCATTTGTTCTATCCGTTGTTTAGCGGCGTCCAATTCAGCAGCAGCTTCAGCTTTTAAGCGTTTCGCCTCGGCGCGAATGGCTTTAATTTTAGTGGCGATCTCTTGTTGTTTTTCGAGCGGGGGGATTGGAATATCGATTTTAGCGAGCACATTTACATTGATACCAGATTGGTTATTCCAGTTCGTACACAAATTGTAAAATACTTTACTGCGTTGATAAAAATTGAGGATCGACGCTAAAAAATAATTGTTTATTTTTGTCTCCAATGTTTTCACTCGTGTAATATGATTTGAACAAAAAAATTGTCCATCAAAATCAAAAACAACCGACTTCCCTACTAATTCTTGACTATTCGTATTGTTAAACAAAACTTCGCCACTTTTTAGTAAATCTGTGTTTCTTTCAATATAAAAATCTCCCTTGATGTAAACATTTCTGTTAAAAACGAGTTCTCTTTCTTCGTTAATGTTTGTCGGTCTAATTTGAATAATGCCACTATCATCAAATGCTTGCATGTGCCGACCGGCGGCAAACCCCGTTATCATGTAATCAATAACGGTATTTAATTTAACAACGTTTTCGCAACCAGTAAGCATTTTTTGAAAACTAAAAGTATAGAAAAGTGGATCAAACCGATTTCCCATTGAACTCGAAAAATTCCGCATAAACATCCGCTCTTTCAAATCATTTTCTGGTGCGGATGGCAACTCAATTCCCAACTCACCCAGCAAATAATCGTCAATGCTATCTAATAAGGCTTGAGCGCGAGATTCTTTCTGTTTTTTTGACTCGTAAACTAAATTCATCTTCTCCACAATTTTATGTTGTACATCTAGTGGAGGAACTACAACTGGTATTTTTGCCAATTGCTGATTGTTAAGATTCCTTTGCGCAGAGTAAGGTGCCAACTGGACAACATATAACTTTATTGTCCGTAAATAGATATTTAAGTATTCAATTTGAAGATTATTCGTCTTTGGTGTTATAGCAACAATGCTATCAGGAAAGCAGCTTGCATAATCTAATATCGCAGTTTCTCCGATATTTGCAGCGATGGTAAAGAGAAGTTGAGATGGATTAAAAATCTTGCTTGTCTTTAATCCAAGTTCGTTTAGCGTTTGACTAAACTCAACAGAGTCATTGCTATCAGATACTTTTGAAATATCGCCTGTTTGTATAAATGGATATTTTCCACCATAAAATCTTGGGTCATTTCTTGGTCTATGTCCAAACCTACCTCTTGTTATAGAACAGGTTTTAACTAAGTCAAGACAACTATATTTTGCTTTTTGTACAACATTTTGTTTTATTGAATACCAAGCAACATAAGATAAAGCATCCAGCCGCCCATCCAATTCGCCCCAATTCAGAAGAAAAACTTTGTTTTCATCTAAATCAGGGCGTAATTGAAAAAAACCGTCTTTCCCCGCAATAACCGCCTCAATAAACCGCTTCAATTCTGGCGCGATGGTGTTTAATTCATTCTGTGCCGTTGCGCGTCCCGTCGCGTCATAACCAATCTCTTCAGCAATCGCCATAAAAATTGGATAATCCAGCAACTGCGTTTTCACCTGCTCCAGCATTGTCTCCTGTAACGCTTCCTTCACCGCCTTAATTTGCTCATTGAAGTCATCGCTGATGTCTTTCTTCCAAGTCTTAAATGCTTCACTATTCTCATAATTCTTCCGCGCTGCTTTCGTTGCCTGCTCCAAATCCTTGCGCCGCATCTTATTCACTGGCGCAACTTTTTTCTGCGTCTCAGAAGACAAAAACATATCCTGAGTGTGCAGTGCTTCCAAATGTTCGATTAAATCCTGCTCAATGCGTTGGCATTCCGCGTCACCGCATTTTAAGACCCGCAGCTTTTCCTGTTCCAACCGAGTGATTTCCGCGCTGTATTCTGGCAGCTCAAATAACCGATTCTGCACCTGCGCTTTAATCGTGCGAATTTGTGCCGTCATTGTTGCTGGATACTTACGCAAAAACAGCACCGAACTTTTTACTCCCGCGCCGGTTGCCGCAAAAGCGGTTTGCGGCATCGAAATGACTGCTAAAATCCGCCAGTGTTCTTCAATCCAATCGCGCACATATTGCAAACTCGAATTAGTCAAAATGCCATCAGGAACCACCATTGCTAAAATCCCATTGGGTTTTAGCCAGCGATGACATTGTTCTAAAAACAAGATTTCTGTACTTTGGCGCTCACGCGGATTTGTGCAATTCAAATTGATATTTTTTAATTTCGCCTCAATCCAATCGACACCTTTACAACCGAGTTCATATTCCGCCATATACGCCTTTTCATCTTTTTTGACATCCGCACCAAATGGCGGATTGGTCGCAATCAAATCAAAACGCTCGGCTTGAAAACCATGATTTTTCGTGCCGGCTTCAATCACTGGCGGCAACGCCAAACCATCAAACGCCACGACATTCGTATGCCCGTCATCGTGAATAATCATATTCATCTTGGCGGTGCGAGCGATCGCCTCCGAGATTTCAATCCCGAATAGTTTGTGCTCTGCGAAATTATGCCAATGTTTATAATGATCTTGTGAGTCTTGTGGATAATGCGCATCAGCTTCACGGCGCACGGCATCCAGAAAATGCAATAAAAAACCACCGCTGCCGCAAGCTGGATCAAGCACCAATTGATCATGGTGCAAGGGCAAACTGTTGACAATAAACTGCACAATGGGGCGCGGCGTAAAATACTGTCCGAATTCACCCCGAAAGAAATCACCCATAAAGGTCTCAAGCGCCCGACCTTTGCTATCTAAATCGGTTTTATTGAGATGAATCTGCGCGAGATAACTCACCACCGTTTGCAATTCACCTGCCGTCAACCGAATGTCATCCTTAAATACCTCGGCATCTTTCAAGCGCCCTTTTTCATACAAGGCTTTCACCCGCGTCAATAACGCTTCTTTCGGTTCACCGGTACAGATTTGGAATTGATACGGTTCGCCAACTTTGCGTAATTCCCGCTCGTCGCTAATTTTGCAAAAAATCAGCTTACTTAATTCATCAAACGCTTCTGCTGGATTACGTTTGCCACCCGCCCATAACGCATCATGCGCTTTGCGGAAAATCTGCGTTAATTTATTCTGCTCAACAACTTCTAACTCAATGCCATCCACACCGCCGCGTGTAAATTTCCAATCATTCGCAGTTTTTTTGCCGAAGTGCGGAACATCCGCAATCCGATTGGCTTCTCGCTCCATTGAAGGAAACTTAGCAACGTCAAAAAAATCTTCTTTTAATTCTGAAGTTACCCATAAAAATGGCGCTTTGATCGAGTTCGCATTCCCAAAACCCTGTTCAATTGCCTGCTTAAATTCTGCCTCAGAAATGTCGGGCTGTTTGCATTCAACCACGATATGCGGTGTTTTCAAACCGTCATCACTGAACACCACAATATCTGCGATATTATTTGGCGTACGATGTGGCACCTTCACTTCTAAATCAATTCTTTCTGGCGCATAGCCATAATGCAGAATCAATTTGAGATACACCTGAGCGCGAACTTTTTCCTCTGGATCAGAATAGCGATATTTTTTATTACAACTGCGATAATTGATGTTTTTCTGCTCGGCATCGAATTGAATCAATCCCTGTGCCAGACCAGTTTGTAAACGTTGTTGAGATGTCACAGATTTAGTTATCCTAGTTAACAAGTTGCGCTTTGTTATTGGACGCGATGATAAAGGCGCTCATCACTACGATCACAGTATTTTCATGCGCGGTGTTGTTTCCTATAGCGCACAAACAAATAGGCTTACCGAAGCAAGCCTATTATTCTTGATGGGTGGAAATCGGGGGTGTACACACAGCCGAAGCGCCGTGTCCGAACCTTGCCGCCTACTCTCTATCGAACCGTCAATAGAGCATCAAGATGGATTTATTCTTGATAGTTCCGCTGCGAATGTCAATAGGGAAGTGCTTAATTTATTCATTGAAGGTGAGGAACCGGAGGCGGTTGAGAATGCGCCTGATACAAATGAACCAACTCTGCCACCTATTACTGAATCAGCACCAAAAGAATCTTGGCAGATGACGCAAGCTGAATTTACTGCTTCTGTTCGTCAGCTCGAAAAATACGACATTATTGCGCATAAACGGACGTCAGAACTGATTGCTTTTATAAAACAGATCAATAGATACGAGAAAAAATTAGGTTACAAAGATAATGAAAAACAGCTCTTGGCGGTGATGACGTGACAGTTAAAGCATTATTGAAAGTTGCCGAGCGTGAAGATCACACGCTTGTTTATCACTTAAAATCCGACACAACGTTAGATTCTGTAGAAAAATAAAACCCGTCATTTGACGGGTTTGTTCGTAACGAGGTGTTCCGAGGTTCAGGGGTGCCCAGTGAGCCGACAACCAAGCCCGAATCGACTTCCCCGCACTTGCTCACTGTGGAATCCAGTGTAGATCAAGATGGAACCGAATTCAATCTCGTCATTTTATCTGTTACTGATAACGAGACCGGGCTGCTAGTGAAAGAAATGGCAGATGATATTGCGCCAGAAATAATCACGCTCACTGGTAAGGAATTAGGCGAGTTTCCTGATACGCCGGAAGGGTTGGTAGAAATGCGACAAAAGGCAATGGATCATTACAAGAATAAACTGTTGCCTCTGAAAGACGGCATTTTCAACGCTGACCTTGGCGTTTATGTGCTCTTCGATGCGCAAGGCTTTAACAAGGTCAATTCATTCAGCGCGGATCGTCGCAAGCTCAAAATGATCCCGATGCTTGACGAAATAATTCGTCGCGGCAGCAAAACGCTGACTATGGTTTCGACGCCGAAAGCGAAACGGCGCGGCGTCGTAAAGGCTCATATTTTGAAGACACTTATCGTATTGGAAGGAGAGCAAATCACGGCAAGATGCGTGATTCACGAAAAGCGCGATGGCACGTTTTCATACGATCATGCTGTGGATCAAGAGGAGTATAAAAAGGGCGTGGGTAGAAGTCGCGGAGCGATGGACTCAGTCGATGCCACTGACCACGGCTTGCCCGTCCTACTCCCAGATGAGCCGTCATCCGAGCACGCCCTTGATTCAAGTGTAGCCCCGAGCGGAATGGTCTTCAACCTATTCATTGAAGGTGAGGAGCCGGAAGTGGTTGAAGAACCAGAATTGAATCGACTGACTCAGCCGATTCGTAAACTTGCTAATTACGATGAGGGTACCTTTAACTTAATTCAAAGTCGGCGCGGATTTCACTTGATTGAATGGCGTAAACAGAAACACATTTTGCACTTCGTTGTTAAAGAAAAGCCCGACAAAACTGTGGTTAAGGTCGAATTGAACGAACCGCCAGAAAATATCTTTGAACGATTTAGTTCAAATCGTTTGGTTGCTGTCTGGAACGTTAAAATTTCTGCGCTTGGTACATTAGTTACAACAGGATCGATCAATACCGACACACTGGTCTTTATAAAGGATAATGGTGAAATCGTTCCATATACCTCATTTAGAGACTTTAAGTTTAAGAATTTAAAATATCCAGCAATTACACCTGAATTAGCACCCGTTGATGCTGCGCCAGAAATAATCACGCTCACTGGCAAAGAGTTGGGTGAATTCCCTGATACGCCGGAGGGGTTAATTGCCTTACGAGAGAAGGCTATTAAGGAATTCAAAGACAACCTTCAAAAATTACCGAAAGGTGTATTCAATCGTGCGCTCGATAAATGGGTGACGTTTCCGCGCAAATCCCGCGAAAAGGTTGAGTCATTTAGCGCAGATCGGAGAAAACTAAAGCTCGTTGCGGCGCTTAAATCGATTGTCGGGGACGGCAGTCCAACACCCGTCAGTCCACTTACGCCGCATGAGGCAGCAGCAAAAAGTGGCGTTATTAAAGTCCACGTTCTTAAGACGCCAGTGGTTTTTGATGGAGCTGAAATTGTTGTTCGCTTCCTAATCTACGAACGTGCAGATGGAAGCGCATTTTATGATTATAGCGTTGACAGGAGTGATGTGAATAAGGCGATGGGTGGGACTACGGAGGCACTGGATACAGCCGATGCCGCTGCTCTTAACCGTTCCGCCCTTCTCCCAGATGAGCCGTCATCCGAGCATCGCCTTGATTCAAGTGTAGCCCTGAGTGGAATGGTCTTCAACCTTTTCATTGAAGGTGAGGAGCCGGAAGCGATTGAGGATATGCCAGCAGATGAATCAACTCCGCCGCCCGTTACTGAATCAGCGCCAAAAGAACCTTGGCAGATGACGATAAAGGAATGGCTAAAAACAGCAGCAATAATGCGAGGTGATACGGTTGCTGGTCTTATTTCACATACAGGAGTGGTTGTTCCGAAATATGGCGATATTAAATTACCAGCATCAGTTGATAGGGTGCCGGTATATGTCACTGACTTGAAAAACAAAAGAATTAGTGACGGCAAGGTATTACGCGGCCTGCATAGCCGGATTGTTGAAGAGACAGTAAGAAAAGGAATTGCCGTCCCACTGGAAGTTCTAGCCGATTACCCTTGGTTACTACACCCAGACGGCAGTCAAGTTAAGGCGTTCACCCTACCCTATAATTTCGCCCATATGACTTTGGAATTCAAAAGATGGATTGCGAATTCAGTTAATGAAACATCTCGTTCGCTATTTGCCACAGCAAAGGCAATGGATGAGGCTGCAATTCGGAATGGTGCAAGCATTGAATGGGGCGTATTCAATGGCGCTACTTTTGATTCCATATTTGTTGACGACGATGGAGAAGAATGGGATGAAGACGATTTTTATAACACCGCCGATGATGATTATAACGAGAATGGAAATGATGTATTTGACAGTAGTGACCATTGGAAACAGCAACCGCGTAATCGTCGAACTGGGCGCTGGGAATTACGGTGCGGCAAGCGGATTAAAGATGCTGCAAAGGGCGCACTTCATGCGTTAGGACGCGCTGCGTCACGCGCTAACAGTTATGTCAGTCAGGCGCTGTCTAAAGGTGGCAGCAAGCCAGCGCATTCGAGTAGTGCGGATTTAGCAGCAATTGGACACGCGGGCGCAGAACTTGATCCTGGCGCTGCTGCAATTGGTGAATTGCTAGGCGGTATCCGCAGCGTGACTCGTGTTTTAGATTCAGTTGTTTTTGATGCTGCATATAGTCCAAACGTTCACGGTTATGTTGGTAGAGTTCTCAAAGATGGTGAATTAGTTGGGCGCATCAATCTCGGTGATGACGGCAAGGCAATGGTCTATGTTGGAGCTGAAGGCAACCAACAAGCATCTAAGGATGGAAGTAGAGGCTCCTATTTGCGTGGCGAAGATGCCGCGCAACTGATTGATTGGTTGTTTGCGGGATTGAATGATGAAACCGCTGCAACTAAAGAGATTATCGCTCCTAAGCCAGTTACCGCGAATAATGTTGCTCGGCTTGATTCCATTTACAAATTCAATGCAACGCCGCAGTTTAAGGAGTGGGTTGCGGACTATCTTGACGCGCCAGCACCGAATCCGTTTCTCACTGCGAAGGCAATGGATGAGGACGCCATTTGGAATGGCGTGTCGATTGATTGGGGCTTTTTTGAGGGCGCAATCAAAAATCCATCCGCAGGTCGCAGCGGGTCTCTGTTTGATGCGGTTGAAGATGAATTTGATCCGTTTAAGCGAGAAGAGGAAGGAATTGATATTCATGGCTATAAAGGGATGGTGATTGATGACGGCGTGGTGATTGGGCGCATTGATATTGATTACGAAGGCGCTGCAATGGTTTTCGTAGGACACGCAAGCGATCAAGATGCCGATGAGGGTGAAGAAGATACGCAGGTCAAAAGACCTAACGGTTTACCTATTGAAGAGTATTCTGTTGAGGACGCACCGAAAATGGTGGGCTGGCTAGTGCAGCAATTAGCGACACCACATAGCGTAAATACGCTTGGCGAAAAGCCGCTCAGTTATCTGATGAACGGCAAAGGAAAAGCAATCATCGGCAAAGTGGTTTCTGATGGGGTGAGTTTTGATATTTATGCAGAAGGCGCGGGCACCTTCGTCGAGGTTGGCTTAGAAAATAGTGACAGCATAGACAATCCAGCACATTCCACCTTGAGCTACACCTCTGCAAATGAGGCAGTAGAAAAATTGCTTGACGAATTTGATAAAAATGCACTTTTTACCCTTAATGATCCGAACGCCGTTGCGCCTAAAACGGTTGCACAAAATCAAGATGAACTGCCACCTGAGTCAGCGCCTACAAAAGGACGCATGGGTTTAGATGATGTGCTGCGTGTGGCAACCTTGCCCGGACGTGGTGGAAATACCGCGTTTCATGTGTACCGCAAAGTTGACGATGCTGAGGCTTCAAAGATCAAGCAAGCAACGGGTGTGGACGTATCCGGCTTTGAACATGGAATTGATGAAGCTGCTATTCGTCATGCACTCAATCAGCATGGTAACGTGGAAACCGAAAATGCACGGGGACAGGTTGCTATTACGCAGGAAGATTTCAAGTTGATTGCTGGCTTAACTGATCCCGCTCAAGCGGATTCTATTGAGTCTGGAGAAGTATCACGCGAAGGTTTAGAGACAATCGTTTATAAAAAACGAATCAACGGCTTTATTGTCGTTGTTGAAGAAGTGCGCGAGGGACGTAATCGTCTTGCGTTCAAAACCATGTGGAAGATTCGCTCCGCGCCACGGGGCACTTCTGATGAAGCCGCCGCGCTACCGTCCGAAACGTTCGGAGCGCAATCTCCCACTGGTGAACCAAGCCTAGTCCAACCGTCAGAAAATGACAAGCCAATTGGTGACGGCAGTCCAGAAAGCGTCAAGTTTGTTAATGCTTTATCGCAGTCAGGCGACTTGAATGATCCCGATGTGAGAGCGCAGCTTAACGTTTTTTCACGGGGAGATTTAAGTGTCGTTAACACTTCAGATTCCTATACCAAGGCTACGCGTATTTTATTGGAAGGCAGCTTAAAAGTACCTACTCCAAAGAATAGACACGTCAGAATTGTTAACAAAAATGTAGATAAAAACGCCAATATCGCTCCTCAGCCAATCGACAAGAAGGTTAAGCAGGTTGCGTCAGTTGCAGATCGGTTGAGTGCTGCAATGACATTGGCGGGCAAGGATGATGTACGCCTACAATTGAATGGCGTATTGGTACAGGAAGGGAAGTTGATTGCAACTGATAGACATCGAATGATTATCCATGAGACGGACACCAGCGCCCTGATTGCGTCACACACTGTCAATAACAATGGCGAGTTAATCATCAATAGAAACGGTCAAGCAATCGAAGGCGTCAGTAAATACCCTGATTACAACCGCGTTATCCCAGAGATTAAAGCAACTGATACAGTAGTAGTGATTGATGCAAAAAAACTCGCTGCGCGGGTGCGTGGCGTTATTAAAGCAGCAAAGTTTTTCTTTAACCAAGATGCTCCCGTTGCCTTAGAATTTGGCGAAGTTCGCGCAGCGTACACACTAAAATACCTATTGGAAATGGCGGAGTCTTTTTTAGGGTTAGGTTATAGTGAGTTCACTATCTACCTCAAAGCAGATGCACCAAACAATGCGCTGCTCGCTGTTTCAGCGGACAGCAAGGTTAAACAAGTGCTTATGCCACGAAGTCATATTGACGATACAAACTCGAATCTTTTTAAGCCAATTGGTGTCGAGGTGGTGGTGAATAGCGAAGTGGCGATGCCAACGGAAGCTGCCGCGCCAGTTGCCAATAACGGCGATGAAGAAATGTCTTTCCTTCAATCTGTCGTTACGGGCAACGTAGATTTCTATGATAAAGCGGTAACGGATCGTTTGGAGTCACTTGCCAAAACTGTTTCTGATCCAGAGATGACTGCGTTAATTAAGCAGGCAAAAAAAGCAGTTAAGGCGTTCTTTAATGCTGAATTCAAAAAGAAGGCGAATTAAGCAATGGGCGCGTTAATTGATGCGGTATTTGATGCTGCCAGCGGTAAATCCCTTGTCTTAATTGGCGAAGGCAAGAGCATCCTGAAAACTTTAGACGTTTAGGAGTTACGCAGTTGCGAACAAGCCATACAATGGTGCTGATAAATAAAAT
>DYNM01000100.1 GCA_020721065.1 Thiocystis violascens | reverse complement strand
GTCGGCGCGGCAATGAGTGCGGCTCAAAACATTATCAAATGCGTGCAATTGTGCGGTTTGGAAGTCGATGATTTGATTTTAGAACAACTCGCATCGAGTTCGGCAGTGTTAACGCCCGACGAAAAGGACTTGGGCGTGTGTTTGGTCGATATTGGCGGCGGAACGACAGATATTGCCATTTTTACCGAAGGATCAATACGTTTCACGTCGGTGATTCCGATTGCGGGCGATCAAATTACGAATGATATTGCGGTTGCGATGCGAACCCCCACTCAATACGCGGAAGATATTAAAATAAAATACGCTTGCGCGTCGGTGAAATTAACCAATCCCGATGAAATGATTGAAGTTCCAAGCGTCGGGGCGCGTCCGCCAAGATTGCTGTCTCGACAAACCCTCGCCGATGTGGTCGAGCCTCGTTACGAAGAAATTTTAAAACTCGTCCAAAGCGTGGTGCGTCGAAGTGGGTATGAAGATTTAATCGCGGCTGGGATCGTGTTAACGGGCGGAACGTCAAAAATGGACGGCGCAATTGATTTAGCCGAACATATTTTTAAAATGCCCGTGAGATTAGGTTCACCACGTTATATTGCGGGATTGGTTGATGTGGTGCGCAGCCCAATCCATGCAACGGGTGTGGGTTTGTTGTTATTTGGCAACCAACATCGCCACGAACGCCGCAACGATTTGGCGGTTCATCACACCGTTGGAAACAAATCCCTGTTTGGAAAAGTGAAGGGCTGGTTTCAAGGAAACTTTTAATCGTTTATAATGATCCACAAGGGTTATAATTTTTTAATTGTTTTTGGGTGAACAAGTTTGCTAAGTGTGGCAAAATAGTTGCTTAGGGCAAACAACGCCGACGGTCGGCAATGCGCAGAGGAGGTTCTCAATCGTGTTTGAATTAGTGGATACCTACAGCCAAAACGCTGTGATTAAAGTCATGGGTATCGGTGGTGGTGGCGGCAATGCGGTCGAACATATGCTCGCTGGTAGCATCGAGGGCGTTGAATTTATTGTCGCAAATACCGATGCTCAGGCTTTACGCAACTCTTCCGCTCGAACCGTATTGCAGCTCGGCACAGATGTCACCAAAGGACTCGGCGCGGGCGCAAATCCCGATGTCGGCGAACAAGCGGCTCTCGAAGATCGTGAACGCATCATCAGCGC
>DYNM01000099.1 GCA_020721065.1 Thiocystis violascens | reverse complement strand
GACGATCCATCATGCCCTCAATCGCCGGGTCTTTGAGGATGCTGGCAGGCATCCAACGCCATTGCCCGGCAAAGTAAAACATAAACCACGGCGCGTCTTTATTGCCGATCAGTTCGCCACCCATTTTCACGCTGTCGAGCAGCGCCCAGCGTCCGTCAATACTCACCTTGCCCAGCTCAATCTCACCCGGATGCGCCGCAATGGCCTTACTCAAAGCCTCTAACTCCTCCATCTCCTTGGCTTGCTTGCGCCAACGCGATGGCAAAAAAATCATCTCCTTATCAATAAGTTGCCTGGATTGACCCGCAGCCAGACCGCTCACCACCAGACGCATGGCATGGGCAACATCTTGCGTTTGCTCTTCAGCGCTGCCCTGCGGTAAAACCTGGGGTTTTTCACCGCACGCGCTTAAAGCCAAACTTAAAACGCCCAAACCTAAAAAATAACGCCTTGTATTGTTCATTGGAATGCTCCTAATTTTAGATACTCCGTTCCCCGTCAAACCTTTTCCAAGTTTTGTAGCCCGGATGACAATCCGGGGAGGGCTTCACCACGGTCACGACCATCCCCGGATTACGCTGCGCTCCATCCGGGCTACTTTTTTTTGCGAATTCATTCGCACAATTCAAGCGCATTTGTGCGACAAGTCGCACCTACGCATTTTTAGCTTCCATCATCATTAAATAGCGAGATCGGAAACAGGCTCCAAAAAGCCTTCGGCGCGAAAGGTCAGAACCAGAGTATCGCGCCAACTATCGCCCTGCGCATCCAGCGGCGTAATCGGCGTGCTTTCGTGGATGATGCGCGTGTCATCCATGAGCAAAACGCTGCACGGTTGGGTCAAGGTAAAGCGCACACCGCGCTGCCCGTCCAATTCAAACACCCGGGTTTCACCCCCGCGAATATTTTTGCGCCCCATCAAAATCACCGCCACAAAGTCCACGCCATCACGATGCGCGCCTTCGGGGGTCGGGCGACCCACACCGTCGCGAGTATCAATGCGAAATTGGTGCGCCTCGATAAACCATGTTTTTAGCGGGCGAATTTCTGCAAACAGCCGTCCGAGTTGAGTAAGCAGCGGTTGCCAGCATGCAAGGCTCACAAGCTCCTGCGAGAGCGGTTCAAACCAGCGCAACATGCCGCCGTGCAGTGCGTTGTAGGTGAGCGGCTGCCAAT
>DYNM01000098.1 GCA_020721065.1 Thiocystis violascens | reverse complement strand
GCGCCTCGCGGATGGCCGGGCTGTTGACGCGGTAGCGCACTTCCTTGCCGCTGCGCTCAAAGCTCAGGACTTGAGCCGTGGCGAGGACATTGAGGTGATGCACCACGGCTGAACGCGAGAGCGGTAGGGCGGCGACAATTTCGCTGATGCTCAGGGACTCGTCCGGCGAAAACATCAACAAAATGCGCTGGCGCTGCGCGTCACCGAGCGCGGTAAATACTTTGGCATAGGCTTCCCAGTCGGTGGGCAGCGGGTCGTTGGGATGTATTTTCATAACTAAGAATCTAGTTAATTAGTTATGATGTGTCAAGCAGGTTTTTCGTTGGGCATAAAAAAACCCGGCGAGGCCGGGTGGATGGGGTTTAGGCGCACGCCTAATTTAAGGCTTATTTCAGGAAGCGATAAAGGGCGTACACGCCGCCAACCATCAAAACTGTCATTACCACAATGCTGATCCACGCGACGGGACTATTTAAAACAAGATCCATGGAGCACCTCTCATCAACTGGTTTGCGTCAACGCCCTGGCAATAACCTTAGCGTTTGTGGACATTAAACCTGTAGGTGAATTGTGGCAAGTCCATTATTTTGTTGTGGTATTGCTCGCGTAGTGTCTTGGGGGGTTTAAGCCGCGCCTACCCTTAATCACCGCCACCATCACTTCCGTCACCCGCAGATTTATCGTTCCAACTCGCACTCCGCCCGCCATGACCCCAGCCGCTGTGGTCGTGGATGTCGCCAGGCAGACCTGTGCCACCGCGCGGGCTTGAGCCAAACTCACCTTCTTCAGATTTTTCGATGTATTTTTGCGTGACGAAAATCGCGGCACCAATAAAAATCAGGATAAAAGAAATGATTTGCAGCGGGTGGAAAAACATCCAGCCGAGTGGCTGAAGGATGACTCCAGCAACTATGAAAACCAGGCCAATCCAGTTTCTTGCTTCCATTGGTCGCGCTTCTAACGTCCCATCTTAATCGTGCCTTCCGTAGCAACAAACTGAGTCTTGCCTAATTCGCGTTTGAGCGTATCGGTCTGCACTTCGTTGATTTTGAGAAAGAGGCGCTTTTCGGTGCCAATGCGAATCTCGGAGGTCACGCGGGCGGTGGCCGATTTTTTGTCGGGCGCGATGCTGATGCCATCCACGGTGTATTCGATGTTGACGTATAGCTCTTCACCGGCTTTTTGAGCCATGC
>DYNM01000051.1 GCA_020721065.1 Thiocystis violascens | reverse complement strand
CGATTTTATTTATCAGCACCATTGTATGGCTTGTTCGCAACTGCGTAACTCCTAGGATGTTTGAATTTTTGATGATCGCCCTTTCCTCCACCATTATCCAACCCTCAGAATAAAGACGTTTAATAATTGCCGCGCTATTCATTTTATGTTTCAATCCTTGTTGTAATGGATTTAGCGTTGCAATGTGACACTGCTCCCTGAACTTTGGGATGTTCCAACGCGAGATTTGTTGATCTATTGCTTAACCCGCCACCACTCACTCCAGCAATGCACCGCGCCGCACAAGCTCATGCAGAGTTGATCCAAGACGTATGACCGCTCATTACCGCTGATATAAACAATTCATGGTTTCAATCACGCGGGAATATCTTTGTCAAGATAAAAACGCCATTTCCGTTGATTAAACCGTTGATGGGAAACGTGCTACAGTTTAGTGTACATCCGTCATACATCCTTACGGGTATCACCATGCACACGACACGGGTTTTTAAGAATGGCAATTCGCAAGCGGTGCGGATTCCGGCAGCACTCGCGTATGAACACACCGATATTGAACTGGAGATTGAACGTGAAGGCGATGAACTCAGAATACGCCCCGCACGTCGGTCATTGTCTGGGGTCTTGAATAAATTTGCCCAATTTTCTCCTGACTTTTTGATTGAAGGGCGCGGCACTCAGGAACAAGTTGAGCGGGATGTTTGGTAATGCCGCGCTATATGCTTGATACCAATATGTGCATTTATTTGATGAAGAATCAACCAGAAGTCATTGCACGGCGCTTTGCACAATGTCGGGTCGGTGATGTGGTGATATCGGCAATTACCTATGCTGAATTGATGTATGGCGTGGCGGTATCAACCAATCCGCAGCGGGACAGTGAACATCTCGCGGCTTTGATTCAAGATATTCCGGTGCTGCCTTTTAATGCAGCGGCTGGTGTTGCCTATGGTGCAATTCGTTTCGCAACCCGTGAGCGCAAACAAGATCATCTTGATAAGTTGATTGCAGCTCATGCAGTCGCGCTCAACGTGATACTGGTGACCAATAACGTGAAGGATTTTGTGAAATATCCCGGTCTCGTTATTGAAAACTGGTGTGTTGATGTGCCGATCTAACGTTGTGCTGTGTTATTTCTCGAATCATTCTGAGCGATTAAATGGCAAGCGTTGACCACAAGCCTGTCTTTAGCCCGGCGCAAATTGCCGCCGCACTCGCTGCCGCACCAATCCCGAATGTCCTTATGACCCCAACACTCCTGATGCAGTGGCAATCCATTGGGCTAATGCGATGACCAGTCAGTCGTTGCCTGAGTTACAGGAAAAGCTGGCTCGGCGGCGTGGCGCACAGAAACAACCAACGAAGATTCCTACCACCATCCGCGTTGATGCCGACATCTTGGCGGCGTTTAAAGCCACTGGTAAAGGTTGGCAAACCCGAGTCAATCATGTGCTGCGTGAATGGCTGAACGCGCAATGACGGTGATGATGCCCAGAGAATTGAGCTGTAGCGCCTGTCACTTGAATGAGATGGCAGAAACCAACGTCATGCGATTATCCCTTGAAGATCAGCAGCGATTTGTCGATTTGTTGCTTGATCCGCCACCACTCACTCCAGCAATGCACCGCGCCGCACAAGCTCATGCAGAGTTGATCCAAGACGTATGACCGCTCATTACCGCTGATATAAACAATTCATGGTTTCAATCACGCGGGAATATCTTTATCAAGATAAAAACGCCATTCCCGTTGATTAAACAGTGATTCGTTCCTGTGACCAATAGATTCCAAATGCGATCAAGCCGCATCCTTTTCCTGCAATACTCCGACATAACGCGCCAATGTCTCTGGTGCAATATCTACCAGACCATTTAAGAATTCCAAACAGCCCCACGCTAAATCAACACGCGCAGTGGGCACTTCGTTCTCAGTGATATGCTGACCGATCAATTCGCGTAAATCACATTCAATCACCTGCCCGTTGCTAAATGTCAGGGTAAAACGATATGCGCCAAGATGATGTGCGTGTTTGAGTTTCACAGCGCGTTACTCCAAGGGTTGAATCGAACGGAATTGTTGTGTATGCCACATGGTAATCAGTTCATCTTGATGAAGTTCTGCCCACTCGCGGACTAATTGACGACACTTCTTGGGGATGCGCCCATGAATGATGTTGAGAGTGTTGAGTTCCATCACCGCAAGATCATCACCATATTGAATATGAACATGCGGGGGCGGATGTTCCCGACTGATGGCATACATCCGAATGGCAATACCATAGAAGCGGCAAATTTCAGGCATTCAATAAAAACTCCTGCACCATTTTCATCACCTCATGTCAAGATAAAAACGTCATTCCCGTCGATCAGACATTGATTCGTTCCTGTTCAATAAAGGGTCGCAATTCCGGTCGCAAGGCGCTTTCTGTAATCAAATCCACTGGACACTTCAGTAAATCCTCCAGATAAAACTGCACTCCAAAGTAACGGGCGGAAGTCGCAGCTCCATCAAAACGCACGAGGATGTCAACATCGCTATCGGCGCTTGCGGTATCGCGGGCAGTGGAACCGAATAACGCAAGGCTAATGACACCAAAGCGCGTGTGCAATTCCGGCTTGCTCTGGGTCAGCAATTCAAGGGTGCGTTGGCGATTCATCCCTCAAACAATTCCTCCGCTTGTTTCACCAATTCCGGTAAGACGATGCGATTCAATACCTTTTGCTGGCTCACATCATTCTGCTCGGCAATAAACCGCAACATGGTGAGTTGATATTCATTCAGCCGAATGGATATCGAATGACGCTGTAAATCATCGGCACTAAATGCTAACCAAGGCGCTGGCTCCTGTTTCGGGCGCGGCGCTTTGGCTCCTTCGGCGAATTGACGCAGGGCATTGGGATCAACTGAAGGCAGGCTAATCATGCGTGATCTCCGTAGATTTCAAGGGCAAGGGCGGTGATCTCAGCAGTCGCACTGTCGTCATTCATTTCGACTACGCCGCATCCATCACTCATGGCATCCCGATAGACGTTGTACTCCCGAATCATAATACTGGAAAGACTGAACTGCGGCAGTTCAATCAAACTTTGTTCTGTCTCGTGAATGACGGATGCCATTGATAATAAGAGCCGCGCTTGTAATTGCGGATTTAAGCCCCGCGCTAGTTCGACCAGTTCATCCATGTGTGTCGATGGTTCAAGATTAGGCTGATTGGCTTTCAATGGACAATAGAGCAGATGACTTGCAACCATCGCAGTCCGTAATTCCTCTGAATCACGTCCACCCGCATCAATAATGATTTGCTCATAACGGCTGGATAAATCACGCACGGTATTGAAGACGTTGCCGCGCTTTTCTATGCAATGCACTTTAGCAAGATCGTTGCGTTGATTGCGGCGCTCAATGAATTGGCTGGCAGTGCGCTGGATGTCGGTGTCAATCAATAATACGTCAATCCCGGCATTGGCTAACCAGACGCTGAGATTAACGGCAATGGTGCTCTTGCCGGTGCCGCTTTTCTCACCGCCGAGGAGAAGGATCATGGTTGCGTCTCGTGGGCTGAAATAGGACGCTAATTTAACTTAAATTGGTTCTTGGTTGCGTGGGGGGGCTGGTGGTGCTTTGCGGAAATTAGCCGACACTAATAACCGATTTTTTGCGGGAGAATTGAAAATTTGTCAGCACTTAAACCGATCAATTCCGTCATCTCACTGTGCCACTACCATGAACATCAGCCGCATTCCGATCATCGCTCTATTCTTCAGTGTCGCGGTGTTGGCTGATGGCGTGACCGCAATTCAATTCCCGACAGGACAGTCATCCCGCACTGTGTCAGCAAGTGTGGTGCGCGGTGAACGGGATCGCTATTCAATCATCGCTAAACAAGGGCAAACCATGACCGTTGCGATCATTGCGATTGAAGACAATGCGGTCTTTAATCTCTATGCGCCCAAGTATCGGCTTCAAGCTGATGGTTCAATTGCGGGTGAAACCTTACCCAATGCGGGTGAAGGTGATGATGCAGTGGAATGGACGGGTGTATTGCCCAGCTCCGGGCGGTATCTGATTGCAGTGGGTGGCACTCGCGGCAATGCCAGTTATCAATTAACGGTGATGATCCGCTGATGATTCTAGGAGTTACGCAGTTGACCAAAAATAGCTTTAGAATATAGTCGATCCACCG
>DYNM01000097.1 GCA_020721065.1 Thiocystis violascens | reverse complement strand
TGTTTTTTGTGGGCTTGCATCTTGCGCAGAAAGCAAGCATGTTGCAGCCAATGAAGTGATGTTTGAGATTGACGTTTTGTGAGGTCGCCCCAATGGCTAAGAAGAATGACGACATAACCGAAGGCAAGTTGCACTGTTCGTTTTGTGGCAAAAGTCAGGATGCCGTGCGTAAATTGATTGCGGGTCCGTCGGTGTACATTTGCGACGAATGCGTTGATTTGTGTAACGATATTTTGCGTGAAGAATTGCAGGAAGAGGTTGTGGTTGGTGAACGCAAGCTGCCGACGCCGCATGAAATTCGCGCCATTCTGGACGAGTACGTGATTGACCAGGGTGCGGCGAAAAAGGCTTTGGCCGTTGCGGTCTACAACCACTACAAACGTTTGGACTTGTTTAACAAGCGCGGCCAGGCCGATGAGTCTGAGGTGGAAATGGGCAAAAGCAATATCTTGCTGATTGGCCCGACAGGTTCCGGCAAAACCCTGCTGGCTGAGACCCTCGCGCGCATTCTGGATGTGCCCTTTGCCATTGCCGATGCCACCACGCTGACCGAGGCCGGTTATGTGGGCGATGACGTGGAAAGCATCGTGCATAAATTGCTGCAAAAGTGCGATTACAACGTCGAACGCGCACAAACTGGCATTATCTTTGTGGATGAGATCGACAAAATCACACGCAAGGGCGACAACCCCTCCATTACCCGCGATGTCTCCGGCGAGGGTGTGCAACAGGCTTTGCTTAAGCTGATTGAAGGAACCGTGGCCGCCGTTCCACCGTCCGGTGGACGCAAACATCCGCAGCAGGATTACCTGCATGTGGACACCTCCAATATTCTGTTTATTTGCGGCGGTGCCTTTGAGGGGCTGGATAAAATCGTGCAGCGTCGCGCCGAAAAAGGCGGCATTGGTTTTTCTGCGGATGTGAAAAGCAAGGATGACAAGCGCTCCTTGAGTCAGCTTTTCAACGATGTTGAAGCCGAAGACCTAGTTAAATATGGCCTGATTCCTGAAATCGTCGGGCGTTTGCCGGTGACGGCGGTGCTTGAGGAGCTGGATGAAAAAGCGCTGGTGCGTATTCTGACCGAGCCGAAAAATGCCTTGACCAAGCAATTTGCCAAGTTGTTTGACATGGAGGACGTGCTGCTTGAGTTCCGTCCCGAGGCGCTTAACGCAGTGGCGACCAAGGCCATGTTGCGCAAGAC
>DYNM01000003.1 GCA_020721065.1 Thiocystis violascens | reverse complement strand
ACAGCCCACCTACGGTGGGCAAAATCCCCCCCAACCCCCCTTTTTCAAAGGGGGGAGATGTGGGAGTTCCTTTTTCAAAGGGGGGAGATGAGGAAAACCCGTCTTTGGAAAAGGACACATCAAAGCCCCCCTTTGAAAAAGGGGGGTTGGGGGGATTTGAGGGAGGTTTACGGCTGCGCGTCGCGTTGTTGGTCAACGCCCGCGATCATCATCACGTCACCACCGTTGGCGCATTGCGCCCAGAAATTCGTTTAGAAAACAACTGTGTGCGGGTGGTGCATCACGACGGCATCACGCTGGACGTGCTGGCGCACGGTGGCAGCATCGCGTTGGATTTGGTCTGGAAAGAAGGCTTTGATCTACCGCTGGAGCGCGAGCGCGGGTTGGAAGATTTGGATAACCATCTCCAAATCGGCACGGCGCTGTTGACGCTGCAACCGGACGTTTGGGTCGGCATCAGCGCCGTCATGTTGCAACCGCTTGATAAAGGTGGATTAAGTGGGTTTTTACCGCTGGCGCACAGCCTCGCTCGTCACCACGCCCGTGAGCAGCAGGTGTTGGCGCAAGCTCACGCAGCATGGCCGCTGTTCGTCACTGCGCCAGCGTGGATTCAACAATTGCTGCTCGCCGCTGACAGCTTTTTGTTCAGTCGCCCGTTGCCGAACGTGCCTGATGGCGAGTCGGTGATTGCTGGCTATCCTTGGTTTGGCGACTGGGGACGTGACACGATGATTGCGCTGCCCGGATTGACGTTGGCAACCGGACGCTGCACCAGTGCTCGCCGCATCTTGCTGACCTTCGCGCAATTCATCGACGGTGGCATGGTGCCCAATTGTTTCCCCGGCGCAGGTGCCGCTCCCGCTTACAACAGCGTCGATGCCGCACTGTGGTATCTCGAAGCGTGGCGAGCGTATGTCGAAACCACTGGCGATCTGGCCGCGCTGCGCGAGGTGTTCCCAAAATTAACCACAATCATTGCCGCTTATCGCAGTGGCACCCGACACGGCATCGGCATGGATGCGGCAGATGGGTTGATTTGCGCTGGCGCGGCAGGTGAGCAATTGACGTGGATGGATGCCAAAGCTGGCGATTGGGTGGTCACGCCCCGCGCTGGCAAGCCAGTTGAAATTAACGCGCTGTGGTACAACGCCTTGATAATGATGCGAGATTTTGCAGCGCAGCTCGGCGCAGACCCAACCGAATATGCCGATCTCGCAGCGCAAGTGGCAACGGGTTTTCAACGCTATCTGCGCCCCGACGGTGACGGATTATTTGATCTGCTTGATGGCGATGCTGGTGCCGCAGCGTTGGTGCGTCCCAACCAGATTTTTGCCGTCAGCTTGTCCGCTTCACCGCTGACTGCCGCAGCGCAGGCGCAGGTCGTCGCCACGGTCGGAAAAACCTTGCTGACTTCGCACGGGCTGCGCTCGTTGGCACCGCACCACGCCGACTATCACGGCACCTATCGCGGCAACGTGCGGGAGCGCGATGGTGCTTATCATCAGGGCACGGTCTGGGGCTGGCTGCTGGGGCATTACGCGCTCGCGGAATATCGCGTCACTGGCAACGCGGCGCTGGCGCAATCGCGGCTAGAACCGCTGGCAGCACATCTCAACGACGCCGGGCTCGGCAGCATCAGCGAGATTTTCGACGCGGAACCGCCGCATTTGCCACGCGGTGCGCCGCTGCAAGCGTGGTCAGTTGCCTGCACCTTGGAAGCGTGGTGGCGACTCGCTCGTCTCACTGAGAAATCCCGCTAACTGCCCGATCTCAAATCCCCCCAACCCCCCTTTTTCAAAGGGGGGCTTTCGATGCGTCCTTTAACTCTCCACTTTGAAAAAAGGGGGGATTTTGCCCGCCTCCAGCCGCACCGTCCGCGTTGCCAACGGTGCCAAACTCAACCAATCGTGCGACACAATCACCATCGCCTGCTCCATCGCCGTCAGCAGCGCGATCAACCGCTGCGTCGTCGCCGCATCCAGCCCGGTGGTCGGCTCATCCAACAGCAACACCTGCGGGCGCATCGCCAACACCGTCGCCAATGCCACCAAGCGTTTTTCTCCCGCCGACAGCCGATACGTCACCCGCTCGGCAAACTCCGCCAGCCCCAGCAGCGCCAACGTCTCCAGCGCTACTGCTCGCGCCTGCGCTGGTGATTGCCCCAAATTGAGCGGGCCAAACGCGACATCCTCCAGCACCGTCGGACAAAACAACTGATCGTCAGCGTCCTGAAACACCAGCCCCACCTGCGCCCGCACCGCCTGAAAATCTGCCTCACAACGTCGCTCGCGCCCAAACGCGAAGACTTGACCCGCGCTCGGTCGCACCAAACCCACGAGCAGATGCAGCAACGTCGTTTTGCCCGCCCCGTTCGCGCCAATCAACGCCACCCGTTCACCCGCAGCGAGCTGGAAATTCACCTCCCGCAGCACCGCTCGCGCCGGATAATCAAACTGAACCTGCCGCAGCTCCAATAACGGCGTCGTCATCGCAGCCACCAATCAAGCGCCAGTAAACCGCTGAATAACAACGCAAATCCCAGCGCAAGCGTCGTGTCATGGCGCTGCCAGTGCCCAGAATCCAGCACATACAAACGCCCGTGAAAACCGCGCAACCGCATTGCCGCCAACAACCGCTGTGAGCGACTCACACTGCGCACCAGCAACATCCCAATCAACCAGCCGTAACTGCGCCAAGTGTGACGATCACTGCGTGGCACAAATGCGCGTGCCCGCATCGCCTGCCGTAAGCGGATAAATTCTTGATCTAACAAATGAATTTGCCGAATCGTCAACACCAACAATTGCACCAATTGACTCGGCACACCGAGCCGCGCCAGCGCGTGTCCAAATTGCATCGGCTCCAAACTGCCGACCAGCGCCAACACCATCACGCCGACTGCGTTGGCTTTGAGCCAGATCGTGACCGCCAGCGCCAACCCATTCGGCACCGTCAGCGGCAGCGTTATCAATAAAATCAACAAGATACTTTCCAGCGCCAGCAGATTGCGCCACTGCGTCCGATTGGCGCTGCTCACCAGCAAACTGGCGGCGCTGACAGCGGCTGCGCTCAACGTGACAAAGTGAGTGAGATTGACCGTGACCAGCGCGAAAACTGCGACCGCAGCGAGGCGTAAACGCGGATCGTGGGCGCTGATCCAACTGGCTTGCGCGGCAAACAATGACGTGAGTTGCTTCACGAGCGTGGCGGCTTGCGGTGCCGCCACCACAATAAAATGCCAGTCAAACCAAAGATATAACCAATTCCGCCCAACACATCGCGGAAGCTGGCGCGACCGGCAGCTGCGGCTAATTCCTCCCGCAGCGGACGAATCTGCCGCGCCACTGCCTGCTCAATGGCGGCGAGCTGCGCGGCAGAAATCCCCCCCGCCCCCCCTTTTTCAAAGGGTGGAGATTTGGAAAAACCACCGTTGGAAAAGGACGCATCAGAGCCCCCCTTTGAAAAAGGGGGGTTGGGGGGATTTGAGATCGGGCGGTTTAGCCCCGCCAATTCTGCTGCCGTCACCAGCCACTGCGCTTGATGACCATCACCGCTATCAGCAATCACCAGATGATCGCTCGCCGTCTGCGCCCGATAGCGAAAACTGCCATCGGCAGCGGTCGTCAACGTGGCGAGCGGCTGCGCGGCAGCGTCCTGAATCAAGATCGTCGCGCCTGCCGCTTTGACTCCACCGGCAAAATACGCCGTGCCGACAATCTCAACGCCGTCGGCGCTGGCAAACACCTGAAGCCGATGCGCCAGCGCCGGAGTGCTGTTGAACGCAGCGAGGCAAATAATCAATAACAATTTGATTTGATTCACATCAAAGCCCCCCTTTGAAAAAGGGGGGTTGGGGGGATTTGAGATCGGGCGGTTGGCTGGATTCCAGCAGTTCTGGCGCGACGCGCTGCAAAAATGCCAGCACCGTGCCGGTTATCACCGCTTCTACCAGCGCCAGCGGCAGATCACTGAGCAGCACCAGCCCGGCTGCGGGACGAAAGGCGGTGTTGCTTAAAATCAAACTCAGCGCCACCAGTCCGCCGGTCAACATCACGCCCATCATCCCGGCGCTGGCACCCACCCAAAAGATGCGGCTGGGTGCGGCGCGGCGCAGCCAAGGCGTCAGCACTCCCGCGCACAGCAATGCTGGCAGTGCCATGTTGACCGTGTTGACGCCCAGCGCCAGCACGCCGCCGTAACCAAAGAATGCCGTTTGCAGCAGCAACGCGACGAATAAGGCTGGAATTGCCGTCCAGCCCAGCAGCAGCCCCATCAACCCATTGAGCAGTAAATGCACACTGCTCGGGCCGATGGGAATCGTGATCAAGGAAGAAACGAAAAACGCAGCCGCAAAGACTGCCGCCGCTGGCAGGCGCTGGTCATCGAGCTGGCGCAGGGCAACGGTCAACACTCCCGCCGCGATCACGCCGCCGCCGATCAGCACTGGCGCGGATAACACGCCGTCGGGAAGATGAGCCATCTTTTATTTCATGTCCTGCGTGTGAACCCACATCACCGCGCCAGTTTCCACCGGCACCGCCTGTCCGCTCGGATTGGGCAACGGCGTATCACCTGTGAGCAGCGCGGCAAATCCCCACCAGCCCGCTCGCGGCATGGCATAACTGAACACGCCATTGCCATCGGTTTTGATGATTTGGGTTACGAAAGGCGATGACGGCGGCGTCACCGAACCATCGTTGCGCCATTCGACCTCAACCGGCGCAAACGGCACTGGCTGCCCCTGCCGTTTGACGATGCCGGTGAATAAATTATGCGTCCACAGCCCATAAGGGCGCGTCAGCGGCACGATCTCAACCGGCAGCCCAATTTCCGTCTCCCAGCCGGTTTCAGCGCCGAAGGCGGAGACCACGACCTTGGTGTAATGCACGATCATCACGCCCTCGCTCGGTTCCCAATAGGGCGCGGGCGCGACAAAAAAGACATAATCACCCGGCTGTTTGAGCGTGTAAGGCGCGAAATAGGCGCGTTGCGCAACGCTCGGATCAACAGCGAGGCTGGCGCGTAAATCTTCACGTCCCAAAGGTCCGATCACGCCGAACTGCTCCGGCAGCGCCATGTCCATCACCGGACCGTGTGTCATCGGATGGGTGAAGCGCAACTGCAATTGCAGCGGTTGGGCGCTGGCGGCCGTCACGATGTCCGTCGTGGGGATAAGTTCTTGAAAATGGGCGATGGCGGGAGTGACCGCTGCTGCCAGCACAACGCACAAGAGTTGACGGTGATTCATGTGATGCAAAGGCTCATTTTGAGTGGGCGTAGATTCAAGCCTGCGGTTCGATCCAGCGCAACCTCCAGCGCCAGATAGATTGAACAATTGTTGCTGATCACAGCCGCACAGTTAGCGATCTAACAATTTGATTTGTTATGAAAAACGCTCCACTTCTCACGCAGAACTCGATTTGAATCGGAAATGACGATGTCTACAGACCTTCCGCCGCTGCGGGTTGCGCAATTGAGTGACCTTCATCTATTCGCCGCCCCTTCGCGCCAACTGCTCGGTATCACTACCCGCACCAGTTTTGAAGCAGTGCTGGAGTTGGCGCTGGAGTCGGTGCCGACGGCGCTGCTCGTGACTGGCGATCTGGTGCAGGACAATTCAGCCACCGCGTATCAGGCGCTGCGCGAGCGCCTCGCTGCCAGCGCGGTGCCGTATGACGTGTTGCTAGGCAATCACGATGATCCTGAGCTGTGCGCGGCGCAGTTTGGCGCTGATAGCGTGGCGGCGGTGCGTGAGCAACGGCTGGCAGGTTGGCATCTCATGTTGTTGAATTCGCAAGTATCTGGGCGCAATCGCGGTGGCATCACGCCTGCGCAGCTCGCAGCAATTGAACAGCGGTTACGCGCCGATGCTGCGCCCACCGTGCTGGCGCTCCATCATCATCCGCTGCCGAGCGGCAGTGCGTGGTTGGATCAATTAGATGCCGAAGGTGGCGCGGAGTTGTTGGCGCTGTGTGACGCCTATCCGCAGGTGCGAGCGGTGCTGTTTGGGCACATTCATCAGGAATTCACCCAAGCGCGTGGTCATTATCAACTGCTCGCCGCGCCTGCAACCTGCGTGCAATTTCAACCACATAGCGCCCAGTTTGCGGTCGGTCGCCAACAGCCGGGTTATCGAGAAGTGCTGCTTCATGCTGATGGGCATCTGACCAGTCGGGTGGTGCGACTCAGCCGCTATCACGAAGTGCCGCTGGCGCAAAGCACGGGTTATTGAGTTGTTACCAATGCACATCGAAAAAGCACCACCTGAGATTGCCGCCACCACCGCGCCAGCTCGCGGCTGGTCGCGCTCCTGCGTGCTGCTGTGGAGCGGCGTGGTGCTGATATTGGTGGCGGTGCTTGCTGGCTTGATTCTGCCGTGGCGCTCGCAGATGACTGAATTAGAACAACGGCTCGCCAATAGCACCGATCAATTGCAGCGTTATCAACGTTTGGTGGCGACGCTGCCGCAGCTCAAGGCGGAATTGGCGGCGCTCAACAATAACGATGCGCAGCAGGTGTTTTATTTCCAAGCGGCGACGCCTGCGCTTGCCGGGGCGCAGTTGCAAACGCGGGTGCAGGACATCGTGACTGCCGCGCAAGGTCGGCTGGTGAGCACCCAGTTGTTGCCGGCTGAATCGCGCCAAGACCCGCCACAAGTGAAGGTGCGCACTCAAATTCAAGGCACCACCGCGACGTTGGTGGACATTTTGCGGCAGTTGCAACAGGTGCGACCGCTGCTGTTTGTGGAGCGGCTGTCGGTACGTTCATCCGCTCGTGCCGATCTCCCACCGCCGCCCGGACGCCTTCCCAATCAACTCTCTCGCGCTCGCCCACCCACTAATCCCGCCGGTGAATTGACGCTGCAATTGGACATTTTCGGCTTGGCGCTGACAGGAGCGCGGAAATGATCCGACTGGCGCTGGTGATGGTGAGCGCCACCTTGCTCGCGCTTTTGGGCTGGCAGTGGCGCGAGTGGCCGCCACCAGCGCCAGCTCCGTTCGCGCCAGCAGTTCCAGCACCCGCACCAGTCGCTGCACCGGAGCCGATTGCACCCGCAGAACCGCTTGATTCTGAGCATTACGCCAGCGTGGTGGAGCGTCCGTTGTTTCGCCCCGACCGCAAGCCGGAGCCGCCACCAGAAGCTGCGCCCACTGCGCCCACTGAAACGGTGACGACTGCCGAATTGGAGGCGTTGGATTTGAGCGCGGTGGTTTTGACACCGACGCTGCTGTCGGCGTGGGTGCGTGATCCGAGTCAGCCTAAGCCGCTGCGTTTGCGCCTCGGCGATGATTTGAAAGGCTGGACGGTGGAGCAGATTCTTGAGGATGGCGTGACGCTGGCGCGAGATGGCGAGGTTTATACCTTGGTGCTGCGCGATTACAGCAAACTGCCGGCGTCACCACCTCCCGCTGCGCCGCCAGTTCCGAATGCGCCGCAACAGGTGCCGCAGCGTCCAGCGCGTGTGCCTGTTGGTACGCCGCCACCTCGCGCTGATCGCCGTGCTGCGCCCATACCGCCGTCGGAGCGTTAAATTTTGTTGAGGATCAATGTGATGTACGTTTTGTTTGCTGCTGCTTGCCGCTGGCAACGATATTTCCTGCTTACGGCTGCGGCGCTGGCGCTGACCGCTTGTGAGCGCGGTCAGTGGGACCCGACGCTCAAAATGGGTGATCCGCAGGGTCATTTGATTGATGAGACGGCAGCGCGGAAATCAGCGGCGTTTCAAGATCGTGGTGGGTTGAATGCGGAAACGATTGCGTTGGGACGCGATGAGACTTCGCCTAAAACGGCGGTGGTGCAGGCAGGCAACGGGGTGATGATGCGCAAGGTGTCGCCGCCGCGTGTCGATACGACGCCCGGCGATGTGACGCTGAATTTTGATGGCACCGATCTGCGCGAGGTGGTCAAGGTCATTCTCGGTGATTTGTTGAAGGTGAATTACACGCTGCATCCGAGTGTGCAGGGTCAGGTCTCGCTGCAAACTGGCCGTCCGCTGCGGCGGGAGCATCTGTTGCCGACGTTGGAGACGTTGCTGCGGATGAATAACGCGGCGCTGCTGGCGCGGGGCGGCGAAAGTTACGACGTGGTGCCGTTGACGAATGCGATGGCGGGTAAGGTGCAGACGCAGTTGGGGGAATCAAATCGGGCGCTGCCGTCGGGTTACAGCGTGCAGGTGGTGCCGCTGCGCTACATCGGCGCGGAGGAGATGAGTGGGATTTTGCAGCCGTTGGTACCAGAAGGCAGCGTGTTGCGAGCGGATACGGTGCGCAATTTACTGTTGATCGCCGGCACCAGCGCGGAGATGGGCAATGTGCTGGAGACGATTCGGGTGTTTGATGTCGATTGGATGTCGGGATTGTCGGTTGGTTTGTTTGTGCTTGAGTACGCCAAAGCCAATGACGTGGTGACGCAGTTGCAGGGCTTGCTGACCGATGAGGGCGGTACGAATCCGCTGAAAGGGTTGTTTCGCTTTGTGCCGGTGGAGACGGCCAACGCGCTGCTGGTGGTCTCGCCGCAGGAGCAATACATCCGCCAGATGCAGCGTTGGATTGAGCGGCTCGATTTGGCGGAAGCCAGCGGTGATGCGTCAGAACGGCTGTTTGTGTATCGCGTCAAACACGGGGATGCGGAGGCGTTGGCGGGAGTGTTGTCGGAGTTGTTTGGCAATGCTGATGATCGGGATCGCAATCAAACTGCGGGTAGCGTTGCGCCGGGTTTGGAACGCGCCAGCATCAAGTCGAAAAAGAAAACCGACGGCAGCACGGCGGAGACTGCGTCCAATCAAACCACGCCGCGCACCGCTTCATCACGCGAGATTGAGATGTCGTCTAGCGTCAGCATCGTCGCCGATGTGGTGAACAATTCGCTGCTGGTGCGCTCGAATCCGCGTGATTTCAAAAAGATTCTTGATGCGCTCAAACAGGTGGACATCGTGCCGCTGCAAGTGTTGGTGGAGGCGACGATTGTGGAGATCACGCTCGGCGGCAATTTGCAATATGGCGTGCAGTGGGAGCTGTTTGGCACCAAGTCGAAAGGACAGAGTCACATCTCGCTCGACGGCAGTTTGGATGATGCCAAGGTGTCGGGAATTGGCGCGGCGTTTCCGGGCTTCAATTGGGCGGTGATGTCGAATCCGGCGTCGATTCGGGCGACGCTCAGTGCGTTGGCAGGTGAGAATCGCGTCAATGTGCTGTCGTCGCCGTCAATTATGGTGATGGATAATCAAACGGCGAGTATTCAAGTCGGGCAAGAAGTGCCGGTGGCGACGACGACGCAGCAAAGTACAGTGACGGATACGGATCGTTTGCTCAGTAGCATTGAATATAAAAAGACCGGCGTGATGCTGAAAGTGAAGCCGCGAGTGACGCCGGGCGGTTTGGTGCAAATGGAGATTGAGCAGGAAGTGAGCACGGTGGCAAAAACCGAAAGTTCGGCGATCAATTCGCCGACTTTTCAAACCCGCAATATCACCAGTTCGGTGGCGGTGCGGTCGAATCAGGCGGTGGTGCTCGGCGGGCTGATTCAGGATCAACGCACCGATGGTCAACAAGGTATTCCGGGGTTGTATCGCGTGCCGGTGATTGGGGCGCTGTTTGGTGAGCGCACCAAGGGCGCAAATCGGACGGAATTGGTGGTGGTTTTGACGCCCAAGGTGATGTCGAGCGATCAAGATATTGAAGCGGTGACGGCGGATTTTCGCCGCAAGGTGCGCGGGTTAAAGGCGAAGTTTTAATTGGCAATGCAGTGACGCAGTTAAAAGAAGTTGGCGGTTGTCAGTAAAAAGTACGGTTGTCACCGCCAACTGACAACTAAAAAAACCGATAACTGAATGTTAAGAAACGGATTGAAAAACCGATGTGGAAATCAGACCCGCATTCTTCGTCGCGCCCCGCGCCAGTGTTAGCGCCAGCGGAAATGGAGTCTTTGGACGCAGTGCCGCTCTCAGAAGCCGATTTTGAGCGGTTTCGACGCTTCATTCACGACCGCGCTGGCATCAGCTTGGCACCGCACAAGCGCCAGATGGTGAGTTCGCGCTTGCAACGGCGACTGCGCCATCTGGGGCTGCGCAGTTTCAACAGCTATTTGGAACATCTCGCAGCGCCCGGTCAGGATGTCGAGCGCCAGCATCTGGTGGATTTGTTGACCACCAACGAAACCTATTTTTATCGGGAACCAGCGCATTTTGAGTTTTTGCTGCACGACATTGTGCCGGCGTATCGCGGACAAACGTTGCGGGTGTGGAGCGCGGCGTGTTCATCGGGTGAAGAGGTTTACACGCTGGCGATGGTGCTATCGGAAGGGCTGGGGATGGGCGACTGGCAAATTTTTGGCTCCGACATCAGCCAGCGCATGGTGGAGGCAGCGCGAGAAGCGGTGTATCCGCTTGACCGCGCCAAACGGCTGCCGGCGGACTGGCTGGGCAAATACTGTCTCAAAGGTGTGCGCTCGCAAGCGGGAAATCTGTTGATTGATCCGCGTCTAAAAGCGCGGGTGCATTTGGAGCAACACAATCTCAAACAACCGCTGGCTACTGGGCAACGTTTCGATGTGATTTTTTTGCGCAACGTGATGATTTATTTTGATATTCCTACCAAACAGATCGTCATCGACCATCTCAGCCGGGCGCTCTATCCGGGCGGTTATCTGTTTTTGAGCCACGTTGAATCGCTGCATTCACTCAAAACCACGTTCGAGATGGTGCGACCGTCAGTTTTTCGTAAACCGCTTGATTAACCACTGAGCAACCACTGCCGCATGTCTCAAAATGTCAATCAAGTGCCCAAGCACTTTCTCCGCCCCGGCGAGCATTACGTCACCACCGATCCCATCGTTCTCTCCACGCTGCTCGGCTCGTGCGTTTCTGTGTGTTTATACGATCCGGTCGAGCGCGTGCTGGGCATGAACCATTTTCTGCTGCCGATGCGCAATCCAGCCGGCGGCGCACTGGCGCTGGCATCCGATGCTGGACGTTATGGTTTATGGGCAATGGAATTGTTGATTAACGGCCTGCTCAATCGCGGCGCACGGCGACACAACCTCCGCGCCAAAGCCTTTGGTGGCGGCAACGTGCTCAACATTCCGCAATGTTCACAAGTGCCGCGTCTGCAAATCGGTGCTGCGAATGCGCAATTTGTGCGCGACTTTTTGCGCGACGATCAAATTCCACTGGTGGCCGAAGACCTCGGCGGTGAGCGCGGACGTCAAATTTTCTTTGATGGTGCGGATTTCTCGGTCTATTTGCGGCGGATTCCAGCGCGTCAAGATCAACAAATTGCGGTAGCAGAACGGGCATATTTACATCACACCCTCAAGGTGCAGCGGCGACCAGCTCCCGCAGAATTCTTTTAGCAACACAGGTGCAACATGGCGGTGGTGAAGGCTTTTATCGTTGATGATTCCGCCGTCGTGCGGCAGGTGTTGACCGAACAACTCAATGGCATTGCCGGTATCACCGTGATTGGCTCGGCGCGTGATCCGATTTTTGCGCTCGCGCAGATGGAAAAAGCCTGGCCCGACGTGATCGTGTTGGACATCGAAATGCCGCGCATGGACGGGATTACCTTTCTGCGCCAGCTCATGCGCGATCATCCGACGCCAGTCATCATCTGCTCGACGCTGACCGAAAAGGGCGCAGAAGTGACGATGCAGGCGATGAATGCTGGCGCAGTTGACATCATCGCCAAGCCCAAAGTCGGACTGCGGCAATTTTTGGAAGAATCGGTCACGTTGCTGGGCGACGCGATCAAAGGCGCGAGCTGTGCGCGCTTGGATCGGTTTGGCGCGGCGCGACGGGCAGCGACTGCTGCGGTGGCCGCGATGCCAGCGACGCCTAAATTGACGGCGGAAGCGGTTGAAGCTGCCCGCAGCATCAAACCGCTGGCGCTCACGACCGAGCGCGTGATCGCCATCGGCACCTCCACTGGCGGCACGCAGGCGTTGGAATATGTGCTCACGCGCCTGCCGCGCACCGCACCCGGCATCGTGGTCGTGCAACACATGCCCGGGCAATTTACCGCCGCGTTTGCCGCCCGATTGAACGGTTTATGTGACATTGAAGTGCGCGAAGCCCGCAATGGTGACCGCGTGATCGCTGGGCTGGCGCTGATTGCGCCGGGCACCGATCACCTGCTGCTGCGCCGCAGCGGAGCGCAATATCGCGTAGAAGTGAAAAACGGCCCGCTGGTCAGTCGCCATCGCCCGTCAGTGGATGTGCTATTTCGCTCCACCGCGCAGGCAGCGGGCGCAAATGCGGTTGGAATTATTATGACGGGCATGGGCGATGATGGCGCTCGCGGCATGTTGGAAATGCACGACGCGGGCGCATTCACCATTGCGCAAGATGAAGCGACCTGCATTGTGTATGGAATGCCCAAAGAAGCCGTAAAATTAGGTGGTGTTGATACGATTGTCGGTTTATCGCAGATTCCTAATTTAATAATGCAAGCACCGTCGCGGCAAAGCTATTTACGCGGGAATGGCAATCACCCATGATTGAAATTCAAAACTACTGGCGTGAATTGGATGAATTGCGCTGCATCGCCGGTGCAAATAACGAAAGTACCTTACGCTTGGCATTTCAAAATTTACTGCGTGATCGCGGTGAACAACAACAACTCATTCTTTACGCTGAATATCCATTCAAAGCACCGAATGGAGCCAATTTACGCGCCGATGGTGTGTTATTAGATCGCCTGCGTTTAGTGCATGGCTGGTGGGAAGCCAAAGACGATAAAGACGATTTAGAGCAAGAAATCGCCGCCAAATTAGCCAAAGGTTATCCCAACGATAACATCATCTTTGAAGATACCTGCACGGCAGTTTTATTGCAGCAAGGCGCAGAAGTCATGCGGTGCGCGGTGACAGATGGCAAAGCGTTGAAGCGGTTGCTGGATTACTTTTTTAATTATGAATTGCCAGCGGTGCAGGATTTTCGTGTTGCTCGCTCGCAATTTGTGATTGAACTGCCGGGCGTGGTTCGCGCTTTGAAAGAATTGTTAATTGTTGCGCACAATCATCATGCTGCTTTTCAAGCGCAAGCAGTGAAATTCTTTGCATTATGTCAACAGGCAATTGGTGAGCGCGTCACCAACGATCATGTGGATGACATGCTGATTCAGCATATTCTCACCGATCAGATTTTTCGAGCGATTTTTTCTGATGTCAATTTTCACCAAGAAAACCATCTGGCGAAAGCGATTGGTCAATTAGAAAACACATTTTTACACGGCAGCACTCGTAAAGAGTTATTAAAGCGATTGGAACCCTATTTTGCAGCAATTCGGCGGACTGCTGCTAATACAATTACTTCCGCAGAAAAGCAGGATTTTCTCAAGCAAGTTTATGAAGATTTTTACAGTGCCTATAATCCCAAAGATGCAGATCGTTTAGGTGTTGTTTATACGCCCAGCGAAGCGGTGCGATTCATTATTGCGGGTTGCGATTGGTTGGCGCAGCAGCATTTTAATAAGTGGTTGGCAGATTCTGGTTTAGATATTCTTGATCCTTGCACGGGAACCGGCACCTTTATTGTCGATTTGATTGAATATCTGCGCGGTGATAAACAGGCATTGATGCGTAAATTTAATGGTGAAATTCACGCCAATGAGATTTCAATTCTGCCTTATTACATTTCATGCCTAAACATTGAGCAAGCCTATTATGAGGCAACCGGCAAATGGTGCGAATTTAGCGGAGCCTGTTTTGTCAATACGCTGGAGAATTGGGGATTTCAGTTACAACATTTGAATCAAAATCAATGCGCGATTCCGATCATTTTAGGCAATCCGCCATATAACGCCAATCAGAAAAACGAAAACGATAACAATAAAAATGAACCTGCTATAATCGCAGACAAACGGATTAAAGAAACTTATATTAAAGAGGGCACAGCGCAAAAAACTAAACTCTATGATCCTTATGTGCGCTTTTTACGCTGGGCATCGGATCGAATTGGTGAACAGGGAATTGTTGCTTTTATTAGCAATTCTTCTTTTATTGAAGCGAGAGGATTTGATGGGTTGCGTAAAGTTGTTGCGCAGGAATTTCAAGAAATTTGGATTGTTGATCTAAAAGGGAATGCCCGCACCAGCGGCGAGCGGCGACGTGCTGAAGGTGGCAATGTATTCGATGATAAAATTCGCGTTGGTATTGCGCTTTATTTTCTGGTGCGCAATCCAGCATTAACAACTGGTTGTGCCATTCATCATTACGCTGTGAATGACTTTTTAACTGCACTTGACAAGCGCCGCTGGTTAAAAGGACATCAGTTGCATAAATTAGCAAAAGCCGGAGAATTCAACCGTATTTGCCCCAACAGCAGCAGCAATTGGTTGAACCAACCGCACGAGGATTGGAGCAATTGGTTAGCGGTCGCCAGCAAAGAAGGAAAAGCGAGAAAAACGGATGAAGTGATTTTTCGATTATATTCGTTAGGCGTGCTAACAAGTCGGGATGAATGGGTTTATGGGTTTACTGCATCAGAAGTCACTCAAAAAGTGCAATACTTTATTCATTACTATGAATCTGTGCGACGTCTTAAAGCAGGATTTGATAAAAAAATTAAATGGTCTCGTGCTGTCAAAAATGATTTACTGAATGATCGACGTTACTCTTTTAATGACCAGTTGCTAACCAGTTCAATTTATCGTCCTTTTGTTAATTTGTCGCTTTATTTTTGTAAATCACTTAATGAAATGCCATCACTGCAACATCAGGTATTTGGATTAAATTATGCCAATTTAGCAATTGGCATTTCAGGGATACCGATCACGCAACCTTTTCAAGCGTTAGCAGTTTCAATACTGCCAGACCTTCATTTACTTGAACAACCTAACTTTCTGCCGTTGTGGGTGTATGCTGTTGATGGTTCCCAACATGACAACATTACGAATTGGGCATTAACGCAATTCCAACAGCATTATACTAATGAACAAATTAGTAAGCGCGATATCTTCAATTACGTTTATGCGGTGCTGCACGACCCGCGTTATCGACAAAAGTTTGCTTTGAATCTCAAAGCAGAGTTTCCGCGCATTCCCTTTCATCCTGAGTTCACACAATGGGCGGCAATTGGTGCAACGTTAATTCAAGCTCATGCGTATTTCTCAGAAGTTGAACCTTATCAATTAAAGCGCGTAGATCATGCGACAAAGACGCCAAAATGTCGTTTGAAAGCGGATAAAACAGCGGGTTCAATTGATATTGACGGTGTGACCACGTTAGAAAATATCCCACCGCAAGCATGGCAGTATCAACTCGGCAATCGCTCGGCGTTGGAATGGGTGTTGGCTCACTATAAAGAAAAAACGCCGAAAGATTTAACCATTCGTGAACAATTCAACACTTATCGGTTTGCCGAGCATAAAGAACAGATGATTGAATTATTGGCGCGGGTGTGTCAAATCAGTATCAATACCGTCGCGGCAATTGCCCAATTGGAACAATTGTCGTGGTGAAAGATCACACGCGGCTTTACGCCATGCTTTTTGAACAAATCACTTTTTTGTTTAGCACTTATGTATTCTAATTATTTTGGACTTAAAGAACCCAGCTTTTCAATTGCTCCCGATCCTCAGTTTCTTTTCCTCAGTGTCCAGCACCGTGAGGCTCTAGCGCATTTGTTATATGGCGCTGAAGATCACGGCGGTTTTGTATTGTTGACGGGTGAAGTGGGCACCGGCAAAACGACTGTGTGTCATGCGTTTTTGGAGCAACTGCCGGCGGGTGTGGAGGTGGCATTTGTATTTAATCCCATGCAAACTGCTGAAGAATTGTTGTTGACCTTGTGCGATGAGTTTCAAATTACGCTGATGTCGCCGCCGTATTCAACGAAGTATTTAATTGATCAGTTAAATCACTATTTGCTAAGTGCGCACGCTGCCGGGCGGCGTCCGTTATTGGTGATTGATGAGGCACAAAATTTAGCGCCGCCGGTATTGGAACAGGTTCGTTTGTTGACTAATTTAGAAACCAGCAAACATAAATTGTTGCAGATTTTTTTAATTGGACAGCCCGAATTGCGGCGTAGTTTGGCAACTGAAAAATTGCGGCAGTTAAATCAACGTATCACTGCGCGTTGTCATTTATTGCCATTCGGATTGCGTGAAACAGGTGATTATATTTGTCATCGGTTGGCAATTGCAGGTGTGGAGCGGGCGTTATTTACACAGTCGGCAATTCGAGAGATTTATCGTTATACGGGTGGCATTCCGCGTTTAATTAACATTGTGTGTGATCGTGCTTTATTGGGTGCGTATATCAGTCACCGCTCGCGGGTGACGCCGCGCATCGTGACGCAAGCGGTCGCGGAGGTGCGCGGGGTGTTGCCGGTGGTGCGGCGACGGACGCATCCGCTGCTGTGGCTGGCGCTGTGGTTTGTGTTGTCTGTTGGCGCGGGGTGGTGGGGTTATCGCTGGCTGGATCAGATGACGGCGAATCCGTTGGAAATGGTGGCGGCGGTGCTGGCGCGGTGGTCGGCATCTGTACCCGTGCCGGTGCCACCGCTGCCGGAGACGCCGCCGCTGGTGGCTGATGTGCCGGAGTTGGCATCATCACTGGCGGCGCTGGCGCTGCCGGAGGAGACGGCCATGCGCTTGCTGCTGCGCGAGTGGGGGCGGATGGAGACGGCGGGTGTGTCTTGTGCGCAGGTGTTGACGCTGGGCTTGAGTTGTACGTTGGAAGTGGGAACGGTCGCTAATTTGCGTTATTTCGATTTGCCGGCGTTGCTGCGGGTGACGCGGGCGGATGGTCGTCGTGAGTTTGCGGTGTTGATTGACTTGACGGAGAGTGAGGCGACGCTGGCGCTGCCGACGGCAACGATGCGGCTGCCGGTGCCGGTGTTGGAGCGAGAATGGACGGGCAATTACACCTTGCTGTGGCAACTGCCACCGGGTGGAGCGTTGTTGATTGCGCCGGGCGCTCCAGCGGAACAGGTGCGATGGTTACGGCGCATGTTGGCGCGAGTGCCTCAGTTGGCGCGACGGGCGGACGAGGCGCACGAGACACCGGTGTTTGATGAAGAGCTGACGGAACTGGTCAAGACATTTCAACGGCTGCGTGGTTTGGAGGCGGATGGCGTGGCGGGAGCGCGAACGTTGATGCAATTGACTCATTTGGCAGAAGCGCCCGGGATTCCACATCTGCGGGCGTCCGCTGCACCTGATGCCAGTGCGCCATGAGCTACATTCTTGAGGCGCTCAAACGGTCGCAACTGGCGCGAGAACGAACACAGGTGCCACGTTTAGAACGGCTGTTGCAGCGTGAGCGCGATCCGGTGCCACAGCAACATTGGGTCTGGTTGGCGGTGAGCGTGGCGAGTGCGGCGCTGGTGGTGGCGCTGTGGAAAACGCCACTTTTACCACCGCCGCCCGTGCAGAAAGCGGAGCTGGCAACGCATCCTGCCGTAGAAATAATCGCGCCACTCAGTCCGCCGGTGGAACTCCCCACGCCAATGAATCTGCCAGCAGAAAAGGAAAGTTGGGGCGATCTCATTGCTCCGCCGCCGCCCAAGCCGCGCCCGAGTGTGCCGGTGAGTCCTCGTGAAGAAGTCGCCGCGCCGCCGCCAGCGGTGAAAACGCCGGTGCCGCCGCCGGTGGTGAAACCAGCGCCCGCGCTGCCGCGTCCCGTTGCGCCGGTGCCGGTGGATTATCCCGATCCCAATCTTGATCCGAAGTTGGAGCTGGAATTGGACGCGGATGTCATGCCGATGGATGAAACGGATATTGAAGCGCCGACGCCAATTCCGCTGGATTTAATTCAAGAAATTGAAGCGTTTAAGCAGCAAGTGAAGCGGGAACAGGGCACAAAACCTGCCGGAGTGCTTGATCCGTGAGTGCTAAGGCGTGCTGGCGCATTCGGTAAATGTCAATGGGATCGCTGTGGCGCTTACCTTTTATTTTCTGACAGATTCTGTATATTGGCGCGTTTATTTGCGGGTCAGCCGCGCCATTCACCGCCTGAACTTTAGGACAACATTATGGTCACGATTCGTTTATCGCGTGGGGGTTCTAAAAAGAACCCTTTTTATCAAATCGTCGTTGCTGACATTCGTGCCAAGCGCGATGGTCGTTATATTGAACGTTTAGGTTTTTTCAATCCCAATGCGCGTGGTGGTGAAATTCCACTGCGAATTGACCGCGAACGCGCTGATCATTGGATTCGTCAGGGCGCACAACCGACGGATCGCGCCAAACAGTTGTTGAAACAAGCTGCGCGTGATGCGGCAGCAGCAGCGGCTTAATTCATTCTAATGTCCACCCCGACCCCTCAAAACCGCATCGTTCTCGGTCGCATCGCGGGCGTTTATGGTCTGAAAGGTTGGGTGAAGGTGTTGTCTGACACCGCCCCGCGTGAAGGCATTCTCAGTTATTCACCGTGGCTGATCGGTGCGCAAGCGCAGGTACGCAGGGTGGCAGAACGCAAACTGCACGGAAAAGGAATGATCGTGCGGCTTGACGGTTGTGACGACCGCGACGCTGCCGCGCAATTGGTGGGCAGTGAGATTGCGGTGCTGCGGGAGCAATTGCCGCCACCGCAAGCAGATGAGTTTTATTGGATTGATTTGGAAGGTTTGACGGTGGTCACGACCACTGGCGTCACGCTCGGAGTCGTCGATCATCTGTTTGCGACTGGCGCTAACGACGTGCTGGTCATCAAAGGCGAACGCGAACATCTGCTGCCGTTCGTGTGGGGCGAGGTCATCAAGGATGTCGATTTTGTCCGCCACCAGATCGAAGTCGCGTGGGACCCTGATTTTTAACGGCATTGTTTGTCATCTCGGTCACTGATTGTTGCCATGCGCTTTGACATCATCACTTTATTCCCCGAGTTGTTTCAGGTGCCAGTCGCTCAAGGTGTCACCGGTCGCGCTTTCTCGCGTGGGCTGGTTGAGCTGGCGCTGTGGAATCCGCGTGATTTCACGTCGGACATCCATCGCACCGTCGATGATCGACCTTACGGCGGCGGGCCGGGGATGGTGATGAAGGTGGAGCCGTTGCGTGCTGCGATTAGCGCGGCTCGCGCTGCGGCACCAGCCAGTCGGGTGGCGTATTTATCGCCGCAAGGTCGCTTACTCAATCACGCGGCAATTGCTGCGATTGCCGCGCAGCCGGGCTGGATTCTTGTGGCGGGGCGCTATGAAGGCGTCGATGAGCGGTTGCTGACTGCGCACGTTGACGAGGAATGGTCGATTGGAGATTACGTTTTAAGCGGCGGTGAACTGCCGGCGTTGGTGGTGATGGATGCCGTGATTCGGCTGTTGCCGGGCGTACTCGGTCACGCGGAATCCGCGCAACAAGATTCGCACGTCAATGGGCTGTTAGATTGCCCGCACTACACCCGCCCGGAGCAGCTCGATGGTGACGCAGTGCCATCGGTGTTGCTCGGCGGCGATCATGCCGCAATCGCACGGTGGCGGCTGCGCCAAGCACTCGGTCGCACTTGGTTGCGCCGTCCCGATTTATTGCAGCGGCGGGGAGTGACTGCGACTGAGCAAGCGTTACTCGATGAATTTATAGCGGTTTATCACCACGATTTGGCGCTAACTACAAAAAGCTGAGGGAAATTTATGAGCAACATTATTCGCGCACTTGAACAAGAACAGATGACCCGTGAAGTGCCCAACTTCGCGCCCGGCGACACCGTTGTCGTGCAGGTCAAGGTGAAAGAAGCCAACCGTGAGCGGTTGCAGGCGTTTGAAGGCATCGTGATTGCCATTCGTAAACGTGGGCTGAATTCCGCCTTTACGGTGCGCAAAATGTCACACGGCGAAGGCGTTGAGCGCGTGTTTCAAACCTACAGCCCAGCGATTGGTGGGATTGAAGTGAAGCGCAAGGGCGACGTGCGCCGCGCCAAGTTGTATTACTTGCGCGGCTTGACCGGCAAGGCAGCGCGGATCCGCGAGAAGATTTAACGTGTCACTGCGCCTTCTACCTAACTTCTTAATTTTGAAGCGGATTAAGCGATGAAGATTCTGGTGAGCAACGATGACGGGTATCAATCACCGGGCTTGATCGCGTTGGTAGAGGCGCTGCGGGTGCTCGGACAGGTGATCGTCGTCGCGCCAGATCGGGATCGCAGCGGCGCGAGTAATTCACTCACGCTGGATGTGCCATTACGCGCCAGTCGGATGCCCAACGGGTTCATGCGCGTGAACGGCACCCCGACCGATTGCGTTCATCTCGCACTCACCGGGCTGTCAGATATCGAGCCGGACATCGTCGTAGCAGGCATCAATCACGGCCCGAATCTCGGCGATGACGTGATTTATTCGGGAACGGTCGCAGCAGCAACGGAAGGGCGGTTTTTAGGTTTACCCGCGATGGCGATCTCCATCGCCTCGCACGCGCCGCAGCATTTGGCAACGGCAGCGCGAGTGGCGGTGGCACTGGTGCAACGCCTGCGTGAACAGCCGCTGGAGCCAAGCATCATTTTGAATGTCAATGTACCCGATTGTCCGTTTGATGAATTAAGCGGTTTTGTGGCCACTCGGTTAGGCAATCGGCATAAGGCCGAACCGCTGGTGATGACGCAAGACCCGCGTGGGCAGCGTATTTATTGGATTGGACCGGCGGGACCAGAACAAGATGCGGGTGTGGGCACTGATTTTGACGCGGTGCGCAATGGATTCGTATCAATCACACCGCTGCAAGTTGATCTCACGCGCTATGCCGCTTTACCAACTTTAGGCAGTTGGTTAATGGGAGTTTCCTAATTAAAAAGTTGATGTGTTCATTGCACAGTCAATCGCTCAATAAAAAAGCCGCCTTCAGTATATTGAAGGCGGCTTTTTTTAATTCAAATGCTACTCAAATTAAGATTGCGCAGCGGCTGCACTGTCGGTTTTAGTGCGATTTTTCATTGCCTTTGGATCCGCGATTAACGGGCGATAAATTTCCACCCGATCACCATCGCTGACTACCGTCGTCAGCGCCGTAACCTTGCCAAAAATTCCCACCTTTTGCTGTTCCAAATCAACCTCCGGGCAGCGCGTCAACACGCCAGAATGCTCAATCGCCTCCTGCACCGTTGCCCCATCAGGCACTTCCACTGTCAACGCCAATTGCCGCTTGGCTTGCGCATAAATCACATTGACTTTCATCACTTTATCCTCACACGCTGTGCGCACCAGACATCTGGATGCCCTTACCAGTGCGGATGTCAATCAGGCGTTTGCCGACCACCACAAAGCCAGTCACCAAGAATCCGCCCGGCGGCAAAATCATCATCAACACGCCCATATCTGCTGGCATGATGCGCATTTCCATAAACTTAAATGCTGGTCCCAATAATAACGACGCATCGGCAAATAAAGTTCCTGCGCCCGTGATTTCACGAATAGCACCAATTAACGTTAATGCCAGCGTAAATCCTAAACCCATAAAGATGCCATCCATTAACGCCGGCATCACTGGTTCTTTTGATGCAAAGGATTCTAATCGCGCCAGCGGTAAACAGTTAGACACGATCAAGGGAATGAATAATCCCAACACTTTATACAACTCGTGCATCCACGCATTCATGGTTAAATCCACAAAAGTCACATTCGCAGCCACAATTAAAATGTAAACCGGAATGCGCACTTCGCGGGTAATGTAATTGCGCGAAGCTGCCACCATAAAATTGGATGCCGCCATCACCACTGCGGTCGCCAATCCCATGCCTAAGCCATTGGTGGCGCTGGTGGTCATTGCCATTGTTGGGCACATGCCCAATAACATCGCAATAACGCCGTTGTTATCCCATAACCCATCGCGGGCAATGCGCCCATAACTCGGAGTTGCCATTATTTCACCTCCAATAATTGCGCCCGATTGGCAGCAAAAAATTCTAATCCGCTGCGAATCGCGTTAATGGTGCCACGCGGAGTGATGGTTGCGCCGGTGAATTGATCAAATTTTCCACCATCTTTCTTTACTTTCCATTTTTCCAATGGTGGATTGCCAATGGATAAGCCAACGAATTGTAAAATCCAATCGCCTTTTTTGGTTTCGATCTTGTCACCTAAGCCGGGTGTTTCTTTGTGGCTTAAAGCGCGAACACCTAATACCTTCCCTTCCGCATCAACACCGAGCATGAACTTCATCCGCCCCGCATAACCGGAACCGTGTACTTCATACGCTACGCCGGTCACTTGCCCGTTTTGACGCGCCCGATAGATGAGTAAATCCTCACCTTCATCATCTTTTAAGGTCAGCGTATCGAGCACCGGGTTATTGTCGTGAATCGTTTTTGGAATGACTTGACCGAGTGAATTTTGGCGATCTTCCATTGCACGATCTGCAATAGAATTGTGCGTTGCCAATTCGGTCAATGCCAGAAAAATTCCAAACCCAAGACAGAAAATCCCCAAAATGATGCCGTGAACCATCGCGCCTTCGCGCTGCGCCATCATCTGGTTAAAATTAGCAACCAATGGAATTGCTTTTACATCAAACGTCATGGTGACACCTTAATTGGCAATGGTTCGCCCTTGCGGGTGCGACCGAATAAACGCGGACGGGTGTATTGATCAATAATCGGTGTGACTGAATTCATCAGTAATACCGCAAATGCCATGCCTTCGGGATAGCCAGCGAAGGTGCGGATCACCCATGTCAGTAATCCCACACCAATACCGAAGATGATTTGTCCTTTTTCCGACACGGGCGAGGTGACGTAATCGGTGGCAATGAAAAAGGCACCGAGAAATGCTGCGCCCGAAAAGACGTGAAATAAGCCCGGCGCAAAGCGGCTGGAATCAACCAAGTTAAAGATCGTGCCCATCACAAACAGCGTTCCCAACACCGTCACGGGAATGTGCCAAGTGATGATCCGCCGCCGCATCAAATACAGTCCGCCCAGCAAAATCAGCACTGCCGAAGTTTCGCCCAGGCTGCCCGGTTTATAGCCAGTCGCCAAATCCATCAGATCGGGCGTGTAGGTCAGCGTGGTGTCGCGCCCGTATTCGGTCAGCGATTCCGCCACCGGTACGCCCCGCGACAATTCCGTTTTGACATAACCCAGTGCCGTCGCTGCGGTCACGCCGTCGGGCATTTCACCACCAAAAGTGATGGCGACGGATTGCTGCACACTGGGCGAGTGGTCAGAAAACAACGGATGCGGCGCAATCCATGCCGTCATCACCACCGGAAATGACACCAGCAGCGCCACTCGCGCCACCATCGCCGGATTGAACAGATTTTGACCGAGACCGCCAAACGCTTGTTTTGACAAGGGAATGGCGATCACTGCGCCGAGCACGCCAATCCACCACGGAGCCCAAGGTGGCAGCGTCATCGCCAACAGCCAGCCAGTCAGAATTGCCGAACCATCCGTCAAGGTGCGCCACAGCGGACGTCCCGCCAGTAACAGGCTGATCGCTTCGGTGGCGAGACACGCGCCGATGGTGACGGCGAAGAGAAAAATTGACGGCCAACCAAAGAGATACAGGTTAAACAGCGTCGCTGGTGACAGCGCCAGCACCACCGTAAACATGGTGCGCTGCACCGTGTTGGTGTTGTGCGCAAACGGCCCGCTGATCGTTGCAGTTGCAGCCTGACTCATGCTGACACCTCACCGCCGGGCGCAGCTTTGGGTTTACGCGCAGCAGCGCGTTGTGCCGCTAAACGTTCCTGCCGCGCTGTATTAGCTTCCACCAGCGTCTTGGTACGCTCCAATTTGCGTTGCTCCCGATCTTGCGCAGCGAGTGCGCCCTTGGCGTAATTGAAATAATGCACCAGCGGAATGTGCGACGGGCACACCCACGAGCAACTGCCGCACGACACGCAGTCCAGCAAACCGAGCTTGGTAGCGCCTTCCAAATCGTCGTGACGAATCCGCGCCGCCAGCTCCACCGGCGTCAGTCCGCAGGCGCAAATGTTCACGCACGAACCGCAGCGAATGCACGGATCAGACGGACGGTCGTTAATTTCGGCAGCGGTGAGCGCCAAAATGCCCGACGTGCCCTTGACCACCGGCACGTCCAGATTTGGCAGCGGCGTGCCCATCATCGGTCCACCTTGAATGATCCGCTCCGGGCGCTGCGCGAAGCCGCCACAAAATGCAATCAAATCATTCACCTGCGTTCCAATTGGTGCCTCGATATTTTTGGGAGTGCGAATGCCCTCGCCGCTGACGGTGACGACACGAGTAATCAACGGACGTCCAAACCGCACCGCTTGATACACAGCGCGAGCCGTCGCCACGTTGTGAACCACCACGCCCAAATCCGCCGTCAATTTACGCGCTGGCGTTTCTAAGCCCGTGATTGCTAAGGTTAAATGCCGTTCCGAACCCATCGGATATTTCACCGGCAGCGCCGCAATTTCAAGCTGCGGAAACGCCGTCGCTGCGACCGTGATCGCGGCAATCGCCTGCGGTTTGTTTTCCTCAATCCCAATCACGATCCGCCCCGCGCCGAGCGCATACGCCATGATCCGCGCCCCGTCGATGATTTCATCAGCGTGTTCACGCATCAGGCGGTCATCGCAGGTCAGATACGGCTCGCACTCCGCGCCGTTAATCAACAGCGTGTCGATGCGGTGACGAATGCCGAGCTGGAGCTTGACGGCGGACGGAAAGGTCGCGCCGCCCATGCCGACGATGCCGCAGTCAGCAACGCGCTCGGCGAGCACTTCCGCTGGCACCGCAAACGGATCGGCGATGGGTTCTGGCAGCGTCGTCACCCATTCATCATGCCCGTCGGGTTCCAACACGACGGTCAACTGCGACAAACCCGACGGATGCGGCGCGGGCACTTCGGTGACGGCGATCACGGTGCCGGAGGTGGGCGCGTGATGCGGAGCGGAAATCTGCCCCTGACGGCGGGCGATAAGCTGCCCTTTTTTCACCGTTTCACCTTCGCTGACCAGAATCTCGGCTGGCGCTCCGATGTGCTGCTGCACCGGCAAATACAACCGCGTTGGCAGTGGCAAGGTTTCAATCGCGCACTCGCCGCTGAGTTCTTTGTGATAGTCGGGATGGATGCCACCCCGGATTGGAAAAAGTTTCATCGCTTGATCGCTCCCACAAAAAAATCCCTCCTGCCGAGCTGAGTTCACAGCACGGCAGGAGGGATTTGAATATCAGTGAATATGTTTGGCGTTGGGTTTTGGCCAGTGCCAAGTTGCCAAAGTGCGCGGAATCTCCACCATCGTGATGGCTTCAGTTGGGCAGGCTTCAGCGCATTTGCCGCAGCCATGACAGGTTTCTGCCAACACGGTGTGCATCATTTTGCTGGTGCCGATGATGCCGTCCACTGAACACTCCTTGACGCAGCGGGTGCAGCCAATGCACAGCGCCTCATCAATCACCGCGTACATTGGCACCTGCGCGGCGTGCTCGCTGAGATCGACCGATACACCGAGGCGTTTTGCCAACTGCTCGGCAACTGCCTTGCCGCCGGGCGGACAGAGCGTCACTGGCGCTTCACCTTTGGCGAGCGCGACTGCTGCCTGCGCACAGCCGACAAAGCCGCATTGTCCGCACTGTGACCCCGGCAACATCGCTTGCAGTTCCTGTTCGAGCGGGTCTTCCTCCACCGCCAGCAACCGTGCCGCCACTCCCAATAAACCACCGAGGGCGATGCCCATCGCGGTCAAACTACCTACTGCTGTCAACATGGCTTGCGCCCTCCACGGTTGCGTTACGTCGTGCTAATGCCCGAAAACCCTAAAAATGCCAGCGCCAGCAGGCTGGCAACGATGAATCCAATCGGCGGTCCGGCGAATAACTGCGGCACCTCGGACAGCGCCAGCCGCTCGCGCAGTCCAGCAAAAATCACCATCACCAAGCTGTAACCGAGCGAAGAGGCGAAAGCGAACACGGTAGCGGCAATGAACGTCATCTTGCCTTCTACCAACAGCAGCGCCACGCCCAATACTGCGCAATTGGTGGTAATCAGCGGCAAGTAAATCCCCAGCATTTGAAATAACGGTGGTGAGACTTTGCGCACTGTCATCTCGGTGAATTGCACCGCGCCTGCGATCACCAAAATGAAGGTCACGGTGCGCAGATAGCCGAGGTGATACGGCTCCAGCAAATACTGTTCCACCGCCCAGTTGCCCATTGACGACACGGTAATCACGAAGGTCGTCGCCAAGCCCATGCCAATCGCAGTGTCGATGCGCGTGGTGACGCCCATAAACGAGCACAAACCCAGAAACCGCGCCAAGATCACGTTGTTGACCAGCGCCGCTCCCACCATCAAAAGAATGTATTCCTGCATTTTTTCAGCTCTCTAAAGTCACAAATTGACTGGTTGCATCGCAGTCGACGCGGCGGAGAAAACGTGGGGCGAGTTGACCGCGACTGCCCAACCACTGCGCTCCCCAGCGTGCAGCAAGCAAACCGATTGCCAACCCGACAACCATTGCCACCATCGTCACTGCGTCGCTGCCGGCGCTGCTTTGTGCCACGCCGCCGGCGGTAAACATAATGAGCAGCGGCAGTGCGTAAGCGGTGCCCGATGCTTTCAACAATGCTCGCCCATCCACGCCAACGACGATGCGCTCGCCGACCACCAACTGCGGGGTGTTAATGAGGGAAAAGCGCCGAAATTGGAGCCGCCGCGCAGTCGTGCCGATACCCGTCGCGCCACACAATCCAGATGCTGCGCAGCCGCCGCAGGTGGTGGTGGTTTCTGGCTCCAACCACGCCAGCTCGCCCTCCACGGCGACAACTCGCGCCAGCCCTTCAATCAGTTCAGGTTGCAGCGGATCGGGGGAATCATCTGGCGGAACATTTGATAGTGGCATCGCGCACCTCAAGCGTTAAATTTAAGAATAAAATCAAAGGTCAATGCGAATTGTTGCGCTGCACAAAAATACTATACTCTTGATTTATGCAGCCGCGCAAGCGGGGTGTGGTGCCGTCGCGGTGAACAGACAATTTGCCACCCTGCAACGCGCTAGAATGCGCCATTCGTTTGGCTTTAGCGGTTGTCGCAACCGCATCACCACTGCATGTGCAGGAGTTTGACCTGATGACCGATTCCACCCATCCACTCGCCACTGGCGCTGCGCTGCCGGTTTATAAACGCGGTCTTGATCTTGTCCGCGATCCGCTGCTCAACAAGGGCACTGGTTTTACAGTCAATGAACGTGCCAACTTGGGCTTGCGCGGGCTGGTACCGCCACAAGTGGTTGATATTGAAGATCAAGTGAAGCGGATTTTGCAAAATTTCCAACGTCAGCACGATGATCTGGATCGCTACACTTATCTGGAAACGCTCCACGACCGTAACGAAACGCTCTATTACCGCGTGCTGTTGTCGCATCTCAACGAGATGACGCCGATCATTTACACGCCGGTTGTCGGGCTGGCATGTAGCCAGTTTTCTCATATTTATCAACGCAGTCGCGGCATGTATTTCAGCGCCGATGATGTCGCGCACTTTGCGGAAATGGCGCAAAACTGGCCGGAAGATGAGGTGGAAATCATCGTGGTGTCCGACGGCAGCCGGATTCTCGGTTTGGGCGATCTGGGCGCGAATGGGATGGGGATTCCCATCGGCAAGCTGTCGCTGTATGTGGTCGGCGCTGGCTTGGAACCGCGCCGAACCTTGCCGATTTTGCTGGATATGGGCACCAATAATCAGGCGCTGCGCGACGATCCGCTGTATCTCGGACGCCGCCTGCCGCGCTTGACTGGACCTGCGTATGAAACGGTGGTGGAGGCATTTATTCGTGCCGTTCACGCCCGCTGGCCACATGCGCTGATTCAGTTTGAAGATTTTTCTAACGATCAGGCGTTTCAATTGCTGGAGCGGTATCGCCGCCAAGTGCTGTGTTTTAACGATGATATTCAAGGCACTGGCGCAGTCACGCTGGCAGGTATTCTCAGTGCGCTGCGGATTACCAAGCAGACGTTGAGCGAGCAGCGGATTGTGTTTTTGGGAGCTGGCGCGGCAGCGCGGGGCATCGCCGACACCTTCGTCGCGGGCATGATGGCGGAATCAGGCATGACGCTGGATGCTGCACGGCGGCAGATTTGGACGCTGGATTCGCAGGGTTTGGTGACGCTGGATCGGCTTGATGACCTGTCGGAACACAAGCGCCCGTTTGCGCAGGATTCTGCGCCGTTGCCGGATTTATTGGCGGTGATACACGCGGTGCGCCCCACGATTTTGATTGGTGTGAGCGGACAGGCAGGCAGTTTCAGTGAAGCGGTGGTGCGGGCGATGCACAGTTATTGCGAGCGCCCGATTTTGTTCCCGCTGTCAAATCCGACCAGCAAAGCGGAATGCACGGCGGAGCAAGCGTATGAGTGGACGAATGGCGCAGCGTTATTTGCCAGCGGCAGCCCGTTTCCGCCAGTGACTCGCGGCGGACATCTGCTGGTGCCGGGGCAATGCAACAACATGTACATCTTCCCCGGCGTCGGACAGGGTGTCATCAGTTGCCGAGCATCAAAGGTGACGGATGCGATGTTTTATGTCGCCGCTCGCACCTTGGCAGGTTTGGTGGGCGAGGACAGTTTAGCGGTCGGGCGGTTATATCCCGATTTAACGCTGATTCGTGAGATTTCAGTGCAAATTGCGGTGGCGGTGTGTGAATTGGCATTTGCAGAAGGATTAGCCGGAATTGAACGACCGGCAGATTTAGAAGCAATGATTCGAGCGCGGATGTTTATTCCCGAATATCAACCTTATATTGCTGCTGAATAATTCACGGCATAAAAAAGGGCAAGGTATCAATTACCTTGCCCTTTTTTTATGGTAAATGCGCGTTAATCATTAGAGTTTGCAGATGACCACTGATCCATTAAACCATCTAATTGACTACTGGTATCTTGGAAACTCGCCACAATACGCTCCATCGTTGTGAATTGCGCTAACAATCGCGTTGAAACACCTTCCATACGGCGATCTAAATCTGAAGTTTCTTCGTCCAGTTTATCTAGCTGACTTTGAACACTCGACTCGCGGGTGTTAATCACGCCATTTGAACTTAAAAACTGTTCAACTAAATTCAAAAATTCACCTGCCATACCGCGTGAAAAACTCACTTCAAAACCATTACCACTTTCAGCCTTAGCGCCCGCCCGTACACTAAAATTCAAACCATAGGCATCAGAATCAACATCAGGCAATAACACATTACCCGCGCCAAATCCTTCGACGCCATTCACAGTTCCCGCCACATCAATCCCGCGTGTGCCACCCATCGCAGTACTTATTCCGAATGCTGCCATATCATCGCTGGTGGCGCTAAATTCAATTTCTGAGACCGTTCCGCCGGCGCGTGAATTAAACGTAAAGCGATCATTCACGGTGTCATATTCGACATCAATCGCAGCACCAGCAGTGGATAACGTAGAATCAGCGTTGATTTTTAATTCCAACTCTGCTGCGACATCCGCCGCAGAATTATAGGTATTTGTTAAGGTGATAGAACTTGATTCCAAACCATCAACCTTGATCTGAAAAGTGTAATCTTTCGTCGTCGCATCTAATGGCGCAGTGAAGGTATCGGTGCCACTATCAAAGGTTGCTTCAGTCAATGCAGTACCAACAATTTTTGCTTGCGTGGGTGCAATGCCTAAATTTGCCATGCCTGCGCCAGCTTCACTAAATATGGCTTGAGAAATCGTGCCGTATTCCCGCGACTTAAAACTGAACTGATTGTTAATGGTATCAAATCCAACGTCAACACCCACTCCCGCTGCTTTGAGTTTAGAATCTGAGTTAATACTCAATTGTAAACCAAGGCGCAATTCTTCGACGGAAGCATAGGTGCCGGTCAGTTCAATGCTATTAGAAAATACACCATCAACTTTCATTTTGAAGGTATAACCATCGCCGCTGGCAATTGTTTTAGGAAATACATCAGTAACGGCGTTACCAATTGTTTGACCTTGCGTTGGATCGCGGGTAATGGCTACTTCATAATTACCAGCAACTGCTGATGAAGCAAAGGTGCCTTGATTGACCGTGACAGCACTGTTAGCAGATGTTGCTTTGCTGGCAAATAATTCGCCAACTAAATTAAAGTGATTGGTAAAAGCATCATTAAATTCAGTCTCATTAATCGTTAAACTGCCATCGCGTTCCGTGCGAATGCCAACATTTGTTAGCGCAGTAAAACCACCACTCGCCAACCCGGGCACCGCGCCGCCAACTAACGTGCGCAATTGGTCGATCATGCTGCGGGCGGAAATATCACCTGCTAACTCACCCCGCACCAAATTATTGTCTTCATCACGATAATAGCTGACTAAATCGTGGCTAGTTTTTTGGAAGACGTTATATGCCGCCACAAAGTCTTGCACGGATTCCTTGGCTGAGTCTTTATCGGCGGTAATTGAAAAGTTTAAGCTGGCAGTTGAAATGTTATTAACGGTGAAGTTTAAACCCGTGATGACGTCATCCATGGTGTTATCTTCACGTGTTACGGTCAGACCGTTGACTTTCACTTGCGCATCACTTGCGCGTTGCGTTTGCGTCACTTCAGCGTGATTGTCTTTGGTGAAGGAAAAACCATTCAAACTAGGATCGCTCACGCTGACTTGCAATGCGTTTTTTTCACCTGATGGCGAGGTCAATAACAATTGGTATTTATCATCAACTTTGAGTACGGATGCCTGCACTCCAGCATCGGCTTCATTGATTTTTGCGGCAATACTATCAAGTGAATCAGTCGCGGTAACGGCAATTGATAATGCCTCACGCTCGGTATTAGCGGTAAAAGCGGGTTGGTCTAAGGGATCAGAAGTATCTAAGGGATCAGCCGGATTAACGCTGCTATATGTCCAAGCACCAAAGTTAATGGTCATGGTGCCAGTCGCATTGAGTGCGCTATCACGTTCATCTTGCGCTTTAGTTGCTAATGATTGCGCACTTGCAACTTTTAAGACATCAACGCTGTAATTGCCAATTTGCGCTCCGGCGGAGACTTTATTGGCAGTAATCGCTTCGGAATCTGGCACATTTACGGTACGCGCATTAAATAAACTGGTACTGCCAAGTTCACCAATTGCCGTTTTTAAGGTATCCAAAGCACTTCTTAATTTACCATAGCCGGATATTTGCGCGTCGTAGGTTTTTTGTTTGGTATCAATGCGATCTTGGCGGGGCGCACGTTCAATAGCGGTGAGCTGTGTGACCAGATTTTTAATATCAATCCCGGAACCGGCACCGAGGGTACTGACGATATTGGTATCCATGACGCCCTCCTTTAAGGCTCAACAGTTATTTGGTATTCAGGCTTTTTGATTTAATACTAGACCAACTACGTTATCGATATATTCGTCAATATATTGAGAAAATTGCAGCGCTTCTTCACTCGGAATCTGGCGAATCAATTCGTCAGTATGCGTGTCAGTGACGCGGATGATCATCCGTCCAGATTCATCATCTATTGCAAAACTCACTGTCCGACCATTCTCTTGCAAGCGGGTGTTAATACGCTCGAGTGTTGCTGACAATTGTTCAGGCGTTATTGCATCAGATGGAGCAGTTGTGGGGAGTGGCGTCGGAAAGGATGGAACAGCGGGATTGAAAATAGCGTCAATTGACGAACGCGAGGCAAAATTAGGCGCAGCAGAACTTGGGGTGGCGCTTGATGGCGGACCAACTGCACCAAGCGTTGAGGATTCGTTGACCATAATTTAAAGCTCCTGATGTCAATGCTGCGCCCCATTCAGGGACGCAGCATCGCTGTGGTAATCCGTCAGTTATTTAACGGAGAAGCTGCATGACATCTTGTGGTTTTTGGTTCGCTTGCGCCAGCATCGCCGAACTGGCTTGTTGCAACACCTGTGCCCGCGACAGATTTGCCGATTCCTTCGCGTAGTCGGTATCAAGGATGCGCGATTTTGATGCCTCCGAATTCACCCGAATACCATCCAAGTTGCTGATGGCAAAATCAAGCCGGTTATTGATCGCACCCAAATCAGACTTGGTGTTGTTGACCTGTTCCAAGGCGTTATCAATAGCAGTGATGGCTTTTTGTGCGCCCTCAGCAGTAGAAATATCGATGTTTTTCAAAGACATGCCATCTTCACCGTTACCGTACTCACCCACCAATAAACCAGTATTGGAGATGTTGGTATCTGTACCACGACTGACAACGATTTCTTTATCTGAGGTCAGCGTAAACTCGCCAACATAGGTGCCATCCGTCACTGCCAGACCGCCGTTAGCACCATTATTTTCATCGACCACGATATTGCGTCCATCCTTAGCAACCAGTTGCACACCGCCGCCAGAGGTCGAACTGTCTACACCAGTATCAATGGCAACCACCCCAGTCTCACCAGAAATCTTGTTAATCTGTGAAACCAATTCTTGGCGATTGGCGCTGTTGGAATTGACAATTGATGAGAATCCAGCAATGGCAACGCCGTTGATTGTCAGGTTAACAGCCGCAGAAGCTGTTCCTTGGCTGGTGGTCGCTGTGTTCTTGGCAACATTGGCATTCACCACCGCCGTAACACCACTTTGATCAGAAACCTTATTGAACGCAGCGGCTTTCGCAATCGCACTGTACGCATTACCCGCTGACGAGGCATTGTCATCTGTCGCATAAGAAGGTCCTACCGACACGTCATTAATAAAGACATTGCCAGCGGTCATCGCGGTGACGTTCGTACCAAGATTGGACGAAATCTGCGTTGCTTTGCCGCTATAGGTTCCTTCCATAAATCCAGCATCAATCGCATTGCCGGTTGCATTCGAGGTGATCTTGATGTCTTTACCGCCATCAGCAACCAAGGTCACGGTGCCAGTCGTGACAGTGGTGTTGGTAGAGCTCGTTGTTGAAACACCAAGTCCCGTCAGCGCCCCAGTTAAACTGCCAGTAAGCGCCAACGTGATGTTGCGCCCATCCCCAGCAACCAAGGTAATACCACCGTTATCCGTGCCGCTATCCGTTGCTGTAACGCCGGTTTGTTCTGCAACCAAATTGATGTCACGGACAATACCAGCTCGCGTCGTCGCTGCATCGCTCGTCGTATTCAGCGCAATAGTCACACCGTTAATGACAGCATTACCACTGCTACCAGCTGTCAATCCCGCCATTGCAGTGCCACCGATTCTGGTCTCACCCACAACTGCTCTTACACCAGTCTCATCAGCTTTTGCATTAATTGCAGCAGCGGTCGCAATGGCACTGGAATTTTTCGCATCGTGCGAAGCGGTATCTGCAGACGTGACTGCTGGATCAATGGTGATGCCGTTGATGATGAGATCACCAGAGCTGAAAGAGCCCAGCGCAGTCACTGCTGCCGCTGCACTCGTGCCATCGCCAATCTTGGCAAAAGAACCCACACCGGCTGACTCAGCAACGCCCAATTCATCGGAAGTCATCGCGCTGATGTTGACGCTGACTGTCTCATTGGCTTCCGCACCAATCTGTAACTTCACATCACTCGACGTACCATCCAACAGATTCATGCCGTTGAAATTGGTGCTGGTAGAAATGCGGTCGAGCTCTTTCACCAACTGCTGGGTTTCAGCATTCAGCGTGCTGCGGTTGCCGGAGGTGTAGGTTCCGTTCGCCGATTGCACTGACAGCTCACGCATCCGCTGCAAAATGTTGCTGGTCTCGTCCAATGCACTCTCAGCGGTTTGCACCAACGAAATACCGTCATTCGCGTTGCGAGTGGCTTGCTCTAAACCGCGCACTTGCGAGGTCAAGCGATTGGCGATAGCGGACCCGGCGGCGTCATCTTTCGCAGAGTTGATGCGCATTCCGCTGCTCAACCGCTCCATTGTTTGCCCCAAAGTGTTTTGGGATTTAGCGACGTTTTTCTGTGCAACTAACGACGCCATATTGGTGTTGATTGATAATGCCATGACTGCTCTCCTAACGTGGTCAAAACGGCGAACTGCTGAACGTGAGCGCTGCGCCGGGGGAAAAGAGGTCGTTCGCTGTCAATATCGGCGCTGGCAGACAAACCTTTAATCACCCTTAGCGACCACTGTACCCACCGCTAACTCCGCTTCACACCGCAGCCATACCGATCAATTCCCATCTCAGCAGCCGCCACAGCGCGGAAAATCGCCCGTCCTTTATTCATCGTTTCCTGCCATTCCGCCTCCGGCACCGAATCCGCAACGATGCCCGCGCCAGCTTGAATGTGCAGCAGTCCGTCCTGAATCACGGCAGTACGGATCGCAATCGCAGTATCCATGTTGCCATTCCACGCCAAATAACCGACGGCACCCGAATAAATCCCGCGCTTAACCGGCTCCAACTCGTCGATGATTTCCATCGCTCGCACCTTCGGCGCACCAGAAACGGTGCCTGCCGGAAAGGTCGCCCGTAACACATCAATCGCCGTCATGCCCTCTTTTAAGGTACCGATAACGTTGGAAACGATGTGCATGACGTGTGAATAACGCTCAACGATCATCTTATCGGTCAGGCGCACGCTGCCGATTTCCGCCACCCGCCCAGTATCGTTGCGCCCCAAATCAATCAACATCAAATGCTCGGCGCGTTCCTTCGGATCAGCGAGCAGCTCGGCTTCGAGCGCCTGATCTTCCGCCTCGGTATGACCGCGCCGCCGCGTCCCCGCTATCGGGCGCACCGTGACGATGCCATCTTCCAAGCGCGTCAAAATCTCTGGCGACGAACCGACGATTTGAAAGCCGCCGAGATCAAGAAAATACATATACGGCGAAGGGTTCAGTCCGCGCAGCGCCCGATATAAATCCAACGGCGGTGCTGAGAACGGAATCGACAACCGCTGCGACAGCACGACCTGCATACAATCACCGGCGCTGATGTATTCCTTAATTTTATCAACAGCTTGCTTAAAACCATTCTCAGTAAAACCGGAAATAAAATCCGCCTCGCTGACTTCACGCGAGCTGGCGCTGGGGAGACGCGGCACCGCCTCCTGCATTCGCGCCGTCAACTCCGCCAATCGCGCCTCACCCGCCGCCAGCGTGTCACCCGCCGTCGGATCAAGATGCACGATCAAATGCAGCCGCCCACTCAGGTTGTCGAACACCACCACTTCATCCGACACCAACAACACAATATCGGGGTTGCCGAGCGCATCAGGATTTGGGCACTGCGCCAACTTCGGCTCGATATAACGAATGGTGTCATAACCGAAATAACCGACCAATCCGCCGGTAAAGCGCGGCAAACCCGCAATTTCAGCAACTTGAAACTGCTGTTGATAGGCATCAAGCCACGCCAGCGGATCGGGTGCGGAAATGCTTTCAATCACGTTCCCATCACGTTCAATCTGAATGTGTGTGCCATACACTTTAATTAACGTGCGACACGGCAACCCAATAATTGAATAACGCCCCCATTTTTCGCCACCCTGCACCGATTCAAATAAATACGAATAGGGTGCGGCAGCGAGTTTGAGATAAACGCTCAATGGCGTATCGAGATCGGCGAGCACTTCACAAGCAACGGGAATACGATTGTAGCCTTGCGCGGCAAGAGCCTGAAACGTTTTGGGGGTCATGGCATAATTCCTAAACAGCGGTGCTGGCGCATGAATTTAATTGCACAGTGGAATGAGTGAATAAAACGAGTGGATGATTGAATAGAAGGATATGCTGTGATTATCTTGACAACGGAACTAAGTGTTAGAACGAGGATCAAGCGTAATTGAATCTAAATTGATTATTCCTGACAAAAAACTGCGCAGAACACGCTTTGCGTATTCTGCGCCAATCAAATCAAGATCGTATTGCTATCAAATTCTGTAATTTATCCAATGCAGTCAGCGCCCCCGCCGCCGAAAAATCACATCGCGCACTGGATGACCGAGCCGCTCGCCGCGTTGCTCAAAACGTGTCAACGGACGCGACGGCGGACGCAGTGCGAAATGCCCCGCGCCAGCGGTGTTTTCAAACCACAGCGCCGCTGCGTCAAGCGTTTCCAACATCTGCGCCGCGTAAGGCTCCCAATCGGTCGCAGCGTGAAAAATTCCACCAGATTCCAACACTTGCGCCAGCACCGTCACCATCTGCGGGCTGAGAATCCGCCGTTTATGGTGTCGCCGTTTCGGCCACGGATCAGGAAAAAACAGTTGCACCGCCGCCACACTCGCTGGCGCAATGCCTTCACTGAGCACCGCCACCGCGTCGTGGCGCAGCACCCGCAGATTGCGCAAACCCAACCGCTCAATCTCCAGCAATACATGCCCAATTCCAGGACGATGCACCTCAATTCCCAGCCAATTGCGCTCCGGTGCCGCCGCCGCCATCGCTGCCAGCGACTCGCCGTTCCCAAAACCGATCTCTACCGTCAGCGGCTGCGCGTGCTCAAACAACGTCGTCCAATCCAGCACCTTGCCGGGCGTCCACTCCACGCCAAAGCGCGGCCAGAGTTCCCGAAAAGCGCGTTCTTGCGCGACGGTCAAGCGTCCTTCGCGCAGCACGAAACTGCGGATTGGACGCGGATGTAACGGAGTGGAATCAGCAGAAGTCACTGGCAGCTCAAGCACTTAAAAAAACAAACCGTCAACTGGCGACGACGCCGACGCAAACCGTTTAGCGGGCATCCGTCCGGCTAAATACGCCTCGCGCCCCGCTTCAATCGCTTTGCGCATCGCACTCGCCATCAACACCGGGTTTTTTGCCGCTGCAATCGCAGTATTCATCAACACCCCGTCGCAGCCCAATTCCATTGCAATTGCCGCATCCGACGCCGTGCCCACGCCCGCATCAACCAACACCGGCACCTTCGCATTTTCAACAATGGTGCGGATATTCAACGGGTTACGAATTCCCAACCCCGACCCAATCGGCGCTGCCAGCGGCATAATCACGATGCAGCCAATCGCCTCCAACTCACGCGCAATAATCGGATCATCGTTGGTATAAACCATGATGTTAAACCCATCATTCACCAACACCTCAGCGGCTTTCAGCGTCGCAATTACGTCTGGAAACAACGTCTTCTCATCGCCGAGCACCTCCAGCTTGACGAGGTTGTGCCCATCGAGCAGCTCCCGCGCCAACCGACAAGTGCGAATCGCCGTCTCCGCGTCATAACAACCCGCCGTGTTCGGCAAAATCGTGTACCGCTCCGGCGGCAGCACGTCGAGAATGTTCGGCTCGCCGGGCGTTTGCCCAATATTGGTACGGCGCACCGCGATGGTGACGATTTCCGCGCCGCTGGCAGCAATCGCCCGCGCCGTTTCGTCCATGTCCTTATATTTGCCGGTGCCGACCAACAGCCGCGAATGATAGGTTTTGCCAGCAATCGTCAATAAATCAGTAGTTTGCATCTCAATAGTCATCGCTTCATTCAGTGGTAAAAAATCTCAGCCGCCGCCAACCGCGTGAATAATCTCCACCCGATCATCGGGCGCAAGCGGATAGTGAGCAAAGGTGCTGCGCGGCACCAGCTCGGCATTCACTTCGACTGCCAGCCGCTGTCCGGTCAACGCCAAATGCGCAATCAAATCAGCAAGAAGGCACTGCTCTGCGACCTCAGTTGGAATTCCATTCAGCATAATGTTCATTATTAAATCACGCCGTCAATAGCAATTAAAATTAGCGCACATGATTAGCATTTTGTCCGAGCATTTCTGGCGTGACTAATGTAACGCCACCCTCGCTGACATAAAAACCTGCGGCGCGATCTTCATCAGAATCAAAGCCAACTTGAGTCCCTTCAGCGAGCCGACAATAGCGATCAATAATCGCATTATGCACGATGCAATTGCGCCCAATGACCACATCCGGCAGGATAACTGAATCCGATACGCAGGCAAAAGAATTAACGCGAACATTGGAAAACAGCAGCGAATGGCGCACGGTGGCACCAGAAATCACGCAGCCACCAGAGACCATTGAATCCACCGCCATACCGCGCCGATCAATATCATCAAACACAAATTTTGCCGGCGGCAATTGCTCTTGATACGTCCAGATTGGCCAACTTTTATCATACAAATTGAGCGGTGGCGTGACGCCTATTAATTCCAAATTCGCTTCCCAAAACGCATCCACCGTACCGACATCACGCCAATACGCAGCATCGCCACTGCGCGGATCGCGGAAGGTGTACGCCATTACGCGATGATCGGCCAAAATACCAGGAATGATGTCTTTACCGAAATCGTGACTGGAGTCAGCAATTGCTGAGTCTTTATTCAACTGCTCAAATAAAAATTCACGATTAAAGACATAAATTCCCATTGAGGCGAGACAACGATTTGGTTGTCCGGGCAGCGTTTCTGGATCGCTGGGCTTTTCGACAAATCGCTGCACCCGATGCAGCGCATCGACTGCCATCACGCCGAATTCATTAGCGCGTTCAACATCTACTTGAATACAGCCAACCGTCATCTCGGCGCCGCTTTCAACGTGATAAGCGATCATCGCGCCATAGTCCATTTTATAAATGTGATCGCCAGCAAGAATTAACACATATTCAGGGCTGTGATCGCGGATGATGTCTAAATTCTGAAAGACCGCATCAGCAGTGCCGGAATACCACGCAGTTTCTGCCACGCGCTGTTGTGCCGGCCACAATTCCACAAATTCGCCGAATTCACCGCGCAAAAATCCCCATCCTTTTTGAATATGCAGAATGAGTGAATGTGCTTTGTATTGCGTAATCACACCAATTTGACGAATACCGGAATTCAAACAATTGGATAACGGAAAATCAACAATACGGAATTTTCCGCCAAAAGGCACCGCCGGTTTAGCTCGCCAAGCGGTGAGGTGCTTGAGCCGCGACCCGCGTCCACCGGCGAGAATTAAGGCGAGGGTGTCACGGGTGAGGCGACTGACAAATCTCGGATGAGAATGGGGCATAGCGTTTCCTGCTCGTTATCGTCGAGTCCGCGTGAGAATGATCGACTTGTCGGATCAATGCTAACATTAAGCCACTTGCAACCCTTGCATCTGTGGATTACAGGTTGCGTCAAATTCGTACAGGTATGAACCCTTATGGCACTTGCTTCCAGCTCTGCATCACGACTTCCAGAACCTCTGCTGCGCATTATCGAGGCGCGTCATTATGACCCATTCGAGGTCTTGGGGCGGCACGTCACCGACAAGCAAGCCATCGTGCGCACCTTTTTACCGTTGGCGGAAAGCGCCACGCTCGTGGAAGCCAAAGCTCCATTGACGCGCATTGAAGGCACCGATTTTTTCATTTGGGAAGGCGACGCAGCGCTGGTGCCAGCGCGGTATCGTATTGCGTGGCAAGACGCCGCTGGCAATGAACATTGCACCTATGATCCCTATTGTTTTCCGCTGCAATTAGAAGATTTTGATCTTCATTTATTCGGTGAAGGTCGCCATTGGCACGCTTATCGTTTTCTTGGTTCACATTTGCGCACGGTCGAAGGAATTACCGGCGTGCAATTCGGCGTTTGGGCACCCAATGCCGAGCGCGTGAGCGTTGTTGGTGATTTTAATAATTGGGATGGACGCGCACATCCAATGCGCGTGCGCGGTGGCGCTGGCGTGTGGGAATTATTCATTCCCGGTTTAGAAACTGGCGGCTTTTATAAATACGAAATTCGGGATCGTGCCACCAACATTCACATTAAAATTGATCCGTATGCGCAGGCATTTCAAGAACGTCCGCAAACTGCCGGTTTAATTTGTCCCGCCACAACCTTTGAATGGACTGACGCGAAGTGGATACAAGCCCGCGCAGAATCCAATTGGCAACATCAAGCCTTTTCCGTTTATGAAGTGCATCTCGGCTCATGGCAACGCGACGCTGATGGCAACTTTTTGAATTATCGCGTATTAGCAAAACAACTCGGCGATTACGTCACTGAATTAGGCTTCACGCACATTGAACTCTTGCCGATTACTGAACATCCATTAGATGCTTCTTGGGGCTATCAATGCACCGGTTATTTTGCACCAAGTGCGCGGTTTGGCACTCCCGATGATTTCCGCTTTTTCGTTGATTATCTGCATGAACAAGGAATTGGCGTTTTATTGGATTGGGTGCCCGCGCATTTCCCCAAAGATGCGTATGCTTTAGCGCGATTTGATGGCACTGCGTTATATGAACATGCCGATCCGCGCATGGGCGAGCACAAAGATTGGGGCACCTTAATTTTTAATTTCGGTCGCAATGAAGTGAAAAACTTCCTACTGTCTAGCGCCCTGTATTGGTTAGATGAATTCCATTTGGATGGGCTGCGCGTCGATGCAGTGGCGTCCATGTTGTATCTTGATTATTCGCGCAACGCGGGTGAATGGATTCCGAATAAATACGGCGGCAATGAAAATTTAGAAGCAGTCGATTTCATTCGTCAATTAAATATGGTGACGCATGAACAGCACCCCGGTACGCTGATGATTGCTGAAGAATCAACTGCTTGGCCAGCAGTATCGCGCCCCACCTATCTCGGTGGTTTGGGATTCAGTATGAAATGGAACATGGGCTGGATGCACGATACGTTATCGTATATGCAGAAAGACCCTATTTATCGTCATTTTCACCATGATTTATTAACCTTTGGTTTGCTATACGCCTTCACTGAAAACTTTGTGCTGCCGTTTTCACATGATGAAGTGGTGCATGGCAAGAAATCCATGCTGGATAAAATGCCCGGTGATGGCTGGCAAAAATTCGCCAGCTTGCGCTTACTCTATACCGTGATGTTTAGCTATCCCGGCAAAAAACTCCTATTCCAAGGTTGTGAGTTTGGACAAGGTACGGAATGGGATTTTTCTGCCGCGTTGGATTGGGAGTTATTAGAGCGCCCGCAACATCTGGGCTTAAAAACGCTGGTGTCTGATTTGAATCGCTTGCATCGGGAATTGCCTGCACTGCATGAGTTGGATTTTGATCCATCTGGATTTGAATGGATTGATTGCCATGATAGTTCGCAGTCGGTATTGAGTTATATCCGCAAAAATAAGGCGGGGGATGAAATCATTGCGTGTGCGTTTAATTTTACGCCGGTGCCGCGTAATAATTATCGGATTGGCGTTCCTGAACCCGGTTTTTATCGGGAAGCAATGAATTCAGATGCGGAAATTTATGGCGGCAGCAATGTCGGCAATCAAGGTGGCGTCAATTCAGAGCCAATGAGTTGGATGGGGCGTCCGCATTCCATTCCAATTGCACTGCCGCCATTGGGTGGTTTGATTATGGTGTATGCGCCGAATGAAGCGCCGCTGCCTGCTGCCGAGGTTGCGCTTGAAGCGCCAGCAATTGATGAACCGAGCGATGACGACGCTTGAGCGCACGACTTTTGCGCCGACTGAGGCGCTGCACCTGAGTTTGAATCAGGAGGCAGCGCCGCTGGCGTGGCGCGAGTTGCAACGGTTTTTTGCGCAAGGGCGGGTGTTGTGGGTCAGCGAAACGCTTGATTTTATTGCAGTTGCTGCGTTGATCGCGCAGGATGATGTCGCACAGATTGCCGCCCTGACTGCCGATGGGACGTTAGCGCCAGTGTCCGATCAGCAGGCGCGGCAATGGTTGGCGACCGAGGCGCAACTGTGGACGGTGGTCGTAAAGCCTTGGATTTTGGTGCAGGAAATATCTTTGCAATCAGTGAGATAAGGAGAATAACCGATGACGCTCTTTATTATCGGAGTGCTGTTGTTGCTGGGAACCCACAGTGTGACCATCGTTGCCCCGCAGTTGCGCCCTGCGGCGGTGGCACGACTGGGCGTGCTCGGCTGGCAAACGCTCTACAGCCTGCTATCACTGCTCGGATTCGGTTTATTGGTGTGGGGTTACGCCGCTGTGCATCCAACCTCGCCGGTGCTGTACACGCCGCCTGCGTGGACGAAACATCTGGCGTTGCTGTTGATGCTGCCGGTATTTCCTTTGTTATTAGCGACTTATCTGCCAGGGCGGATTCAGATCGCCGTCAAGCATCCGATGCTGCTGGCGGTCAAAATTTGGGCGCTGACGCACCTGTTGGCGAACGGCACGCTGGTCGATGTGATGCTGTTTGGTTCATTTTTAGTGTGGGCGATTGCGGATCGGATCGCGCTCAAGCGCCACGCCGGGCCGCCAGTGCAAGGTGCGCCGCCTCATGCTTGGAATGATGCGCTGGCTATCGGCGGCGGAATTGGCGCTTACCTGTTGTTTTTATTCTGGTTACATCACGCGCTGATCGGCGTGACGATTGTGCCTTAAATGTTGCGCGTTCTGATTCAAACTGAACCGCTCGCCATCGCCGCTGAACAGGAACGGCTGTGGCGCGGGCACTCTGGCGTCGGTGCCGTCGTGACGTTCATCGGCTTGGTGCGGGATTTCAGCGCCGACGCGGTGGTGACGCAGCTCACCTTGGAACACTATCCGGGGATGGCGCAGCGGGTGCTGGACGCGCTGGCGGCGAGTGCGGCCGCTCGTTGGGATTGTCAACAGCTCACGCTCATTCACCGCGTTGGCACCTTTGCTGTGAATGAACCGATTGTGTTGATTGGTGTAGCAAGTGCGCATCGCGGCGACGCATTTCGTGCCTGTGAATTCCTGATTGACGAATTAAAAGCTCAAGCGCCCTTGTGGAAACAAGAACACACCGCAACTGGTGCGCATTGGGTTAAACCTGCTATTCATCATGCCGCAGCATATTCGGTTGACGTGCAACTATGATGCGCTGATTGATTTAATTAACGCATGTGTTGTTTATTCCATTCTGCGCATCAACATTCATCTGCATAAACGCTAAATTTCTGGTCACTACAGCATTGCACCAGAGCGGCGCGTTGGTGGTCAAAAGCTGACCAATTTCATTCGGAGCAATCAATGGTTCATCACGATCCCGATACTATGAGCGAGTTCGATTTGGTGATCGTCCTTGCGGTGCAACGCATTCTCGAAGTCACCGAGCCACAGAACTTTTTGCGTTGGGTGCGCGACACCGTTCCTGAATTGGTGGAGTTTCCTGATCACATGGATGCGCTCGACATTCAGCGGATGGCGACCGTGTTGGGCATCGCCATTTGGAACGCCACGCCGTTGCCAAAATACGGTTTTGCGCTGCGTCCGCTCACGCCACCTGCGCTGCAAGGACGTTGTCACTGCGGGTCGGGATTACGTTACCGCGACTGCTGCGCCAACATCACCAACCTGCCAGAAATGTCCACTGATGCGATTTGGGAAATCCTGCTCCATGAGTTATCGGATGCGCAGGTGCGCGACGCGCTGGAGCGCAAGGCCGTGCCGCAGCATTTGCTGGCGCTGGTAGCGGAACGCTGGTTAGAAGAGCGTCCTCGGCGGGTGTTGACGTTGTTAGAACCGCTGTTTGCTGGCGCATTGGCGGAGTTGGACGGGCGTTATGAGCTGGCGTTCGACATGTTGTGTACCGTTTACGATCTGCTTGATTATCCTCGTAAAAAAGACACGTTGATTGAACGCATCTGCGCGGAAGGTAATCGGGAATTGCAGGCAGTGGCATGGCAACAACGCTGCACGATGTTGGCTGATGAGCGTGAATTTGCGCGGGCTGAAGAGGCGTTTGCAATGGCGCTGCGCTGCGATCCTGAAAATACCAACTCGGCGCTGTTGGAAATCACCTTGCTCACCAGTCAAAACAAGCTCGCCGTTGCGCAGGAGCGGGCGCAGTTTTGGTTACACCGGCTGCGCCGTATTGGGCACGACGAGGGGTTGTTGCTGGAGTTTTTGCGCTTGGCTGTCACCGATCCTCAAGCGGCGTTGTTGCGCAGTACGGCGGAGATGACGGGGCTGCCGGAGTTGACGACGCTGCGCGATTGGCTGCGTCAACAGTGTCAACGTCCGTTGCCGGTTTATCAGGCGCAAGCGTTGCCGACGCGGTCCCGCAGCTCTCGCCGTCAAACGGTGCCCAACGATCAGCAGAAGCAGATGGCGTGTGAATTGGTGCCGCCGCCAGCGGTGGCGGCGCTGGAGCTGCAATGGCAGGCGGTGCTGCCGGTCGATAAGCCAACCTCCACGCGGTTGTTGCTTGATGATGAAGATGAAGAGCTGCTGTGGACGCAGATCGACTGGCTGGACATGTTGTTGCAAGAGCCGTTGTTGGCAGACAGTTTGGAAGTGTTGGACGACATTGCGACCGCAGTGGCGGCATATCCCAACGCAGAAGTGCCTTGGGTGGAAACGGTGTTGCTGTGGCCGATTTTGGAGCGGGCATGGGCAATTATTTTGCAGGTATCACCGCCGACGGATTGCCGTGAATTGCCGTGGCTGGTGGAGGCCAATCGTCCGGCGTTGCGGTTGTTATTTCGCCGCCATGAATTTCAGCTTGAGCATGATGATGTGCCGGGAGCCATCCAGACTTTGGAAACGATGTTGCGCTTGAATGCGCACGACAATCACGGAGCGCGGGCGGAGCTGATGAATTTGTATCTGCGTAGTGGACAGGATGCGCAAGCGGCGGCGTTGGCGCAGCGTTATCCCGATGATTTGTTTCCGCAGGTGCTGTATGGCGAGGTGCTGGCGCTGTATCGGCTGGGGCAAAAAGCGCAGGCGCAGGCGATGTTGACGAGCGCGGTGCAACAATTGCCGCGAGTGCCGACGTATTTAACCCGCAAGCGCATCAAACAGCCGGCGCTTGATCCGTTTGGCGTCAGCGTGGGCGGCGACGATCAAGCGTGGTTATATCGTGAAGAAATGTTGGAAGTGTGGGCGGCAGAGCCGGGGGCGCTGGATTGGTTAAAACGCCTCACTGCTTGATGATTGAATTGCGTTGTCGGTTGAAAAAGTTGTCAGTTAAAAAAGTTGTCAGTTGTCGGTTGTCAGTGATTAAGCTGTTTTTTAATGACATCCGCCAGCGTTTTTTAACTGTTATTCAATTGATGACGACGCTGTTTTTTACTGACAACCGACAACTAAAAAACTCTTTTTAACCGCGCCATCACTTCATTTTTTAATAGCAGGACACCCCGCCGCTGTGGAACCGCGTTTTATTCATCTGCATCTTCATTCCGAATACGCGCTGGTGGACAGTGTGATTCGGCTTAAACCGTTGGTAAAAGCGGTTGCAGCGGCAGGAATGCCCGCCGTTGCCGTCACCGATCCGGTCAATTTATTTGGGCTGGTGCGGTTTTATCAGGCAGCACTCAGCGCCGGCATCAAACCCATCGCTGGCGCGGATGTGTGGCTGCGCAATCCCGACGATCTCAAACAACCACATCGCCTCGTGTTGCTGGTGCAGGATCAACGCGGCTACGGCAATCTTACGCGCTTGATTTCACGCGCTTATTTAGAAGGACAACACCAAGGCAGCCCGCTGCCGCAGCTCGAATGGACGTGGCTGGAGGCTGCGGCTGACGGCTTGATCGCGCTCTCCGGTGGCGCGGGCGGCGATGTTGCGCAGGCGCTACGCAATGGTCGCCCCGAAGTGGCAGAACGCTTACTCGACCGCTGGCTGGCGCTGTTTGGTGACCGCTATTACTTGGAATTGATCCGCACCGGACGCGACGCAGAAGAGACGGTGGTGGAATTAAGTGTCGCGCTGGCGCAACGACGCGGCGTGCCGGTAGTCGCCACAAATGACGTGCGCTTTCTCGCTGCGAGTGATTTTGAAGCCCACGAAGCGCGAGTGTGTATTCACGACGGCGCAACCTTAAATGACGCCCGCCGCCCGCATCTTTATAGCGCCGAGCAATATCTGCGCACCCCGGCGGAAATGTGCGCACTCTTTGCTGATTTACCCGAAGCACTTGAAAATTCAGTTGAAATTGCCAAACGTTGCAATTTAGAACTCCAACTCGGCAAAAATTATTTACCAGATTTTCCAGTGCCAACGGGAATGACGGTCAATACGTTTTTTAGTGAACAAGCGCAATTAGGATTAGAACAACGGCTCGCGCAAGTTTTTAATACCGCTGCGCCCGAATTTAGCGCCCAACGCCAACAGTATGATGAACGTTTAGCATTAGAACTAGCGGTCATTATTCAAATGGGATTTCCCGGCTACTTTTTAATTGTTGCCGATTTCATTCAATGGGCAAAAGATCACGATATTCCGGTCGGGCCCGGACGCGGTTCAGGTGCCGGTTCATTAGTGGCATATGCGCTCAAAATTACCGATCTTGATCCGATTGAACATGAATTATTATTTGAACGCTTTTTGAATCCTGAGCGGGTGTCCATGCCCGATTTTGATATTGATTTTTGCATGGAAGGACGCGACCGCGTTATTGAATACGTCGCCATGAAATATGGACGTGATGCCGTCTCACAGATCATTACTTTTGGCACAATGGCCGCAAAAGCAGTGGTGCGTGATGTTGGGCGCGTGATGGGACATCCGTATGGCTTTGTTGATCGCATTGCTAAAATGGTGCCTTTTGAATTAGGCATGACGTTAGAAAAAGCACTTGCTGAAGGTGATTTGAAACAAGCCTATCAAAATGATGAAGAAGTGCGCACCTTGCTTGATTTAGCGCGGCAATTGGAAGGATTAGCCCGCAATGCTGGCAAACACGCAGGCGGAGTCGTGATTGCGCCCACGCAATTAACTGATTTTGCGCCGCTATATTGCGAACCGGGCGGTATCAATTTAGTCACACAATTTGATAAAGATGATGTTGAAAAAGTCGGTTTAGTGAAGTTTGACTTTTTAGGTTTACGCACCTTAACGATTATTAAATGGGCATTAGATACGATTAACCAACGCCGTGCCGCAAGTGGCGAGCCATTGATTGCTATTGAACACATTGATGCCCACGATCAACACGCCTTTGATTTATTAAAACAATGCAAAACAACTGCCGTATTCCAGCTTGAATCACGCGGCATGAAAGAACTGATTAAAAAGTTACAACCAGATTGTTTTAATGACATCACCGCATTAGTGGCATTATTTCGTCCTGGTCCGCTGCAATCAGGAATGGTCGATGATTTTATTAACCGTAAACATGGTCGTGCCGCAGTTGCGTATCCGCATCCTGATTTAGAGCCGGTCTTAAAGCCCACTTATGGCATCATTTTATATCAAGAACAGGTGATGCAAATTGCGCAGGTATTAGCGGGTTATTCATTAGGTAGCGCCGATATTTTGCGCCGCGCAATGGGTAAAAAGAAACAATCCGAAATGGATCAACAGCGGGCTATTTTTGAAAAAGGCGCAGTCGCACGCGGCATTGAGCGCAGCGTTGCCAGTTATATTTTTGATTTAATGGATAAGTTTGCCGGTTACGGGTTTAATAGAAGCCACTCGGCGGCGTATGCGCTAGTGAGTTATCAAACACTGTGGTTAAAAACCTATTATCCCGCTGCATTCATGGCGGCCGTTTTATCAGCGGATATGGATCACACCGATAAAATTGTGACGCTGATTGATGAATGCCGCACGATGGATTTAACGATTGAACCGCCCAAAATTAACTGTTCTGCATATCGGTTTACGATAGCAAATGAACGTACCATCGTTTATGGCATGGGTGCTATTAAAGGTGCTGGTAAAAGTGCGATTGATGCCATCATCGACGTGCGCGAAGCTGGCGGTGCATTTTCTGATTTATGGGATTTTTGCGGACGCATTGATTTACATAAAGTCAATCGGCGCGTATTAGAGGCGCTTATTCGTGCCGGGGCGCTAGATGAATTCAATGCGAATCGGGCGTTGTTAATGGCGCAGTTGCCTTTTGCCTTAAAAGCTGCGGAACAGCGTCAAGCTACTAAAACTGCGGGGCAAGTAGATTTATTTGGCACCCAAGAAACCACCGTGACCATTGCGCCTGAGTTGCAACTAATCACCGAATTAGATGTCAATTGGGATGATGAACAACGCTTGCTGGGTGAAAAGGAAACTTTGGGATTATATCTCACTGGTCATCCTATTGATCGCTATAAAATAGAATTAAAAGCGATGCGCTGCACCCGCATTGCGCGGCTATTAGAATCTGATCAAGAATTGGGGCGGCGGGATCGTCGTGACCGTGAAAAATACACGGTAATTGGTATTGTGAATGCGGCGCGGCACACTAAAACTGGACGTGGTTTTATGGGATCGGTGGTGCTAGATGATGGCAGCGGTCAACTTGAAATCACTGTTTTTTCTGAATTGTATGAAAAAAAGCGCCAGTTACTGGTTCCTGATCAATTATTACGCATTGAAGGAACCTTGAGTTTTGATGAATTTAGAGATGCGTTTTCACTCCGCGCTGAGGATATTCAACCCTTTGAAGATGCGCGGTTAGTAGAAGCGGAGTATTTATTGTTGATATTAGATATGTCACATTCTGTTGCTTATGCAGAAGGCATGACGCAAGTGCAGAATTTACATCAAACGTTAATAGCATTACAGGCAAAAACTGGGCTGCCCATTCGGTTGCGTTATCGGCGACCGGGCGCGGTTGGTGAGTTAATCTGCGGCTCACAGTGGCGGCTGTATCCAGCAGATGCTTCATTAAAGCAATTGCGGCAAATGTTTGGTGCTGGTGCCGTGAAGCTCTTTTATAAAAACGGCGTAGTTGTTTGAGTATTTATTTAAATTTAAGCGAACAGGCAAGCAGCTTTTTTAACTGCCAGCCGCAAGGATGCCGGTGATGCCTAATTCCCAATCCGATCACGATTTAGTTACGCGAGCACAACTGGGAGATGCGCGTGCTTTTGATTTATTGGTGTTGAAATATCAACAGCGGGTAGCGCAGTTGATTGCGCGTTATTTGCGTGATTCTAGTGAAGTGTTGGATGTGACGCAGGAGGCGTTTATTAAAGCCTATCGTGCGTTGCCAAATTTTCGTGGTGATAGTGCTTTTTATACATGGTTGTATCGCATTGCCGTGAATACGGTAAAAAATCATTTGGTGGCAAAAGGGCGGCGTCCACCAAATGATGACATCAGTACTGATGTTGCTGAACAAACGGAATGGGGCGGCAAGTTACAGGATACAACGACACCAGAGCGGTTATTGCTTGCTGATGAAATTGCTTGCACTGTGCAGCGGGCGCTGGATGAATTGCCAGATGAATTACGCACCGCTATTTTGTTGCGCGAATTTGAAGGAATGCGTTATGAAGATATTGCGGTGGCGATGAATTGTCCGGTAGGTACTGTACGTTCGCGTATTTTCCGGGCGCGTGAGGCAATTGCTAAACAATTACAACCGTTATTGGATTAAACTTGGTGGTGCTGGTTAGTCAGCAATTACTGCTGTTTTTTCTATTCGCTTTAATGCAGGCGCATTTATGAAGCAAGCGCAACAGTCCTTTGCTATTTCAAAACAGCAGTTATCGGCGTTATATGATGGCGAACTTGCTGCGCCGGAGGTGCCGCTGCTGCTCGATGCCGTTGCTGCCGATGCGACGTTACGCACCACTTGGGAGCGTTATCATTTGATTGGGCGAGCAATTCGCGGTGATACCAGTGAATTGGTGTGGCATGAGGTCGCCGAGCGGGTGCAGACTGCATTGGCTCCAGCGCCGCTGCCGGTGCCGCGCCAGCAGACGATGCGGCGACGAGCGTCTGCTTGGATCGGGTTGGCGCTGGCGGCGGGCGTGAGCGGAGTGGTGGTGATCAATCTGTTGCCAACCTTGGAGTCGTCGCGGGCCACCGCTCGCAACCTTCCGGTTGTGCCGGTGCTCACGGAACGTTGGCAGTTGGCGCAGCCGACCTTGGCGCACAAGCTCGACCGTTTGTTGGTGACACATCAGGAGACTGCGCCGGCGCCAACGACGAAAGGGATGCTGCGTTATGCGGCATTTGTGAGCCACGATGAGCACCGCTAACTTGTGGTGCGGTGGCGTTCTCAGCGGTGTTATTTGCTGCTGTGGTCTGTCAACTGCGGTGGCAGAAGTGGGCGCACCACTGGCGGTGACGCAGCAGGTGGGGATCGTGTTGGAACGGATGGCTAACGCGCTGCACACGTTGAATTATGAAGGTACTTTGGTTTATTTGCATGATAACCAATTGGAAACCTTGAGTTTATTACATCGCGTTTTCCAAGGGCAGGTGCAGGAACGGTTGATTTCTTTGAGTGGGTCGGTACGCGCTGTTGCCCGCGAGGGTGAGCGCGTTTTGTATGCGCCACCGGATGGACAGGCGCTGGCGCTGGAGTCACCCGGCAGCGGGCATATTCTCGCTACAGAAGGGATTGATCCGGCGGCACTCGGAATGCACTACGTCATCCGCTTGCTTGGTACGGCGCGGATTGCGGGACGGGATACCGATGTGATTGGCATCATCCCGCGTGATGCGCTGCGCTACGGCTATCGTTTCCACATCGACCGCGAGACGGCGCTGCCGCTGAAATCAGATTTGATTGATCAACAAGAACGGCCGCTGGAACAACTGTTGTTTACCAACATCAGCCTGTTGCCCAACGATGGCAGCACGCCCACGCCAGCCGCGCACTCGCTGCGCACCGCACCGGTCACGGAGCCGAGTAGTCGTTGGCGCTTCAGCGCGGTGCCGCCGGGCTTTCAACTGGTGATGCACCGCACCTTGCCACAAGCAGACGGCGGCGTGACCGAACAATTTTTGTTTACTGACCGGCTGTGTGCTTATTCGGTGTATGTCGAAGATGCTAGTGCTGAAGGGCTGGATGGCAGCGCCAACATTGGTGCAGTTCATGCGTTTGGACGGGTGAGCGCAGGGCAACGGTTGACGGCGATTGGTGAAGTGCCGGCGGCGACGGTCGCAGCGGCGGTGGCGGGCGCTCGCACGACCGGCGGCACTGAATAAATAATGACAGTGAACTTGAGGTTTGTAAGAGTAACACAGTTGCGATATAAGCTATTGATTGAGTTATCGGTTGTCAGTTTTCAGTGGTCAGTAAAAAGTACGGTTGTTACCGATAACCGACAACTTTTTGCAACCGCCTAACGCCTAAGTTTGTAACAGTGATTTAATTGTTGTTCATTGCAGCACGATGGCGCTTTCACCGCTTTAGCGGCAGCGCACCCAACGACCTAACGCAGCGAATTGAGTTATGACGACAGTTTTTAGAGGACAACGACTGGTTTTGTCGTTGGTATTAACCATTTTAATGAGTGCTGCGTTGCTGCCGCTGGAGGTCGCAAGTCGGGAATTGCCTGATTTCACGGCGCTGGTGCGCGAACAAGGCGCGGCAGTGGTCAATATCAGCTCGAAACAGGCGGCGGTGCGTCCACCCATCCAACGTCCTGAATTGCCAGAATTGCCGCCGGGCAGCCCGTTGCAGGATTTTTTTCAACGCTTTTTTGGTGAAGAAACGGAAGAAGCGCCGGATGACTTGGCGCAATCGCGTTCGCTGGGTTCTGGCTTCATCATTTCGGCGGATGGCTATGTGTTGACGAACTCGCATGTCGTTGATAGTGCAGAAGAAATCGTGGTACGCACCAGCGACCGCCGCGAGTTCATCGCCACCTTGATCGGCACCGATAAACGCAGCGACATCGCCTTGCTCAAGGTCGCCGGCGACGGTTTACCCGCAGTGCGCATCGGCACCTCAAAAACGCTGCAAGTGGGCGAATGGGTGTTGGCAATTGGCTCGCCGTTTGGGTTTGATTCCTCAGCAACGGCCGGCATTGTCAGCGCATTGGGGCGCAGCTTGCCGGCGGAAAATTATGTACCATTTATTCAAACCGACGTGGCAATTAACCCCGGCAATTCCGGCGGACCATTATTTAATTTGGATGGCGCGGTAATTGGCGTGAATAGTCAAATTTATAGCCGTACCGGTGGTTTTATGGGGCTATCATTTGCAATTCCAATTGATGTGGTGATGGATGTCGTCAATCAACTAAAAACAAATGGCAAAGTGAGTCGTGGCTGGCTGGGCGTTTTAATTCAAGACGTAACCCGCGAGCTGGCGGAAACCTTTGGACTGGCACAACCACGAGGTGCGTTGGTCGCACAGGTATTGCCCAATAGCCCGGCGCTGACTGCCGAATTGCGCCCCGGTGACGTGATTCTGCGTTTTAATGGCGAAGACGTTTTAACATCCAGTGCCTTGCCGCCGTTAGTCGGTGCAACGCCCGTTGGTAAAGCCGTTAAAGTGGAAGTATTACGCCAAAATAAAGTGCAATTATTAACGGTGACAATTGAAGAATTGCCCGAAGACAATACAGCGACTGAAGAAGAAACAACTCCGCCAGCGCCAACCAATCGTTTAGGTTTAGTGGTGCGTGATCTCAGCGCCGAACAACGCAAAATACTGGGCACCGAGAATGAAGGTGTTTGGATTGAACACATTGATGCTGGCGCGGCTGAACACGCGGGTTTACGCGCTGGTGATTTAATTCTCATGTTTAATAATCAACGCATTACTGACGTTGTCACCTTCAATCGAATTTTAGAATCAATTGCGCCCGGGCGTCCGGTTTCCGCACTGATTCAACGGGCGGATAGCCGCATGTTTTACGCCATTCAGATGCCAAAATAATGACTGAGATTAGCCACATTCGTAACTTTTCGATCATTGCCCATATTGATCACGGCAAATCGACAATTGCCGACCGTTTTATTCAAATCAGCGGCGCATTAAGCGAGCGCGAAATGTCGAGTCAAGTGCTCGATTCAATGGACATTGAACGCGAGCGCGGCATCACCATTAAAGCGCAAAGCGTAACGCTCGATTATCGCGCTCGTGATGGTCAGATTTATCAATTAAATTTCATTGATACGCCGGGACATGTCGATTTTTCTTATGAAGTGTCGCGTTCACTAGCCGCTTGTGAAGGTGCGTTATTAGTAGTTGATGCTGCGCAAGGCGTTGAAGCGCAAAGCGTGGCGAATTGCTATACCGCAATTGAGCAAGGATTAGAAGTGCTGCCGGTCTTAAATAAAATTGACTTGCCTTCTGCCGAACCTGAGCGCGTGATTAAAGAGATTGAAGAAATCATTGGTTTAGATGCGCATGATGCGCTGCGCGTGAGTGCTAAAACCGGAGAAGGAATTCCCGATTTATTAGAAGCACTGGTGGCACATATTCCAGCGCCACAAGGTGATCCCGCAGCACCATTACAGGCGCTCATTATTGATTCATGGTTTGATTCTTACGTTGGCGTCGTGTCTTTAGTGCGCGTGATGAATGGCGAAATGCGCAAGCGCGATAAAGTGCTCATTATGTCCACCGGACGCACCCAACAAATTGATGCCGTTGGCGTATTCACTCCGAAAAAAACCGAGCGCGACGTATTACGCGCCGGTGAAGTTGGTTACATGGTTGCAGGTATTAAAGAGATTGATGGTGCGCCAGTTGGCGATACGATTACGCGCCCCGATCAACCCGCCGCAAAATTGCCGGGATTTAAAGAAATGCGTCCGCGTGTATTCGCCGGGCTGTATACGGTAATTACTGATGATTATGAAGATTTGCGCGAAGCACTGGGCAAATTGCGCTTAAATGATGCGGCGCTGCATTATGAACCAGAGGTTTCACAAGCATTAGGATTTGGCTTTCGGTGCGGCTTTCTCGGAATGCTGCACATGGAGATCATTCAAGAACGTTTAGAGCGTGAATATGATCTCGATTTAATTACCACCGCACCTACAGTAGTTTATGAAGTGGTGCGCACTGATGGTGAAGTGATTAAAATTGATAATCCGGCAAATTTACCGGAGCCAGGGCAATTCAAAGAAGTGCGGGAACCAATTATTGAAGCGCACATTTTAGTGCCGCAAGATTATCTGGGCGCTGTGATTAACCTGTGCATTGAAAAGCGCGGTGTGCAAAAACAACTGCATTACGTTGGTGGGCAGGTGCAAGCCAGCTATGAATTGCCTCTCAGTGAAGTGGTATTAGATTTCTTTGATCGCTTGAAATCTTGCAGTCGCGGCTTTGCTTCTTTTGAATACGAATTTAAGCGGTTTCAAGCCGCTGATTTAGTAAAACTTGATGTGTTAATTAATGGTGACAAAGTTGATTCACTGTCATCTATCGTGCATCGCGCATTGTCACAAAATCGCGGGCGCGATATTACTGAACGCATGAAGGATTTGATTCCGCGACAAATGTTTGAGGTTGCAATTCAAGCGGCTATTGGCGCTAAAATTATTGCACGCACGACGGTTAAACCTTTGCGTAAAAACGTCACGGCGAAGTGCTATGGCGGTGATGCAACCCGCAAGAGAAAGTTGTTAGAAAAACAGAAAGAAGGCAAAAAACGCATGAAGCAGGTGGGCAAGGTAGAAATTCCTCAAGAAGCGTTTTTAGCGGTCTTGCAAGTCAATAAAGATAACTAACGTGATTTGCCACTGTGTTTAACCACTTCATCGCACAAGGATTCAATGATGACCTTCGATTTTCCAGCTTTTCTTGTTTTAGGATCAGTAGTCACTGGTAGTATTTGGTTAATTGATACACTGATGTTTGCACCGCGTCGGCGTCGCGTACATGAAGCAATGTTGCTTAAAAATTCTGCTGAACCCTCGTCACAAAATTTCGTGCGGGAACCTGTATTGGTTGAATATGCACGCTCGTTTTTTCCTATTATTTTTGCGGTATTAATTTTGCGCTCGTTTTTAGCTGAACCGTTTCGCATTCCATCGAATTCAATGATGCCAACGTTATTAACGGGGGATTTTATCCTTGTTAATAAGTTTGCTTATGGGTTGCGCTTACCGGTTCTGAATCGCAAAGTGGTAGAAATTGGTGATCCACAGCGCGGCGATGTGGTGGTATTCAAGTTTCCACTTAATCCCAAAGTTGATTATATTAAACGGGTCGTAGGATTACCGGGTGACGATATTCATTATCGCAATAAAATGATTTATGTGAATGGTGAACCAGTAGCGCAACTGCCAATTGGTGCTTTTATGGGTGAAGGTTCAGGAAGCGAAATGACCGGCGCACGAGAAGCAGTTGAAAAGCTCGGTGTCACTGAACATCGCATACTGACACGTCCTGAAGAACCAAACTTTGCAATAGGTTGTCAAAAGCTCGCTTTAGGACCAGTAATGGTTCCTCCCAGACAATACTTTGTAATGGGAGATAATCGTGATAATAGCAATGACAGCCGCTGCTGGGGGTTTGTTCCAGAAGCGAATTTAGTTGGTAAAGCCTTTGCAATTTGGATGCACTGGGATTCTGAACGGGCGGGATGGATTGCGTGGTCGCGGCTTGGGCACGGAATTGATTAAATAACCATCGTTTTAGGAGCGCAATATGATGTACACACGATTAAAATTAGCTACATATCAACGTGGCATGGGGATGCTGGCGGTTTTATTTACCATTGGGTTGCTGGCATTTTTTATGACCGTATTGTTAAAATTGGGGCCGTTATACTCTGAATTTTGGACGATTCGCTCAATCATGGTTGATGTATCAGAACAAACAACAACAATTCAAGGTGGAGCACGAGGTATTTTAGATACCCTTGGAAAACGGATGGAAGTGAATAATGTTGATTCTGTAACAACCAGCGATTTTGAAATTAACAGGCAAGATCAAGACTCTTTTCAAATTACGTTACATTATGAACAGCGTGTACATCTTTTTTTTAATGTTGACGCAGTGGCTACTTTTGATTATCAAGTCAACATTAAGTCACAATCTTCTTAATACAATGACGGTAGTGATACAATGGTATTAGTGAGACAAAACCAGTGAATGCTGATCTACGGCGTTTAGAGCAGAATTTGGGTTATGTATTCACTGCTCCTGAATTACTTGAGCAAAGTTTAACCCATCGTAGTGCTGGGTCAGTGAATAATGAACGATTGGAATTTCTTGGCGATGCGTTGATTGGTTTACTCATTGCAGAAGTGTTATGGGAGTATTTTCCAGATGCAGATGAAGGAACCCTCAGCCGAATGCGAGCATCGTTAGTAAAACGTGAGACTTTAGCGGCATTGGCGCGCGAATTAAATCTTGGGGATTATTTACGCCTAGGTGCTGGAGAATTGCGCACAGGTGGTTATGCGCGTGATTCAATTTTGGCAGATGGTTTAGAAGCAGTATTAGCAGCCATTTATCTTGATGCTGGATTTAAAGTGGCTCGCGCTGTCGTTTTAACGTTATTTACGGAGCGATTAGAAACAACAAGTGCCACTCATTCAGGCAAGGATCCAAAAACGCGGTTACAAGAATTATTACAAGCGCACAAACGCCCGCTTCCAGAATATAGCGTCACCGCAATTGATGGTAGCCAACACAATCAACGCTTTATTGTGCGCTGTCAGCTCGTAGACGTGCAATTTCATACCTTCGGTGATGGTAGTAGTCGCCGTCGCGCCGAACAATCCGCTGCAGCAGCAATGTTGGAACATCTCATATGACGCTTGTACAAAACATTCATTCTGTGCGTTGCGGTTACGTTGCAATTATTGGACGCCCAAACGTTGGTAAATCAACGTTATTAAATCGAATTCTTGGTCAAAAATTAGCAATTACTTCTCACAAAGCACAAACGACACGTCATTCCATATTAGGGATTAAAACCCGTGCTGAAGGGCAGATATTGTTTGTAGATACTCCCGGTATTCATCAACGCGGTAGTAACGCGCTAAATCGGTATTTAAATCGCGCCGCCCTGACTGCATTGACGGGTACCGATCTTGCATTATTTGTAGTCGAGGCTTTACGCTGGACTGCTGAAGACGCTAAAGCATTAGCGGCAATTGCAACAGCACATGTACCTGTCATAGCTGTTGTTAATAAAGTGGATCGATTATCAACTAAACAAGTATTATTGCCCTATTTGCGCACGTTAGCACAACGTCACGAATTTTTAGCACTCGTTCCTGTTTCAGCAACCAACGGCGATCAAATTGAAACTTTAGAGCAGCTTATTATCAATTTATTGCCAGAAAGTGAATTTTTGTTTTCTGAAGATCAATTAACTGACCGCTCAGAACGCTTTTTTGCTTCAGAATTGATACGTGAGCAACTGATGCAAAGGTATGGCGAAGAATTGCCTTATTGCACTTCAGTTGCCATTGAACGCTTTGAACAAGAAAATGGACGTTATCAAATTCATGCGTTAATTTGGGTTGAGCGCCCTAATCAAAAAGCAATCATTATTGGCAAGCAGGGAGAAGCATTAAAAGCAACCGCTAGTCAAGCGCGATTAGAAATGCAAAAACTGTTTGCTTGTCCCGTGCATTTAGAGGTTTGGGTTAAAGTTAAAAAAAGCTGGTCAAGCGATGAAGCTGCTTTAGCAAATCTTGGTTATCAAGAGTAATACTTGAATACGGAATTGTGTTATGTCAATTAAAGAATCCTCTCGCACTATTCTGCTTGGAGTGAATATCGACCATGTAGCCACTCTTCGCCAAGCGCGAGGTACCCGCTATCCAGAACCAATTCAAGCGGCATTAGTGGCAGAACAGGCTGGAGCGGATGCAATTACCCTGCATTTGCGGGAGGATCGTCGCCACATTCAAGATCGTGATGTGTTTTTATTAAGTGAAATTTTACATACGCGAATGAATTTAGAAATGGCGGCAACTGCTGAAATGGGCACATTAGCAGCGCAGATTAAACCTGCGGATGTTTGTTTAGTGCCAGAGCGCCGCGCAGAATTGACTACTGAAGGTGGATTAAATGTCGCTGGCAATCAATCCTATCTCACTGATTTTTGTACACAATTAGCGGAAGCTGGCATCCGCGTATCATTATTTATTGATGCCGACCCTCGCCAAATTGATGCTGCTTGCGCGGTTGGCGCTCCGGTTATTGAAATTCACACTGGGCATTATGCAGATGCACCCCTTTCTACCCGTGCCATAGCGTTATCTCATATTCGCAATTCTATTGCGCATGGCGTGGCGCTGGGACTACAAGTCAATGCCGGTCACGGTCTCAATTATCACAATGTCACTGCAATTGCCGCACTACCTGGTTTGCGCGAATTGAATATCGGTCATGCTATCATTGCACAAGCTATCTTTACGGGTTTAGCTCCAGCAGTGCAAGAAATGAAACGCTTAATTAATTTGCATTAAAGACTCACTAAAAGTACAACTATCATGCTGCTCTTTTGGCTCACTTGGTTTATTCATATTGCTACAGTTTGCGAATGGTTAGTGGCGATATTTTTGTTTTGGCAATATGGAAACTTAATTCAAAATTGTAAAATGCAGTTTCTTGCAGTGAGTATGACGCCACATTTATGTGCTGGTATTTTTGTGTTACTGTTTCACTTTAGTAATGATACATATACTCCCTATTTAATAACCGCCCGTATTTTAACCTTTATTGGTAGCTTGTTATTATTGACATCGGCATTAGTACTACTACTTAATCAATACTGGCGTTGGGTGACTTTAGTGATAGGAAGCGGTTTAATTTGGATACTATTGCAATGGTCGCTATTAAGTGAAAACAGCGCCTTATTTTTACAAGCAGCTAACCTGTATTACATATCATTTTTATTAGTTTTACTCACTGTTTATCGTCGCCAACCAACGCTTTTTTCACCACTTATCATTAGTGGTTTTTGGTCATTGTTAGTTTTTGTAGCTGTCACACTGTTCAGCACTCAAATCGCGGTAACGCAACAAGGATTACCAAGTCTTTCCCACCACGATTTCTTGCATGGTTTGAGCGAAAGTGTCTTATCGGTAAGTAATTTACTGATTGCTATTGGTGTATCACAACGCATTGCTTATTGGCGTTCTAACGCTTCTTAAATCATGGCATAGCGCTCCATATTCAGCGTGGCGCTTACTGATGACTATGCAACTTACAATTTCGCAACAATCCCATTTAACATGGCGGGCACTGCGCTGGCTATTTCTTTTTCGTTGCCTTATTTTACTCGGTTTAACTTGGGTTTTTTCAGCAACATTATTTGCGCCGGCGATTGACAGTCGTTTCATTTGGTTAATTATCAGCAGTTATAGTGTTTTAGTGCTTTTAGGTGGTTTAACGCTTATAACCTGTTGGCCACTTCCCACCCAACAAGTACAAATCTCTATTTTTATTGATATCATTGCTTACACGCTATTCATGCATCTCGCAGGTGGAATTGGTAGTGGTTTAGGGGTGTTACTTGCGGTGGCAGTAGCTGCTGCCGCACTAATGATGGAAGGACGACTATCGCTGTTGTTTGCTGCAATTGCTTCTTTAGCTGTTATTGCACAACAAGGTTACTCTGCACTACTGAGTATTCAATCTACTGTGAGTTTTACTCAGGCCGGACTATTAGGGCTACTATTTTTTACAGTTGCCATGATGTCGCATGTACTTTATCGCCGCATTCAATCAGCAGAAGCACTTGCTGCTCGCCGTAAAGTTGATATTGATGATTTATCCAAGCTAAATGATTTTATTATTCATAGCATCAATACTGGTATTCTAGTAGTAGATGGTGAACAGCGGTTGCGATTATTTAATCGAGCAGCACTAGCATTATTTAACGGAAAACGTCTGCGCATTGGTGCTCCACTAGCGAACTTATCGCGGGAACTCAGCCAATGGTTACAAGAAATTTTTGTTAAACAACCATCACCATCAGAAAAATCAACTTTCAAAGAAAAAAATTTATTAGTGAAAGCAAATCAAAACATCCAACTTTCTTACTCATCATCTGCAGAAAAAGTGTTGCTGTTAAATAATTCCGAGATTCGAGTTTCACTAAAATTGTTAGGTGCTGATTATACCAGTGGTATTATTTTATATCTGCGCAATAATCAAGAAGCAATGAATGAAGCGCAACAGATCAAATTAGCGGCGTTAGGTACACTCACTGCCAGTATTGCGCATAACATCCGCAATCCACTTAGTGCCATGATCCATGCTGGCGAATTGTTGTCGGAAAGCACAGCATTGAACAATGATGACCTTCATTTACTTGACATTATGCGTCGTAATGGAGCGCGAATTGAAGAAACTGTGCAGAGCGTGTTGCAATTATCACGGCGTAATCAGCATCAACCCGCTCGTGTTATTCTGTCAAATTGGCTTGAAGAGTTTATTAGTGATTTTCGTGAACAACATCACTTAAGCACTACACAGCTTCAATTATGTGTTCCAGCTACGCCAATGATTATCGAAGTTGACCCACGTCACTTACACCAAATTCTTGCTAATTTATGTGAGAATGCCTTGATACATGGCTGCGTTGATATGCAATCGGCAAAAATTATCGTACAAGTACATAATGTTGCTAACCACTCAGTTCAGTTAGATATTTCTGATAACGGTCCGGGGATTCCTCCCAATAATATAGATGATATTTTTAATCCTTTTTATACAACGAAGAGCACTGGCACTGGCTTGGGATTGTATATTGCGCGTGAACTTGCGGATACCAACAGTATTCGTTTAGCGTATACAGCATTAACACCACATGGCAGTTGTTTTTGTCTAAACTTTAAAGCTATTTAATTATTAAATACTACAATTGTTTTGCCTTTTACGTTCACAAATCCTTGCTGTTCTAATGTTTTCAAAACCCGACCTGCCATTTCCCGCGAACAGCCCACAATTCTACCAAGCTCCTGCCGCGTCACCCGAATTTGCGTTCCTTCAGGATGAGTCATGGCATCCGGCTGTTTACAAAGATCAAATAACGTTCCCATAACACGGTTTGTTACATCAAGAAACGCAAGATCACCAACTTTACGACTGGTGGTGCGTAACCGTATTGAAAGTTGCAAACCGATGCTGTACAAAAAATCTTTTGCTACATTCTTTAATTCGTTATTTAATAGTCGTTCGAGACGTTGATATGTAATTTCAGCAACCTTACAAGGAGTGCGCGTGCGGATGATGACGCTGCGAGTGCTTTGAGGAATAAATAATCCCATCTCACCGATAAACTCACCTTTATTAATATAAGTCAACAGTAATTCACGTTGTTCTTTGTCATCGTCAATTAAAGCTGCTACAGAACCTTCAAGCAGATAATATAGAGTTTCTGCCGCTTGTCCTTGTCGAATAAAGTCAACGTTTTTATCATAACTTTTGGTATGGCAATGAACTAGAAATGGTTCAAGCCAAATAGGCGGTTCTTGAGGTGGTACTAACTGAATCATATTTTATATGAACCATGTATAACAAAGAAATACCAGTATACCAAACAGTGGTGTTGAGTTATACCAACTATTGGTAACATGCAGAACATACGTGGTGACTGATAAAACATAGCAGTAGCGTTTCACCCTTGACTCCCGTTAAACTGGACAATCACATTCTTTAACGTTGTAACAATGCTATGTCTACCGATACGCTTATTCTTGTGCTTGCCATTGATCGTGGTACCGGACCTGATCCACTGACTTTACATCGCACTAAGGCGGCGGTTCCTTTTGGCGGCAAATATCGGGTAATTGATTTTACCTTGGCAAATTGCCTTCATTCTGGTTTACGGCAGGTGTTAGTGTTAACGCAGTATAAAAGTCATTCTCTACATAAACATTTACGTGATGGGTGGTCTTTATTTAATCCAGAGCTAAGTGAGTTTATTACGCCAGTGCCACCACAGATGCGTGAGAGCCAAGAATGGTATGCCGGGCCTTTTGATGCTATTCGTCAAAATCGTTATCTCATTGAACGTAATCGCGCTAATCATGTGTTAGTGCTTGATGGAAATGCTGTTTATCGCATGGATTATGCGGAATTAGTACGCGCCCATCGTGATTCCGCATCACAAATTACGGTTGCAGTGCGAACAACATCTGGTTTAGATACTGGAACGCAAGCGCGGGCGCTTGTGAACCATGATGAGCGAATTCAAACATTTTTACCACCGGTGACGCCAGAGCAACTAGAAGTGGTTGGTGATTCTGAATATCTTGCCACTATGGGAGTTTATTTATTTGACAAAAAGTTTTTGTTAGAGCAATTAAACAAAATCGAGCGTGGTTCGCTCTTGGACGCTAACTTAGCACTGAATTTAATTGCGCCGTTAACTTCAGAATACTTGGTTTCCGCGTACCGCTTTGGACAGATGCGTGGGCGCGTAACACCAGATCGTTATTGGAGTGATCTCTCCTCTATTGATGCGTATTATCAGGCAAATATGGCGCTATTACGCGCTGAACCACCATTAAATCTTTATCAAGCCAATTGGACGATTAACACTTATCAAGGGCAGTATCCACCAGCGCGTACTGTGCCCGGTGCAATTAGTGGTAACGAGGGCGTGTTTGTTAATTCAATGTTGGCGGCGGGAACTGTGATTAGTGGTGGTGGGGTGAATCATTCTATTCTGTTTCCGCGAGTGAAAGTGCAAGATGGTGCTATTGTGGAGGCGTCAATCCTTTTTGATGGTGTGCTTGTAGGTGCAGGCGCACATTTGCAAAATTGTATTGTAGAAAAAGACATTGAAATTCCAAGTGGGGAACAAATTGGGCTTGATTTGAAACGGGATCGTGAACGATTTACGGTGTCTGATTCTGGAATTGTGGTAGTCACTAAAAAGGATTTATTTTTGGCGGTCGAACATGAATAATGCGGTCATCATGTGATGACAAGGTCTGGTCAAGGTATTGTTGTTTATTCTGGGCAAACGCGCATTTCCAAGAGATGATACTGAATACATCAAGATGGTAGTGACGGTTGCCCAGCGCCATTCTCGCATTCAATATAGAGCGTGAGAACTGCTCACATATTTTGTGAGTTCAACGTGCTGGGCATTCATGCGCCGCAGGATGTCTTGACTCACTCGCACAATTGTTTGCATTACTCGATAGACTAGCCAAGGATGCGTGATCAATAGTGATTCAAATGCCTCACGATCTACACTGCAAATTTGTGTTCTTCCGAGTGAACGCAAGGTAGCAGTATGTGATTTACCGCTAATAAAACCCATCTCTCCCGCTAAATCTCCCGTATGCAATACATGAATAGTGGCGTATTCACCTTTCCCTAAATCACGGGTAACGGCTAACGCTCCTTCAGTAATGACATGTAAATTGTTAGTGATTTCACCTTCGTGAATCAAAATCTCTCCATCTGCAAGCCGCCGACAATGCGCGATACTGGCTAATGCTTGCACTTGCTCGTCAGTCAGACCGCTGCCAAGACTCGAACTGCGTAGTGAAACGAAATCGTGTTCAACGCTCATCGCTATCCCCCAATATTCTAATGTGCTCTTGAAGATTATCAGTTTGATCTAGGGTACGGTAGCGATCAAGCTAGATTTCAGGTTTTTGTGTACTTGGGGTGTTCAAAAATCGGCATTTTCAAGTATGATGTCCGATTCCCAACACTCATTTTGGGAATCTCCTTGCCTCACCGCTGGTGCGGGGGGCTGTCAATCCGAAGGGAGCAGCAATGCGACATTATGAAGTAGTTTTTTTGGTACATCCGAGCCAGAGCGAGCAAGTGCCGGGAATGGTTGAGCGTTATCAAGGAGCTCTGGAAAAACGCGGTGGGATCGTGCATCGCTTTGAAGATTGGGGGCGGCGTCCGCTTGCTTATCCAATTAATAAGGTACACAAGGCGCATTATGTCTTAATGAATGTTGAGTGTGATCAAGAAGCAATTAACGAATTGGAAAGCGCATTTCGTTTTAATGATGCTGTGATGCGCAATATGATTATTGTGCGCGGGACGGCAGTGACGGAACCATCGCCATTGACGAAAGGCGGAGATGATCGTGAACGCCCAGAAATTCCGAGCGATGATTTTCGGCGGGATGATTCTGGACGTGACGATTAAAACCCGCATTGGGCTGTCATTACTTTCCTATTCACTGAGTTAATTACGGAGCATCACTGTGTCTCGATTTTTTCGTCGTAAACGTTATTGCCGCTTTACTGCCGAAGGTATTGCTGAGATCGATTATAAAGACCTCAACCTCTTGAAGGCCTATATCAGTGAATCGGGCAAAATCGTTCCGAGCCGCATCACCGGTACTTCCGCAAAATATCAGCGTCAGCTCGCCCAAGCCGTGAAACGCGCCCGCTTTTTGGCGTTGTTGCCGTACACCGACGGTCACTAAGTTGGCGTTTGTCAAGCCGCCAGCGCGTGATCGAGCCTGAGTGCAGCGTGGCGTGAGATGATCATCCTTGCCCGTTTCATCATGCGTGGTCGTACCCAAGCCGCGCTTGTGGCTGCCACAACCGCCATGTTATCGCTGCTGATGCCGCTGTTGGGCGTACTCAGCGCGGCTGCTGTCGGCATCGTCACCTTGCGCCAAGGTGGGCTGCAAGGCGCGATAGTGGGGGCAATAGCGACTCTCGGTACGGTTATATTGACCTTGCTGATTTTGGGTACGCCCCTCTCGAGTGTCGGCATTGTGCTTGTGTTGTGGTTGCCGACGTGGTTGTTGGCGAGTGTGTTACGCCAGTCACGCTCCTTGACCTTGATGGTGCAGCTTGCCGTGCTTGGTGGCGGCATTGTGATGTTGGGATGGCGACTCAGCGTCGCGGATCCGACAGGTTATTGGTTACAACTACTGGAACCGGTGCGGCAAACCCTCGCTAATGACGGGCTGTTGACGGCGGAGTTGAGTGTGCAGGTGGTGCAACACGCGGCACAGTGGATGACCGGCAGCATGGCTGTTGCTTTTGTGCTACAGACGCTGGTGAGTTTGGTGCTTGCCCGTTATTGGCAGGCAGCACTCTACAATCCCGGTGGCTTCGGTGAGGAATTTCGGGCGTTGCATTTTGGGCGCAGCAGTAGTATCGGATTCATCATTGTGCTGCTTTGGTTTGGCATCAATCCGCAAGCGGGTGTCATCGCTGATATGCTGTTGCTGTTGAGCATTTTTCCGATCATTCAAGGACTTGCAGTTGCTCATGCGCTTCACCACCGTTTGCAAGCGGCTGGCGGCTGGATGGTTGGCGGTTATGTCTTGCTGTTGTTATTGATGCCACACACACTGCTCATCATCGCTGGCGTGGGAATGCTTGATGTTTGGCTTGATTTGCGTTCTCGCATGGATCGGATTGCCAAACCTCCTCGCTAACGTTAGCCAGCCGGCACGGTGCAGAAAACTGTTACAAGATATAGGCTTGCGTTGGGCGCAGCAGCGCGTCAACCGAGCGCGGATCAATCCACCTCAATCACTTGTGATTGAGGTTTTTTGGAATAGGAATTTTAGTTGTGGAAATCATCTTACTGAAAAACGTACCGAATCTCGGTGTGCTTGGGGATAAGGTCAAAGTTCGCGCCGGCTATGGGCGCAATTATCTGGTTCCAGCCGGCTTCGCCGTGTCTGCCACTGCCGCCAATTTGGAAGCATTCGAGGCACGGCGAGCAGAATTAGAACGCGCTGCCGCAGAAATGCAAGCTGCCGCAGAAGCGCGTAAAGCGCAACTGGACGGAACGCGCTTAACGCTGGCGCGTAAAGCCGGTGATGAAGGACGCCTGTTTGGTTCCGTTGGCACCAGCGACATCGCTGCCGCAGCAAGCGCCGCAGGGATGACCGTAGACAAATCAGAAGTACGTTTAGGCAAGGGCGCACTCCGCGCCATTGGTGAATATGACGTGACGTTGCGGCTATACACCGACGTCGAAGCCGTCATCAAGGTCGATATTATTCCAGAAGCCTGATCGCCCATCGCCCCGGCTCCGCGCTGGGGTTCTCGCTCGTTTTCCTGATTATTCAACCTGTTAGCATCGTATTTGCGGTGATTGCGCCGCCGTTCTTGGTCGCATCGTACCTGCGATTTAATGATGTTCGGCGCTGCCCATGACTGCTGATGACGACGATCTGCGCATTCCCCCCCACAATTTACACGCGGAACAATCCCTGCTCGGCGGGCTGATGTTGGATAACAGCGCATGGGAGCGTGTGGCAGAAATTGTCACCGCTCACGACTGTTATCGGCGCGAACATCGCCATATTTTTGAAGCCATTCAAAAACTTGCTGACGAAGGACACCCCTTTGATCTCGTCACTCTCGCCGAAACTTTAGAACGTAGCGAGCAGCTCGCCGCCAGCGGCGGAATGTCATATCTCACCGAACTGGTTCGCAACACCCCCAGCGCCGCCAACATCCATGTTTACGCCAAAATCGTGCGGCAAACCTCCGTCTTGCGGCAAATCATCACCTCCGGCGTCGCCATTGCCGACAGCGGCTATCACCCCAACGGTCGCAAACCCGCTGAATTAATTGATGAAGCAGAACAACGCTTATTTACCATTGCCGAGCAAGAAGCACGCGGTGGCGGTGGTTTTCAACCGCTCAAAGACCTAGTTGCCAACGCCGTCGCCCGCATTGATTTACTCTTTCAATCTGGCAAAACAATCACAGGTTTATCGAGTGGATTTAAAGATTTTGATGATATGACTTCAGGTTTACAACCCGCAGATTTAATTATTCTAGCCGGGCGACCCTCAATGGGAAAAACCGCATTAGCAATGAATATCGCTGAATTTGTTGCCGTTGATTTACAACGATCAGTTGCCGTATTTAGTATGGAAATGCCCGGCGATTCATTAGCCATGCGCTTACTCTCCTCACTCGGTCGTATTGACCAACAGCGCGTACGCAGTGGGCAACTAAATGACGATGAATGGTCACGCTTAACGACGGCCATGAGTACCCTATCCAACGCACAACTCTTTATTGATGACACCCCCGCCTTATCTCCCACCGAATTACGCACCCGCGCCCGCCGCTTAAAGCGAGAACACGACGATTTAGCCTTAATCGTCATTGATTATCTGCAATTGATGCAAGAGCCGGGCAGTGAAAATCGCACCAATGAAGTCTCAGCGATTTCGCGGAGCTTAAAAGCCTTAGCAAAAGAACTTAACGTGCCCGTCATTGCCTTATCACAATTAAATCGTGGCTTAGAACAACGCCAAAATAAACGTCCGGTCATGTCAGATTTACGCGAATGCGTCAGCGGTGACACGCGGGTATTATTAGCTGACGGTCGTGCTATTGCAATTCGTGAACTGATTGGTCAACAACCGCAAGTACTTTCTATCACCGCATCTGGACAAATAGCCATTGCCCGCAGCGATTACATTTGGAGCGCAGGAATAAAAGATATGATAAAACTGCACTGCGCCAGTGGACGAGTGCTGCGCTGTTCTCCACAACATCGCCTATACACACCAACACATTGGGCAGCAGCACATACCTTACAAATTGGCAATAGAATAGGAATTGCAGCGCAATTACCAGAGCCACTCAATACCTATTCTTGGTCAGAACATGCCATTATTCTACTTGCGCATTTGCTAGGTGCGGGTCGCTATTGCACATCACACTCTGGATGTTATGTCATTACACATCAAAACGATCAACATGATGTCATCTCCGCGATTCACACTTTTGGTAATACCGTGACTGCATCTGTGATAAAAGGTAGTTGGCAGCAATGCGTCATTCACGACGTGGCGGCGGGTCAATTGGGAGTGATGCAATGGCTTGCCACATTAGGTATTGATGGACAAACGGCAATTGAAACGCGGCTGCCAGTTGGCGTGTTTCAACTCTCCAATACACAATTAGCCTTATTTTTGCGGCATCTCTGGACAACACGCGGACGGATTGATTCATATCAGCATGGCAGTGATATTTCCTTTACAACTGCCAGTCAACAACTCGCAATTGATCTCACTACACTATTATTGCGTTTTGGTGTTGTTGCTTACCTAAAACACAATACCACTGCTAAAACTAGCCGAGGTTGGTGGACGGTTTTTCTCGCTGATGATGCACACAAACGGTTGTTTTTACAAAACATTGGCGCTTATGGCATACATGAGAAATCTGCCCAGCGTTTAGCAATTCAATTGCAATTGCACACAATGGCACCGCTGCGCTCTGAACCCATTTTTTGGGATGAAATTGTTGCAATCACTGCGGAAGATGCGGAAGAAGTCTTTGATTTAACGGTGCCAGATACGGCGTGTTGGTTAGCTGATGGCGTAATCAATCACAATTCTGGTGCTATTGAACAAGATGCGGATTTAATCGTGTTTATTTACCGGGATGAGGTGTATAACAAGGACAGTCAAGATGCAGGTACTGCTGAAATCATTATCGCTAAACAACGTAATGGTCCAATTGGTAGCACGCGCTTAACATTTCTCAATCAATACACTAAGTTTGAAAACTTCATTAGTGACGTGTATAACGACGGCGAATCAGAATCTTATTAAACGCGCCACGCGGTTATAACGGCAATAAACCCTTGTCTCGCAATTGCGCTGGTGTGACTGTCTCTACTGTCTCTGTAGATAGCAACACTTGTTTTTCAACCGCAGCACGGTTTTGGCACAGTTCATTCCAATTGACTAACGCGCCCGATGCTAACCAATCAGGAAAATTGACTCCTATTTTTAATTGGCGTTGGCGTTGCAATTGACCCAAATAACGGGTGCTGTCATCGCGCTTTTCTATTAACGCATGTAACGCTGCCAATTCAATAAAATAACGGTCGCGTTCCAGATTAACGCTTATTTCGTCCCACGTTGGTAGCGTATTGGTAATCGTTAAACCGTTGCGCTGCGCAAAGTGTAAAAAGCTAAAAATTAATCCCACAGGCCCCGCATCACCTTGTTGTAATAGGTGGATTAACGCTGGGAAAAATGGCGTGATGACGGTCAGCGCGTCAGCATCGTGACACAACCATCCCCACGCCGCCACCGCTCGCAAAAGATATACGCCGGTATCATTGCCGTTGCCAATATCAGTTGGATTTAACGTCGCTAAAAAAGAATACGCTTGTTGTAGTTCTGCTGGCGTTGATGATTGACACCACGCTGAGATGTAAATCAAGCCTGCAATTTCTCGCAGACCATCACCATTAAATTGCGTAGCAGCACGATATTTTTGTTGATAAAACGCAAGTGCTCGCTCTGCATTCCCATTGCGCAAAGCAGCGCGTGCCCGCCGATCTAATAATTTATGGCGCTCAAATTCCGTATCATTATCATGCTGTCCAACGAGCGCAGCATCGAGTTCTTCTAATAACTGTTCAGCAATTGCGGCGTGATTCAAATCTACTAAGATATTGCACAAATGCCCAATAACACCCCAACAATTTGAGCGATACAAACCGCTGGCATCATAGAATTCAGCCGCTGAACTGTGCTGCATTCCTAAAATTAAATCTTGTAGCGCGGCGCTGTATTCACCTTTGCGATAATATAATTTTGACCAATAATGCAGCAGCGGCAATGAATGCGTGATTTGTTTCTTATCTAAAAGGTGCCGCACTCGTTTTAATTCTGCAATTTGGTCGTGGGCATAAGCCTCAGTGAAATGCGCCAGCAGTGGTGCCACCCAAGCGCGACTGAGCATTGGCAAAGTCGGTTCCAACGGCTGCAATTGCGCCCGCAAGGTACGCCGCGCCGATTCATCGTGAGCGGCAATGCCCAACAGCTTTTTGAAGGTGCGTTCGGCGACATCAAGCGTTTCTTGTTGCGCAGCGGTGCGACGGGTCAAGCGCGTCACCAATTCTGTCAACGCGCCCGGCTCATGCTGAACGGCAGCCAAATCTGCGTCCGCGTATTCGCACCAGCGCGGCGTTGTCGCCATCCGCAAATCGCCGCGCCCCAGCAGCAGCAAGCGCCCCGAACTGTGGCTCATGCCGCTGGCAACCACCATCTCGCGCAGCAGATCGTCGGGACGTTCGCCCTCGCGCCAGCGCGGTAGAAAGGTGCGTAAAAACGCGCCAGCAGCGGTCAATGTCGGCTGTCCCAGCGCAGCCACCACCGTTTGTGCCCCGGCGTTGAGCAAGCGTTGCGCTTCGTGGAGCACATTGCCAGCAGCGTCACCACACGCCAGCAATAGCACCAGCGGCGGCATTCCGCGCTCTGTCGGCAACGTCCACGCTGTGCCATCTGGCAGGCGCAGTGCTGGCGCGTCGGCGCATTCCGTCCCGTGCGCGATTACGCACAGCGCCGCCGCCGTCGTCAGATCGGTATAAGCGAGATAGGAATTCACCGCTGCGGCACCGGTGATGATCTGCGCTGTGCCAGCCGGCAACAGACGCGCTGGTGAATTGAGCTGTTCAGCGGGCGGCAGCAGATCGCAAATCACACAATCGCGCTGCGGTGCCAACGGCGGCAGCGGTGCGTGTTCCGCCGCACTCAGGCGATTGACACTGAGCCGCGCATGAAGCGATGTCCCGTCAACGTGCAGCCATTCAAAGGGGAAATGCTGCCAACTGGTGGCTAACTGCGGGTGAAGATGCAAGCGCACAGGCTGGCGCTGCACGCTGGCGCGTAATCGTGCCGCGAAGCTCGGCACCAACGCCGTTTCTAGCGCCCAACATTCTTGGTGTTGGCACAACCGCTGCGTTCGTAGCGGATCAAATCCCGCGCTCACCGGCGCAGTGTGTGCGTTGAGATCGGGAAATAAGCAGGTCTCATCCGCCTGCCACCAACGCACTGCGCCAGCTTCGGGCCACAACCACACGTCAATTGACATCGCGCGCTCCGTAAGCGGTGGTGGATTCATTCGGCAACACCTGCGGAAACGGCGCTTCAAATAACAGGCGTTCATCCAGCGCGTACACCCGCAGCGTCAACTGCTCATCAGCACCGATAAACAAATCACCCTGCGGACAGGTGTGATCTAACTGCCGAAGCTGGCGCACCTGACCATCTGCCGCTACCAATTCCACCCGCACCGGTTGCTGCGGTTGCCAATGCGCTTGAATCAGCACTGCATCGCCGCTTGCCGTGGGGTGGAGGTGCAATTCCAAAAGACCGCCAATGCGCCAACGTTGGCTCGTCATCGCCGCGCCGAGCGTCGGTTGCAACACCGGCTCCAGTGGCAATTGCCACCGCTGCGCGGAATCGTGCCAAGCCGTCACCATCTGCTCCAACCAACTCGCCGCTGGTGCCACCGCTGCGGGTGCGGCCGCGTGAATCTGAACGGCCACCGCGTGATACAGCGCCTGATAGCGCCGACGCGGATCATGGTCAGCGCCGAGCGGAGTGCCAGTAAGCAGGAATTGCCCACTTGCCGTCACCTGCTCGATCAAAGTGCCCGGCTCGGCGCGAGCGTCACACGCTGTTCCAGCCTGCACCTGCGCCGCCAATTCCAGCATCGCCTCCAGCCGTGCCGGTGACAGAGCGCCGATGGCTGCCGCGATCTGCTGCGGATGAACGCGCACGGGATTCCACAGTTGCACCATCGTTGCCAGCGGATCAAAAGGCGCGTCCTGCTCCTCCAAAAACACGTCGGCATTGGTGGCGTAATCGGTTTCGCTGGCCATGAGATAGCTCTGCCAATGATCATCTTGCCGCGCCGTCAAGAGCACAGCGACCGGCTGCGGCTGCTGCAAACGCACGATCACGCCGGGGTGCGGCGCTTGCTGGGCGTGGTGCGCGGCGGCGCTGGTGCGAGCCGTAATCAGCGCGGCGAGATCAGCCGGCAACGCCACCGGCGCAACCGCAGCTTCCGTACCTGGCCAATCATCAAAATCGACACTGGCATCAATAACGGGTGGAAATAAATTATTTTCAATCACGGTTAAATGAGGGACGAGACGCATGTGATTCTCCAATGTTTGAGGATACGAAAGAACATTAAACCAACGGCGGCGTTACATTTGTTGTTGATGTCGCCTGCTGGGATAACGCAATCCGACAGAGAATTTTTAATGCGATCTTCATTTCAATGAGCTGGCTGGTATCCAGCGCAATACCAAGTTGCGTGAGCCATTGTCCGAGATAGCTTTTGTGGAAGCTGGCGCTGGCATTAGCATTATTTTTAGGCGTATTGATGCCCAATTTCACTGCTTTTTGATAATAGGATGGAATATGTTGTTGGCGTGATAATGCTGATAAAGAAACGCGGGTGTCACTATCTGGGCAAAAATGCTGCGTCAAATACAATTGAATCCAACTTAATTCTTCATACAAACCTTTCCAAATATCGCTCGCAGTCAAAAACTGTTCAGCCGCAGCCATAATCTGGTTAAGATCAAGATTCAAATGATCAGATGCTTGCGCCAATTGTTGCGGAGATTGCAGCGCCCACTCCACCACATCAGCAATGTCTTCTTTACTTCCGGTGGCAAATAGCAATTCAAACAAAGTTTCAGGTGACGATGCCGCATCATCGGCACTTTCAATTTCTGAAGCCATTTTCCAAGAAAATTTATCCAAAGCGATTTGTTCTGCGTCGTGTTCCTGAGTATCATCGCTATCGTGATCTTTGCCAACAGAATTAACAACTTCTTTAGGTAAAGCACGTTGGCAATCAATGAGATAATTGTAATACCATGCTTTGAGCGCACCAACATGATTGACAACTGAAGGGCGGTCGGCAGTTTCGAATACCTTATCCTTAAAAAAGTCATGTACATAATCCAGATTATCAGCATCGCCACCGGGCAGAGCGTACAATAAACTTCTCACCTTGCCGCTAGGATTGCGTAATGCGCTGCAAACGACGTTATACAGTTGTGCCCACTCACTATTATTCAATGTTGCGCGACGTTGCCATAACGATTGGAGCTGGGCGTTCAATATGTTTGCATTGGATGTCATAACCATAAATCCTATAGTGTAATGGTGACGAGGCGCTGCGGATCGCGTTGAGCGGACGCATTTTTGCAAGCTGTGGGATGAAGCTATTTTGAATCTGCGCACGACATAAGAATCATCGCACCAGCGTCTCCAACTTGCAACACGCACTAAACATCAGCGCCAGCCTGAGTATTTTTAATCTGGGCCTTTTGTCGCTTGATGGCGGTAGTTGATTCAGAGTAAGCTATATGCTGCTCACAGCATTTGACCACAAACACCAAAGAGCGCAACCAATGCCTACAAAAAATCCGAGAATCAACGTCGTCGTTGAAAAACCGCTTTATATTGCTCTTCAAGACCTCGCTGAAGACGAAGGAATTTCTGTATCAATGTTGATGCGCGATTTGGTGAAGGAGGCGCTTGATATTCGTGAAGATCGCGCTTTGACTGATGTGGCTACGGAAAGAGAGCAGAGTTTTGATCGCTCTCAAGCGTTGACTCATGAAGATGTTTGGAACTGAAAATGAATTTTTCTATCATTTATCATCCAGATGTCAAAAAACGAGATATTCCGGCAATCAATAGCAATGTGCATCAACGTTTGAAACAAGCCATTGAAACCCGCCTGATGGTGGCACCTCAAGATTATGGTGAACCCTTACGCAAAACACTAAAAGGATATTGGAAACTTAGGGTTGGCGATTACCGTATTGTTTTTCGGATTGACAAACAAGAAATCCTCATTCTTGGTATTTGCCACCGCAAAGAAGTCTATCCACTCATGGAAAATCGCCAACACAATCCAAGGTAATTTCGTCACTCTGCATTTCAAAAAACCGCGCTTTGATTAGCAACCCAACAACTTGCATCAACGTCAATACGATTAAATTGAACCGTCATTAAAAAATCGGGGCAGTTTTTCATGCCTCAGCGGTTGGTTATGTTGGGTTGACGGCATTAACCCAACCTACGATTGCTAAAGATCAAAAGAATCAAAATCACTGTCCGCCGCGGACGAGCCGGACATGCAGTGCATCATTCCGATTGACGCCAAAGGCGAAGCCAAAGTAGAAAAACATGCTCCACGCGCAGTTCGAGTTGTAAGCATAGGGAGAACTCGACCAAAATCACGAACTCGGAGTATTCGGAAAAGCCCGTTTATTTATGGTAGGATTTTTACCGTTAATCACCAGCGTTTTTAATTCGTAAATCGTCGGTAGCCGCCAATCACTGCATCCAGAATAATTGCTCTTACTGGCTGCTTTTTTAGCATCATTCAACTTGAATTTTTTCGCCTCGCTAACACAGTTTTTTCCGTCCCAAGTCTGTCCTAATGCACAGCGCATCCATTGTAAATTGGTAAAAGTATCTAATACCGTACCATCACCCAAATCGGCATAGCGGCTATTGATAAGCGGCGGCGCTGCTGGCTGTTGTTGCGCTGTAACTTCTTTAATGAAACGTTGCAACTCCGCAATTAACGGCTGACTGCGACGTTGAAAACGAATCTTCTCTTGCAACGTGCGATATTGATCAAACAGGTGGTGCTGTAAATAATTGCGCAAGTCGTAGAAATGACTGGCATCTAATTTTGTATGATCCTTTTTCGCTTGCCCTTCACTCGCCAACTTTGCCGACAGCGGCAACACCGCTGTGACATGTGCATTCAATTTATTTTGCGTTGCCGTCAACGCATCATGCAATTCATCCTCTTCTAACGCATCCACCTGATTCAAAATCACAATCACCGGACTATCGGGATTAGCGGTGCAAAATTGCACAATCTGTTCATAATCGAGTTTTTCCGCACCCTTATTATGCAACACCCAAATCAACGCATCGGCGCGTTGCACTTCCGCAGCACTGGCGGCGCTATCCTGTGCATTATGATCCAAGCCGGGCGTATCAATTAACGTAAAGCGTTCTAAAAACGGTTGATTGGGACAGCAGACGGCAATTTGCGCAATACTGTGATGCTCAGTTTTCATTAACGCATCAATTTGTTGCTGCGCATCCGCATCATTTTGATAAGACCGATATTCGTGCCTTCCATGCCGTCCATTGCGCCACTGAATAATGAGTTCACGCTGCTTTCCACCTTGTAAAACATTCACAGTGCAAGTGCTGCGCACTGCTCCCACTGGCATGATGCGTTGATTGACCAACGCATTCAAAAACGTTGATTTACCAGCATTAAAACCACCGGCCACCACCACGCGCATAGGATTATCAAGATCGTTCAACAACGCATCAATACGGTTTAACAAATCCTGACACGCTTTAGCTCTTTTTGAATCAGCATCACGGATAATTCCCAACTGCTCGCGGTAGCAATACAATTGATTGATGTCGATATAATTGCCGTGCGGCTTAGTGCGAAAACGCGGATCAATTTGATGGTCGGTGGTCATAATGTTTTATACCTGACAAATTGCCTTTAATTGCGCCAAGGTTTGATGAAACCATTGGCATTGCTGCTGGGTCATATCAATTTGACGCTGTAATGCCTGCATATCAATCTGACGCATGGTTTGTTCCAAATGCGTCCGTTGTTTTGTTGTCTCTTGACGAATGGTCGTCAATTGTAATTCAACCTGCTCACTCACATAGGTTTTAATCTGTTGGCGGAGATTCTGTTTGACTTCATCAAAAATTCTCGCCGTTTTCTTCTGCTGTTCAGCGCGTAATTGCTCCAATTGCTTTCGAGCAAACGCTTTTTTCAATCCGAAACCCAACCACGCTAATGCCGCGCCACCCACCACAAAAGGCAAACCCACCGTCAATGCAACAGTGGCGCTGGTTGCTGCCGCCCCGCCCGTGAGCGCCGCCCATGCCCCAGCTAAAAGACCCGTATTCATTGCGGTCGTTGTTGCCGTGATTGATGTTAATGCGCCATAACCGGCCAACGCCACTCCCGAAGCGGTGCTCAATTTTGCCACCACATCGCCTACATTGTTCGCCTTTGTATCGAGTTGTTTCATGCGCAAATTCCAAAGTTCCGTATCTGGTAATTGACACCGCCGCCGCAAACGCATTCCAATTGCCTGCGCAATCCGCGACGGTAAAGAACTCATAATATCTTCAGTCTTCTCATTCAAATTGGTCACGAAATCCTGAATAATTTGTGCCAGTTCATCGGTATTGCTTGCCAAACGCAATTTATTTTGCGTTTGCTCCCGAATGCGCTTGAGCGCATCATTGAGCTGTTCCAGTGCATCACGCGCCACATCTTCTTTTACATCCTCAAATTGCTCGGCGTGTTGATTCAATTCTTCATCAATCAATTGGAGTTTACGCTCCGCATCACGCAATTGAATTTCATCGCCGGACTTCTTCGCTTGATAATCCTGCAAACGGGCGGTCAATTGCCCCTGATTCGCCGCCAAAAGCGTCTGTAAATACTTGCCGTGTTGCGTCAACAATTCCTGAAAACGACTACGCGCAACGAAATCTACCAAACACTGGCGCAATTCCGCCAAACCCTGCCCCGTTTTCGCTGAAGTCAAAAAGATACGCTCCTCAACGCGCACGCCGTGCTGCGCAAAAAACGTCTGAAACCGCTGCCGGAAATCCGCCAATACTTCCTGCTGTTCTTCTGGTGAACGCACATCCGCCTGCGTTACCACAAAAAAGAGTTTTTTACCCGTTGCCTGCAAATACTTTTCCAACAATTGCTTTTCTGAATCGGTACCTGCTTGCTGCACATTGGTTAAAAACATCACTACCGTAGCGCGTTCCATTTCTCGATAGGTTTGTTGAATATAACGCTCCTCGGTATCTTCCGTGCCGATGGTATCCACCAAAATAATGCCGTGTTGCAATAACTCTGCATCCGGCCAACCCAATTCCACCACCTGATAACGATCTGGATCATTGCCATAATGCGCAACATGATTCGTTAATGCGTCTTTAATGACAGTGTCTTCACCAGTAAACACATCACATTGACCCTCAGCTCCGCGCAACACCACTTGCTTGGTGGGATGATAATGAATATAGACCGGGTGGCAAGTTGTCGGTTTGTTTTTATACGGCAACACATCCGCTTATAAAAAAGCGCGGTTAATCAATAGCGATTTCCCCGCAGAAAAGCGTCCCGCCACCACAATCGTAAATCGCTCCTGTTCAAAACGGAGTCGGGCATCATGCAATTGCTGTTGATCGGTCTCAGAAAACAAACCCTGCTGATCATCCAGCAGCATTTGATAAAAATTCACCAACTGTTGTTTACGTTCAAAACTCATGGCAATTCACCTATTTAATTAACATCACAAGTAGTTCTCTCTTTGAAAAATCCCGCAATATCCGCCCGTTATCACTGGGAAGCAGGGAGATTTAAGCAAAGAGAGGTTATTATGCGCTAAATCATCACGAATTGATTAACTGCTGACTGGCTAATAATGCTTCAGTCCGCTCCACCAGCAACTCACGTTCCAAATAATTGCGCTCATCGCTCAACGCCTGCAAGGTATTCTCTAAATCAGCCACCAAATTGATCTGCTTCAGTGCCTGCTCAGCGTTCTTCTCCAAAGTGTCTCGAAAATAATCAGACACATCATTGAGATAGTTAGCCAGCGTATTCGCCAACGTGAGCTTAACGCTCTGCTTATAACCGCTGGCGGCAAGGTTTTTAATGCCACCCAATGCCCAATCTAAAATGCCCGTTTGATCAGCCAAACGCACCAAACCAAAATCCCGCGCTTTTAATGCCAAGTAGCCCAATAACACCGTCGGAACATTCAGCCAACCAAACATCAATAAACTCCCCATAAATGCCAGTGGCATAATGTGTTCTGCATTCACTCGCGCCAATGGTGAGCTATAGCTTGGCAAATCAAAATGCAGTTCTTTTAATAGTTGCCCTGAATGCGTTTGCCCTTCCAAAACATCAGCCTGCAAACCGCGCAATAATTCTTCTAGTTGTCTTTGCATTTGCGGTTCCAATGCGGTCATCGCTTCTTGCAATCGCTGTTGTAAATGATCCTTCTTTTGCAATTGGTCAAGCGAACAGCTCTCAATAAAACCATCTAATTGCTGCTCGACAGTCTCAATCAAACCACGCAAACTCTGTAACACCGCTTGCAATCGCTGCCGACTGCGTTGTCGCAATTCAGTTTTTTTGAAGCTCTCTTTTCGCCGCGCTTCCTGAATGTGTTCGCGGACAGCAGCGCGTTGTTCAGTGGTCTGCTGCTGCATTTGTTTTAAGGCAGCGCGTTCAATCACGACGTGTTGTTGTAATGCGTCCAGCAATTGCCGTTGCTGACGTTGTTGGCGCTCTTCTAATAATACTGAACGGCGCGTTTCAATATAATCATAAAGCACCCGTTTGAAGACGCTGATGCTGGCTGCATCTTTATTAGAAAGCAGAAAAATCCGATCACTTCCAACGTGCGCACCAATGCGTTGCTGCAAACTTTCGGCATCGTCCACTTCTTCTAAAACGTCGCTGTGCGTTAATACAAAAAACAAATCCTTGAGATGCGCTTTACTCAAGACGGCATGTTGAATAAAACTGAGTTGGGTTTGATTCAACGCCGACACCCGCGCATTTAACACAAACACGATCAAATCGGCGCGTACCGTTTCCGCTCGGGTGCTGGCTTGTTGATCGGTATCATTAAAACCGGGCGTATCCACAAATACGGTATGCGCAGGCATATCCAATTGTGGCGCTTGATATTCAATGCGCGATAAATGCTGCAATGATTGTTGTAAAGCCTCAACCGCCGCCGTTCCTTGATACTCGTGAATTGCACCACGATCATCTTGAACCTTGGCATGAGGGGCGGAATCTGTATTGCGTTGTAATAACACCAGCGTTTTTGTCGCCGGTGTCGCACGTTCTGGCAACAGCGGTAAACCAAACAGATTATTTAATAAACTGCTCTTGCCAGAATTCCATTCACCGACGAAGGCGCAGACGAGATCGCCTTGCAGCGATGAAATCTCGATATTGAATTGGCGGGCGGTGTCTAACAGCGTGTCATAAATAGCGGTCATGGTTTAATCCTCAAAAAATGTGCGTTACAGTGGCGGGGTTGTTTAACTAACGGCTGATCTAGGAGTTTTTTAGTAAGCGGCTATTTCAACATCAGCAATACTAAACTTGCGCAACAATAAAAACAGTCGCGCAATAAAAAACGGCTTGCATCAGAATTGATGCAAGCCGTTCAAATGTGGAGCTGACGGTCGGATTTGAACCGACGACCTGCTGATTACAAATCAGCTGCTCTGCCAACTGAGCTACGTCAGCGTGGGGCGCATTTTAACCATCTTGTGCGTTAATCGCTACGCTTTTCGAGCGCACTCAGCGGAATTTCTACCGTCTGCGGTTCGTCGGCAAAATGCGGACGCGCTGCGTTGTCACCCGCCAGCTCATGCTCCCGCGCCGCAATCGCTGCCAAACACTGCCGCACCGCCTCCACCGTCGCCGCCGACAGCGGATGCCGCATCCCCGGCTGCGGCGTCACATCGCGGACAATCGCCGCCAGCGTGTGGCGCATCAGCAGCAACATCTCTTGTTCTGGCGTTAATTCACTCATCGTTGATTCCATTACCTGTTAAGGAAAATCCAGATTGTTCAGCATCTTGCAGCGCATTCAATTCCGCTTCGGTCAGAATCTGCACCCCCAATTCCTGCGCCTTGTCCCATTTCGAGCCGGGCGCATCGCCTGCCACCAGATAATTGGTTTTGCGCGACACGCTGCCCGTCACCTTCGCGCCCAGCGCCAGCAACTGCGCCTTGATCTCCTCACGCGGACGCGACAACGTGCCCGTAATCACCACCGTTTTTCCTGCCAACGGGCGCGTATCCACCGCAGCCGCCGCCGTCTCCAGCGCCAGCGGCTCGGTCTCCGTCCACTGCACACCCGCCGCCTGCAACTGCGCGATCACTTCTTGATGATGCGGCTGCGCAAAAAACTGCACCACCTGCTCGGCCACCACCGGCCCTGCGCCTTCCACTCGCGCCATCACTTCAGCGGCATCGGCTGCCATCAACCGCGCCAGCCCGCCGAAACTGCTTGCCAACGCCGCCGCCGTCGTCTCGCCGACCTCACGAATGCCGAGCGCAAAAATGAATCGCGCCAACGTCGTCGTCTTACTTTTATCCAGCGCCAGCAACAATTTCGTCGCCGACTGCGCTCCCATCCGCTCCAGCCGCGCCAATTGATCATGCGTCAACTGAAATAAATCCGCCGGCTGCCGCACCCACTCCAAATCCACCAACTGCTCAATCAGCTTGTCGCCCAGCCCCACGATGTCCAACGCTCGCCGTGAAGCAAAATGTTTCAACGCCTCTTTGCGCTGCGCCGGGCAATACAACCCGCCGCTGCATCGCGCCACCACCACGCCTTCTGTGCGCACCACCTCGGAGCTGCACACCGGACAATGACTTGGCAATTCCAACGGCTGCGCCTCCGGCGGACGCTGCGCCAGCACCACGCTGACCACTTCTGGAATCACGTCACCAGCGCGGCGAATCCGCACCGTGTCGCCGACGCGCACATCTTTCCGATGCACCTCGTCGAGATTGTGCAGCGTCGCATTGGCAACAACCACGCCCCCGACCGCGACCGGCGTCAGACGCGCCACCGGCGTCACTGCGCCCGTGCGACCGACTTGGAAATCAATCGCCTCAACCTGTGTCGTCGCCTCCTGCGGCGGAAATTTACGGGCAATCGCCCAGCGCGGATGATGACTGGTCGCGCCGAGCGCCCGCTGCGCCGTGAGCGCATCGAGCTTGAACACCACGCCATCAATGTCGTAATCCAGCGCGTCGCGGCGTTCACCGAGCGCAGCAAAATACGCCCGACAACCCTCAAGCCCGGTCACCACTTGCAATTCTGGTGAAATCGGCACGCCCCACGCCCGAATCTGGCGCAACAGCGCCGCTTGGCTATCACCCGCCTCAATGCTCAATTCACCCCAGCCGTAACAGCAAAACGCCAACGGTCGCGCCGCCGTCATTCGCGCATCAAGCTGGCGCAGCGCACCGGCGGCGGCATTGCGCGGATTGGCGAGCAGTTTCTGACCACGATCAGCCAGTTGCGCGTTGACGCGAGCAAAGCTACAGCGCGGCATATAAACCTCACCGCGCACTTCCAGCACTTGCGGATAATCGTCTCCCAGCAAGCGCAGCGGCACACTGGCAATGGTGCGCACGTTATGCGTGACATCCTCGCCGACGCTGCCATCGCCGCGAGTTGCCGCCTGCACTAACACGCCGTGTTCATAACGAATGCTCACCGCCAGCCCATCCAATTTCGGCTCGGCAGTAAATAGCAACGGCAATTCCGGCGGCAGCGCGGTGGTCAGCTTGGCGACAAACGCTGCCAATTCGTCATCATCCATCGCGTTATCCAATGAAATCATCGGCACCTGATGGGTCACGGCGAGAAATTCACTGCTCGGCGCTGCGCCAACGCGCTGAGTGGGCGAGTCCGGCGTCATCAATTCGGGATAAGCGGCTTCTAACGTGTGCAGCTCGCGCAGCAACTGGTCATAGTCAGCGTCGCTGATTTCAGGCGCAGCGAGAACGTAGTAACACTGATTGTGGTGACGGATGGCGGCAGCGAGCGTGGCAGCGCGTTGGCGCGTCGGAGATGGAATGGTCACTGCGGGATACCTCAAAAAAATTACGCGCTCTTTGCCCACCGCGCCTGATTAGCCAGCACTGCCTTGCGCATTTCGTCCTGCTTTTTGACGGTCAAGGTGCAACGCATGTCATCCAACACATCGCCGCGCAGCGAGATCGCCAATTTACGCGCAGTGGCGATCATTTCATCCAAGATCGTCATGTCTTCGGGACGACCGCGCAGTTGCGCAAACAACACCAGCCCCGGCGTCGTGAATTCGTCCATCGCTTCAAATGGGAAGGTGCCCGGTTTCACCAAGTTGGCCATGCTGAAATACACCCGCGTCTCGTCTTCAAATTCATCAAGACAATGAAAAATGTCCATCTCGCCCGGATGCAGCCCGCACGATTCCGCCACGTCCATAATTGAAGTGCCACGAAAACTGTGCCCGCGCCCACTCATCACGCTGACTTGAATCAACAGCGGCTCCAAACGCGGCGGCGCTGGCGTGATCGGCTCAGAATCTGGCGCAGCAGCGGCTGGAGTGGCGGCGGGTTTTGCAGATGCTGCGCTCGCAGCTTTAGCAGCTTTCGCAGGCTTGGCGGCTGGTTTAGCGGGTTTTGCAGACGCAGGCGGAGGTGCAGCGGCTGGCGCTGGAGTGCGTCGCCCCGACTGGCGCTGCTCGGCCACATCAACCTCAGCACCAGCGCGGGAGCGCGGTGGCAGCGGTTCCATCTCGGCTGGCGCGACACCGGCAGAGTGACGAATGCCGTAGGGCGCGTCCGTTGGCGCAGCGTCATCCTGATCATCAACGTCCCAACGGTCATCGTCAGCGGAATCTGGGTCTTTACCGCGCTGACGTTCCCACAAATACAGCAGCAGGATCAGCACAGCACCGATGACAATCAGAATGATGCGAATCGTATTAGCGTCCATTCGATATGAGGTAGCCGTTAATTGAAGGGTTATTGAAATTTCAAAACATTGTATCAATGCAACGTGTGACCGGTGTCACACAATTTGGTCGCGCAATTAAGGCGCAGTCGTCAGCGCCACCGCCGTCGCCATATCCACCGCCACCACCCGCGACACGCCCGGCTCGTGCATGGTGACGCCAATCAAATGCTCGGCGACCTCCATCGTGAGGCGATTATGACTGATGAAAATGAGCTGCACCCGCGCTGACAGCGCCTGCACTAACGCACCAAACCGGGCAACGTTGGCATCATCCAACGGCGCGTCAACTTCATCCAATAAACAAAACGGCGCGGGGTTGAGCTGGAAAATCGCAAAGACCAGCGCGATGGCGGTCAATGCCTTTTCACCACCCGATAACAAATGAATCGTCGCATTCCGTTTGCCCGGCGGACGCGCCAACACCCGCACTCCCGCTTCCAATAAATCGCCTTCCGTCAATTCTAACTGCGCTTCACCACCGCCAAACAACTGCGGAAATAACTGTTGAAATTCCTGATTGACGCGCTCAAAAGTCTCGCGGAACCGGTGGCGGGTGTCGCGGTCAATTTTGCGGATCGCCTGCGCCAACGTCGCCAAAGCTGCCGCAATATCAGCATGTTGGGTATCTAAATAGCCTTTACGAGTGACCAACTCTTGGTATTCAGTCACAGCCGCAAGATTGACCGCGCCCAGCCGCTGCAACCGCGCTCGCACTCGCGCCAATGCCCCGCGCCAGCGCCATTCAAATGACAATTCATCCGCCTCCGCGCTCGCACCAGCACTGTCACCGGTCAGCACTTCTTCGCCACCTTTGGGCAACGGCGGCGGTGCGGCCAGCGCCTGCGTTGCCAGCGGCAGTGGCTCAACGCCCATTTCAGCGAGTTGTTCCGCCAACGTCTGCGCCCGCACCAGCCGCTCCTGCTGCGCTGACCGCACGTTGTCCAACTGCTGCTGATGAACCAACGTGGTTTGCGCGATCTGCAACTGCTCTTCTTCCAACGCCCGTAACGCCAACTCCAGCGCCTCACGCTCCTGTGTCGCCACTTGCAGCACCTGCACCAGATCAGTTTGCACTACGCGCTGCTGCGCCAGCCGCTCCTCCTGCTCCAACAGCGGTGCCAACTGCGTCGCCTGCGCGGCCAGCAGCACCTCCTGCCGCGCCAGCAACTGACGCTGTTGCTCTTCCGCCCGTGCCACCGTCTGAGTCAGCGCCTCCAGCGCGACGCGGTGTGATTCCAGCGTCACCCGCAAATTTTGAGCACGATCACGACACTGCTGCTCCAGCGTCCGCGCTTGCGCCAATTCGTCACGGCGCTGATCGCGCTCGTTTAACAAGATGCCGCGTTGCTCCGCGAGCGCCTCCACTTCCGTCAACAGGTCATATAGCCGCTCACGGGTGTCAACGCTCTGTGCCTGCACCTCCGCCAACTGCTGAGTCAACTCCGCCAGCTCTGCTGCCAACGCCGTCAAGCGTTCCTGCTGATGACCGTAGCGAGCGCGTAAATTGCTCAACAACACCCGCACTCGCGCCTGTTCCTGCGCCAGCACTAACTGCTGTTGTTCCAACGCCGAGCGAGCGTGTTCAGCCGCGACTCGCGCCGCCCGTGCCGCTGTCAATTCCGTCACCAATTTGGCTTCCCACGCCACGCCATCGCCGATCATCTGCCGCAGCGTCGCAATTGCCTCCGCTCGCGCCAGCACACCACCGCCCGTTACAGCCGGTGGCGTTTGCAGCCAATGGCGACCGACGCGCACTCCATCTGGCGTCACAAAACACTCACCCGCCGCCAGCGTCATCCGCTGTTCCAGCGCCGTGCTCACATCTTCGGCGAGCCGCACCCCGTGCCAAAAATCGCTCACTGCCCAATCAGTCCGTACCTGCGTCGCCAGCGTGGTCGGCGCAGCGGGCGCAGTGTTCACCGCCTGCGCATCAATCAACGTCAAACCCGGCGGCAACGGCGTGCTGGCGCGGCAGTGCGAGGTTAGCGCGGGAGTCGCCACTGCTCGCAGCGCGGCACCTAACACGGTCTCAGTTGCCACTTTCCAGCCGGGCGCGACCTGTAAATGATTGATTAAATTGGGAGCATGTGCCAAACCAGCGCCAGCCAGCCAGTCGGCATGAGCGGCGTCGGGCGCAGCGAGCGCGGCATCTTGCAGCGCGACGAGTGACGCGAGGCGTCCTTTTGATTCTTGCAAACCACCGCGCAAATGATCCAACGCGGTGGTCAGGTGTTGCACGGTCGCCTCGTGCGCGGCGAGGTCGTCAGCATGAGATTGAAGCGCCAGCGCCAGTGCCGCCTGCTGTTCATCGCAGTCCGCCTCGGCAGTCACCAGTGCCGCCATTTCCGCCTCGGCGTCGTCATCCTGTAGCCGCTGGTGTTCATCGTGGAGACGGCGCTGGCGTGATTCATCGCGCACCAGTTGCTGTTCAAGCGCGGTGAGATTGGCGCGAGCAGATTGGGCTTCCGCTGCGGGCGCAGCGGCGGCGTGATTGAATTCATCCCAGTGGGTTTCCCACGCTCGCAGTTGGTTTTCAGCAGCAGCGACGGCGACGCTGGCGGCGGTCAATTCCTGTTCGGCCTGTTGCCACGCGGGTTCATCGCTGGCCAGCGCGGCGACGAGTGCGGCGTGACGGCGCTGTTCGGCGTCGAGATGGGCGGTGGTTGCTGCGAGCGTGAGGGTTAATTCGTCGAGATCGGCGCGATGCTGGCGCTGCAAATCATCAGCAAACGCGAGTGCTTGCTCGAGCTGCGCGATCTCGGCGTTGACGGCATAACTTTGGGTTTGCACGGCGGCGATGTGCGCTACTGCCGTTTGATGAGCATGGCGCTGGGCGGTGAGATCGGTTTCCAACTGGTGCTGACGGGCGCTGGTGTCAGCACTGCTGGCGTTGAGATTGTCCAGTTGCTGCGCGTAGTGCTGCGCTTCGCCAATCAGGGCGTGCCAACGCAGGGCGATGAGTTCTTGTTCCAGCCGCACGGCGTCAGCTTGCAACTGGTTGAATTGTTCGGCCTGTTGCACTTGGCGTTCGAGATGATGGAGCTGCGTGTTGACCTCGGCGCGGAGATCGTCAAGTCGCGTGAGATTGGCGCGGGTGTGCTCAATGCGGGTTTCCGTTTCACGGCGGCGCTCTTTGTATTTAGAAATGCCGGCGGCTTCTTCCAGAAAAATCCGCAGCTCGTCGGGGCGAGCTTCGATGAAACGCGAGATCATGCCTTGTTCAATGATGGCGTAGGAGCGCGGCCCCAAGCCGGTGCCGAGGAACAATTCTTGAATGTCGCGCCGCCGACAGCGCACGCCGTTGAGGAAATAGTTGGATTGTCCGTCGCGGCTGAGATGTCGTTTGACGCTGAGTTGTGGGAAGGCGGCATACGCACCGCCGGCGCGACGGTCGCGGTTATCAAACACCAGTTCAATGCTGGCGCTGGTGAGTGGTTGGCGTCCGCTGCTGCCGTTGAAAATGACATCAGTCATGGCTTCGCCGCGCAGCAAGCGGGCAGAACTTTCGCCCATCACCCAGCGCACAGCGTCAATCACATTGGATTTGCCGCAGCCGTTGGGGCCGACGATGCCGATGAGATTGCTGGGGAAGGTGACGGTGGTGGGATCAACAAAGGATTTGAAACCCGCCAAACGGATTTTTTCAAGGCGCATAAAGTTCAGTGACCGGGCGGGGATGTTGAAGTTGGCTGTTGAAAAACAGTTGACAGTTGTCAGTTGTCAGTAAAAAGACAGTTATCACCGACAACTGACAACCGCCATCTGACAACTGAAAAACCTAGCGTTTGAATCAACAACAGTGGCGATTATAGGATCAATTTTCGGCGCGACACGCTCGTTTCCACACGCGGTCGCAAGCGACAAATGACACGAAAAAACCACGATAACATTTAGAATATCCCAACATATTTGGGAGCAGGACACTATGGCGCAGGCAACCCGTTACGGGCAGTTAACATTTAGCGATCACGTCGAAAACGCGCTGCGCGAAGGCGCGATGTGGACGGTGATGTGCGTGGCGGTTTATTTGGCGCTGGCGCTGATGAGTTATTCCCCCACTGATCCGGGCTGGTCGTCTGTCGGCGAGAGCATGACCGTTTCCAATGCTGGCGGCCCGACCGGCGCACTATTTGCCGACATCGCCTTTTATTTGGTCGGCTTTTTCGCGCATTTATTGCCATTCATGCTGGCGTGGAGTGCGTGGACAGTGTTTCGCGGACACGGCGAAGAGCCGACGCAGCGGGTGTGGTTATTGCTGCTGCGCTGGTTTGGATTCGCCGTCGTGTTGGCGGCTGGCTGCGGTTATTTCTCGCTGCACGTTGGCACCTTCGGCTTAAAACTTCCTAACGGCGCAGGCGGCGGGTTGGGGCTGTTAGTCAGCAGCTTGATGTTGGAACGCTTCAACGCGCCGGGCACCGACGTACTCCTCACCGGCGCATTAGCCGTCAGCCTGATGTTGTTTTTAGGCTTCTCGCTGCTGCGCTTGATCGACAACTTTGGCTCAATGGTCATCAACAGCGGCGGGCGCGGCTGGTCATTTCTCACGGGCTTATTGTCCAAACGTGCTGCCGCACCAGCATCAGCACCGGCTCCCACACCAGCGCCGCCACCTCCCGCAGTGGTTGAAGTGCCGATTGCTGCCGGTTTACCGCCAAACTTGAATCTGCTGAACCCGGCGGAAGTGTCAGCCGCACCGCCCACCGCACCACTGTCTGACGTGGTGGCAGCAGCGGCAACGCTAAAAAAAATTGTCACTGCTGGAGCTGCGCCGACGCCTGCACCGGAACCAGCGCCGCCAGTCGTTGCCGCGCCGCCGCCAGTGAAAGCCGGTCGCCCAAATCTGGAACTGTTGAGCGCCAGCCCCGCCGCCAAAGTTGAGCTATCCGCCGATCAGATTGAGGAATTGTCGTGCGCGGTGGAAATGCACTGCGCCGAGTTGGGCGTGACCGTGCGGGTGGTGGCGGTGTATCCGGGACCGGTGGTCACGCTGTTTGAATTGCAACTGCCGCCCGATCTCAAAACGCCCAAATTAGCCGGGTTGATGCCGAAGCTGGCGCTGGCGTTGGACGTTGTTGGCGTGCGTTTGGTGGAGATGGCACCGGGTAACGCGGTGATTGGCATCGAAATTCCCAATCAGCAGCGGGAGCGGATTGGTTTACGGACGTTGCTGGCTGCGCCGGAATATCAGGAAACGCTCGCGCCGTTGGCGGTTGCCAGTGGACAAAACATCGCGGGGCTGCCGGTGGTGCTGGATTTGGCGCGACAACCGCATCTGTTGCTGGCGGGCATGAGCGGGTCGGGCAAAACCACTGCGCTGAATGCGTTGTTAATCAGCCTGTTATACAAGTCGGGCCCGAAGATGCTGCGCTTGGTGTTGATTGACGTGCAGCAGCGCAGTTTGGTGGCTTATGCCGGGATTCCGCACCTGTTGACGCCGGTGATTGACGCGCCGCTGCCAGCCAGTCGAATGCTGCGCTGGTGCGCGGATGAAATGGAGCGGCGGTTTCGGGTGATGGCAAAGTTGGGTGTGCGCAATCTCATCAGTTACAACCGGATGATCGCCGAAGCGCAGGTCGCTGGAGCGCAGATTCTTGATCCGACCGCGCCAGATACGACTGCGCCAGAAGCGGTGCCGCGCTTGCACTATCTGCCGTATGTGGTGGTGGTGATTGCGGAGTTGGCGGACGTGTTGGCGGCGACCACTTACACGGTGGCGGTGCTGACGCAGTTGGCACAAAAAGCGCGAGCGGCGGGCATTCACCTCGTGTTGGCAACGGCATTTCCGCAGCCGGAGGTTTTACCGGAGTCGTTGTGTCGCCATCTTCCGGCACGGCTGGCGCTGCAAGTCAGCTCACGGGCGGAGTCGCGGCTGGTGTTGGAACAAGCTGGCGCAGAAGACCTGCTCGGTGCGGGCGATATGCTGTATCTCGCGCCCAACAGCAACGTCCCGCAGCGCGTTCACGGTGCTTTCGTCAGCGCGGATGAGGTGGCGCAGGTGACGGCGTTTTTGCGGCAACAAGCTCCTGCTTTGCCGCCAAGCGGGGCGCTCGCACTGCCGGACTTGACGCTGGAACCAGCAACTGTTGAATCGCTTGATCCGCTGTTTGCGGAAGTGGTGGCGCAGGTGCGCACCACGCAGCGGGCATCGCTGCCGAGTTTGCAGCGCCATTTCAAAATCAGTTATCAGCGGGCGGTGCGCTTGTTGGAAACGCTGGAACAGCGCGGCATCGTTGGTGCTGTCGAAGCAAATGGCAGTCATCGGGTGCTGCCGCCAGCAGCGGATGATTGAATTAGCAGTTGTCGGTGACAACGCTGTTTTTTACTGACAACTGACAACTGACAACTGACAACTGACAACTGACAACTGACAACTGACAACTTTTATTAAAACACTCAGGATAAAAACACAATGTGGTTGGATTTTTTGCTCCGTAGCATTTACGGAATTGTTGTCGTGCTGGTGCTGGGAAGCAATAGCGCGAGTGCTGCGGAACCAAATTTAGTAGAACGATATTTAGCAGATTTGAATACGCTGGTTGCTGATTTTGAGCAATACACATTTAATGCGGATCGCTCGCAAATGTTAGAAGCACGCGGCACGTTTTATTTACAACGTCCGGGACGGTTTCGTTGGGAATATGCCAGCCCGACTGCGCAAATGATTATTGCGGACGGCAAGCGCGTTTATGTGCATGATTTGGATTTGCAGCAAATTTCCCATCAAGAACAAAATGAAGCGTTACGCGGCACTCCGGCACTGTTATTAGCCAATCGTGAACCCATCGCCACGCATTTTGAGATTAAAGCAATTGCGAGTACGGATGGGCGCGATTGGGTGCAATTGACGCCCAAAGATACCGATACGGATGTTGTGCGGATTGAATTGGGTTTTGGTGCCGACACGCTGGACAGTTTAATTATGCAAGACAGCTTTGGGCAGGAAACGCGCTTGAATTTCACCAATGCACGGCGGAATACCACATTAAAAGCGGAGTTATTCAAAATTGAACAACGCGCTGTTGATGATTTTTTTCAGATGGATTAAACAGAGTTTGAAATACTTGTTAACGAGAATTGGAGTGTTATATCGTGGCAACTGAATACGGTTTTTTAATGCTAGATTGATAGTTGATAGTGGTTGATATGGCTATAAAAACACGATTAACAACACCTAAAACGCATTATCGCGCAGTGATTGTGTGCGGATTAGTGCTGATTGGTTTGTGCCAACCGGTTTGGGCGTTGACGCCAGTCACGTTACAACTGCGCTGGCTGCATCAATTCCAATTCGTCGGCTATTACGCCGCGCTCCATCAGGGTTTTTATCGTGAAGCCGGACTCGAGGTCACGCTCAAAGAAGGCCGTCCCGGTCTTGATCCGGTAGCAGCCGTTCTCAGCGGTCAAGCGGATTTTGGTATCAGCGTCTCCAGCTTGGTGATTGATTATCTCAAAGGCAAACCGGTGGTGATGTTAGGTCCGGTGTTTCAACATTCGCCCAACGTGCTGGTAGCGCATGGGCAGGACACCCGCCTTGTTGATTTGGTCAAACCTGCGAGCAAAATTGCTTTGATGGGCGGCGATCAGGATGTCGAATTGAAAGCCATGTTTGTCAACGAGGGCATTGCGCTGAATCGTCTGCATTTCGTGCCCGATGCGCAGCATCTGGATGATTTCATTAGCGGGCGCGTGGCGGCAGTCAACGCTTATATTTCTAATGAGCCTTATATTCTCAGCCAATACGGCGTGGCGCATACCGTGCTGCGCCCGCTGACGTATGGGATGGATTTTTATGGCGATGTGCTGTTCACGCGGCAAGCGGTGTTGACGAATAAACCTGATGCAGTAGCGGCATTTCGGGCGGCGTCGATTCGCGGTTGGCAATATGCGTTCGATCACATTCCTGAAATGATTGATTTAATTTTGCACCGCTATAACACGCAAAACAAAACGCGCTCACATTTAGAATATGAGGCGCTGGCGCTGCAAAATCTCGTCAATCCTGATTTGATTGCTATTGGTCACAGCAATCCCGGGCGTTGGTTGAACATCGCCAAAACCTACGAACGTTTTGGACTGGTACAGATTGATCGCCCGCTGGATGCGTTTTTTTACGAGCCAGAACGCAGCATTGATTTGACATGGCTGTATTGGACGCTGGCAATCTTTTTAATTGTTGCCGTCGTTATTGTTGGTATTGCGTTGTATATCCACCGCGTCAATCGGCAACTGGCGCTTGCTTTGGAAGAAAAATCGCGCAGCGAAGAGCGCCATCGCATCATTTTTCAAACTTCAGCCTCGGCCGGCGTGGTGTGGCGCGAGGGTTTTATTGTGACTGATTGGAATCGTCAAGCCGAAGTGATTTTTGGTTGGACACGTCACGAAGTGCTGGGTAAAAGTTTTATCGACTTTTTATTGCCACCGACAGCACGGGAATCTCTGGCGCAGCAATTTTCCCAACTGGTTCGGAATCGTGCGCTGCCGCACAGCATCAATCAGAATCTCACGCGGGATGGGCGCGTCATTACCTGCGAATGGTTTAATGCGTGGCTGCCAGATCGTTCCGGCGAACCGTATGAAGTAGTTTCACTTGCTAATGACATCAGCGAGCGCCAACGTTTGGAAGAAGAAATTCGCCAACTGGCTTTTTTTGATCCGCTCACCCAATTGCCCAATCGACGGTTATTAAAAGATCGCCTCACGCATTTATTGGCGGCGCTGCGACGTTATGGCAAACAAGGTGCGCTGATGTTTTTAGATTTAGACAATTTCAAACCACTTAATGATTTACATGGTCACGATGTCGGTGATTTATTACTGATTGAGGTTGCACGACGGCTTACCGAATGTGTGCGCAACATTGATACGATTGCTCGTTTTGGTGGCGATGAATTCGTAGTGTTAATTGGTGGTTTAGATGCTGACGCGCAACAGCAAGCGCAACAGGTAGCGCATAAAATCCTCACCCAATTAGCGCAACCGTATCATTTAGCGCGTGCTGAAGACGCAGCAACCATTGAACATCGCTGTTCAGCCAGCATTGGCGTGGCGCTATTGAATGGCAAAACTAATGAAGAAGATGCGCTGCGGCGGGCGGATACTGCGATGTATCGTGCAAAAGAAAGTGGGCGTAATTGTGTTGCGGTCGATACACAAGTATTTGGTACAACGCCAATTGATACAGCAGAACACATTGCTCATCGCCGTATTCAATTGAATCTTGAACTATTACAGCATCCGCATGGCTCCACACTTTAAGCATCATTGCAATATCACACCCATTAAAAAACGGCTGGAATCATTTCATTGATTCCAGCCGTTTTTTATGTCAAGACGAGCGCAGCGGTTAGTTGTTTTGAATCACGATGCAAGTTGCCCTCTGCGTTTCATCGCGCCAATTCCAACAAAACCTAAACTCAGCAATGCCAAAATGGATGGTTCTGGAACATTATTAAATGGATTATAAGAAGATGCCAGCTCCCAACTCAGAATGTCGTGATTACCAAAACCACCACCAGTGCCAGAAGTAAAACCAAAATAGGCATTTGTAGAGCCAAGAACGGCTGTTAAATCAACGGTATAACTCAATGTTGAAATTATTGACCGCGCCGCATTAGCACCTTCTACTAAACGGACTTCTAATAAATCAGTTGCGCCATTGTAATCAACCCAAGCAGACCAAACGCTCCCATTGTTCATTGGCGTTGAAATATCTGTTTCTGTCACTGCTTTCATATCACCATTCAAATCAATGCCAACATGATTACCGTCGTCGTCATAATCAGAATTGTACCATGTATCAAATTCTACTCCCACGCTCGAAATAAGCGATTGATAACCAATCCCGCCACCGTGGGTACCAGCAGTATTAGCAACAGTTTGTGCAACAAAAACGAGTCCATCTGCTCCGATAATATCATCTGTATCATCGCTCATACCGCCAGAACCGGAAATGCGAAATTGAAATGCAGTACTAAAAGACGCATCAGCACCTAATGAAATCAGCGCAGTTGAAAATACTGATCCACTTTGATCCATAAACGCCGGCGTTAAACGCAACACGGAGCGACCAGCATCATCTACGGCAAGAGCTGTGTCGCCATTTAGTTGTAATCCAGTGCTATTAGAAAAGTTGTCAAAGTCAATCACTGATGCTTGTGCGAATTGGGCGGAAGCAAATAAAGCAGTTGCGCAAAGGATGTAAACATGTTTCGTACTCATTAGCGTGAATCTCCGTGAAGTTGAGGAACTAAGGTCAATCACCGTTATCATGCAAAAAATGCGCCGAAATTTTTTATTCAAAAAAAACAATCTTCTATAATCGCACCAAGTGATCAAAAACTGTTTTTGTAAAAATTTCTGACACAAAAAACAGTTGCTGTTACCAAAAATTGCCAGTAAAACAGTTGCTGTTTTATAAATTTAACTAAATAAATCATCATTTCAACGTAACAAATCACCCATTAAGAACGCCAGATGCTGCTGGATAAAGTGTCAAATTTTCTGACATTACACCCACAAAAAAACGGCTGGAATCAATTCAATGATTCCAGCCGTTTTTTTATGTCAAACCCAGCGCAGCGGTTAGTTGTTTTGAATCACGATGCGCGGGAATTTCGCCGCATAATCCTTGGCTTGCAGCGATAACTTCGCCGCCGTTTTGCGGGCAATTTCCCGATAAATTGCCGTCGCACGGCAATCTGGCTGCGCCACCACCGTCGGCTTGCCGCTGTCGGTTTCCTCGCGGATGTGCAGCTCCAACGGCAACGAACCCAGCAACTCAACGCCGTATTGATCCGACATGCTCTGCCCGCCGCCGCTGCCAAAAATCGGCTCCTCGTGCCCACATTTTGAGCAGATGTGGATGCTCATATTTTCGACGATGCCGAGCACCGGTACCTCAACTTTTTGAAACATTTTCAAACCTTTACGCGCATCCAGCAGCGCGATGTCTTGCGGCGTGGTGACAATAATCGCGCCAGAAACCGGCACCTTTTGCGCCAGCGTCAACTGCGTGTCACCAGTGCCTGGCGGCAAATCAATCACCAGATAATCAAGGTTTGACCAGTTGGTATCGTTCAATAATTGTTCGAGCGCCTGCGTCACCATCGGCCCGCGCCAAATCATCGGCGTTTCTTCTTCAATCAAAAATCCAATCGACATCGCTTGCAGGTGATAACTGGTCATCGGCTCCAAACTGTTGCCGTCTTTGGATTCCGGTTTACCGCTGATGCCGAGCATTCGCGGCTGCGACGGGCCATAAATATCCGCGTCAAGAATGCCGACGGTTGCACCCTCCGCCGCCAGCGCCAGCGCCAAATTCACCGCCGTCGTGGATTTACCGACGCCACCCTTGCCGGAAGCAACTGCGATGATATTTTTAACGTTATCAATCGGTTTGAGCGATTTTTGCACCGAGTGCGCCTTGATCTCCCACCCCACCGTCACCTCGGCGTTGGCGACCCCGTCCACCGCCAGCACCAACGCCTTGACTGCGTCAGCGATTGCGGCCTGTACCCCTTTGGCCGGAAAACCGAGCACGATCTCCACCCGCACCTGCTCGCCGTCGATCTGGATGTGTTTAATCGCGTGCGCCGCCACCAGATCGCGCCCCAAATGCGGTTCAACGTAGCCTTTAATCGCAGCTTCAATCGCTTCTTTTGTCACTTCAGACATGCAAACACTCCAATAAACAACAAGATACCCGCAGTAACACGGGCGAAAATCAGCGATGGTGTTCAGCGCAACACCGCTGATCGGATGATCTCAATAGCATGGTAGCAGTCACGATCAATTCAATCCGCAGCGCCAGCCCGATTCAGCGACAGTGCCGCCGACCGTGCGATAATTTCACTCCTTTAAGATCGCGTGTGAACCGAGCCATTTTCTTATGAATCAACCCCGCCAAATTCTCATTACCAGCGCCCTTCCTTATGCCAACGGCCCGATTCATCTCGGCCATCTGGTTGAATACATTCAAACAGATATTTGGGCGCGTTTTCAAAAGATGCGCGGACATCACTGTTGGTACGTTTGCGCGGATGATGCGCACGGTACGCCAATTATGTTGCGAGCGCGGCAAGAAGGCATCGCACCCGAAGCGTTAATTGCCCGCATTGCCGCCGAACATCAAGCCGATTTCGCCGCATTTCGGATTGGCTTTGATAATTATCATTCGACCCATTCACCAGAAAATCAGCATTTTGCCAACTTAATTTATAGCCGCAATCGTGACGCCGGACATATTGCCCAACGCACCATTACACAAGCCTACGATCCCATTGAACACATGTTTTTACCGGATCGGTTTATTAAAGGCGAATGTCCAAAATGTGGCGCTGCCGATCAATACGGCGACAATTGCGAAGCCTGCGGCGCGAGCTATTCACCTGCCGAATTAAAAAATCCGCGTTCAGCGGTTTCTGGTGCCGTACCAGAACAGCGCGACTCTGAGCATTATTTCTTTCGCTTGCGCGATTTTGAAACCATGCTGCGCGATTGGACGCGCAGCGGCAGTTTACAAAAAGAAGTCGCCAACAAATTAGATGAATGGTTCACCGCTGGCTTGCAAGAATGGGATATTTCCCGCGACGCGCCTTATTTTGGCTTTGAAATTCCCGATCATCCCGGCAAATTCTTTTACGTCTGGCTGGATGCGCCCATTGGTTATTTAGCCAGTTTTCAGAATTTGTGCGACCGCACGAGCGGATTAGATTTTGCGCAATTTTGGGCAGCAGATGCCACTGCCGAGCTGTATCATTTCATTGGCAAAGACATCATTTATTTTCACGCGCTGTTTTTTCCAGCGATGCTGCATGGCGCTGGATTCCGCACGCCCAGCGCCATTTTTGCGCACGGCTTTTTAACCGTTGATGGGCAGAAGATGTCAAAATCACGCGGCACCTTTATTAAAGCTCGCACCTATTTAGATCATCTCAATCCCGAATATCTGCGCTATTATTTTGCCGCCAAACTCGGCTCCGGGGTGGATGATATTGATTTGAACTTGGCGGATTTCACCGCTCGCGTTAATTCCGATTTGGTCGGTAAAGTGGTGAATATCGCCAGCCGCTGCGCCGGATTTATTCAGAAAGGGTTTGATGGGCAATTGGCAGCGACTTTGGCAGAGCCGAATTTATTTGCAGAATTCATCGCTGCTGGTGATGCAATTGCTGCTGCGTATGAACAACGCGAATTTAATCGCGCCGTGCGTGACATCATGGCGCTCGCAGATCGTGCCAATCAATACATTGATGAACAAGCGCCGTGGGTGATTGCGAAACAGCCCGGACGTGAAATTGAATTGCAAGCAATTTGCTCAATGGGAATTAACTTATTTCGCATTTTAATTGGGTATTTGCGCCCAATTTTGCCCGGCACGGCAGCGGATTCTGAAGCCTTTTTACAGGTTGCACCATTAACGTGGGCGGAATTGGCAACGCCGTTGTTGGCGCACCAGATCGCGCCATTCAAACCGCTGTTGACTCGCGTCGATCCGGCACAAATCGCGGCGATGCTGGCGGCGTCAACCGAGGATTTAACCGTTGCGGCTCCGGTTGCAGCGCCAGCTCCGGCTGTCGCCGTCGCGCCGCTGGCAGCACCGATTGATTACGATACTTTTGCACAAGTTGATCTGCGCATCGCGTTGATTAAAGAGGCAAAATTGGTGGAAGGCGCGGATAAATTGTTGCAATTAACGCTCGACCTCGGCGGCGAGACGCGCAACGTGTTTGCTGGCATTCGCTCTGCTTACGATCCCCAAACGTTGGAAGGGCGTTTGACCGTCATGGTTGCCAATCTCGCGCCGCGCAAGATGCGGTTTGGCGTTTCTGAGGGCATGGTGTTGGCGGCGGGAGCGGGCGGTAAAGAGTTGTTTTTATTGAGTCCAGATTGCGGCGCGGAGCCGGGGATGCGGGTCAAATGAGATGGCAGCACAGTTGGCAGGTGGTGATTGGATTGGCGTGGGCGGTGATGATGCCGCTGGCGCTGGCTGAGGATGCCGCACCTTGGGTGGTGACGACGCAGGTGAGCAGCATTCCCACGCTGCGCTGGCATCTCACCGGCACCGTGCAGGCGCGTCACGAGATTCCGCTGGCGTTTCGGCTGGGCGGTGCCATTCAGGAGCGGGCGGTGGAAATCGGCGATCAGGTGGTTGCTGGGCAGATGCTGTTTCGCCTTGATCCGCGTGATGTGATTCAGCAGCAGATCGCAGCGGAGGCGATGGTTGCCAGCGCCCGTGCTGAGATGGAAAACGCCCAGCGGGAGCGCGAGCGTCAACTTGATTTGTTGCGCAAAAAGTTGGTGAGCCAACAGGATTATGACCGCGCTAATACCGCCGCTCGCGCTGCCAGTGAACAGTTGATTGCTGCGCAAGCGGCGTTGAAACAAGCCGTCAATGCCATTGCTTATGCCACGCTGACTGCGCCAGTGGCGGGTGTGATTGTGGCGGTGAGTGGGCAACACGGGCAGATCGTCAGCGCCGGTCAACCGTTGGCGGTGGTGGCGGAAGCGGGAGCGCGGGAGATCGTGGTCGCAGTGCCGGAAGATCGCCGCGCCAGCTTGCCGTCCACCGCTACTGCGCAACCGTTTGGCAGTACGGCAATGCTGCCGGTGACGTTGCGTGAACTCGCCGCGACGGCTGATCCGCTGACGCGGACTTGGCTGGCGCGGTATCAGGTGGACAGTGGCGGTGACGAGCAAGTGCTGCATGAACCGCCGGTTGCGCCAGCGTTGGCATTGGGCACGACGGTGACGCTGCATTTTGCGGCACCGTCAACCGCACCGCGTTTGCGGGTGCCGCTGGGGGCGATTTTGGAACAGGGACAAGGCGCGGTGCTGTGGCGCATCGCTGATGGTCAGGTGCAGCCGGAGCCGGTGACGATTGTGGGCATTGACGGCGAATTTGCTGAAATTCAAACCACGCTTGCGCCGGGAACGCCAGTCGTGGCGCTCGGCGTGGATCGGCTGTTACCTGGACAAACTGTGCGGGTGCGGACGCCATGAGCAGCTTCAATTTATCGGCATTAGCCGTCCGCGAACGCTCCGTCACCCTCTTTTTTATTCTCGCCACCGCCATCGCAGGCACGTTGGCATTTACCCATTTAGGACGGGCAGAAGACCCCGCATTCACGATGCGGGTGCTGGTGGTGTCGGCGCTGTGGCCGGGTGCCAGCGCGGAACAGATGCAGCGACTGGTTGCCGATCCGCTGGAAAAGCGCATCACCGAGGTGGAGTATTTTTATCGCGTCGAGACCACCGCCCGCCCCGGTCGCATCGACATGCTGGTTGAATTTCAGGATTACACGCCCTCGCCCCGCGTCCCCGATCTGTTTTATCAAATCCGCAAACGCATGAGCGACGAAGTGGGCAAGTTGCCCAACGGCGTCCTCGGTCCGTTCGTCAATGATGATTTTGCTGATGTGTATTTTGCGCTGTACGCGCTTTCAGCTCCCAAGTTGCCGCCGCGCCAGCTCGTGCGCGAGGCCGAGCAGATTCGGGATCGGCTGGCGCGAGTGGCGGGAGTGCAAAAGGCGCGGGTGTTGGGTGAACGTCCGCAGCGGATTTTTATTGATCTTGATGCGACACGTTTGGCAGCACTCGGCATCACTGCGCTGGCCGTCAAGGAGGCGCTGGAGGCACAAAACCAATTGCTGCCAGCCGGCGTAGTGGAAACCGTTGGACCGCGCTTGGCGCTGCGCTTGAGTGGCGCATTGGACGATCTCGAAGCAATCAAAGCGGTGCCGCTGCGCGTCGGCGAGCGTTTGTTCCAATTGGGCGAGATCGCCGAAGTGCAGCGCGGTTATGAAGACCCGCCCGGTTACATCATTCGAGCGGGCGGTGAGGACGCAGTGCTGCTCGGCGTGGTGATGCAAGCGGGTCAAAACGGTTTAGACCTCGGCGCTCGCTTGGCGGAATTCATTACCCAATTGGAAACCGATTTGCCATTGGGATTTCATTTAACGCCGCTCACCAATCAAGCCGATGCGATTTCCCGCGCTGTGAATTTATTTCAGATTAAATTTTTAGTCGCAGTCGGCGTAGTGATGCTGATTAGTTTTATTGCGTTGGGTTGGCGAGCGGGTTTAATTGTTGGCATTGCGATTCCACTCACGCTGGGTTTAACGTTTTTATTGATGTTAATGCGCGGCGTTAATTTAGATCGGGTGTCGCTCGGCGCGTTAATTATTGCGCTGGGGCTATTAGTGGATGATGCGATCATTGCGATTGAGATGATGCTGGTCAAAATGGAGGAAGGCTGGGATCGTTTACGAGCGGCAGCTCATGCGTGGACGGTAACGGCAGCGCCAATGTTGAGTGGCACGCTGGTAACGGTGGTGGGATTTGTGCCAATTGGTTTTGCACAATCTGGCGTCGGTGAATACGCCGGTAATATCTTTTGGGTATTGGCGTTTGCTTTGCTGGTGTCATGGCTGGTGGCGGTAACTTTCACGCCATATTTAGGAACGTTGCTATTAAAAAGCCACCCGATTGTAAAGAGTGATGCAATAGAAAAAGAGGCTCATCATTTATCTCCCTACGCCACGCCGTTATATCGCCGCCTCCGCAGCCTGATTCGCGGCTGCGTGCGCTACAAAATCCTCATCGTGACCGGCACCTTTGGCGTGTTGGCGCTTTCCATCGCCGCGCTGGCAGGACCGGTGCAAAAGCAATTTTTCCCCAGCTCGGATCGCCCTGAAGTGTTGGTGGATATTTATCTACCCGAAGGCAGCAGCGTGGCGCTCACCACCGCCGTGAGCGAGCGCGTGGAGGCGATTATTCACGACGCGCCCGGTGTGCGTTCGCTCTCAACTTATATCGGTGCGGGTGCGCCGCGCTTTTTCCTCGCGCTCAATCCCGAATTGCCCAATCCAGCGTTCGCCAAATTGATCGCAGTCGCAGACGATCCGACCGCCCGCGATGCCCTGATGACGCGGCTGCAAACCCATATTGATGCCGGTGAATTCCCCGAAGCGCGGGTGCGGGTGCAGAAATTGCTGTACGGCCCGCCGGTGATTTGGCCGGTGAGTTTCCGCGTGCTCGGCCCTGATCCGGTGCGCCTGCGCCAGCTCGCTGAACAGGTACGCGCTCAGGTCGCCGCGCATCCCCACACCGCTGACGCGCATCTCGAATGGGGTGAACGGGTGCCGGTGGTGCGGCTGCAACTTGATCCCGCCCGACTGCGCCTGCTGGGACTGACGCCGCGTGATCTCGCCATCCAACTCCAGTACGAACTCTCCGGCGTGATTGCTACCGAAGTGCGCGAGGACATTCGCGCCGTGCAATTGGTGTTACGCGGCACTGCGCCGCCGCCGAATCTGGCGGATTTGCCGCTCAAAACCCAAAATGGACACACGGTGACGCTGGCGCAGGTGGGCGAGTTGACGCTGGAATTTGAAGACCCGGTGCTGAAACGCTACAACCGCGAGCCATTTATTGGCGTTAATGCCGAAGTTCACGCCGCGCAGCCGCCAGATGTGACCGCCGCGATTTGGGCGCAATTAGAACCGCTGCGGGCGCAGTTGCCGCCGGGCTATCGCATCGACATTGGCGGCGCGGTGGAGCAATCCAGCAAGGCGGATGTGTCGATTCAGCGGGTGCAGCCGATCATGCTGGTGCTGATGTTGACGCTCATCATGCTGCAAATGCGCAGCTTTGCCGGCATGTTGATGGTTGTAGCGACTGCGCCGCTGGGCGTGATTGGCGCGGCAATCACGCTGCTGGTGGCAGATAAACCGTTTGGTTTTGTCGCGCTGCTCGGTTTGATTGGATTGGCGGGGATTTTGATGCGTAACACCTTGATTCTCGCCAAACAAATTGAAGATAACCTCGCGCAAGGCATGGAAAAATCCGCAGCGGTGGTGGAGGCGACCGTGCAGCGGGCGCGACCGGTGGTGTTGACGGCAGCGGCTGCGGTGTTCGCCTTCACTCCGCTGGCGAGCGATACCTTTTGGGGGCCGCTGGCGTATGTGTTAATTGGCGGCATCATTGCAGGAACTGCAATAACTTTGCTGTTTTTACCGGCATTATATTCATTGTGGTTTCGCGTAAAACTGGCTCCTAACCCACAATAAGTATTCTACAGTTCAATCTGCAACGTGATGATTAACGTTGCAGATTGAGCACCAATAGCCGCTGCAATCTCTCGGTGTCATTCAATACTGCGCCATCATTCCAAACACGCCACCGCTCGCTTTAAATGTTGCTGTATATTCAGCAGCTACACTGATTAAATGATGGGGAACTATGCCGAACGCAGTCGTTACTTCATTCACTTGCGATAATGCTTAATTTGCGGTGAAAATAGCCCCGCTTGTCACCACGCAAGCACAATAAAAACCACACCAACTCTGGAGGAGTTTTGAATGCACAATCAATACCTTCATTATCGCCGCTTGGCATTTTCAGCCACCCTGTTTTTCACCTTGAGCGGCATCGCGCCATGCAGTGATGCGCTTGATTTTGGCGATATGATGAATCCCAATCGGTGGATGAATGGCAATCGTGATCGCGCTGATGTGCCACCACCGCCGCCGCCAAACTATGCGCCGCCGTATGTTGCTCCGCCCCCGTATTACGGCACTGCGCCGCTTGCGCCCGTAGCTCCATCCACTTCCGCTGCGGATAAAGCGGAAATTGAAGCATTAAAACGGCGTATTGAAGAATTGGAAGCGCAGCAACGGGCGCAAACGGCTAAACCTGCACCGCGCCAGCCGTTTGCTGCACCAAGCAACGAATTGCAGGGTGCGCCAGTATTTCGTCCGCTTGATAAAAATTAACCCGTTTCATTGATTGCTGCGGCGGTGTAAACGTCGCCGCGATCATTTATTATTGGGTTACAGAATACTAAATAACAACTTCATTAAGGCTTGGTATGGTTCAGAACACTGGTTTAACAATACCTACTTTTTTGCATGTTGGCTGCGGTATGAAATATAAAGACCGCACTACTCGCGGATTTAATACCGATGCGTGGCATGAATTGCGTTTAGATATTGATTCAACAGTGAATCCTGATGTTGTGGGAACAATGTTAAATATGGCAGAAGTTCCAGATAAAAGCGTGGCAGCAGTGTATTCATCGCATAATATCGAACATCTTTATCCACATGAGGTGCCAATTGCTTTAGCTGAGTTTCGGCGCGTATTAAAACCAGATGGTTTTGCCATCATTACTTGTCCTGATTTGCAATCGGTTTGTGCCTTGGTTGCAGAAGATAAACTCACAGAAGCTGCGTATAGTGCGCCTTCTGGAGCAATTACTCCGCTTGATATTTTATATGGTTATCGTCCATCTTTAGCGCGTGGTAATTTATACATGGCGCATCGCTGCGGCTTCACTGCTAAAGTGCTGATTGGAACGTTGCGAGAAAATGGATTTACTACCGTTGTGAGTCGCCGCCGAGGTGCTCCATATTATGATTTATGGGCACTAGGCACGTTAATACAAAACGATGAAAAAACGATGAGAGCACTTGCTGCCGAACATTTTCCATAATCAACTGTTTTGCGTATTGTCTGAACAATGATTGCATTATTGAGGTTGGTTTTGTATTCAGTTTTGGTCACATCAAGCTATTTATTTTGCAACATTTTTAATAAAAAAGCACACTGCTGTATTGCAATGTACTCAATGTAACTTTCAATAAAAGCTCGCAAGCGCAGCGCCAAAAACGCTAATCTGGTAGCATCAATCTCTTCGTCATTCCTCAATTTGTGAATACAAGCATCTATGTTTGGTTTCGGTAAAAAACACAAAACCCCCGCGCCGCCACCTCCTGATGTTGGCGCTGACGCCCCCAAAGCCCTCGGTCTGTTTAGCAAGTTATTCAAATCCACTCCCGATGCTGACGCGCCACCCGCTGCGCCAGCGCCAGTTGCGCCGCCACCAGTTGTCGCGCCAGCTCCGCTGCCAACCACTGAAAGTGATGCCGCGCCCGGTCTATTCAGCAAGTTGTTCAAATCCAACAAAATAGACGCTGAGATCGCGCCTGCGCCGGAGCCAGAACCGGAAGATGAACCCAAAGTCGGCGTGTTGACGCGGCTGCGGGAGCGGTTGTCGCGCTCGCGTACCCAGCTCGGCGATGGTCTCGGTACGCTGTTTTTGGGACGCAAGCGGATTGATGACGAGCTGTTGGAGGAGTTGGAAACGCTGTTGATTACGGCGGATGTCGGCGTGGAGGCGACGGCGCGGATCATCGCCGATCTCACTGAGCGGGTGAAACGCAAAACGTTGGCCGATCCGCCCGCGCTGTTGCTGGCGCTCAAAACGGAATTGCGCACGCTGTTGTTGACCGCCACCGGCCCGGTGCGCCAGCCCGCTGCCGGTAAACCGCAGGTGATTGTGATGGTTGGCGTCAATGGCGCGGGTAAAACGACCACCATCGGCAAGCTCGCCAAACGGCTGCAAGCGGAAGGAAATAGCGTGATCTTGGCAGCCGGCGATACGTTTCGCGCTGCGGCAGTGGAGCAGTTGGAAGTGTGGGGCGAGCGCAATCAGATTCCGGTGATCGCGCAGCACACCGGCGCTGATTCCGCGTCGGTGATTTTTGACGCGCTGCAAGCCGCGACTGCGCGTGGCGCAGATGTGTTGATTGCTGACACCGCCGGGCGGCTGCACACCAAAACCAATCTGATGGACGAATTGAGCAAGGTGGTGCGGGTGTTGAAAAAGATCGACCCTGACGCGCCGCATGAGGTGATGTTGGTGGTGGACGCGAGCACCGGGCAAAACGCGCTCGCGCAGGCCGAACAGTTTCATCGGGCAGTTGGCGTCACCGGCATCACGCTGACCAAGCTCGACGGCACCGCAAAAGGCGGCATCTTGTTTGCGATAGCTGACCGGCTGCGGCTGCCGATTCGGTTTATTGGCGTTGGTGAGAGCATTGACGATCTGCGTCCGTTTGATGCCGATGAATTTGTCGATGCTTTGCTGGGCTAGGAGCGCGAGCGCGTGATTCAATTTGAACACGTTTTCAAACGCTATCCCGAACGCGGCGAGGCGCTCACGAACATCAGTTTTGAGATGAAAGTGGGTGAAATGGCGTTTTTGACGGGGCCGTCGGGCGCGGGCAAAAGTACTTTGCTGCGCTTGATTGGGCTGTTGGAACGTCCGACTCGTGGCGACATCGTCGTCAACGGGCGCAATCTGGCGACGCTGCCGCGAGATCGCATTCCGTATCATCGCCGCGATGTCGGTATGATTTTTCAAGATCATCGCCTGCTGCCGGATCGCAGCGTGTTTGACAACGTGGCGCTGCCGCTGGTCGTCACCGGGCTTGGTCACAAGGAAGTCGGGCGGCGGGTGCGAGCGGCGCTGGATCAAGTCGGGCTGCTCAAACGCGAGCGGGCAATTCCGGTGGCGCTGTCTGGTGGTGAACAGCAGCGGGTGGGCATTGCGCGGGCAGTGGTCGGACGCCCGCCGGTATTGTTGGCGGATGAACCGACCGGCAATCTCGATCCCGATTTATCCAAAGAAATTTTCCAATTATTTGAGCGGTTTCAATACGTTGGAGTGACGCTGTTGATTGCGACCCACGATCTGGCGCTGGTCAAAAGTATGCACTACCGCACCTTTAGCCTTGGCGAAGGGCGATTGGTCAATGACACGCGAGGCTGGTAAACGATGTTGAAACCGCATTCACGGCGGCGGCGTCTGCCCAAACTGGCCGAGCAGTTCCAAATTTGGCTCGGTCAACATGTGCAGAACGCGCTGGCGACTTTGGGACGGTTATTTGATACGCCGGTGCCGACGGGCATGACGGTGGCGGTGATTGGGATTTCGCTGGCATTTCCGGCGGCGTTGTATGTGGTGGCGGACAATCTGCGCACGATGGCGGGTAATTGGGATCAAACGGCGGCGATCTCGCTGTTTTTGCGACACGATGTCGCAGATGAGGCAGCAACCCCGCTGGCGGATCAGTTGCGCAAATGGCCAGAAATTGCGCGAGTGGACATCATCAGCCGCGACAGTGCTTTGAATGAATTTCGGGCGCTGGGTGGTTTTGAGGAGGCGCTGGAGCAATTAAAAAACAATCCGCTGCCGGTGGTGTTGGCGATTTATCCGCAGGCGGCTTTTGCGCTGCCAGCGCAGTTGGAAACGTTGCAAAACAAGCTGTTACGACTGCAAGAAGCGGATTTTGCACGAATGGACACCGTGTGGTTGCAACGGTTTCAAGCTATTCTCGATTTAATTCAAACCGGCGTGGTGCTGCTCGGTGGGTTATTAGGAATGGGCGTGTTATTGATCGTTGGCAATACGATTCGGTTAGAAATTCTCAATCGCCGCATTGAAATTGAAATTATGGAATTGGTCGGCGCGACTTCCGCATTTATTCGGCGTCCGTTTTTATACGCGGGTGCGTGGTACGGCTTATTGGGCGGACTGACGGCGTGGCTGTTGGTGACGCTGGCGCTGATTCTGTTGCAAGGCTCGGTTTCGCGGCTGGCGAGTTTATATCGCAGCGAGTTTCCGCTGGCTGGATTGGGAGTGAGCGAGACGTTGATTGTGTTGAGTGGCAGCATTGCGCTCGGTTTGATTGGCAGTTGGATTGCGGTGGAGCGGCATTTGCACGGCACCGAACCCAATTAAATTGAGTTGTCGGTTGTCAGTAAAAAAACAACATTGTTATCGCAAACTGATCACTGATAACCAACAACTGACAACTGACAACTTTTTCCGCGCCTCACAGTTTGAGGCGTTTTTTTATGTGAGGACATTTTGATGCAACACTGGTTTTTTCTCGGCGGTGCTATCGCGCTGGAAGTGATTGGCACGACATTTATGAAATTGTCTGATGGTTTGACCAAGCCGCTGCCGATTGCGCTGATGCTGCTGTTTTATGTTGCGTCGTTTTTAGTGTTGACGCTGGCGCTGCGCAAAATTGAGGTAGGCATTGCTTATGCGGTGTGGTCGGGCGCGGGTACGGCGCTGATTGCGCTGATTGGCATTCTGTATTTTCAGGAAGCGATAACGACGTTCAAACTCATCGGCATTGGCTTGATTATTTTGGGTGTGATCGGGATCAACCTCGGTGGTTCACACTGAAAATGCGCTTGCAACTGGCGCGGTTTCAGCAAAATGCAGCCCAGCGGGTAGTTCGATGGTCATACTCAGCGGCAGATGATCCGACAGCGCGTAGTCGATGACGCGGGCGCTGATCACGCGCAGCGGCGCGGTGATTAAGATGTGATCAAGCGGGTGACGCGGACGCCAGCTCGGGAAGGTTTTGAGCGCACAGTCCAAGCCGTGCAGCTCGGTTTTTTGTATCAGAGCGCGTAAACCGCTGGAATGACAGCCGCAGTTAAAATCGCCCATCAGCACCAAATACGGATGCGCGGCGGTGAGCTGGAAGAGGTAGTCCAATTGCTGGCGCTGCGCCCGTCCGCCAAGAGCTAAGTGCAGGATTGCAATCGCTAAATTGCTGCCGTCTGCCAGCGGTAATTCCGCTACCACCACGCCACGTCCGGGCAAGCCGGGCAGCCGATGTTCGGTGATGCGACGCGGCGCTAAACGACTGAGCAGCCCGTTGCTGTGTTGGGCGAAAGGGCCGAGATTGCGGTTGATTTGACGATACCAGTGCGGAAAGCCGCCATGACGGGCGAGATATTGCACTTGATCAATGTAGGCGCTGCGCAGGCTGCCGGCGTCAACTTCTTGCAGCCCAACGAGATCGAATTGGCGCAACAGTTGCGCGATCTGGGTGAGATTGACCAGCCGCTCCGGGTGCGGCAGCAGGTGTTTCCAACTGTTGGTGAAATAGTCGCTGTATTGACGGGAATGGATGCCCGCTTGGACGTTGTAACTCAGGAGATTGAGCTGGCGCATGATGGCGAGGTGGGAGGTCGCCACCACCGGCAGAGCGGTGGTGGCGGCGGCGGTGCCGATTATTGCGCTGCCGCCAAGCCTTGAATGTATTGCGAGACAGCGGCAATTTCTTCCGCCGTCATCCGTGCCGTCACGCCGCGCATCATGCCGTTGGGGTCATTTGCGCGTTCTTGTTTTTGGAAATAGCCCAGCGTTTGTTTCACATAATCAGCATGTTGTCCCGACAAACGCGGGAATTTTGACAACCCTTGCCCCAATCCAGCCGGACCGTGACAACCGCTGCACGCCGGTACACCTGAAACCGGATTGCCTGCCCGATAAATGCTCTCACCGAGTTTGGCCAGTTCGGGATCAGCCGTGCCGCCGCTTTGTTTCTGGCTCGAAAAATACGCCGCTACATCTGCAACTTCTTGATCAGTCAAGGGTTTTGCCATCGGCGTCATCTGGACGTTGTAACGGTTGCCCGCTTTGAAATCCATGATTTGCTTCTTGATATAGTCGGGATGTTGCCCCGCCAATTTCGGCCAAATCGGAATCAAACTGTTGCCTTGCGGACCGTGACACGCCATGCACACGGTGTTTGCTTTCTGTTCACCAGCCTTGATGTCGCCAGTGAGAGCTGCCGTTGCTACCGCAGGTTCATTTGCTTGTGCCACGCCAGCCGCAAAAATTGCCGCGACCGACACGCTGAGAAGCCAAGTTTTCGTCATAAGCTGTGTCCGAGCTGTGAGGAGCCGAGAAATTCGGCTGGTGGATGAATAGTTAAAAAAACCGGCGACGTATAACAGGTTTTTCGCAAAACGGTCAATCACCGCCGCGTTGCCAACCGGTGTGCGATTGACACCCGCAGTAGCGATTGGTTGCAAAGGACGCATCTTGTGCCACTACAACAACACCAAATTATCGCGGTGGATCAATTCGTCATCGTCAAGATAGCCCAAAATCGCCTCAAAATGCGTTGACGAATGCCCTTTGATGCGCTCGGCGGCTGCCGCATCATAATTGACCAAACCGCGTGCCACCTCGCGCCCCAACTCATCCACACACGCCACCACCTCGCCGCGCTCGAATTGTCCTTGCACCGTTTTGACGCCCACCGCCAACAAACTGGTGCCGTGCTCACGCAGTGCCGCCACCGCGCCAGCATCGAGAATCAAGCGCCCGCGCACCTGCAAATGTCCCGCCAGCCACTGTTTCCGCGCTGCCTGCGGCTCTTCGGTGGGAATCAACAAGGTGCCAACCGGCGCACTCGCGCCAATCCGCATCAACACATCTTCCCCGCGTCCGGGCGCAATCACCGTCGGCGTACCCGACCGCGCTGCGAGGCGAGCGGCGCGAATTTTCGTGACCATGCCGCCAGTGCCCAAGCCAGTCACGCTGCCGCCAGCGACCACGTCGAGCACCGGATCGTCCACGCCCGTTTCTGGAATCAACTGCGCTGCGGGATAAAAACGCGGATCGTGATCGAACAAGCCATCTTGATCGGTGAGCAAAATCAGCAAATCCGCTTCGATCAAATTCGCCACCAGCGCCGCGAGCGTGTCGTTATCGCCAAACCGCAGCTCGTCGGTCGCCACCGTGTCGTTTTCATTGATGACCGGAATCACGCCCAACCGCAGCAAGGTGCGCAGCGTACTGCGAGCGTTGAGATAGCGGACGCGGTTGGCGAGATCATCGCGGGTCAGCAACACCTGCGCGGTGTTGAGACCGCAGGCTTGAAAACAATCTTCATACGCCCGCACCAGCCCCATTTGCCCAATCGCAGCCGCCGCTTGCAGCTCATGCAACGCCTGCGGGCGACGGTGCCAACCCATCCGCGCCATGCCTTCCGCCACTGCGCCCGATGACACCAGCACCACTTCACAACCGGCGCGGCGGCGCTGGGCGATTTGCTCCACCCAAGGCACCAGCATCGACTTTTCCAGCCCGTGCCCGTCTTGAGTTAAGAGCGCACTGCCGATTTTGACCACCCAGCGGCGGGTGTGAGAAAGCAGATCACGAGTCATCATAACGAAAACAATCAGCGTTGAATCAAAGATTTAACCAAGAGGATGCCATTCTGTGCCGTCGTCCGGTGCAGCGGGCATATCCCACTCCGCCAACGGCGCTGCCGCGTACACCGCCGCAGTTGGCGCGGTATCGGGATGCTGTTTCAACTCTTCCAAACGGTGCATCAGCGCGTTGACCAGTTCGCTCGTGCCCTGTCCGGTGAGCGCCGATAAACCGTACACCGGCGCAGTCCAGTCCAGTTCAGCCACTATCTGCGCTCGTCGCTCGGCGTACTCCTCAGCGGGGAGCAGGTCGGTTTTATTGAGCACCAGCCAGCGTTCTTTATCGGTCAGATCGCCGCCAAACGCGGTCAATTCGCCCTCAATTTTGCGCACCTGCGCACTCGGTTCTTCTTGATCGCCGAGCGGGGCGATGTCCACCAGATGCAGCAACAGGCGGGTGCGGGCGAGATGTTTGAGAAATTGAATGCCCAGCCCGGCACCTTCGGCTGCACCTTCGATCACGCCGGGAATATCGGCGACCACAAAGCTGCGGTTTTGCCCGACGCGCACGACGCCGAGATTGGGATACAGCGTGGTGAACGGATAATCGGCGACCTTGGGGCGGGCGCTGGAAATCTGGCGGATGAGCGAGGATTTACCCGCGTTGGGAAAGCCGAGCAGCCCGACGTCAGCCAACAAAATGAGTTCAAGCTGAAGCTCGCGGCGCTCGCCCGGCGTACCGGGTTTGGACTGGCGCGGCGCACGATTGGTACTGGATTTATAACGAGCGTTGCCGATGCCGTGAAATCCACCTTGAGCGACGAGCAACCGTTGTCCGGGTTCCAACAATTCACCGACCAACTCGCCGGTGTCCTGCTCAAACACGCGGGTACCGACCGGCACCGGCACGTTGAGATCAGCGCCGCCGCGTCCGGTCATATCTTTACTCATGCCGTTGTGACCGCGTTCGGCGCGATGAATGCGCTGGTAGCGGAAATCGACCAAGGTATTGATATTGTTATCGGCAACGAGATACACGCTGCCGCCGTCGCCGCCATCACCGCCGTTGGGACCGCCAAACGGGATGTATTTTTCGCGGCGAAAGCTCACGCAGCCATTGCCGCCATCGCCGGCTTCGACCCGAATGAATGCCTCATCTACGAATTTCAACAAATTCTCCCGCTGAACCTAAAACGAAAAAGCCCCGTCGAAAGGACGAGGCTTATTGCGTGTGTGAGACGACGTTAAAAACGCCGCGCTTAAACACACTTAGATGCTTTCGACCGTCACGAATTTACGGTTTCGCGGTCCTTGCACCAGAAACTTCACGATGCCGTCGCGCAGTGCAAATAAGGTGTGGTCACGACCGCAGCCGACGTTGACGCCGTTGTGTACTTTAGTGCCGCGCTGCCGAATGATGATGCTGCCGGCGGTGACGGTTTGACCGCCAAACACTTTAACGCCCAGCCGTTTCGACTCGGAATCACGACCGTTGCGGGAACTACCGCCTGCTTTTTTATGTGCCATTAAAAATCCCCCTCAACCGGCGCTGATGCTAGTAATTTTCAGCGCCGTGTACCACTGCCGATGCCCTTGACGCTTCAAATAATGTTTGCGCCGCCGGAATTTAACGATCTTGACTTTTTGCGCCCGTCCGTGACTTTCCACAGTTGCGGTGACGCAGCCGCCGGTGAGATAAGGCGTTCCGACTTTGATGTCATCGCCATCAGCGACCATCAAGACTTGATCTAAATCAATGCTGGTGCCTGCTTCGGCGACCAGTTTCTCAACTTTGACCGTATCTCCTTCGGAAACCCGGTATTGCTTACCGCCGGTTTGAATGACCGCGTACATGATTTGAAATCCCCACAACGATTCGGAATTGTTGACGACGCCAAGCGTCGGAACAAAGAAGCGAGATATTATGTCGATATAATCGCTTCAGTCAATTACTTAACGCCGCTACTGCTGCGAAACTGCGCCCTATTTTGCCCAGATTTAAGTGCTTTATTCGCGCAAATCAGTCGACTGGAAGCCCTAAAATGGCGTAATCTTCAACCTGCTCACAATAACCATAAACCGCGACCTTGTGGCTTGACAGCTTTTTGTGCCACTCCTAGCATCTTCAGCCGCCATCATCGACAGACTCCTAAAAATACGCATGGACCTCTCCACGATTCGACACCCCGTCGCTGAGGACTCGAAGGCCGTGGACGCCTTGATCCTGCGCCGCCTTCAGTCCGACGTTGTTCTGATTAACCAAATCGGCCACTACATCGTCAACAGTGGCGGTAAACGGCTGCGTCCACTTTGTGTGCTGCTTGCCGCTCGTGCCTGCGGCTATCGCGGCGAGCGTCACATCGACTTGGCAGCAGTGGTGGAATTTATCCACACCTCGACGCTGCTGCATGATGATGTGGTTGACAACTCGGCGTTGCGCCGCAACCGCGAGACGGCAAACGTCGTCTGGGGCAATGATGCCAGCGTGTTGGTCGGTGATTTTCTCTATTCCCGCGCTTTTGAAATGATGGTGGATGTCGGCAACATGCGGGTGATGGAAGTGCTCGCACACGCCACCAATCGCATCGCCGAGGGCGAGGTCTTGCAGTTGCTCAATGAGCACGATCCCGACACCACCGAGGCGCGTTATATGGAAGTGATCACGCGCAAAACCGCGACGCTGTTTGAAGCCGGTTCACGGTTGGGCGCAGTCATTGCGGATGCGTCGCCAGAGGTTGAAGCGGCTGCTGCGAGTTACGGCTTACATCTGGGCATCGCGTTCCAATTGGTTGACGATGCGTTGGATTACAGCGTCGATAATGCTGATTGGGGTAAAAACGTCGGCGACGATCTTGAGGAAGGCAAACCGACTTTGCCGGTGATTCGGGCGTTGGCGGTGGGAACTCCGGCGCAGCAAGCGTTGCTGCGGAGCGCGATTGAAACCGGCGGACGCGAGCACATTGACGCCGTTACCCAAGCAATTGCGTCAACTGATGCGATCGCCTACACTGCGCAACTCGCAAAAAAGCACGTTATGTGGGCACAAGAAGCGTTAAAAGTGCTCCCAGCTTCCGCAGCGACCACCGCCCTTGCCACGATGGCGGATTTTTCGGTTAGTCGTTCGCGGTGATGCCAACAGTTTGCGGGGTGTAGCTCAGCTTGGTAGAGCGCTGTCTTCGGGAGGCAGAAGTCGCAGGTTCAAATCCTGTCACCCCGACCAACTTTTTTAATGCACAAAAGCCGTTCACAAGAGCGGCTTTTTTGTGCCTGTTCGGATCGTGTCAGTTTCAAATTTCAAGCGTAAAAAACCGCTCCGGCGGACGACCGGAACGGCTATTGCGTGGTAGGCCGTGTAGGATTTGAACCTACGACCAAGGGATTATGAGTCCCCTGCTCTCACCACTGAGCTAACGGCCCTCAATAACTGGTGCTAACACTTAATCAGTATCAAGAAAGCTGCGCAGTTTATCGGATCGCGTCGGATGACGCAGCTTGCGCAACGCCTTGGCTTCAATTTGACGAATCCGCTCGCGGGTCACATCAAACTGTTTACCAACCTCCTCCAGCGTGTGGTCAGTATTCATATCAATCCCAAAGCGCATTCGCAAGACCTTAGCCTCGCGGGAAGTCAAACTCGCCAACATATTTTGCGTTGCCTCACGCAACCCTTCTGCAGTTGCCGAATCAATCGGCGAAATCACTCCCGCATCTTCAATAAAATCGCCAAGATGTGAATCTTCATCATCACCAATTGGCGTCTCCATTGAGATCGGCTCCTTGGCAATTTTTAAGACCTTACGCACCTTATCTTCTGGCATTTCCATTCGCGTTGCCAATTCTTCCGGCGTCGCCTCGCGCCCCATTTCTTGAATCATCTGCCGCGAAATGCGATTGAGTTTATTGATCGTCTCAATCATGTGAACCGGAATCCGAATGGTACGCGCTTGATCAGCAATAGAACGGGTAATTGCTTGACGAATCCACCACGTTGCATAAGTGGAAAACTTATAGCCGCGCCGGTATTCAAATTTATCCACCGCCTTCATCAAACCAATGTTGCCTTCCTGAATGAGGTCGAGGAATTGCAACCCACGATTAGTATATTTCTTTGCAATTGAAATCACCAGCCGCAAATTCGCCTCCACCATTTCCTTTTTAGCGCGGCGTGCTTTTGCTTCCCCAATCGACATCTTGCGATTGACTTCTTTAATCTCACCAATCGTCAAAATATTTTCACGTTCAACGTCCTGTAATTTGCGTTGCACGCGACGAATCTCAGGCGCAAGCGCATTCAAACGGGAAGTATAAGCGTGACGCTTTTTTAAGTGCCCATCGAGCCAATTCGGATTGGCTTCATTTTTGGGAAAACTCTCAATAAATAACTTGCGCGGCATTCCTGCTTGATCAATACACAACGCCATCATTTGGCGTTCTTGGGTGCGAATGCGCTCAACCGTATGACGCAAAATTTCAGTGAGTTCTTGAAAGACTGGTGCCACTAATTTGAATTGCAAAAAGACTTCAGAGACATCTTTCATCGCTGCCCGCGACCGCGCATCATCGCGCCCGTATTCTTCCAATGCTGCCCGCAAAATACCAAACCGCTCGCGCAATAACGCTGCTCGCGCTGCTGCATCTTCAGGATCAGGACCGGTATACACCACTGCCGGTTCTTCTTCATCCGTATCCGTATCGGGATCAATATCAGCATCCAATGCTGTTTTATCGAGATGAATGGGCGTTTCAATCACAGGTGCAATCACCGGTATTGGCACTTCATCATCACCATCATTAAAGCCAGAAATGACATCAGTGAGGCGCGTTTCTTCACGTTCTACCCGATCAAAAATCTCAATCAGTTTTTCAACAGTGCGCGGATAAATTGATAGAGATTCTAAAACTTGATTGAGACCATCTTCAATGCGTTTGGCAATTGTTAATTCACCCTCGCGGGTTAATAATTCTACGGTACCCATTTCGCGCATATACATGCGCACCGGATCAGTTGTGCGACCAAATTCACTATCAACCGTGGCGATTGCGGCAGCAGCAGCTTCAGCGGCATCATCATCAGAAACGGCGGAATCACTCAGGGTATGATCGACCACATCGGGCGCGATCTCCTGTACCATGATTCCCATCTCATTGATCATCCGAATGATGTCTTCGATTTGATCCGTTTCAACAATGCCAGAAGGCAGATGGTCGTTTACCTCGGAGTAGGTGAGATAACCCTGTTCTTTGCCCTTGGCGATCAATTGCTTCAATTGTGACTGTTGCTGTTCTTGATCCATGGGATACCTTGCGTTATTCAGAGATACAACGGGAATAAAGTGAACCGCGAATGATAGCACAGTTGCGGCATGAGATTAAAACAAGAGAATTGCGTTTTCTATAGCGGTTGATTCGTGCGGATGGCAAGGCCAATTAAGATCACCATGCTGTTGCTACCAGCGGGTGTCACTCATTCAAGTTCATCTCGCACTTAACCTGCGCAAAAACGGGAATGAACTGCTGGTTTTTGCGTGCAGATGTCCACTGTCAATTGCTGCTGTTGTGTGGTTGATGTTGCCCCACTGCTCCATATCTGGTACTTAAGGACGCCTTTCGTGGCACATCCTGCATTTGCTCGTTCGGATGATCGCCACATAGATTCCACCCGCAACGCCTTCGGGAGATCGCCATGGTCGAAGCAAAAGTTCACGCCCAAGCACAGGAAGCGCTGACGTTAGGATTCAAACCCTACGCGCTCACGGCGGACGAGGAATATATGAATTCCGCGCAGGAGGAGCATTTTCGCGGTCTGCTGCTTGCTTGGAAACAATCATTGATGGAAGAAGTGGATCGTACTGTCCACCACATGCAGGACGATGCCACCAATTTTCCCGATCCCAATGATCGCGCCACGCAAGAATCGGAGTTCAGTTTGGAGCTGCGCACCCGCGACCGTGAGCGCAAGCTGATTAAAAAAATCGACGAGGCGCTTGATCGTCTCGACGATCACGATTACGGCTATTGTGAAGCTTGCGGCGTGGAGATTGGCATTCGTCGTTTGGAGGCACGCTTGACAGCAACACTTTGTATTGATTGTAAAACGTTGGATGAAATCCGCGAACGCCAACGCGGTTAATACCCTCCCGGCTACGCGCACATCCCCCCTGCTCGTTGACCACAACGGACATCAACTCAGCACAACGCAGGCAGCCGCACCGGTTGATCCCAACCACCCACTGCCAACGCTGCACCACATCTGGGCACTACAGGGGCAAGAATCGCTGCCAGCAGTATCCAGCGTGACCGACTTTTGGGCGCGAGCAACCTCGCGTTGGCAATGCGCCCGAGTTCCCACCCGCTCGACAGTGCAAATGTCCACTGCTACTTAACTTTTTCATTCAATTCAGACACGCTTTTGCGTATGATATCGGCTGGTTGGTGTAGTGCAAAGCACCGTCACCGAATCCATTCTTAAAATGAGGATATTCAATTGACAACACGTTACACTTTATTACAACGCATTCTGCACTGGTTAATTGCCATCATGGTATTTGGAATGCTCACCAGTGGCATGGCATTTATGGTATTTGGTGATGAAGGCGTTGGTTCTTTAGTCAAGGTACACATGACCTTTGGTATCTTGCTATTCGTATTGATGTTACTCCGCGTGGCGCTGCGCGTATTGTTACCCACGCCTGCGTATGATCCAGAGCCACCAAAACTCCAAGCCTTAGTTGCCAAAGGCATTCATTTATTGCTGTATGTTTTATTAATTGGTTTACCCATTGGCGGTTGGTTAGCAACTTCCGCTGCTGGTGGTACCGTACAATTCTTTAATATGACTTTACCGGCACTGCTGACTGCAACTGAAGAGACTAAAACCCTTGCAGAAACGCTGTTCACCATGCACGGCATGGGCGGCATTGTCGTCTTGTTATTGGTATTGGTACACACCGCTGCCGCAATTAAAGATTGGCGCACCCCGGGCAGTAAAACCATGCACCGCATTAGCCTGCCTTAATTCAATTGACTCTCGCTGCACGCGCAGTATTCACTGCGTTAATGTGGCGAGATGTCAACTTTTGTGTTGGCAGTTACTACAGGTTCCATAAACGACTAACGTGTGATCCGCAATAGCAAAGCCATGTTTTTCAGCAATGCGCATCTGCCGTTCTTCAATCACCGAATCAGTAAATTCTACAACGCGGTCGCAATTAATACAGAGCAAATGATCATGATGAATGCCGTTATTTAATTCAAACACGGATTGCCCACTTTCAAAATTGCGCCGACACACCAAACCAGCAGTTTCAAACTGCGTCAACACCCGATACACAGTCGCCAAACCAATTTCTTCGTGATCTTTCAATAGCGTTTTATAGACATCTTCCGCGCTCAGATGACGTTTTTTACTGCGTTCAAGAATGGCTAAAATTTTGACTCGCGGTACCGTAATTTTTAATCCGGCTTGTTTCAGTTGTTGGTTTTCCAATTCTTTCACTCCTACATCCGCAGCAATCTCACCATGAATGTTAACTGGTGTTTGCGCATCACGCCCGGCGTGATTGCAAATCATAGCTGCGGTATGATTTGGGTTTACTGTGAACTCAGTGTTGTTAGAGGTGAGATGCGACAACTTTTTCGTTTTGCAATCGTCAGCACCATAACGGTTTTTTGTCACTCCGGCTGTGCTCGTGAACACAAACCCGCCGATTATCATGCCTCGGTGTTAGAGAATTTGCCCTTTGTGTATAAGATGACCGTACAGCAGGGGAACATTTTGACTGCCGAAACACTGGCAGAACTCAAGACGGGAATGACCAAACGCCAAGTCAATTTTTTACTTGGAACGCCGTTATTAAGCGACTTTTTTCATCAAGACCGTTGGGATTATATCTACACCATTCGGCGCGGTCATCATCCCATTGAAAAGCATTATTTAACGCTGCATTTCCAAAACGATGTTTTGATAAAAATTGCGGGAGATGTCAAACCGAATGCCCAATCTACTGACGCTCGTGAAACACCGAAAAGCACAATTGTGACGGTGCCGGATTATGAAACGCAGCCTGGCGCATTGACGCGGGGATTAAAAGCACTGGGATTAGAACCAAAGCAATAATTACCGCGTGTCATTGCGCAATTTTCAGCGCCAGCCCCTGCGTAAATCAATTCCGATAGACTTCATCGGCGCGTTTGCAAAAAGCATCCACTAACGAATTGGCAACTTGATTAAAAACGGTGCCAAAGGCTTTATCAATGAGACGTCCAGAAAACTCAAACTCTAGTTTTAATTCCACTTTGGAGGCATTGGCGCGTAACGCTGTGAATTCCCAACCGCCAGCTAATTTGCGAAACGGACCATCTAATAAATCAATACTCATGCGGCGGTCGCGCTCATAACGATTGCAGGTGCTGAATGATTGATGAATACCCAAGCGGGCAATTTCAATTAAGCCACAGATTTGTTCATCAGTTTCTGAAAGCACCCGTGAACTGCTGCACCAAGGTAAAAAACGCGGATAAGAACCAACGTCATACACTAAATTAAACATCTGCGCTGCTGAATAAGGAACCAATGCACTTTTATTAACAATAGCCACAGCATTTCCACAACAATTAACTTACGCATTGAATGAAACGACGCCGCGCCAGCTTCCTGACCGGCGTCACCTAACTGGCATCACGCCGCGCCAAGCTGCGCCTGCACCACCGCCGCCAGTTGTTCCGCCAGCCGCGTGACCTGCTCGGCATCAACACCTTCCACCATCACCCGCACCAGCGGTTCCGTTCCCGACGCTCGCAGCAATACGCGCCCCTGTCCGGCTAATTCCGCCTCCGCCGCAGCAACGGCAGTTTGCAGCGCCGGCGCAGTGAGCACGTCGCGCTGGCTGTCGAGGCGCACGTTAATCAGCACCTGCGGATAGCGTTTGACCTCCGCGCCCAGCGCAGTCAGCGTGCTGTCCAAGCGGTTGAGCGCGGCGAGTACTTGCAGCGCAGCAATGATGCCGTCGCCGGTGGTGGTGCGGTCGCGGCAGATGAGGTGCCCGGACGGTTCACCGCCGAGAATGCCGTCATCGCGCTTGAGCTGCTCCATGATGTAGCGGTCGCCAACCTTGGTGCGCACAAAGGAGATGCCGAGCCGTTGCAGCGCGTGTTCTAAACCGAGATTGCTCATCACGGTGCCGACCACTGCGCCACGCAGTGCGCCGCTGAGATAGCGCGATTTCGCAATGATATAAAGGAGTTGGTCGCCGTCGAACAGTTGTCCGCTGGCATCGCACATCAACACGCGGTCGCCGTCGCCATCAAAGGCAATGCCCAAATCTGCGCCTTCCGCCACCACCAGCCGACACAGCGTTTCGGGTTTGGTGGAGCCGAGATCGCGGTTGATATTAAAACCGTCTGGCTCGGTGCCAAACCGCACCACCGTTGCGCCCAGCTCCTCAAAGACATAAGGCGCAGTGTTGTAAGTCGCACCATTCGCGCAATCGACGACGAGTTTTAGCCCACGAAAATTCATCGTCGCCGGAATCGTGCTTTTGCAAAATTCGATATAACGCCCGCCGGCGTCCTCCACCCGCTGCACCTTGCCCAACGCGCTGGAGTCAACCGTGCGCAGCGGCTGCGCCAAGGTCGCCTCAATCGCCAGCTCCACGTCGTCCGGCAGCTTGTCGCCTTCGGCCGAGAAGAATTTGATGCCGTTGTCTTGATAGGGATTGTGCGACGCAGTAATCACGATGCCCGCGCTGGCGCGAAAGGTGCGGGTGAGATACGCCACGCCGGGCGTGCTCATCGGTCCGAGCAGGCGAACGTTGACACCGGCTGCGACCAAACCAGCCTCCAACGCCGACTCAAACATATAGCCAGACAGCCGCGTATCCTTGCCAATCAATATCTTACCGCGTCCTTGACCGAGTACGCGCCCCGCCGCCCAGCCCAGCTTCAACACAAAATCCGGCGTGATATAACCCTCACCCACGCGCCCCCGAATCCCATCGGTGCCGAAATAATGGCGCATCGCTCAACACCCCTGCGCGGCAGCATCCGCATCGGGCGCCTTGCTGCGCGGCGTCACCGTCGGCAACGCATCATCATCCCAATTCTTCGGCGGACGCGGCGTCCGTCCCGCCATGATGTCCTCAATTTGGTGTGCATCAATCGTCTCGTATTTCATTAACGCCGCCACCATCGCATGTAATTGTTCCATGTGATCGAGCAAAATATGCCGCGCCCGCTCATAATTGCGCTCAATAAACACGCGGATTTCCTCATCAATTAAATGCGTGGTTTCATCGGATACGCTTTTGTGCTGCGCCACCGAATGACCGAGAAACACTTCTTGCTGTTCATCGCTATAGGTTAATGGTCCTAACTTGGCAGATAACCCCCATTTCGTGACCATATTGCGAGCGATTTCCGTAGCGCGATGAATATCGTTTTGTGCTCCAGTAGTCACGCATTCAGCGCCATAAACAAGTTCTTCAGCGAGACGCCCACCAAACAATCCCGCAATGCTACTTTCTAAACGCTCTTTGCTATAACTAAACCGATCACCGTCAGGTAAAAATAACGTCACTCCCAACGCTCGCCCACGCGGAATAATGCTCACCTTATGCACCGGATCATGTGCGGGAACTAAACGCCCAACAATCACATGCCCCGCTTCGTGATACGCGGTCATTCGTTTTTCATCCTCGGACATCACCATGGAGCGCCGTTCTGCGCCCATCATAATTTTATCCTTGGCTTTTTCCATATCGCCCATTTCCACCAATTTCTTATTAGAACGCGCAGCAAATAATGCCGCTTCGTTAATTAAATTGGCTAAATCAGCACCAGAAAAACCGGGCGTTCCGCGTGCCAAAATCGACGCTTTCACATCTTCTGCGGCTGGAATTTTGCGCATGTGAACTTTCAATATCTGCTCGCGTCCGCGCACGTCTGGCAATGGCACCACCACCTGCCGATCAAAGCGTCCGGGACGCAACAATGCGGGATCAAGCACATCAGGACGATTGGTCGCTGCGATCACAATCACGCCCTCGCTGCCCTCAAAACCGTCCATTTCCACCAGCAATTGATTCAAGGTTTGCTCACGTTCATCGTGACCGCCGCCCAAACCCGCACCGCGATGGCGTCCCACGGCGTCAATTTCATCAATGAAAATAATGCACGGCGCTTGTTTCTTGGCTTGGTCAAACATATCGCGTACCCGCGATGCGCCCACACCGACGAACATTTCCACAAAATCGGAGCCAGAGATATTGAAAAATGGCACCTTCGCTTCACCCGCAATTGCACGCGCCAGCAAAGTTTTACCGGTGCCGGGCGGGCCCACCATCAACACGCCTTTGGGGATTTTGCCGCCGAGCTTTTGGAATTTGCTGGGATCGCGCAAAAAATCGACCATTTCAACGACTTCTTCTTTCGCTTCTTCTGCACCTGCGACATCTTGAAAAGTCACTTTAATCTGATCTTCTGACAATAGCCGCGCCCGACTTTTACCGAATGACATCGCACTCCGTCCGCCAGAACCGCCTTGCATTTGCCGCATGAAGAAAATCCAAATCACCACTAGAATTAACAGCGGAAACCAGTTAATTAAAATCTGCATTAAAATGGACTGTTTAGGTGGTGATTCTGCTTTAATCACAACATGATTGTTCAATAAATCACCAACCAAACCATCATCGCCGGGGCTGTAAGTTTTGAAGCGTTGACCGGAAGCAGTGACGCCTTCAATTAAGCGTCCTTGAATCATTACCTCGCGCACTGCGCTCTGTTTCACTTGCGCAATAAAATCTGAATAATTCAATGTACGCGGCGCAGTTTGAACGGTGGTGAAATTATTAAATACAGACATCAGCACAATGGCGATGACGACCCATAACAGTAGATTTTTTGCCATATCACTCATCGCAGTCAGCCTTTTTGTTTAATGATCAATTGCAAAACAGTGTGGCGACATTGCGTCGCAGCGCCGCTATTTAAGAACGAGATGATGCTTTAAATCCACGCGCTACCAGATAAATCTCCCGACTTTCGGCGCGAGATGCCAGCGGTTTGCGCTGCGCCACTCGCGTAAAACTGCCGCGCAGCTCGTGCAAAAAAGTATCAAAGCCTTCGCCTTGAAATGCTTTCAGAATCAGTGCGCCGTTGGGTTTGAGCTGTTCCTGCGCCAGCGCCAGCGCCAATTCCAATAAATAGACCATCCGCGCTTGGTCAACCACCGTCGTGCCGGTGATATTGGGTGCCATGTCCGACAACACCACGTCCAGCCGTTGGTTGCCAATCAACTCCCGCAGTTGCGCCAGCACTGCGTCTTCGCGGAAATCGCCCTGTATGAATTGCACCTCCGGCAGCGGTTCCAGCGGCAACAGATCAAGCGCGATCACGCAGCCAGTCGGGCCGACGAGACGGCGGGCGATCTGTGACCAACTGCCCGGCGCAGCACCCAAATCCAGCACGCGGGTGCCGGGCTGCAAAATGCGTTCTTTCTCTTGTAATTCCAGCAGTTTATACGCGGCGCGGGAGCGATAGCCGTCCCGCAGCGATTGTTTGACGTAGGGGTCGTTGACGTGCCGGTCGAGCCAGCGCCGACTGGATTTGCTTTTTGCCATCGCAATTACAGGTCACTGACCCAAGACAGGCGGAATAACTCAAAAATCATGCCGGCAACGCTGCCGCCGACGATGCCGCCGACGATGGCGGGCACGAGCTGGGCGTGCATTCCGAGACTGGCGGTTTGCCACCACAGTCCTTCGGCATCGGTCAATGGTCCGCTGACCAGCCACACGCTGCCGGCAGCCACGCTTGCCAATAACGCCATGATGGATGCCTCCGCGATATAACAGGGAATGATGGTGTTGCAGAGTTGATCGGTGAAGGCGACCCACCAGCGCAGCGTCAATACATAGAGCAAGCCGTTGACGCTGACCAAGATGGCGAGCACGACGCTCAAACTGAGCGGCGCATCGAGTTGGCGTTCCGTCACCATCACAATCAGACCGCCGATGGTGCCCGCAGCGAGTCCAGATAAGGCTTTGGGTGCGACGTGGGTGGCGCAGCGGGTGGGAAATCGGATCGTCAGTCCGGCGATGGCGGCCACGACGGCTGCAATCAAAATTGTTTGTAGAAAGGCAAAAGGTCCGGTTAACGCGATCAATAACACGACGCCAATTGCTGCACCAATGCCGGAACTCATCAATGAGATTTCACGCGCTCCGTAAAGCACGGCGGTGATGGTGCCGGTGATGGTGGCGGCGATGACTGGCGTGGGCGCACCCACGCCGAGACTTTTTAACAGCTCGGTCAAACCAGTAAACAACGGCGCGTAAATCATGCCGTGCAGCCCCCAAATGGTGCCGCGCAGCAGTGCGAGCCGCCAATGCGACAGTGCTGCCGTAGGCTCTGGAGTGGCTTGAAATGGTGGAATGGGCTTGCGCGAAATAGTCATCAATTTTTTATAAAAACCAGAGAATGAAAAACGGGACCAGCGGCCCCGTTTTTGAACTCGCTTTGGAGAAGCGTGGCAGCGAAAACTTAGCCGGCCTTAAGCGTCCAAGAGGAGCACCAGCCGTTGACGTTAATCAACTTGCCGGGGAACAGCGAGCAGCCTTTCCAATCGCCTTCGCCTTGGTCAGCCAGCATGAACATGCAGGTTGCGCAATGTTGTTCACTGGTCGGCGCACCTGGACGAGCGGCGCTATCACGAATCGACTGCGTTGCATCTTGGCTGTACTTCAATGCCTGTGCGGTGGGGTCATCAGGCGTCACGGCGTTGGCTGGCGCGGCAGCGTGAGCGGTGCCAAAGCCGACTAAGTTGATCATTGGGATCGCAACTGCGGTGCCCAACATCACTTTAACGGCGTCGCGACGGCTTTGACTGATTGGCTGATCGGACATTGATGTCACTCCTAAAAATAATCGATACGGTTATGGGTTCTGCAACCCTTCCAGCCAGTCGCCGGAAGGCGTCTGACATTGTGCTACAGGAGCGCAAAAAATACGAGTCACTTGCGCTGTAGTGGTCAGTTGAGATAGGTGCCTGCACCCAGATAACGCGCCGTCCAATATGGCGTTTTCAAACGGTCAATTTTCACCTGTTGGCGCGATGTGGAAGCATGAACAAACCGCTCTTGATCGACCATTAAACCGACATGATAAACACCCGGTTTTGTTTCAAAAAACACCATATCACCGGGGCGCGGAATGCCTTTCTTCACTGGCTTTGCTGCGCGTTGTTGTTCCCGCGCCATACGCGGAATAGACACTCCCGCTGCTTGATACGCATATTGCGTTAAACCACTACAATCAAAACCCGTATTGGGATTTTTACCGCCATATACATAAGGTGTCCCAATTTGCGCCAAACCCGTTTGCACAACTTCTTTACGTTGTTGACTCCAATCGTTATTAACGCTTTTGGTAGCGCAGCCAGAAAATAACACCGCCATCAGCATTAAAAGCCAAAGAATGAATGGTGGCGTCATAGGTGATTTCATTATTCGCATAGATTGAGATTCTTAAAAGTGATCTTAGGTGCGTGGAGCAGCAATTGTGACATCATCAATTGCTGTCACATTCGTCAAGTATAGCAGTGCGCAACAGCTACGCTGCAATTCCAGTACGTCGCAATAACGCTGCTGTATTCGGTTCGCGTCCGCGAAATTGAATATACAAATTCATCGCCGCTTCAGAACCGCCGCGCTCAAGAATGTATTGGCAAAAAGCGCGTCCTGTTGCTGCATTAAACACGCCCTGTTCTTCAAACAACGAAAACGCATCAGCAGATAACACCTCCGCCCATTTATAGCTGTAATATCCTGCGGCATAACCGCCAGCAAAAATATGGGAAAAACTGTGCGCAAACCGATTAAATGCCGGCGGCTGAATGACAGCAACTTGTTCGCGCACCTGCGCAATCAATTCGAGAATCCGCGCTCCGCAAGCTGGGTCATATTCTAAATGCACCCGAAAATCAAATAACGCGAATTCCAATTGCCGCACCATCTGCATTGCCGATTGAAAATTTTTAGCTGCAATCATGCGCTCGAATAATTGATCAGGCAGCGGTGTGCCAGTTTCCCAATGCGCTGCAAATAAATTCAGTGATTCCCGTTCCCAGCACCAATTCTCCAAAAACTGACTCGGCAATTCAACTGCATCCCAAGGAACGCCGTTAATACCCGCCACACCAGGATAATCAATTTTCGTTAATAAATGATGCAGCCCGTGTCCGAATTCGTGAAACAACGTTTGTACATCTTGATGCGTTAATAATGACGGCGTATTGCCCACTGGTGGCGGAAAATTGCATACCAAATACGCCACCGGAAGTTGTTCTCGCTGTGAACTGCGCAAGCGATTCACGCACACATCCATCCATGCCCCGCCGCGTTTTTGTTGTCGCGCAAAAGGATCAAGATAAAACTGTCCGCGTATTTGCTTGGAAGTGCTGTCTATAATTTCAAAAAAGCGCACATCAGGATGATAGGTTTCAAAATCAGTCACTTCCTGCACACGAATTCCAAACAGCCGCTCCACAACATTAAATAAACCAGACAATACCCGTGATAAAGAGAAATAAGGGCGCAATTCTTCTTGACTGATTTGATAACGCTCAACCCGCAGCTTTTCGGCGTAATAAGCAATATCCCAAGGTTCCAATGTCGCAACGCCATAACGCTCTTGCGCAAATGCAGTTAATTCCGCCAATTCACGTCGCGCCTGCGGTACGGAACGCTGCGCTAAATCATTGAGAAATGCCAATACTTCAGCAGGTGAACGCGCCATCTTGGTCGCTAATGAACGCTCGGCGCAATTGGCAAAACCCAATAATTGCGCTAATTCATAGCGCAATGCCAAAATGCGCTCTAAATTCTCGCTATTATCCCATTGACCAGCGTGTGGACCTTGCTCAGATGCGCGAGTGCAAAAGGCTTGATAACAGTCAAACCGCAATTCTCGATCATCGGCATACATCATTATTGGTAAATAAGATGGCATGTCTAAAGTAAAGCGCCAGCCGTCTTCTCCGTGTTGTGCCGCATTGTGTCGCGCTAATCCCAATGCTGATTCTGGTAAGCCCGATAATTGCGCGGAATCAGTGATTAACTTGCTCCACGCATTGGTGGCATCCAGCACGTTCTCAGCAAAGGTGCTGGTTAATTGTGATAATTCTTGATTGATGGCTTTATAACGCGCCTTTTTGTCAGCGGGTAACGCAACGCCAGACAAATGAAAATCACGCAGCGCGTTATCAATGACTTGGCGTTGTGCCGTATTCAAATCATCCTGCGCTGCGATGCTTTGATACGCATGAAATAAGGCTTCATTTTGTCCAACTTCGGTGCCATACGCGCTCAGTTTTGGTAAACAAGCGTTATACGCTGCCCGCAGTTCTTCAGAATTGAGCACGCCATTCAAATGACCCACCGGCGACCAGCTACGATTTAAGCGATCATCTGCTTCATCTAATGGTTCAACGAAATTTTCCCACGTTGGCGCAGTCACAGTTGCGGTTAAATCTGCAATACAGGCGCGACAAGCTGCCAAATGCGCATCAAGTGCGGGTTCAATCTGTTCAGGGCGAATCGCAGTGAATGCAGGTAATACAGAAAGTTCAATTAACGGATTGGTGTTGGTCATAAAAAGAATCACAAGGTTGTGTTAGTGGGCGCGTTGCGCCGTGAGGCTGTGAAGAATATCGGTTTTAGAACGCGGGCGGAATTCAAGCGCATTGCAAAAGTGAAAGCGCCATAATTCCTGTTGATAGTGTAAACTGGCGGCAGTGGCGAGCGGTTCCCATTGCGCATCAGTTAAAACAACGAATTGATTGCTTGCACCATAAGCGAATGTTTTGGCTTGACCTTTGGCGCTGCAACGAATGCCCTCATAAGCAACATTGCGTCCGCCGCTGCGACTTTCAATTACGATGACGTAGCGCACAACGCTATTTTTATCAATTAAGAGTTGCTGGCGATCTATGAAATAACGAAATGGCGACGCTGCGCCATCGAGCGTTAATTCTAATAAATCTTGGTCACGCGGCCACGCCGGTAATGCTAAAACAAGGTCTTGTTGCTGCGGACTGTCAAGGTTTATTTCTGCTGGAGTGCGCTGCATATTCGGTAAAAAGGAATCTTCCGCTGCCATTGTTGTATTTGCCAGCGTTATTAACGCGCATAACCAAAGCACTTTGGTATTATTCATGGTGCAGTTCACTTTTAGGGTTTATTTGAATTGCCGTTAATGTCAATTCCGCTGGCAGTGCGAATTGAATGCCACCCGGCGGTAAATGAAAATCACCAGTCACTTGCGCGGTAATGGTGCTATCAATTGCAGGTCGCAACGTGAGATTTAGGGTGCCATACGCAGTCGGCAAGCCGTGAATGACGATGGCACCGCTCGCCAGCCACGCCGCTGGAATGCCCGCGCCAATCACCAGTGCTTGATCAATTTCTCTTTCATAAACAAAGAGATCACGAAAGGCGAGGCAGTATTCCGCGCTGATCCAAGTGTGCGGCAAATCGCCTTGATGTCCGGGCGCTTGCGGGTCGCGCCACGCGATTTCTGGCCATTGATTCCACACCGGTGGACGCCGTTCGGACAGAAAAAACTGTGCCAATTCATGGGCTTCGTCGCGGCGATGCAGTCGTACCAACGCGCCAATGATGCGAATTTCATACGGCGTGTAATTCGTCCACGCCACCGGAGTTGCGCCGTGCATGGCGCGAAAACGTTCCATAAATAAATCAAAACTGCGCTGGAGCACGGCATTCGGCAGCGCGTGCAGGTCGTCAATCAAGGTCAGCGCGTTGGCGGTCGCCGTCGGGTCGGGATCGGCCCATTCCACCGAGCCGGGCAAAAATTCAATCTCGCGCTCGCGCAGCGTGCAAGCCAGCGAGGCGTGAAGTGTGGCGGCAAAATCATCGCGCAATGTCGTCCATTCTTGCGCCAGCGTGGTTTCTGCCATGACTTGCGCCAATTGCACGGCGTCTTTTAAGCCGCGCAGCGCCCAAAAATCATCCCAGTACGAATGCACCGGATGCGCCAAATAACCCTCGTGGCTGACCGATTCTGGCAGCAAGCCGAAACATGCCTGCCGTTCACCGTTTTGATACTCAGCCGTCAAACGTTGCGCCCGCAAGTGTTGGAGATATGCCACTGCGCGTTGCACCGCTGGCCACAGGTCAACTACCAACTGGCGGTCGCCGGTGAAGCGGTAATAGTCGGCGACGACGAAAATCAATTGCCCGTGACTGTCGTGTTCTGGCAACCAATCGGCACCAGTCGCATCGACGCAACAGGGTACATTGCCATCTGGCGCTTGAAATGGCGCATACCAGCGGATGAATGCTGCCGCTTCTGGCGCTCGCCCGAACCGCAGCAATGCCGCCACCATCCCCGCGCCGTCTCGAATCCACGAGCGCGTATAGCGGCGAGCGCCGGGTTGCAGTGCTGCGCCGTCGCGGGTCATCAAAATATGTGCCAGCGCACCTTGGCAGGCGTGGAAATAGTCCAGCGCAGCGGGTGGCAGTTCAAAGCTGACGGCGTTGAGCGCGGCTGACCACTGCGTTTGGGCATGAGCAAATGGCGCTGGCTGCCAGTTGGTCGGACGTTCCAGCGCGGGCGTCATCGGTGCGGTGAGCAGCACTTCAGCGGCTGCACCCGGCGCGAGCGTCACATCAAACCGCAGTGCGCCGGAAGCAAACCCAAACGGATCGCTCACTGCCTGCGCGGTTGGCAGCGTGGCGGCGGCGAGATAATCGCTGATCAAACCTTCATCAAATGCGGCTGCGCCAAAACCACTCGGCGCAGTGAGCGGCACCAGCGTTAGTGCGCCATTGACCCAGACTGCGCCGTCGCGCCATGCCAGTTCGCGGATCGGACTCACGCCGCCGATGTCGCGCCAGCCTTGCCATGCTGGAGAAACTTGAAACGGACGCAGTGCTGCGTGAATGCCGATTTGCAGCGGAGTAGTGCCTTGATTTTGCAGGTGATAACGGAGATTGAGCCAGATCGTTGAGTCTTCATTTTGCTTTGAAAAAGGGGAACTAATTTCACGGCTGGCGCACGCAGTCACAGTCAATTCCAGCGCCCGCTCGCCCTCGCGCCAGCGCCACCGCGATTGCGGAATCGGCAACGGCGGCGTCAGCAACGCGGGTTGAATGTCGCACTCCGCCCACGTCACCACCTGCGTTCCCGTCGCCGTGCTGACCGTGAGCAGCGGTTCAATCATGCAGCCAGCGCGAGTCACCTCCACCGCGCCATCTTCATTAAATAGCGCCGCCACTGCGCCATCTGGCACATCCACCGGCGTCCAATAACTTTGCTCGCGTGACAGCCAGCGCGGATACCGCCCACGCGGTGCGATTGCCGCGAGATGATGAAAAAAATCATGCTGCGAACGGGAGAAAGCGTCCGCTTGCAACTCCAGCGCGATCAAGCCGGGCAGCGGCGCTCCGGCTGGCGCGGCGACGGTCAGGCGCAAATAACGCGCACTGCTGTTGGGCAAATAGACCGGATTGCAGCGCCCAGCGGCATGAGGCGCGGTGTAGCGTTCGCACCAAGTGTCACCGTCGCTGCTGGTGTGAACCGCAAACTCCCGCGCTGTTGACTCCTGCCAATGCAGCAACAGCCCGCCAAAATCGCGTTCTTCTTGAAAATCAACGGTCAACTGCGCCGGCACCAGCTCAGGTCGCCAACAAGTCGTCGCCGTGCCGTCCAGCACGGCGGCGGGATCGCCACTGCTGGCGCGTAACAGCGGCAGTTGCGACGGCGTGCGATCTTCGAGCCGAAGATTGGCAAGCCACACTTGCCCTTGTCCGCCCGGCCCGGCAGCAATCACAATTTCAAGCGCACCAATCGCGCCCGCGCTGCCGCCACCAGCCGGCCCCCAGCCGAATTCAATCGCACGATTGGGAATGCGCAAGGTTTGCCAATCAGTTAAAAAGTTAAAATGCTCATCCCGATAGCGCCATACATTTGCACCACTCGGATCAATTAACTTGAATTCAAACGCATTCGCTGGCGCGTCAGCGCGAATGTCTAATAAAAACGCATAACTATCTGGCAATTGTAATGACAACTCGCGCCGCGCTACTACAAAACCGCCGCCACCCGCGAAATCAAAATCAAGCTGCATTGCGGGTGCAGCCGCGTTGATATCGGGCGTCAAAGTTAATTGCGCCTGCCCCGAAGTAATCGGCGACCAGATAGCGAGATTGGAGAAAGCATCAAGTAGTTGCGTGTGCATTTGCTTTAATGACCGAATGAGATAAATGTTGGCACCATGACGGCAGCACGGTGGGCATGTTACCTTGATGATAGCAATGTTGTTGATATTTAACTCGCAACCGTCACCATTGCAATAGCTGCGGACGAAAGTGTCAATTTGCGTGATAGTTCGCAGTTATTGGTAGCATCTGGTCTAAAATAGTTATATCTGCTTAAATCACCGCTTGCGCCACCAACGGAAGATAGAGCAATGTTTACCTCCAGCAGTTTCCTACCGCTCGCAGTATTTCCGCACCGCCACAGTGCCGGATTTTCACTAATGGAAGTGATGATTACCCTTTCAATCGCCACTATTTTAATGTCGGTTGCGATCCCAAGTTTCCAAACCTTTACCCGCACCAACCGCATCGCTGCGATCACCAATCAACTCAGTAGTTCTTTTCAATATGCGCGTTCAGAAGCAGTCACACGCGGCAAAACTGTGACGGTATGCAAATCTAATGATGTCAGCGATAGCACTCCAACCTGCGTTAGTGGGGCAAATTGGCAAGATGGCTGGGTAGTATTTGTTGATGATAATGGTGATGGTGATTTAGATACAGGTGAAACGCCATTGCGTGTTAGTGAAGCAATCAATAACACTGTTTTAATAACTACCAGCACCACTAACTTCGCTAATTTTGTACGCTTTCGTCCTGATGGTCAAAGTTTAGGTGCAAGCATTGCAACGGGAACATTGTTAATTTGTACCGCACCAGAACAGCGGAGAATTGTTTTTAATGCCATTGGACGGTTGCGAATTGAAACAGGAACCTGCACATGACGACATATCGGCATTATCAACAAGGGTTTACTTTATTGGAAGTGGTGATTGCTGCTTTCGTACTTTCCGTTGGTTTATTAGGAGTAGCAGGTTTACAAGGCGTATCCATAAAAATGGCGCAAGGCTCCTACTTACGAGTTCAAGCCGTCAATCTTGCGTATGAAATCACTGATGCCATGCGAGCAAATAAAACAAATTTAGCCAGTTATCTGGGTACAGTAACAGCAACCTGCAATCCAACTTTAGCGTATTCTTGGACGGGTGCCTTAGCAGCGGCTGATTTAGCAATTTGGGGTAATCGGCTTGCCTGTTTACTCCCAAATGGCAGTGGTACCATTGCACAAACAAGTAACTTAGTGACCGTTACAGTGACTTGGAACGAAACGCGCTTTGAAGGACAAACCAGCGGCGCAGATGTTTATCAATCATTTAACTTCACAACAGAATTATGAATATATCAACACTGAGTTTTCAGTTACAGGGCAGCAAATTCCAGCGCGGCTTTACTTTAGTTGAGCTGATGATTGCGATGGGCATTGGCACGTTTATTTCTGCTGGCGTCATCGCGTTGTTTATTGGAAATAATCGTGGTTATGATACCAACGAAGCACTGGCACGAGTACAGGAAAATGGACGTTTTGCGATTGAACATCTCGCGCGAGATATTCGGCAAGCGGGATCGCAAAACTTTAACGTAATTGCTAGTTGGCCAGCTACTGATTATATCCAAGGATGGCAAGGTGCCACTAGCACTCCATCAGGAGCACCAATTGCAACATATACGCCTCGCACTGATGTTGTGAGAATTACATATTACGACATCAGTATTCCCACTCCAGCAACGGTGAATCACACTTATTTTATTGGACCTGGTACTGATTTTCCCGGCTTGCGGCGGCGCGTTAATTTGAATCCGGCGCAAGAATTGATTGAAAACGTTTACGATATGCAGGTTCGCTATGGACTTGACAGTAGTGGAGATGGTGAAGTTGATACTTATGTATCAAGCACTTCCGATTGGAATAATGTGCTTGCGGTAAAAATCGATTTATTGGTTGGCAGCACTGAAAACAACGTAGTTGAAACACCGATGTCGCTACCTTTTGAAAGAAATGATGGTACTTTTTTTACTGCCACTGATCGCCGTGTTTATCAAATGTTTAGCACTACCATTGCATTGCGTAGCCGTATAAAGTAAAGGTTAATTAAAATGAACACACCTAAAAATCAAACTGGTATGGTGTTAGTAATCGGGTTAGTTTTCTTATTGTTGATGACAGTGATGACTATGGCCGCAATGCAAACTAGCGGTCTTGATGAACGCATGGCAAGCAACGCCAATGATCGTAACGTTGCGTTTCAAGCAGCAGAGGCAGCATTACGTCAAGCAGAAACTGTTATTAACGCTGCTGAAACAGTTTTTGATGTGACAGTCACCACTACTGACCCGGATGTAAACGATGATGATAGTTGGGTTGGTCAAGTGGCTTATTCTACCGCAATAAATGGTATTTCAGCGCAACCCGTTTATGTTATTCAATGTGTAGCAGCAAATTGTGCCGATGGTCGTTATCGCGTGACAGCGCGTGGTCAGGGTAGAATTGCAACTTCAGTAGTTGTTTTAGAAACAATAGTTGGTAAACGTTTAGACTAAAGCATGAAATATCAACGGAGATTAACCATGATTTACGGCAACTATTTTATGCAACGCCGCTCTTTTTTTGCATTGCTGCTCGGCATTTTACTGTCTAGCCCGGCTGCAATTGTCACTGCTGAAGACCTTGCGCAATACCCGTTATTTGCTGCTGGCGGTAATGTGGCAGCGCCACCGCTGACCATGTTAATCATGGGCAAAGATCATACGCTTTATTATGAAGCCTATAACGATGCGTCTGATTTAAGCGGTGATGGTATTTTAGATGTTGGTTATAAACCCGACATGAAAGATACTGACGGCAAGACGTCGGTTGATTATTTTGGTTATTTTGATTCGTATCTTTGTTACGACTACAGTTCTGATCTTTTTACCCCAGTTTCCAAGACGACAACTAAAAAATGCCCCGGCCATTGGAGCGGCGATTTTCTCAACTACATTACAACTACTCGTATTGATGCGTTGCGCAAAGTGCTCTATGGCGGAAAGCGGATTGTTGATGAACCTTACGATCCCGATAATCCCACAGCAGTGACTACGGTTCTTGAACGTTCCTATATTCCACAAGATGCGCATAGCTGGGGCAAGGAATATCTCAGCGAGGCGCATGATGGTTATAAAATTTCTGATTATACGCCGCTGTCACAACCATCGGCAGGAACTCGTCACCTGTTTGCAAACACCACACTTGCCAACGAGAGTAGTAAAAAGCCGTTAATGCGGGTGTTGACAAATTCTAATTATCGAATTTGGAACTGGGTGGCAATTGAAAGACCAGTAGCAGGCACAAACTGTTCTGGTGGCGCATGTGAAAGTACAGCAGCAGTCAATAACATTCGACCGGCAAATCACGATGCTTTTAATGCTCTTATTGCACTTTTAGCAAATTCAAATAATTTTATGGGGAGCAATGCTCCGCCCACACCATCAACTCCTAACTTTGTGTTGAACGGTAGAATTGAATGTAGTTCTAGCTGTAATCCATACGGTAGCGATGATTATTATCTTACGATATTTCAAGGAAAACTTAATATCGTGACGTCAGGAGAATATGAGTTTTCAATTGATGGCGATGATGCAACTGAAGTGCTGATTGATGGTGATTTGGTTTTTGGACGCTATACCTATAATGCGTGTACTGCTAAAAATGATGATTGCAAGGGATCAGTAGAACTGAATGCAGGTGAACATAAAATTGAATTTAGACATGAAGAAGGAGGTGGTGGAGATAAGTACAAATTATACTGGAGTGGCCCGGATAGCAGCAACACTTGGGCAGTGATACCAACTACAAAATATTCTGATTTAGTTGTTTCAACTTACTCCAGAAATGTTCCGGCATCAAAAATGACGGATTACACCGTCCGCGTTCATGTTTGTAAAGATGGTTATTTAGATTCTAACTGTAATCCTTATACTGATACTGATCCAAATCCTGATGTTGTAACTTATAAGCCAGATGGTTTGTTACAAGAGTATGGTAAAGATAATCAAATGTTGTTTGGTTTAATTTCTGGATCATTTATACATCCCTATAACATGAAAGGCGGTATTTTACGCAAAAATATTGAAAGTTTTATGAATGAAATCAATCCAAACCTTGGCGAAGTTGATCCAGCAACGGGTGTATTTACAAATTTACTTGGTATTGTAAAAACTTTGGATCTACTTCGGATCGTTGATTTCAATAGTGGTACGGGCTACTCCTATAGTGGAGGTTGGTTAGCAACTGCTCCTATGGTCAGTTCCACTAGTAAATTTCCTGATTGGGGTAATCCGATTGCGGAAATGATGTATGAAAGTTTACGTTATTTTTCTGGTAAAACCACTGCGACATCAGTATTCATGCCAACGCTGATAAGCGGTAAAGAACATATTACTTTACGCGATCCTGCATCAACAATGGATTTACCCGCACCAGCATGGGCTGATCCTTATAAAGCTAATTCCTCGCTGTATTGTTCGCCCGGAGCGCAATTAGTGATTAGCGATGTAAACCCTTCCTTTGATACCGATCAAGTCCCTGGTTCAGTATTTGAGAGCTTTAGTGGTGATATTAGTGGATTGAATGTCGCCACTGAAGCAAATGCGATTTGGGCTGCTGAAAATGGTAGTGGATCAAGTGTTCATTTTATTGGTGAAGTGAATGGCAGCACTGATTTTCTAGGTGCGCCAACTGCAAAAACAGTGACTGGTTTAGGTAACATCCGAGGATTATCACCATCTGAACCAACCAAACAGGGTGGCTATTATTCCGCTGGTATTGCGCGATATGCGTTTGAAAATGATCTCAGAACTGATTTAGCAGATAAGCAAGACATCAATACGTTCTCTGTCGCTCTGGCATCGCCATTGCCGAAAATTATTATTCCGGTAGGCAGTAAAAAAGTGACGCTGGTGCCCTTTGCAAAATCAGTTGGTGGTTATAGTATCAATATAGCGCAGGGGCAGTTTCAACCAACAAATACCATTGTTGATTTTTTTATTGAAAAATTCGCCAATACTGACCCAAATGGTTCAGACAAAGACACTAGCATCAACGAAGGTCGCCCTTCAATTCAGTTCCGTATTAATTATGAAGATGTGGAACAAGGCGCAGATCACGATATGGATGCCATTGTTTTATATGATTTGAAAGTGAATGCAGATAACACCTTGACAGTGGCACTAGATTCCAGTTATGCCGCTGGAAGCATCATGCAACACATGGGTTATGTGATTTCAGGCACGACTCAAGATGGCGTGTATTTAGAAGTGCGGGATAAAGATACAAGTGTTGCTGAGGATCCCGACTATTTTTTAGATACCCCCGAAGGTGTGTTATCGGGAGGCTGTGCAGTCGCATCACCACCCTCTGATTGCAAAATATCTGGAACAGATACTCCATTACCATTAACAGCAACTCGCACCTTTACCGCCAGCTCTGCAACTGACGTTGCCACAGTATTAGAAAATCCGTTGTGGTATGCCGCAAAGTACGGCTCTGAAGGCAATGAGAAATTAGCTAAGGGTGAAACATCTCCCAACTATTTTCTCGTAACGAATGCTGGAAAATTACAAGATCAACTTGAAGATGCCTTTACCAGAATCTTAAATCTCAGTAAAGAAACCGCAGCAACTGCTGCCGCGAGTTCGACGCGAATTGATGGCGAGACGATGGTTTATGAAGTGGCTTTTGATCCCAGCGATTGGAGCGGCGAAGTTAAGGCACTGGAATTGATAAATTATGGCGATGATACTGATTTAGTTTGGGATGCAGTAGATTCAATGCCGGCTTGGACAGCGCGTCACATTTACACTTGGAACGGCACTCCAGATGATGATTCTGACCCAGCGGGAATTGCATTCACTTGGGCAACACTCAATACCGCACAAAAAGGCTATTTATCGAACGATGAAACTATATTTAATTGGTTGCGCGGCGATCAAAGTAAAGAATCAACAGATGATGGGCTTACTGGTTTTCGGGTTCGTACTAAATTGTTAGGCGATATTGTGCATTCTGATCCGCTATACGTCGGTAAACCTCAAAACGTTGGTTATAAGTATTTGCCAGTCACTGCCGCCGGAAGAGATACCTACGCTTCATTTCTTACTGCCAATAAAGAACGCACGCCAATGATTTATGTCGGCGCAAATGATGGCATGTTGCATGGTTTTGATGCTACCGGCGGTGCTGAGAAGTTTGCTTATGTACCAAATGCCCTGTTTGGTAAACTCAAAACACTAACCAGTCCAACATATAAAAGCCTTACTGCGCACCGTGATTTTGTGGATGGTTCACCTAATGTTGGCGATGCTTATGTTGATGGAGCATGGCGCTCAATTTTAATTGGTACTTTAGGCGCAGGCGGTAAAGCAGTGTTTGCTTTAGATGTCACTCATCCAGACGCCTTCGCAGTGGAAAACATTTTGTGGGAATTTAGCGACGGCGATCTTGGTTATATGGTGGGGCAGATGACTTCCTCGCCGGTGATTGGACGTTTGCAAAGTGGACAATGGGCAGCGGTGTTTGGCAATGGTTACGATAGCGGTACCGGCGCTTGGTTATATGTCATTAACTTAGATGACGGTACAGTTATTAAAAAAATTCAGGCTGATGATTCTATAACCAACGGGTTATCTGCTCCATATCTAATCCTCGATACGCAACAAACTATTGTAGGAGCTTATGCGGGTGATCTTGAAGGTCATTTATGGCGTTTTGATTTAACTGGTTCAGTGTCAAATTGGAATGGTACTCCCGTGTTTCAAGCCATTCGCGGGACTGATGAAGATGCCGAATCACAACCAATTACGGGGCCATTGGATGTCGCTGTTCACCCTCTCGGCGGTTATTTAATCTATTTTGGCACTGGCCAATATATGCGTCCCAATGATGTATTAAGTCGCACAGTGCAAAGTGTTTACGGCATTTGGGATAATTCTATCCTTAAAAAAGACCCGAATAATCCACTCCAGTTTATTTGGGACAGTGGGGCAAATATCACAACTGGACAGAATGCACTGGTTGAGCAAACTATTGATTTTGAGTTGGCGTTGCCTGATGACCCAAACGATAATACATGGCGGATTTTTTCACAAAATGAGGTGATTTGGGGCGATGATCGTACTGATCCAGTAAAACGTGGTTGGTTTGTAGATTTGATTTCACCAGAAAATGATGAAGAAGGAGAACGGGTGGCGACGCGCCCGCAAATTTTGTCAGGTGCAGGACAGGTATTATTCACGAGTTGGATTCCAATTGAATCAGATGATCCTTGCACCTCTGGCGGCGGTAAAAGTTGGGTTTTTGCACTTGATTTGTTCACTGGCGGCGCGTCATCTGGTAAAACATTTGATGTGAATGATGATGGAAAATTTGATGCCGAAGATACGGTGGTAATTCGTGATGGAGCTGTGTATACCTTGCGCGTCATTGAAGAAGATGGTGAGCAGAAAGTGATGATGGTTGGAGATGGTGGTGCCGAGACTGAATATGTTAAAGAAGAGGGCGATAGAACCACGTCCGTCAGCGGAGTAAAGGTTGATAAAATTATTGATGTTCCGCGTATATTGCGAGACGATAAAGATGATTATGTTCTTTATGTTCCCGGTGAGCAGTTACCACAGATTGAAGGCGGTAATCTTGTCGGGCGTTTAGGTTGGCACCAACTCCGCTGATCTGCAATTAACAAGCAGCGCCAGCAAGTCCGCCATCGTGCGGACTTGTTATAAATACGCTATTATCGCCAATCACAAGCACCTTCCGAGATAACAATAATGAAGCAAATCGGTTTTACTCTGATTGAATTGATGATTACCGTCGCCATCATTGGCATTCTGTCCGCAATTGCTTATCCGTCTTATCAGAATTCTGTTCGCCAATCGTGGCGCAGCAATGCCGCTTCTTGTTTAATTGAACTTGCGCAAGCAATGGAGCGCCGCTATACCGCCACTTCGAGTTATACGGGCGCAGTGCCGACTAGCGGTTGTAATACCGCCGAAATGGCAACGCGCTACACCATTGGTTTTACCAGCACACCGACCGCCACGACCTTTGCTTTGCAAGCTGCGCCCACCGGTCCGCAAGCGGGCGATGACTGCGGCACCTTTACGATCAACCAGATGGGACAACGTGGCGTCACTGGGGCTGCTACCGGCAATACCGCTGGCACCTGCTGGCGGCGCTAATGACTTCCAACTATTTGATTATACAACGCTTTCATGCCATCAAGGACTCGCTCATGCTGCAAATGCCCCGCCCGTTGACGTTGTTTGCGCAGGCGCTGATTGCCGCCACGCTGGTGCTGACGACCGCGCCAGCAGCCGCTGTGCCGGAGATTCAAACGTGGCAGACGCCCAGCGGAGCGCGGGTGTTGTTTGTTGCCGCGCCGGAGATTCCGATGGTGGATGTCAGCGTTGTGTTTGATGCCGGCAGCGCCCGCGATGGTCAACAAGCGGGTTTGGCGGCGTTCACTGCCAAGATGTTGATGCAGGGTGCGGGCAGTTGGGATGCCGATACGCTTGCCGAGCGCACTGCCGTTATCGGTGCTGCGATCAGTGTTGACGCTGACCGCGATTTCACGTCAATCGGGCTGCGCTCGCTGACGCAGCAGCCTGCGTTGGAGACGGCGCTGGAGACCTTGACGGCGGTGATCACGACGCCGACGTTTCCGGCGGCGGATGTGGAGCGGGTGCGGAAAAATTGGTTGATTGGGTTGCGGCAGGCGGAGGAGTCGCCCAAAAGTGTCGCGCAAAAGGCGCTCAATCGGGCGATCTTTGGCGATCATCCGTATGCCGCTGATCCAGATGGCACTGCGGCAACGATTGCGGCGCTCACCCGCGAGGAATTGCAGGCATTTCATGCCCGTTATTATCAGGCACGCAATGCGGTGGTCGCCATCGTGGGGGCGCTGGATCGCGCTGAAGCTGAGGCGGTGGCAACGCGCTTGACTGCTGGACTGCCGTCCGGTGAACCGGCAGCGGCGCTGCCGCCCGTTGCGGAATTGACCAGCGGCACGGTCACGACGTTGCCATTTCCTGCCACACAAACGACGGTGCTGCTGGGGCAGCCGGGAATGCGGCGCGGTGATCCCGACTATTTTCCGCTGTATGTCGGCAATCACATTCTCGGCGGCAGCGGTTTGGTGTCGCTGTTGATGAACGAAATCCGCGAGCAGCGCGGCTTGTCTTACAGCGTGAGCAGTGTGTTTACGCCGCTGGCGCAGCACGGCAGTTTTATCTTGGGCTTGCAAACCAAGACCGCGCAGGCAACGCAGGCGCGTGCCGTGTTGCTGGAGACCTTGCAGCGTTTCATTGCGACCGGACCGACTGAGGCGCAATTGACCGCTGCGAAACAGAATTTGACTGGCGGTTTTCCGCTGCGGATCGCCAGCAACAGCAGTTTAATCAACTATTTAGAAGTGATTGGGTTGTACCACTTGCCGCTCGATTATCTCGCGCAGTTTCGAGCGCGGGTGGAGGCGGTGACGGTGGAGCAGATTCGGGAGGCATTTGCGCGGCGCATCCACCCTGAACGCTTGGCAGTGGTGCTGGTAGGCGAGGTTGCGAGTGAGTGAATCAGCAGTGTTCCTCAGTATTATCAAGCTGTTAGAAACGCAAAGTTAATCCCGATAACGCCGTTTGAGATCGTCGTAAGCGTCAATGCGACGATCACGCAAAAACGGCCACATCCGCCGTACCTGCTCTGTTCGCGCTAGATTCACTTCAGTAATCAATAATTTAGGTGTTTGCGAATCCGCCTGCGCGAGGATTTCACCCTGCGGTCCGCACACAAATGAACTGCCCCAGAACCGAGCGCCGGAGCCTGTACCACGCGGGTCTGGCTCGAATCCCACCCGATTGCAGGCGGCCACCGTCAAACCATTTGCCACCGCATGACCACGTTGCACCGTCACCCACGCCTCGAGCTGGCGCGTTTGTTCCGCCGAGGAATCGCACGGGTCCCAACCAATCGCGGTCGGATACAGCAGAATTTGCGCACCAGCCAGCGCCATCGCCCGCGCTGCTTCGGGAAACCATTGATCCCAACACACCAACACGCCGAGCCGACCAATGGCCGTATCCACCGGATTGAAGCCCAGATCGCCGGGCGTAAAATAGTATTTCTCGTAATAGCCCGGATCGTCCGGGATGTGCATTTTGCGATAGATGCCCGCCAGCGAGCCGTCCACATCCAGCACGACGGCGGTGTTGTGATACAAGCCCGGTGCCCGCCGTTCAAACAATGAGCCGACAATCACCACTTGCAGCTCCCGCGCTAACTTGCTCAACCGCTCGGTGGTCGGGCCCGGAATCGGCTCGGCGAGATCAAACAGCGCCGGGTCTTCAATCTGGCAAAAATAGGAACTGTTGTGGAGTTCTTGCAACAACACCAAACCACAGCCACGATTGGCGGCAGTGCGAATGGCCGTCTCACAATCATCGAGATTGGCAGCGGCGCTACCCTGATCGGACTGTTGCGCTAAAGCGATCAATAAAGGATGGGACATCACGAAATCCTGATACGACATGAGTGGTGGCTATTATCTGCAAAATTGCTGCGCCAACGTCACCTGCGCCCACTTCCACTCACGCTCCTCACACTCATGGCCAATTTCCAAACCCACCTCAATCTTGGCATCGTCGTCAGCGCCAGCGCCGCGCTGATGCTGCACACTGCGGCGGTGATTGACGCCAGCCACACGCTGTCATTTTTTGTGCTCGGCGTCGTCGGCAGTTTATTACCCGACATTGATTCTAAAACCTCCAAACCTGCCGCCATCTTATTTAATCTAATTGGAGCAGGACTTGCATTTGCCATGACCATGCCTTTTTTCAAACAATTACCGCCGCTGCAATTGAGTTTAATCTGGGGCGGCGTGTATTTAATTGTACGGCACGGCTTTTTAGAAATCTTCAGCCGCATCACCGTTCATCGCGGCATCTGGCATTCATTATTAGCGACCATCGCCATCAGTGTAGCAATCACCAATGTTGCGTTTTGGTTATGGCAAGAATCCGCTGCCATTGCGTGGTTAGCTGGCGCGATGACGGGCATTGGTTATCTCACCCATTTAATTTTAGATGAATTATACAGCGTGGATTTACTCAATCGCCGCATCAAACGCTCATTCGGCAGCGCATTAAAACCGTTTAGTTATACGGATCGCTGGAGCAATTTATTGATGTTAATGAGCATCCTCAGCTTATTCTGGTTTGCACCCAACGCAGCATGGCTGCCGCAATTGCAAATTGAAATTCCACTGCACCTTCCCACTTTTAACGAGATTGAACAGTACTGGCATCACATGCAACGCCAGTTCCAATAACAACCACGCACTGACAACTGACAACTGCAAACTGACAACTAAAACACAATGTCTACTATTCGCGCCGCCGACTTTATTGACAGCATCGCCACCGCGCTGCAATTCATTTCTTATTATCATCCGCAAGATTACATTCAGGCATTAACTGCCGCTTATCACGCCGAAGCCGCACCCGCAGCCCGCGATGCCATCGCACAAATTCTTGTCAATTCAAGGCTTTGCGCCGAAGGTCAGCGCCCAATTTGCCAAGACACTGGTGCCGTCGTCGTGTTTTTAAGCGTCGGCATGAACGTCCGCTGGGACACCGCGCTGAGTGTGCAGGAATTGGTTGACGAAGGCGTGCGCCGCGCCTATCGCCACCCCGACAACCCGCTCCGCGCCTCAATTGTTGCCCCACCACTCGGCGCTCGCCGCAACACCGGCGACAACACTCCCGCCGTCGTCCACGTCGCACTCGTGCCCGGCGAGACCATCGTCGTGCGCCTCGCCGCCAAAGGCGGAGGCTCTGAAAATAAAGCAAAATTTGCCACCCTCAACCCCAGCGACAGCCTCGTCGAGTGGGTGCTCGCCACCATCCCCACGTTGGGCGCGGGCTGGTGCCCACCGGGAATGCTCGGTATCGGCATCGGCGGCTCGGCAGAAAAAGCGATGTTGCTGGCGAAAGAGGCGCTGCTCGCACCGATTGATTTACACGACCTCAAAGCGCGGGGAGCGACTGATTTTATTGAAGAATTGCGCTTAGAATTGCACGACAAAATCAACGCGCTCGGCATCGGCGCACAGGGTTTGGGCGGCCTGACCACCGTCCTCGACGTCAAAATTTTGACCTACCCCACCCACGCCGCCTCGCTGCCGGTCGCCCTGATTCCCAACTGCGCCGCCACGCGCCACCTCGAATTCACCCTCGACGGCAGCGGCGCGGCGCAATTCGTCCCGCCTGCGCTGGAAGACTGGCCGCGCCTCGTTTGGGACGCTGCCGCCGGTGCTCGCCGCGTCAATCTTGACCAACTCACCCGCGCCGATCTCGCCACTTGGCAACCCGGCGAGCGACTATTATTAACCGGCACATTATTAACCGGACGCGATGCTGCGCATCAACGTTTAATTGAATTGCTCAATCGCGGCGAATCATTACCGGATGGAATTGATTTAACTAATCGCTTTATTTATTACGTTGGCCCAGTTGATCCCGTGCGCAATGAAATCGTTGGACCGGCAGGCCCGACAACTGCCAGCCGCATGGATAAATTTACCGCCCAATTGCTGCGCGACACCGGTTTAATTGGCATGATTGGCAAAGGTGAACGCGGACAACTTGCGCTTGACGCCATTAAAGAATACGGCGCAGTATCCTTAATTGCGGTGGGTGGTGCCGCCTATTTAGTTGCCCAAGCCATTACAGCAGCGCGGATCGTCGCATTCGCAGAGTTAGGAATGGAAGCAATGCGTGAATTCACCGTAGTTGACATGCCCGTCATGGTTGCTGTGAATACGCAAGGCGCATCTATTCATCAGCTTGGTCCAGCGCAATGGCGACGTTAAGGCACAGCTTTATAGAATTGAATTGCAATACACACAACAGATGCTGCTGGTCATTTTTTAGTCACAGTATCACCGCCATTATTTGGTATTCTGTTATCACAACCAATCAACGGTAATCTCCAATGCTTGCACATCACGCGCTCGTACTCAATCTGCATCAACCGCCGGGAAATTTGCAAGAACTATTGCAATATCAAACGTGGGAAGCGCATGAGATTTTGTTTGCATTAGATCGCATTCCGCGCAGTTTATGGGGACACGAAACTCACGCCCGCGTCCATCTTTCATTATCAGGAACGCTATTAGAAACGCTGTCTGATCCCGCATTTCAACAACAAGTTTATGGCGTAGTCGATTGCGGTTCATTGCTGTGGCATTTTCAAAATCAATCCGTCTTTGATGTTCTCGGCACCGGTTATTATCATCCCGTGCTGCCGTTAATTCCCGAAGCAGATCGCGCTGAACACTTAAAACGCTGGCTTGGGATTGCGCATCATTTATTATGGCGGCCGCGTTTTCAAGGATTCTGGCCGCCAGAAATGGGTTTTTCAATGGAGTTAATTCCATTGTTACGCGCCTTTGGTTATCGCTATGTTTTAGTGGATAGCGAACACATTGAACCTGTCACCGAAATGAGTTGGCAAGAAATGCGCTATCGCCCGCATATTGCCCGTTATGGCGATGCAGAAATCATTGTGATTGTGCGAGATCGTGAATTGTCAGATGCGCAAGAATCCGGTATGGACTTGGGTTGGTTTCAAGCCGAAGTTGCCGAGCGCACGAAATGGTGTGATTTCCCACCTTTAGTCACGACCTGTACCGATGGTGAAAACGGCGGTTGGTTTCGCAATGTCACTGAAGGCGCAAATTTTTGGAGCGTTTTTTATCGACCTTTATTAGAACAAGTCAGCGCCGGAACCTCCAATATCGCGCCCACATTTATTCACGATTATCTCGATACCTATGGCGCACATGGTGAAGTAAAAGTACGCACTGGGGCATGGAATACGGGTTGGCATCATGGGCGTGATTTTACACAATGGACTGGATCAGAACGCCAAAAACAAGCATTAGTTGATATGGCAAACGTCAGTCATTTCGTCCATGATGCGCGTTGGTTTGCGGGTGAACGTGGAATTGTTGAAGGCGCTTATGTTGATGGCATCAATACCGCACTTAATGCGTTATTACGCGCTGAAACCAGTTGTAATTTATACTGGGGTGAATCATGGGTGCCGCGAGTTGATGCGGATTTAGCAATTAGTCGGGCAGCATTAGAAGAGATTGGTATTTTGACACAACCAGTAGTTGAGCCAGAGGTGCAACACAATAGCGATATAGTCACAGAAGATGATGATACTGTGTTTGATCCGGTGTCATCTTAATTAACGCTTGTCACTTGTTTTAATGATTAACTTGAACGAAAGGAATTTTGCGTGAACCAACTACCTGAATATGTGAATGATGTTCCGAATATCTCCGGCAATGAAACCGAATTGGAACAGGTTGTCGCTCGCGGTCGTGAGCAAACGCTGTTTACCCAACGCGGCGGTATTCAATTTGGCGCAATTCGCTCCGCCACTGCAATTGCGCTGCACCAACATCAACCGCTGATTCCAGCAGGCGGTGGTGATTTACGCAGTGCTGATTTAATCAGCAATTTGCAATACATGATGCACAACCAACATATTGGCGATAATTACAACGCGCCGACTTTTGTGTGGTGTTATAAGCGGATTGGCGAATTCATTCCACAATTGATTGGTGAAGGCAAATCACCGCGCTGCATGTTGGAATACTCTGGAACCTTATTGCACGGATTGCGCAAAATGGGTGAGCATCATGTGATTGATGCGTTAAAAACCATCACCTGCAATCCCGAATACAATTGGGCAGCCGAATGGTTAGGAATGCCGTGGGGACATGCAGTTGCGCCGTCAACACCAGTGCAAGATTACCGTTTACATGTTCGCGCTTTTCAACATCATTTTGCGGCGATCTTTGGTTGGGAAGCATTAGAACGGGTGCGCGGTTTTTCACCGTCTGAAATGGCATTACCCAATCATCCAGACGTTGCTTATGAATTCGTCAAGACGTTGGTTGATTGTGGTTTTCAATGGGTGCTTATTCAAGAGCATTCTGTGCAGCAGGTGAGCAACGGACATCATCCAGAGCGTCCACATATTCCACATCGTTTAGTCTGCACCAATTCCAAAGGTGAGACTGCTAGTATTATTGCGATTATTAAAACCCAAGGTTCAGATACCAAATTGGTAGCGCAGATGCAGCCTTGGTATGAAGCGCAGGGATTGAGTCGCGTTGAATTGGCAGGCAAATCTATTCCACCATTGGTGACGCAGATTGCTGATGGCGAGAATGGCGGCGTAATGATGAATGAATTCCCATCAAAATTTATGGAGGTGGTACACAACAGCAGTGGTTCTGATAGCCCAATGATGAATGCCAGTGAATACCTTGAACATCTCTTTGCAATGGGAATTAAAGAGAGCGATTTTCCTGCGATTCAACCGATTTTCCATGATCGCATTTGGGCGCGGATGCAGCCCGGTGATGGACCAGAAAAATTGGCGCAGGTCATTGCAGAATTGAAGCAAGAAGATGGACGCTTTCACATGGAAGGCGGCAGTTGGACGAATGATTTGTCTTGGGTGCGTGGCTATGACAATTTGCTCGGTCCAATGGAAACTGCGAGTTCATTGTTCAATGAAAAAGTATTGCGTTCTGGTGTTGCCACCAATCATCCCAGTTATCGCAATGCGCTGTTTCATTTAATGGCATCACAGACCAGTTGTTATCGCTATTGGGGGCAAGGGCTGTGGACGGATTATGGACGCGAAATTTGCCAGCGTTCAATTGATATTGTAAACCACGATTTCAGTTAATCAATACACAAAACGCCCGGTGGTATGATTGATCATGCCACCGGGCATTTTATTGTATGACGAGAGTTGTGAATTAAATTATTGCCAAGCCATAACGCACTAAACCCGCAGTTTTTTGGCGGCTCAATTCCCAGCCCGGCGGCAACGGCGGAAACTCTTGCGTCGCACTCGTTTCTAAATACACCCGCGTTCCGGTCGCCACCCAGCCATGTTTGACCAGCCGCGCCAACGTCGGTGCGAGCGCAGCGGCGGCGTAAGGCGGATCCAAAAAAATCACTTCAAACGGTCGCCCCGCGCTCGCTAACCAACTCAACGCATCAGCGGTGATGATCTCTAAACCGCTGTTCCAATTCAATAATTGTGCGTTGCGCTGCAATTGGCGAGCGACCAGCGGCGCTTGTTCAATCAAGACGACTTCGCTGGCACCGCGCGAGGCGGCTTCAAATCCCAACGCGCCGCTGCCGGCGAAGAGGTCGAGACAGCGGGCACCGGTGATGGTGGGAGCAAGCCAATTAAATAATGTCTCGCGTACCCGATCTGGTGTCGGGCGTAATCCGGGCTGCGCCACAATTGGCAAGCGCCGTCCGCGCCATTGCCCACCAATAATGCGTACTTGTGAGACGGGATGTTTTATTTTAATCATTGCGTTGGCAGTTTTTCAGAACAGTTTTATGATTAACGCTGTTGATTTTATCATTCATTGCAATGCACGGTTGATGACGTTATTGCGCTATTAAAAAACGATGTTTTATTGCCAACGATTGCGCAATTAACGCCCCCGCGCAAACCAGCGATCTAATTCGCGTTGTTCAATCGCAATCCATGTCGGTCGCCCGTGATTGCATTGATCAATTCGTGCCACCGTCGTCATTTCATGCAATAGCGCGTTCATTTCTGCCAACGTTAATTGCCGCTGCGCTCGCACCGCGCTATGACATGCCAGCGTCGCCAACACCGCGTGCAGCGCCTCTTCAACGCCCGTGCTGTAGCCGGTGGCAGCAAGGTCTGCCAACACATCCGCAACTAAGCGTTTAATATCAGTGTGTTGCAACAGCACCGGCACTTCGCGCACCAGCACCTGTTCAATCCCGATGCGGTCAATCACCAGCCCCAAGCGTTGCAGCCATGCGCTGTGGCTGACCAGCACGTCAGCTTCAGGACGGCTGACCGGCACCGTGACCGGCAGCAGCAACGCTTGTCGCGCCACTTGTCCCGCTAACCACGCCGTTTTCAGGCGCTCATAACCGATGCGCTCGTGGGCGGCGTGAATATCGACGATCACTAAACCGGTGGCAGTTTGTGCCAGCAAATAGACGCCGTTGAGTTGCGCCAGCGCCACGCCCAACGGTGCAGGTGCGAGCATCGCTGGTTCCAACGAGGATGCGGTGGGCGCAATTAGCGGTTGTTGCAACGTGTGTTCAATTTGATAACGCGCTCGCTCATCATTGACTTGCCGAGGCGCGGCAGCGGGAGCGTTCACGACGGCTGGCGCAGCAACAGTTGGCGCGATGGTGAGTGCTGGAGCGCGAGCTGGCGCGATGACGGGAGGCACAACGGGCAAGTTCAAGATGCCTTGCGCCAGCCGTTTGTGCAGTTCGTGCAATAAAAAATCGTGAATTTGGCGACTGTGGCGAAAGCGCACCTCCGATTTTGCTGGATGCACGTTGACATCGACTTGACGCGGCGGCAGTGTCAAAAACAACACATACGCCGGATGGCGACCGTGCTGGAGCACGTCGCTGAACGCTTGCCGCACTGCGTGCAGCACCACCTTGTCGCGCACCATGCGCCCGTTGACATAAAAGAATTGTTGATCGGGCTGGCTGCGCGCAAACGCGGGTCGCAGCACCCAGCCTTGAACGTGCAGCTCCCCCGCAGCGGCATCGAGCCGCAGGGTGTGCGCCGCAAAGGGTTCGCCCAGCAATTGCGCGAGGCGCGGCAGCAGCGCGGTCGGCTCGGTGCCCAGCGGTGCCAGTTCCAGCACCGTCCGTCCCTCATGCCGCAACTGCACGCCAAGATCAGGTCGCGCCAACGCCAACCGCCGTACCACCTGCTGCACATGTTCAAACTCAGTTTTCGCGGTGCGCAAAAATTTACGCCGCGCTGGAATGTTAAAAAACAGATCGCGCACCTCCACGCTGGTGCCGGGCGGATGCACCGCAGGTCGCGGCGCGGCGTAGTCGCCATCGGCTGCACCTGCGAGCGTCCACGCGCTGCCGTCACCATTTTTGGCGTGAGACGTGAGCGTGAGACGACTCACAGCGGCGATGCTCGGCAGCGCCTCGCCGCGAAAACCGAGCGTCGTCACCGCTTCCAAATCGGCAAGTGAAGCGACCTTGCTGGTGGCATGGCGCGTCAACGCCAACGCCAATTGCGCGGCGGGAATGCCATCGCCATCATCGCGCACCCGCAATTGTTTAATGCCGCCGTGTTCAACATCAATTAACAGGTTTTGGCACTGCGCATCCAAACTATTTTCAATTAACTCTTTTAATACGGCAGCGGGACGTTCAACCACTTCACCGGCGGCGATTTGGCTAATCAGATGAGTGGGTAGAATTTGAATAGGCATTTTTTGAAGTGGTTTTAATGAGTTATCAGGTGTCAGTTGTCAGTTGTCAGTGATGCGCGTTACAAAGTAAGTGGTTATTTTTTAATCCGATCATTAAAACAAGATTGACAACTGACAACAAATCAATTTGCCGTCGCAGCTTGCAACCCCTGCGGCGGATTGCGGCGGAAATAAGCGCGAATGCCTAATAACATCGCCTGCGCTAACCGATATTGATGATTGGCACTGGTTAAACGCCGTTCTTCTTCGGCATTAGAAATAAATGCAGTTTCCACCAGCAGCGACGGCATATCCAATGCTTTCAAGACCACGAATTCTGCGCGTTGCACTTCGGTTTTATGTAAATCGCCGACTTTTGCTAAATAGGCGACAACAAAATTAGCGACTTCGCCGCTGTGTTCAATCGTAGCATTTTGTGTCATTTCCGTAATGAGCGTTGCTAATAAATCATTACTCGCCGCAATATCAACGCCACCGCTGCGATCAACGCTATTTTCACGCTGCGCGAGCGACATTGCCGCATCGCTACTCGCCTCACCAATAGATAATGTGTACACCGAAGAACCGTGTGCATTGGTATCATCAAACGCATCGGCATGAATAGAAATGAATAAATCAGCGCGTTGTTGTCGCGCTTTAATCACGCGCTCTTGCAAACTAATAAAGTCGTCTGTATTCCGAATGAGCAGCGCCCGCAGCCCCGGCTGTTGATTCACCAATCGCGCCAGCCGTCGCGCAATCGCCAATGTCACCGTCTTTTCCTGCACCCCCGTCGGGCCAATCGCGCCCGGGTCTTGACCGCCGTGCCCCGCATCAATCGCAATCAACGCAGCGCGTGGTTTGATCCGCCCCACCACCGCCGCTTGCCGCGTTTCCGAGCGCGAACTGCTTTTTTTAGGAATCAAATCAATCATTAACTGCTGGCGCTGCGTGTCGGTCGTCGGCGCAAAAAAACTCTTAATCCGCACCGCCTGCTTGAGGTCCAACACGATGCGCAAATCACCTTCATTGCGCACCCCGCTGCGCAAACCAACCAAGGTGCGGTCGCGGGTCGTCGCGGGTGGAAATGTGCCCTCCAGCCGCGCCCCGGCAATGTCAATCACCACCCGATCTGGGTTGTCGAGCGTGAACACCTGATGGCTGACCGAGGCGCTGGTTTCGAGCATCAAACGGGTTTTGTCCGCATCGGTGCTGATGCCCGCGCAGCGCACCGTCACCTCAGCGCCAGCACTCGTCACCACGCCGCACAACAGCAGTAAACTGATAATCAATTGATTGATTTTAATCACGTTTTCATCTCCGCCAGCGCCGCGATCACCGCCATCCCAACGTTCGTGTGTCCGCGCAGGTGCAGATGGCGACCGGCGGAATGATGCGTCAGTTGAATGGTCAAATCGGCGGGCGGCAACTGCTGCGCCCCGCGTTCTGGCCATTCAATGCACCACAGCGCGTCATCGGCGAGCAGATCGCGCAGCCCCAAATCTTCCAACTCTTCTGGATCAATTAAGCGATATAAATCAAGATGATATAGCGCACCTCGCGCCAACGGATACGGCTCCAACAGCGTGTACGTCGGGCTGCGCACCGCGCCGTTGTGTCCCAGATGGCGCAAAATGCCCCGCGTCAACGTCGTTTTGCCGGTGCCCAAATCACCCTCCAAATAGATGACGCACTGCGACGGCAACTGCGCTGCCAATCGCGCCCCAAACGCCAGTTGCGCCGTCACATCGGTTAATTCAAGCTCCATGTTCTGCTCTCAATTCATTATTTTTCAAAGGAAATCATCGTGATGCGCCAGCATTTTCCCGTTCTCAATCACGTCGTGAGCGCCGTCGCGCTGCTGCTGTTGACCGCGCTGGCGCTGCCGACTTTGGCTGCTGCGCCGGTCGTCGCCCACAGCTTGACGGTAACGCTTGATCCCGCCGCTGGCACCGTCCAAGTTGAGGATACGCTGCAACTTCCAGCGACTGAAACTGCGTGGGAATTTGTGCTCCACAGCGGTTTGAATCCGCAACTCGTCGCTGGTGACGCGACGCTGACGGCAACCGGCAGCGTCGCGCATTTGACCAGTTATCGGCTCACACGCCAGACCGCTGGTGCGGTGACGCTGCGCTACGGTGGACGCATTCGACATGAGCACATCAACACGGCGGAGAATTTGGGACGTTCGCAGCAGTGGTCAATTGGCACGATTGCGCCCGAAGGCGTGTTTCTCGATGGCAACAGCGGCTGGTATCCGCGCCATCCCGCCATGCTGCACACGTTTACTTTACAAGCGCAGGTGCCGCCGGGCTGGACGGCGGTGTCACAAGGTGCCGATTCCGGTGCGACTGCGGGTCGGATCACTTGGACGGAAACTCACCCGCAGGAGGACATTTATCTGCTCGCCGCACCGTTCACCGTTTATCGCCAACAAGCTGCGGGATTTGAAGCGCAGGTGTATTTGCGCCAGCCAGATGCGGCACTCGCGCAGCGGTATTTAGATGCCACTGGCAAATATGTCGCGCACTACGCTGATTTAATTGGCACTTATCCGTTTACCAAGTTCGCGCTGGTGGAGAATTTTTGGGAGACCGGCTACGGAATGCCGTCGTTGACGCTGTTGGGCGGACAGGTGCTGCGGCTGCCGTTCATCATCGACTCGTCTTATCCGCACGAAATTTTGCATAACTGGTGGGGCAATGGCGTGTACATCGCGGCAACGGAAGGCAATTGGAGCGAGGGGCTGACCACCGATTTAGCGGATCACTGGCTGCAAATCCAAGCCGGACGCGGAGCGGAATATCGCCGCAACACGCTCAAAACCTTTGCGGATGCGGTGCGCGAAGAAACGGATGTGCCACTCGCAGCGTTTCGTGCTCGCCACAATTCCGCGTCTCAAGCCATCGGCTACGGCAAAGGCACGTTCTTTTTTCACATGCTGCGCCAGCAACTCGGCGAAGCGACTTTCACGCAAGGCTTGCAGCGGTTTTATGCCGACAATCGCTTTCAAACAGCCGGTTTCACCGAGCTGCAACGCGCTTTTACAGCCGTCAGCGGGCGCGATCTGAGCGACTTTTTCGCGGCATGGACGACGCGCCCCGGCGCACCGCGTTTGGCACTGCGCGACGTGCAGATGACGGCGAGCGGCGATGGTTATCAAGTCAGCGGTCAGATCGCGCAAATCCAAGCCGATGCGCCATTTCCGGTGCAGATTCCGCTGGTGATCACGCCGATAACGGGAGCGCCGCTGCGGGTGAACATCAGCAGCACCGAGCGTCTCACGCCATTTGCAGTCACGTTAGCGACAAAACCGCACACGTTGGACGTTGATCCCGCATTTGACGTGTTCCGCGAGCTGGAAGCGGGTGAGACGCCAGTCACGCTCGGCGCATTGTTTGGAGCCGAACGTGGTTTATTGGTGTTGCCAGCTGCGGCACCAGCAGCGGAATTGGCGGCGTATCAACAGTTGGCGACGCGCTGGCAAGCTGGTCATCCGGGCTGGCAGATTTGTTTAGATCGGGAGCTGGCGCAGGTGCCAGATGATCAACCGGTGTGGCTGTTTGGCTGGGACAATCAGCACCAAACGGCGCTGACGAGCGCAGCGACTGCGTTCACGGTGGACGCAGCGACGCGGCAGGTACACATCGGCGCGACGACGCTTGATGGTGCCAGCGCCAGCATCGTGTTGAGCGGGCAACGTGGGCAGCAGCCATTGGCGTGGGTGATGACTGCGGATGTGGCGGCATTACCGGCGCTGACGCGGAAACTGCCGCACTATGGCAAATACAGTTATCTGAGTTTTGAGGGTGCGGCGGCGCTCAATCGTCATAAGGAGCAATGGCCGATGACTGCGTCGGCGCTGCGGCATCGGTTTTGAGTTGGCAGTAAAAAAACGTCGTCACCGCCGACTGACAACTGACAACTTTTTTCACTCAGGCCTTCATCGCAATGAATATCTTGGTTGCTGACGATGATCCGTTACAGCGCGAACTGCTGGCGGGTTTTCTCGAAAAACAGGGACATCACGTCCTGACTGCTGCCGACGGTGTGGAGGCGCTGGCGCGATTTCGACAGGCTCCGATCACGCTGGCGCTGCTCGATCACCGAATGCCGGGCATGACTGGCGATCAGGTGTTGGCGCAGATGAAGGCGGAAAATCCGTTGATTCGCGCCATGTTGATTACGGCGTATGGCGCGGTGGAAACGGCGGTCAATGTGATGAAATTGGGCGCGGATGATTTCATCGAAAAACCCATCAATCTCAGTCACTTACGCGATAAAATTCAGCAGATTGCGCTGACGGTCGCCGTTGCCGAAGAAGTGGCAGAAGTGGTGGAAGCAGTGGAAACCGCGCCGCTGCCGTTGCAATTGATCGGCGATAGCCCCGCGCTGCGTGAGACCTTGTCGCTGGTGCGGCGCGTCGCCGATAGCCCTTGGAGCGTGTTGATTCAAGGCGAAACCGGCACCGGCAAGGAATTGATTGCCCGTTTGATTCATCTGCTCAGTCCGGTCGCTGCTGCGCCGTTTATCGAGCTGAATTGCGCCGCGATTCCAGAAAATCTGTTTGAAAGTGAGCTATTTGGGCACGAAAAAGGCGCATTTACGGGCGCAGAGCGGCAACATCGCGGCTGTTTTGAACGTGCCGATGGCGGCACCTTGTTTCTCGATGAGGTGGGCGAGTTGCCGCTGCTGCTGCAATCTAAATTGTTGCGAGCGTTACAAGAGCAACGCATTCAACGGGTTGGCAGTGAACGCACCATCGCCGTGACGGTGCGCGTGGTCGCTGCGACTAACCGCGATCTGCGGGCGCTGGTGGAGGCTGGGCGTTTCCGCGAGGATTTATTCTTTCGTCTCAACGTCTTAGATGTACCGGTGCCGCCGTTGCGCCAGCGCCGCGAGGACATTCCAGCGTTGGTCGCGCACTTCCTCGCTCGTGATGCGCGGCGACCGCTGCAAGTGGCACCAGAAACGCTGGACATTTTGATTCGCTACGATTTTCCCGGCAACGTGCGCGAGTTGGAGCACATCATCCGCCGCAGCATGACGCTGGCGCGGGGCAACTGGTTACAACCAACTGATTTGCCTGCCGAAGTGCGCCGCCAGCCTGTTGGTGAAGCAGGCTCATTGCAAGAACGACTCGAAACATTGGAGCGCGAATTATTGCGCACGGCATTGGATAAAGCGGATTGGGTACAAACACGAGCTGCGGAACAATTAGGAATCAGTGAACGGGTGCTGCGTTACAAAATGGGTAAATTCGGACTGCGGCGTTAATGATTTTGGTAATGTATTGACTAGATGTTTGAATAGGATTTTTTATTTAAGCCATGCACTATTTTTGCGCAATAAACGTTTTATACTGACATCTCGCATTCTATATGCTTAAAAACATTTTTGTTATGGTATTCTAAAAACGCTACATTTGGAAAAAACCTTGTTGGCATTTTAATTTCAACGCCATCATATCGAAACAGGAAATCTTGCAGTGCAGGGTCTGTTTTATTGTTTTTAATAAAGTTTGAAATTTTAACCTTAAAATCTGTTGTAATTGTAAGCAAACCACGATCAAAAGCTCTATCGTGAATTGCATTCAGACATAGTCCATTGCGCGGATTGACGCGATTTTCCACGTCTTTTGCCCACGGAATAATATGACTTGCATTTAGTAATTCTGGAGTTCCAAGTCCGGTGATACAACATTTGAAACTATAGGCGGCAAGCACTGATTTTCTAAAGAAATTTTGATTGATACGAACCTTAACAATTGCTTCTCTCTCTTTCCCAAATGTGGATAAATCAAAAGTTTCGATATTCGCTAACTGTTCAAGCGATTGACCAGTTTTCTCAGCTAAAATTTTTTCACTCTCAAAAATTGCTAAATCCCAGTTGCTATTAAATTCTTCCCACACTTTAGCATCTAAATTTGAGTGATGAGAAGCGCCTGCAATACTCCTTTTTTTCAATATTGGATCAAGACTTGCTAAATTTGCTAGTTTCCATGATACCGCTGATGGTGTGCGCCCCAAAATTTTCGCAAGTTCAATGATCTTTGGGTTACGAGCATGCACTGTTCCAAATGGGATTTGGCAGTATAGATTGACAGCAAGAATTAATTCTTCTCGTACCCATTTGTTTGATGCCATACATTCTCACTAAACTTGCAAGCAGTTTTTAGAACTAAAAGGGTTATTTTTCTCAATTCAAGGCTAACTCCGAAACACTGCCACCGTTTTGTGTAATTCCAGCGCCTGATCTTCTAAACTTTCTGCCGCTGCTGCTGCCTGTTCTACTAATGCTGCATTCCGCTGCGTCGTATCATCCATTTGTGCAATGGCTTCAGTCACCTGTCCTACTCTTGCGCCCTGCTCACGACTAGCATCAGCAATCTCAGCAATTAAACCAGTCACTTGCTGAAAAGAATCAACGATAGTTGCCATTGTGTGTCCGGTGTCTTGTACTAACTGCACTCCAGCATCAACACGAGTCACCGAATCACCAATTAAATTTTTAATTTCTTTAGCAGCATTTGCAGAACGCTGCGCCAAGTTACGCACTTCGGCTGCCACCACTGCAAAACCGCGTCCTTGTTCACCAGCGCGAGCTGCTTCTACTGCCGCATTTAATGCCAAGATATTCGTTTGAAACGCAATTCCGTCAATCACACTAATAATTTCAGCAATGTTTTGACTAGCTGTTTGAATCGCATTCATTGTAGTCACAACGCGCTGCACTAATTGTCCACCTGCCAACGCTTGCGCATTTGCACTGCTCGCTAAATCACGCGCATGATGAGCATTATCCGCAGTTTGTTGAATTGAGTTGCTAAATTCAACCATTGAACGAGATGTTTTTTCTAAACTGGTCGCCTGTTCTTCCGTCCGCATGGATAAATTAGCATTACCAGCGGCGATTTCACTAGCAGCCGTGTTAATTGCATCCGTTGCAGTGCTAATCTGTCTGACTAAAATGCGCAAGCGTTCTACAGTAAGATTGGTATCAGTTTTAATATCAGCAAAGCGTCCTTGATAATCAGATTGAATGGTTTGGGTTAAATCCGCTTGCGCTAAAGCACTTAAGACGTGTGCTAAATCATTAAATACTTGCGCCATAATTTCTGTTAAGCGATTCATGCCCAACGCAAGATCACGGAAAAAGCCTTGCTTTCCTTCTAATTTGAGGCGTTGACTAAAATCACCTTGCGCTACTGCGGTTAATAACGCTTCCAATTCTTGCTCGGCAGCAACTTCAGCAGTGCGATCTAACCATTCAACTACCGTCCCTAAGCGTTCACCTTCATCATTAAATACCGGATTAGCAATTAAACGGAAATGCCGTCCACTGGCAGTCATTGGCGTACTATAGGTTTGGCGTAAATCCTTCAGTAAGCGGCGCTGATGTTCGGGGTGACGATGAAAATCACTTAAACCACGCCCCACTAAATCAGTAGCATTAAAATGAGGTAAATCATGGCGCAAATCTTCTTCTGCAATTCGCATCATGTGTGTAAATGCAGCATTGACATAAATCAAAGTGCCTTCTTGGTCGGCAACCATCATGCTAGTAGAGGCTTTATCTAATGCACTGGTAATTTGGCGCATCGTATTCGCTACTGCTTGTTCAGTTGTAGTCCGTTCGTTAAGGTTGCGTTGCATTGTATCTAGCGCCCGCAGCAATGTACCAATTTCATCGCGGCGTTTGCTTTCAATAGGATTGTTATAATTGCCGTTGCCAATTTGATTAAAAATATGCACGACATTGAGCAGCGGCATGGCAACCAATTGGCGTGTGACCACTAATAATAAGCTGCCAATGATTAGTAATAACAGCGCCGATGCTATCAATACGGTATAGTATAAACTCATTGCTTCCTGTGAAAATTCTTCTAAATATGCGCCACCACCAATCACCCAATTCCAATTCGTATAGTGACGGTAGGTGGCAATTTTTAAGCGCGGCATAGTTTCGTTTAATTCGGCATTCAGCCAAGGATACTGAATGACACCATTTTTTTGTTCAAGCATCTCGCGGATAAATAGCCGCCCATCAGCATCTTTTGATTCGGCAATGTTGTGACCTTCTTTAGCGCGATGGACTAATAGTGTGCCGTATTGTGAACCGGGCTTGGCATCTAGCACATAAAAATAACCGCTTTCTCCAATGTTTAGCGCCCGAATTTGTTGTTTAAGTGCAGTTAATCCTTCAGTAAAATCCACACCAATAAAAAGTAATCCAATCACTTTGCCAGCAACGATCAAAGGTTGATAACTGGTGAGATAATCCCGTCCAAAAAGCGTTGCTTTACCAAGATATGGTTGACCGGCGCGTAATTGGGCATAACCGGGATGAGTTTTGCCGAGTACGGTTCCTAATGCGCGTTGTCCTTCTGCATTTTTTAATGAGGTGGTCACGCGCACAAAATCATCACCGTGTTGCACAAATACAGTCGCTACTGCTCCAGTGTGCGCAGTGAACGTATCAACTACGGTTAAATCGAGATTCAGCACGCGCTCGCCGCTGCGCAACATTGGTACTTCCTGTGTACCAACTCGAACGGTGCGGCGTTCATCAAGTGTTAATGGCGCAGAAAACTGTGTTGCAAATAAATGAGATAATCGTTGCGCTTCCTGTTGCAATGCGCCGTCATAACTTGCCACCATTCGCACAACTAATTCCGTTTGTTGTTGGAGTTGTTCAATACCTTTGCGTTCTAAAAGGTCGCGGGCATAACTACCTAAATTCCATGCTAAGGTTAATAATAAGGTTGCTGTGACCGCAAATACGGTGGTTGCTAATTTAAATGCCAGTGAGCGAAATATCGCTTGATGAGTCATGTATTATCCCCGTCTTTAATTCACAAAATTTATAATTATTATCTGGTGTTGTGGCAGTTGAAATTGAACATTCGCAAGCAGCGTGAAAAAATCATGTCGTTCATTGTGGTGCTCGCGCTGCCCATAAGCGCAATCCAATTAAAACGCTGATCAATAGCGTCAATCCGCCGCCAATCCACCAGCTTGCTGTGAACGGATCGCGGGCGAAAATTGCGGTTTGATAAAAAATCGTGGCGGTTAAAAAGGCGATGCTCGTTGTCCACGCGCCGACAAACATCGCCCATGCCAGCCCAGCTTCGCGCACGATTGCGCCGATGGTGGCGACGCAGGGGAAATATAGTAAGACAAACAATAGGTAAGCGAATGCTCCGGCTTGTCCGTCAAACCGCGCTGCCATCGCGCCAAAGGTGCCGCTTTGCACGCCTTGCTCTGTCGCTGCGAGTTCGGCATCGCTGAGATCGCCAACGTTTAATCCCAGCGGGTCCAATAATCGCGCTCCCAGCGCGGCAAAATTATCACCCACCGCGCCAGCCGCTGCCGCTAAATCACGCCATAAATCAAAGGGTTCTGGTGCGACGCTCGGCGCAGTTTCGGCCGCCAGTCGTCCGTAGAGCGAGTCCAGCGTGCCGACGATCACTTCCTTGGCTAACACTCCAGAAAACACGCCGAGCACCGCTGGCCAGTTGTCTTCACGAATGCCAAGCGGTGCAAACAGCGGCGTGGCGGCGCGACTCACTGCGGCGAGAATGGATTGATCTTCGTGCGCGTTATTCAAACTGCCGTCGCTGCCGATGGTCGCCAACAGGTTGAGCGCCAGCACCATCACGACAATCACCTTGCCGGCCTCGCGCAGAAACAGCTTGACCCGATCCCAAGTGCGCAGCAGCACGCCTTTGAACGTCGGCAGGTGATAGGGCGGCAATTCCATCAACAGCCCCGAACTGTCACCTTGCAGCAGCGTGTGTTTCATCGCCAATCCCGACAAAATTGCCACCGCAATGCCGGTGAGATACAGCGCAAACACCAAGTTTTGCCCGGAGTGCGGAAAGAATGCCGCAGCAAATAGCGCGTACACCGGCAGCCGCGCTCCGCAGGACATGAACGGGTTCATCAAAATCGTCAGCTTGCGCTCGCGCTCACTTTCCAAGGTGCGGGTCGCCATCACTGCCGGCACGTTGCAGCCAAAACCGACAATCAACGGCACAAAGGCTTTGCCCGGCAGCCCAATCGAACGCATAAAGCGATCCATCACGAACGCGGCTCGCGCCATGTAGCCGCTGTCTTCCAAAATGGATAACACGATGTAAAGACTGGCAATAATCGGAATGAACGTCCCGACGACTTGCAAGCCGCCACCGATGCCGGTCGCTACAATCAGAATCAACCACTCTGGTGCCCCGAAGTCGCCCAGCACTTCGCCCAAGCCGTCAACCAGCAGGGCTTGTCCGGCGAGATCAAAAAAATCAATGAATGCGCCGCCGATGTTCATCGTGAACATGAACATCAAATAAATCATCAATAAAAACAGCGGAATGCCAAACCAGCGGCTCAACACGACCCGATCAATGCGGTCGCTGGTCGTGCGCCCGACGCGGTGCGCTTGTCGCACCACCTGCTGAAACAAGGTGTGGGCGTGACCGTAACGGGTGTCGGCGATGTGCAAATCGGCATCTTCTCCCGCCCGTTCAGCAATTTGAAAGCGCCCCGTTGCTGCCCGTGCCCGCGCTGCCGCACTCACCGCTTGCTCGGCTAACGGATCGGCTTCCAGCAGTTTCAGCGCCAGCCATCGCGCCGTTGCCCGTTGCGGCACTTCCGGCAACAGCGGCAACAAGTCGGCGATCACGGCCTCCACACAATCGCCATGCTCCAACGCCGTGCCGCCAGCTTCGCGCCCTTCCGCGACTGCCAACAGTCGCGCCTGCAATTCGGTCAAGCCTTCTTTGGTGACTGCCACCACTGGCACCACCGGACATCCCAAAGCGGTGGCGAGTTGTGCGATCTCAATCTCAATGCCGCGCTTGCGGGCGACATCCATCATGTTGAGCGCCACCACAATTGGCATTCCCATTTCCAGCAATTGCACCGTCAAATAAAGATTGCGCTCCAAATTGCCGGCGTCGAGCACGTTGACGATCACGTCGGCATCCCGACTGAGCAAATAATCGCGGGTGACGAGTTCATCGAGCGAGCTGGCGTCGAGCGAATAAATGCCCGGTAAATCAATCACGCGCACGGCGCGACCGTCGAGTTCTAACGCGCCTTCTTTGCGTTCCACCGTGACGCCGGGCCAGTTGCCGGTGGTTTGGCGGATGCCGGTGAGCGCGTTAAATAACGCGGATTTGCCACAATTGGGATTGCCGCCGAGCGCGACCGTTAACGGGCGCGGGACGGCAGCGGTGGTGGTCATGGCGCGTCCTCCGCAGTCACGCTGGGCAACGCGGCGGGCGCGATCTCCTGCGGCGTGACCCACAATTTATCGGCAATACCCGCGCCGACGGCGATCCGCGCTGCGCCGGTCGCCAATACCAAGCCTTGACCGCGCCGCTGCACGATGTGCAGCACGCTGCCTTGGCGCAAACCCAAGGCCAATAAGCGGCGAATGAGATGATGACCGCCGTGAATTTCGGTTAATTGCGCCGGGGTATCGTGAGGTAATTCTGACAAGCGAATGAGTGCGGTTGAGTGCGACATGATGCGGGGTGCGCTGAACAAAATCAGTTAATGATGAACTGCTGAACCAAGGGTTGAGAATAACCCGAACTGGGCGAGTTTGCGGCAGGAAACGCGCAGCGATTGTGTTTTGGTGCTGACCGCTGACAATGTGTGACTTTCTAGCTCTGAGAATTTGCATCATGTCTGCTTTTATCAACACGCCGCATTACCGCCACGATCAACCGGAATGTTTAGGGATTTTATTGGCAAATTTGGGTACGCCAGACAGTCCGAGCGTGGCGGATGTGCGCCGTTATTTGGCGCAATTTTTATGGGATCGGCGGGTGGTGGAGATGGCGCGGCTGCCGTGGTGGTTGATTTTGCACGGGGTGATTTTGCGCACCCGTCCGGCGCATTCTGCAACAGCCTATCAGTCGATCTGGACTGAGGATGGTTCGCCATTGCTGAGTATTGCGCGACAACAGGCGGCGGCATTGCAATTGCGCTTAAATGAAAAATGTCATTCCGGTGCCATTAAAGTTGCTTTAGGAATGCGTTATGGTAAACCCGCCATTGCAACCGCATTAACGGAATTGCGTGAAGCGAATGCGCAGCGCATTGTCGTGTTGCCGTTATATCCGCAGTATTCTAGTTCAACAACGGCGACAGTTTTTGATGCGGTGACGACTGAATTGCAACGCTGGCGCTGGCTGCCGGAATTGCGCTTTATTAACCATTATCACGATCATCCTGCGTATATTCAGGCATTAGCGGCGAGTATTCGCCGTCATTGGGAGACGCATGGCGAACCGGAGCGGCTGCTGTTTTCATTTCACGGTATTCCGCAAAAATACTTTGATTTAGGTGATCCGTATTATTGCCAATGCCAAAAAACAGCGCGGTTGGTTATTGAGCAATTGGGATTAGCACCGAAACGCTGGTTTTTAGCATTTCAATCGCGGCTGGGTAAACAAGAATGGCTACGTCCGTATACCGATCACACGCTGCATGAATGGGCGGCAGCGGGAATTAAATCGGTGCAGGTGCTCTCGCCGGGGTTTTCCGCAGATTGTTTAGAAACGATTGAGGAAATTGATGCTGAAAATCGCCAACGCTTTTTAGCCGCCGGTGGTGAGCGTTATAGCTATATTCCCTGCTTAAATGCGGCAGCAGAACATATTGAACTGTTGGCGGAATTGGTGGCGCAACACGCTTGCGGCTGGCCAGAATTGACGGGTTCAATGACCGCTGCTGAATTGGCGCAACGACAGACGCGGGCGTTGGCACGGGGAGCGGAGCAATAAAAGCGGCGGTGAAACGCGCTGGAGACTGAAGTTGCGCGGGTGGTGGGGGCGGCAACTGACGCCAGCCACACCCCGGCACACACGTCAATCGCTGCGGCTGCTCCCTTCCGGGCCTGACCGGGTTCACGATTTTGCGTTGCGAGGGGACCGACGCCAGCCACCATAACGCCGCAGTCAGAACGCGGTCTGGCTGGGTGCGACGCAGGGTAACAAAGCAAGTGGGTGAACACAAACCTACTTCGGCGTGACCTGAAATAAGCGAGCGGCGTTAATCCGCCGATCAATTAACGCGATCATCCGTTGATAATCGGCATTATTTTGTGCGCCGAAGCTGGTGCTAAACGTTTGCTGATCCATGCCTTCTGGCAACCCATCCAAGGTCGGCATGAAATCATCATCAACCAAACCACTCCGCGCCCGTTGTTGCATCTCGCTGGCAGTCAGCGGATTAAGCGTTGCCCGCTGCGCTAACCGAATGCCCGCCCGATTGGCGGCCATATCCGCAAAACTAAAACCACTGCCGCCGTTAGCATCAGACAATTCTTTGTACCAGCCCACCAGCCCCGACAAGGTATCGCCGCCCTGCGTCAACAACGCCGCCGAGGTCATAAAGTGTTGTCCTAAATCTTGGCGACCACGCAGCAGCACCGGATGGGCATACGGCAAGCGTTTAACGGTGGTATCGGCCGGATCGCGGATCGGATGACCGTTGACGTATGCCGCCAACACCAAGATCACCGCCCGATTTTCTGCCACCGGGTCCGTGCCCAACGGCTGCTCGGCTGCGGTCGTCAACAGATGCGCCAGCAACTCCGCCAACGTGACGGCACGCCCACGCCGCAGCGGGGCTAACAAGCGACTCAATTCGCGTTGGTAATGCAGCAGCAACGGCAACTCAGCATTGGCAATAAACCCGCTGCCGATGCGTTCCAATAAATCCGGTCGCCAGTAATAACGCACTTCCAAATGATCCCGATGCAGGAGCAGTTGTTGCAGTGCCTGCGTGCTCTCCACCGCCGCCAAAGTTCGATCTGCCAGCGTTTGCACCAGCACATCTGGGATTGGCAAACCGGCGAGGCGGGCATTGTCCACCTTCGGCATCGCGCCATTGCTCACCAGATCAAACAGCACGTTGACGAAACTGCCGCTGGGGTCCCACGGCAGCGCCAGCGACAGCGTGATCTCGGCGCGTTGATCGTGGAGCTGCACCCGCACCCGCCCTTGTCCAACATGCTTGAGCAATTCATTGGCAACGAGCGTGGTTTGGCGCTCAGTCAAAGTCAGCGTCACCAGTTCACCGGGGCGCTTGCGGCGGGGCGGATTATTTGCCAACCATTTTTTAGCCCATGCCTGTTCGGCGCTGGTGATTGCCAAATCCTGTTCAACCACAGGTTCACTATCCAAAAGCAGTAAGCCGCCAAGGGTGAATACGGCGACGATCAGCAACGTCAGCAGCCAGCCAAGAGTCATCAGCACGCGGCGCATGGAATCAATCCAAGGTCAAGAAAGCGGATTTATGAAGATCATTATGCAAAACAGCGGCGATTTTACGCTGCGCTGTGCAGATTTTGCGTCCCTAAACACATCGACATAATCGCCATCCGCACCGCGATACCGTTGCTGACTTGTTCGAGAATCACAGAATGCGGGCCGTCGGCGACGTGAGAATCCATTTCCACCCCGCGATTGATCGGGCCGGGGTGCATCACCAACACATCGGGGCGAGCAGATTCCAATCGCGTCTCCGTCAACCCAAACAGATGAAAATACTCATGTTCACTCGGCAACAGGGCGCTGTTCATGCGCTCGCGTTGAATGCGCAACAGGATGACCACATCGGCGTCTTCTATGCCAGCGCGGAGATCGTGAAAAACCCGCACCCCAAACGCCGTTTCCACCTGCGCGGGCATCAGCGTGCGCGGGGCGATGACGTGAATTTCTGGCACTCCCAACGCGGTCAGCGCCAGCATCTGCGAGCGGGCGACGCGGGAATGCACAATATCGCCGACGATGGCAACGCGCAGCGTGGTGAAGTCGGGCTTGTGACGGCGGATGGTGAACACATCCAACATCGCCTGCGTCGGGTGCGCATGGCGACCGTCGCCGGCGTTGATGATGCTGACGTGGGGCGCGGCATGAGTGGCGATGAAATGCGCTGCGCCGCTGGTGGCATGACGCACCACGAACATATCAACGTGCATCGCCTCCAAATTGCGCAACGTGTCCAACAGGGTTTCGCCTTTAGCGGTGGCGGAGGTGGAAATGTTGAGATTAAGCACGTCAGCGGACAGGCGTTTGGCGGCCAGTTCAAAGGTGGTGCGGGTGCGGGTGCTGTTCTCAAAAAAGAGATTCGCAACGACCTTGCCGCGACACAGTGGCACCTTTTTGACTGCTTGTTGCGCGACGCCGAGAAAGCCTTCGGCTTGATCGAGAATGTCGGTCAACAGCGCGGGTGATAATCCATCTAGCGTCAAAAAGTGCTTGAGATGACCTTGGTCATCGAGTTGGGAAAGCGGGGGCGGTGTGGATAGATTCATGCGGCTTGAATGAACACACTGAATGAAATCGTTAGAGTGAATAATGAATTATGGCGTTGAATCAACGCACACACGCAACAGCAAACAACGAATACAGCGCGGAGGGTTTGCGAAAGTGAGGCGCAAAAAAACAGGCGGGTGACGCGGTTGCTTTCGCAACGCGCATCACCCGCCTGTCAGCGGTTGGCTAACGAAAAACCGCTGGATTTTACTGAGCTTGCGTCACAGCAGGTGCAACAACAGCAGCAGGTGCAGCGCGGACGGAATCTTTGAAACCGTAGCCCGGCAGAGCCAGTGCGTAGCTGTGAATCATCCACATCTGTACGAACAGAATGCCGAAGAAAGGAACCATCCAGGTAGCTGGATTGATGACGGTCCAGATTTTCCAATCCTCTTCAGGATGGTTAGGAGCGGCAACGGACGGATCGGCGAACATGACAGGTACTTGCATTGGAAATCTCCTAAAAACAATTAAAAATTTAGAACCAAGGTTGATAAACCCAAGTGACCACATGCACAGCACATGCAATCATCACCCAGCTCCAAGTACCATGTTTCCAGTGCTCATGGAATTCTTTTGCTTGCGCGTCAGTCAAACCCGACAAATTTTTTGCTGCTTCTGCCATTGACTTAATCCTGTTGTCTGTAAAAAAACCTAATCAAACTTGACTAGATCATTGACTTCACTTTCGTGATCCCACTTGAGTGACTTAATAACATCAGCCACTTAACCGTTTGATATTCAAATGCGCCGAACTTTCTGAAATTCTTTAATCAAAGTCTCTAAACTAAAACAGTCTAAACTTTCTAATTCAGCTTGTCGCAAAGTTTCAAAAAAATTAACACCGGCTCAGTTATCTTTGCGCAAACATCGTAAACCAGATAACTGGCTGTTAGTCTAGCCTGACAACGACAGGTGTCAAGTTTTATTTACAGTCGCGCTGCCTTCAATCATTCAATCCAGATCGCGCATCGGCGATCATCACATCTCGTTTACCCATACTAACTACCGCCATGACAACCACATCTCCGTTTCATCTCGGCGTGCTGATGGACCCCATCCACACCATCAACATCAAAAAAGACAGCACCTTTGCCATGCTGCTTGCCGCACAACGGCGGGGCTGGACGCTGTGGTATTTGGAAACCGCCGATCTTGCCTTGCACGATAACCGCGTCATCGCACGGCGGCGCGAGCTGACCGTGAGCGACGATCCCAACGGTTGGTATCATTTTGGACGCGATGAAACCCGCCCACTGGCGACGCTTGATGCCGTCTTGATGCGCAAAGACCCGCCGTTCGACATGGAATATATCGTCACCACCTACCTGCTCGAACGCGCCCAACATGAAGGTTGCCTCATCGTCAACGACCCCCGCAGCCTGCGTGATGCCAACGAAAAGGTCTTCACCACCGCATTTCCGCACTGCATCCCGCCCACGCTCATCAGTCGCCGCGCCAGCGACCTCCGCGCCTTTTATGCCGCACATCAAGACATCATCCTCAAACCACTTGACGGCATGGGCGGCGCGTCAATTTTTCGCATCCCGCCGACAGACCCCAATCTCAGCGTCATCATCGAAACTCTCACCGCACACGGGCAACGCTTCTGCATGGCACAACGCTTTATTCCAGAGATCAGCGGCGGCGATAAACGCATCTTGCTGATTGACGGCGAACCAGTGCCGTATTGCCTCGCTCGTCTGCCAGCACCGGGCGAAACTCGCGGCAATCTCGCTGCTGGCGGCAGCGGACGCGCACAACCGTTGACCGCACGAGATCGCTGGATCGCCGCCCAAGTCGGCCCCGAATTACGCGCTCGCGGCATTTTATTTGCCGGCTTGGACGTCATCGGCGACTTCCTCACCGAAATCAACATCACCAGCCCCACCTGCATCCGCGAGATCGACGCCGCGTTTGGTCTCGACATCGCCGCTGACTTGATGGACTGCATCGCTCAACATCGTGCTATCGCCACTCAAAAACCGTGACTGCGCCCGCTCCTTCCCAATCCTTTGTCATCGCCTTCCTCACCGCCACCGCACTGCATCTGCTCGTTATCATCACGGTGCGGTTGGCACCGCCAGCGCGTTCCATTCCGCCCGAAGCGGCGCTTGAAGTGATCTTGCTGGCTGCGCCACCGCCAGCACCGGCAGTTGCTGTCACACCGTCCGCGTTGGCCGCTCACACCCAAACGGGTGCTGCGCTTGCGCCGCCAGTGATCGTCAACCCGTCACCTCCCGCGCCAGCCGCATCTCGTGCGCCACCCGCGCCAGCGCCGCGCATCACATCTGCACCGCGTCCCATCCCGCCAGCACCGCCACCGTTAGCAGTCATCGCGCCGCCAGAGCCAGAACCTGATCCGCTGGCGCTGCCCACTGCACCGGCGGTCACTGCCGCGCAAATTCTCGCCAGTCAAGATGTCGCACTGGAACAGCTCAATCGGGCGCAAGACACACAACTGCGGGAACAGGCGCGACGGGTGCGGCGACACGCCATCAGCGCCAGCACCCGCGAATTTCGCTATGCCAATTATTTGGGCGCTTGGGCGCGGAAGGTGGAACGCATCGGGAATCTGAATTACCCGCCAATCGCCAAAGAGCAGCACCTGTCTGGCAGTTTGATTTTGCATGTGGCGATTCGGGCAGATGGCAGTGTGGACACCATCAGCGTGGTGCGGTCTTCAGGTGTACCGCTGCTGGATCAAGCAGCGCGGGACATCGTCAAACTGGCTGCTCCTTATGCCGCGTTTCCGCCCGATATTGCAGCGGAGACTGACGTGATTGACATCATCCGCACTTGGCAATTTCGACGCGGCGGCGTGTTGGGATGGGAGGCGAGTGCTGCGCCGTGACGGGTGCTGGCGCGTCAACCGTGCGCGGCAAGAAAGGCGCTGACTGCCGCATCTGCTGACGTCGCCCCCGCCAACACTGCCGGTTCATATTCCTGCCGCCACCGCGCCATCAGCGGTCGCGCCTGCCGCCATTCTTCAAACAAAATGCGGGCGACCGGGCCGCCGCCATCGAGAAAACCCAGCTCCCAAAAATCGCGCTCCGCCTGAGCGCGGTCGTAATCAAAGCGGATGATTGTTGAGTGCCAAGCGTGGTGATGCCATTCCAATTGGGCATAACTGCCGCGCACATCTCCATCAAATGGCGAACCGACTGAGCCAACGTTGAGCACCGGCACCCCGTTGATCAGGCGCTGGCTGGGGCGATGGGTGTGGGCGGTGACAAACAGCGCCACGTCTGGCGGCAACGCCAATTGCAGTTGCGCGTCAGTGGCATTGGTGGTGATGCCGAAGCGGTTGTTGATCATGCTGGCGTGAGTGACATGTACCCAACTGTCTTCGTGCGCACCGTGAAAACACAGATGATCGGGCCAATCGACTAACGCATCCAAACGCGGACGGAGTTGCGCAAAGGTCCAGGTGGCGAACTGATGCAATTCCGCTTCGACACCAGTGGCGGGTGGTTCATACGCGCAGCGCAGCATCCAGGTCTCGTGATTGCCGGTGATTGGCAACCAGCCATGACGGTGGCGCAGATCATCAAAATACTCCACACACGCCAGACTGCTCGGACCGCGATTCACCAAATCACCAGCCATGATGACCATGTCCGGCTGCCACGCGAGGATGTGAGCAACCGCAGTGTGGAGCGCGGGCAGATTGGCTTGAACATCAGAAAAGATAGCGACCTTCATTGCGGGTGAGTTCCGAAAGAGTTGATAACCAGCGTTAGTTGCGGCCTTGGTGAGCAGTCAACAACATCACTTCCACCCGCCGATTGCGGGCATTTTTTGGTTCCTCAGGCACCAGCGGCGCACTGTCCGCACGACCTTCGGCAGTGAATCGTTCTGGAGCGCCAACGGTTTCCGCCAGCACCGTGCTGACCCGCAGCGCCCGTTCCCGCGATAGATGCCAATTGGAAGGAAAGCGCAGCGTTTGAATCGGCACGCTGTCGGTGTGACCAGTCACCAGCACCGCGCCCGGTAACTGCGCCAGCGCCGCGCCCACCCGTTGCAACAACGCAAAATAGTTCGGTTTGATCGCCACGCTGCCGGAAGCAAACAAATCGTCACCACGAATGATGACGGTCTGACCTTGCGGTCGCTCCACCACATCCAACTGGTCAGCAGCAATCTCGGCTGCCAACAAACCGCGCAGCGTCACGCTGCCGCTGGGTGCGACCAGCGCGGCGGGCGCAGGATCAACGCGATCAGTCACACCCGGCACCCGCCGTTCCAACGCGCTCAATGCCACATAAACCGCATCAGAATCGCGGTTGAGCGCGAAGTTAAACAGCGTAAACAGCGCCAGCAGCAGCACTGCCGCCAGCGTGGAGCCAACCCACAGCGGCAGCGCCGAATGCAACTGCTGTTGTGCCCGACCGCTGCCGTGCCAATGCGGTGACAACTCTGGCTCTGGATCGCCGCGCACATTGCGGAGACTGTGGAACAATTGCTCCCGCACTTGCGCCAACTGCTCGCGCCCACCGTCGCGGACGCGATAGCGCCCCTCAAAGCCAAGCGCAAGACAAAAATACATTAATTCCAATAAGTTAAGATTAGCTGCTGGTTGCATCAACAGCCGTTCAAGCGCCGTAAAAAACTTCTCACCACCCCACGTTTCGTTATGAAAACTGATGAGCAACCCGTGACTGCTCCACACGCTCTGCGTGCCCCAAGGCGTATCTAACACCGCTTCATCGACCAACGCGCACAGCATGTAGCGAGCCGGCAACACTTCGGTATCTGCCAAACCCCGAGCGCGGGCGCTGGCTTCAAACTCGCGCACTTGGCGGCTGAGACCTTCGCGCAAACCGTCTGGATCGGGATGCGACACGGTGCCGCGTACCTGCGCTGCAACCGTCAAGATACCGTTGGCGCAATCAAGCAGCGGATTGATCGCACCAGTGGCGGTGTGAACGGCGGGCGCAACGGGAAATGTCGGCGGCGCGGCACCCCAATTGAGCGGCAAGGGAACGCCGCCCGGTGCCACCGTCGCCTCGTTCGTCCACGCGGGCGTCAAGCTCTCGTGGCGCGGAGTCGGATTGAGCAGATCATCACCCAATCGACCGCCCGGCAGCGGACGAATGATGGTGGGACCATCACCGCCAGAAGCCGCAAAAGGATCGTTATTGGTCATCAATTACTCCCGAATTGCCCACAATTCCAATGTTAATCCCGGAAACTCGCCGCCAATGTGCAACCCAAAGCCGCCACCATTTTGCAATTGTTTCCAAAATTCGTTGTTGCGATCCAATTCAAAATAATCACAACCTGCGTGATAGGGAATCTCTAACGGCGGCGTGGGCAGCGGACGCAGCGCAATACCGGGCAGTGCTAACTTGACTAATTCTTGGATTTTTTCAACTGGACCAATTTTCGTTTGAGCAGGTAAACGAGAGCGCAATAGTTGCGCATCCATATTGGCTTGTGCGGCTAAAACAAATCGCGCATTTGCCAATAACGAACGGTCATCAACTAAAGCAATACGAAATCCAAATTGTCGCTCTTGAATTGGAATGGCGCTGGCGCGTTCGACATATTCGCGGTTGAGGAATTCGCGCAGCCGTTCAAACAACGGCGTAAAGGTTGCGTCTAAATCTTCGTGTCGATACGGCGGAAATGCGGGCGGGCGTTTGCTGGCGCTGGCAAAGGTCGCCAATTCTCCTGCTAAACCAAGTAGATAGCGATATAACGCTTCTGGATGCAACCCGCGCACTTGGCTGAGATGGTGTACCACCGGCTCGGCGCGATTGAGCAGTTGCAGCAACAAAAAGTCGGCCCAATCGGCGACGCCGCCGCGCCCCACGCCGCGCACGCGCCCGGCGCGGACTTCGGCTTGGCGCTGCAATAACCCGTTGAATTCTTCAAGGAAATTTGCAAAACGCGGCGCGACCTGCACGTCCACATGCGGCGGAATGTAGCTGGGATCAAGCAGCACCTGCCGATCTGCCCGACATTCCAGCACCCGCGCTACGCCGCAACAGGCATAACCGGCACGTTGTTGCTGTTCCAACAGCAGCCGCAGATCGAGCCGCCCGATGATGAGCGTCGTTTCCGTGTCTGCGCCGACGGTGTTATCGCGCACCGTTAATTCCCCGGCGCGATACCGCACAATCGTTTCCACCTCGGCGGCGCTGCCACTTTCGGCCGTGTTGGGACGTCGCAGTGGTAGTGCGAGATAAATGATTTGGGAGCTGAAACGCTCGTCAAATTCCAACGGCGGCGGCAACGGATCGCTGGCAGGCGCATCAAATGGAGTGCCATCTGGCAGGATGCCGACCAATTCGGTGAGCGCAAATTTGCCGAATGCCAGCAATTCGTCGTCAATCCGCAGGCGGCGAATGCCCCACGCGCACGGGGTGCCGATGCCGGAACTGGCGGTGCTGCGATCTTCTAAATAGCGGTCATGTTGTTGAAAATGTTGCGGTTGTAAAAACATTCCTTCCGACCATAATACGCGATTGTTCCATGCCACAGTTCACCTCCTTTTTGCACGATGTGGGAGCACACAAGCGGTCATTGATGACGAATTGAGACCGCATCTGCGCCGATGTCGATCTGCAAGTTATTGTCTTTTAATGGGTTTAAGCGCATCACTTCGCGCCAGCGGCTGTGGTCAAGATCGCGGAACGCGACGATCACGCCGATGTAGGTCGCGTCGGGATTGAGCGGGCGGGTGATGGGGAGAAATTGCCCCGGTGCCAGCGTCAGCTCGTCGCGGGCGAGGAGGTCGCCGCCCAAAACGGCGTTGTCACGGTCGTAAAGACTGAAAAAATCAGCTTTGGCAAACACGCCGTGACTTTTGAGTTCATATGCTCGCACCACCACTGCGAGTGCTTTGCCGTCGGGATCACGATTGGCGTTGGCGGCGGCGCTGATGTTGAGGGTGAGTTGTGGCGGTGGTTTGACGATGGGCAGCGGCGGCAATTCTGGCAGCTTGGGTTTTTTGAGCAGGCAGCCCGATCCAGTGGCGGTAAGCAGGAAAATGGCGGTAAGCAGGCGGCGGCGGTCAATCAAAACCAAATCCTCGTGGGACGTGTTTGGCAACGATGATGCGGTAAAAACCCGGGCGCGAATTAGGCATGTGCGGTTGTGTTGGCGCGAGCTGACAGTTCATTTAAGCGGCGCACCTGTTCTTGATAGGCGCGGGCGAAGGCGTCATCAAATAGGTGCATAAAATCTTCGGCGGCGTCAGCGGCAACTTGGTCATAAGTATCGGTGAAAAAATCCCAACAGCGGGCTTTGCGTCCGAGCGGAAGTGGATTTAAGCCGGAACGATTGGCTTGCCGCTCTAATTCGCTGGGTTCAAAGCGGGCGAGCAGGGCGCGGAGGGCGGCTTGCAGCCCGGCGGTCATCGCCATTTCATGGGCTTGAATGTCATCAAATGCGGCTTGTGCGGCGGGTGCGGCGGGTAAAAATCCTGAGTTGGGCTGCAACAGGAGTTGTATCAACAGGCTGTCGGTCTCGGCGGTAAATTTGAAGGGATTGTTTTCCGCAGCGCGGATGGTGGTCACACCTAATCGCAATTCATTTTTGAAATGCGCCCGTCCGCGCAAGGTCTGGCTCAACCCGGCAGCAAACACGCGCAGCAGTGCCCCGGCTTGCGTCAATAGTGCTTCAGAGTCGGTCACTTTCGCTGCTTCGCCAACGCCTAAGCCGTTGAGAAAAGCAGCCAGATCACGCTGATTGGATGGTGCGGAATCTGCGAGCGGAGCTGGCGCGGGTTGGCTGGCGCGAGCGGGTGGTTGCCACGCATCGTTGAGCAAATCGTAATCATCTGGCAGTGATTGCACGGTGGGTGGATGATAAAAGACGTGCTCAACTGGCGTTGGGGCGGCTGGTGGCGGGATAAATTCGGCGGCGGTTTGTCCGCGCTGCGGCAGAAAATCAAGGATGTCGGGCGTGGCATCCGGCGCGGTCATCCCCGGCAAGGCGGCGCTGTCTGCGGCGAACGGATCGTCCGGCAGCGCGAGCGGTTGGACGCCGAGCTGGATGTGAATATCAAAGCCGCCAATCGTGACGTGGTCGCCGTTGTGAACGGGGACGGGATGTTGCGGTGGCAGCGGCTGCGCGGCGTGATTGAGATAGGTGCCGTTGCGGCTGAGATCGGTGAGCCACAGTCCGCCGTCACGCGCTTCGAGCCGGGCGTGTTGCCCGGAAATCACGCGCTCCGGGTCATCCAACGGGACATCATTGGTGAGATGCCGCCCGAGCGTGATGGCGCGAGTGGTCAGGCACAAGTGCATGTCCCATGCGGGCAGTTGGCGCTGGGGGTTGGTGATATGAAGCGTGATATCCATGCGGGCGGTGCTCAAAAGCAGGGTTGGCGATATTCAAACACTGATGACGCGCAGATGCTATGCAATCGTGCGCATGATTCCATCAGTAAGCCAGTGCCACTGCTGAGAATTGACGATTAAATTGAGCTGTGTTGGTGACATGTTGCGGAATAAAAAACGCCCCGATGCTGCGGGGCGTTTTCTATTCAGTCAACCAATTCACGGAGTATTTCGGGATGACGTTCGGCGAGCTTAAATAGGGTTTGTGCTGCTCCGTTTGGCTGCCGTCGTCCTTGTTCCCATTCTTGTAAAGTGCGCACTGATACACCTAATAACGCGGCAAACTGCGCTTGCGATAAACCGGAATGTTGCCGTGCTGCAATTGCAGGCGAATAAACGATAGTGCCTTGATTGGCTTTCATTTGGCGAATGGAATCGAGTAATTTTTGACCTAACTGTTCGCCTGTCATGTGGTCAGTCATTTTTTAATGTCTCCTGAATGGCTTTGAGTAGATGCGCAGGGATATTATCACGCACTGCTTTAGCATAAATTACCAGTAAATAAATGACGCCATTATTGAGTTGATTGAAATAAATTATCCGTGCTCCACCACGTTTTCCCATTCCCGCTTGCGCCCAGCGTACTTTGCGACAACCACCGGAGTTTGGAATGACATCTCCTGCATTTGGATGTGCTGCAATCCAAGCACAAAAAACACCGCGTTTATCTTCTCCAGATGCTTCGGGCATCAGCAGTAAAAATTGGGGTTTCGATAACGGTGTACATGCTCTAGTTGTCAAGCCGGCATTAATTTTTTAATATCTCCCGATAAAAAACGCCCCGATGCTGCGGGGCGTTTAATTCATTCACGGAGTATTTCAGAATGACGTTCGGCAATCTTAAACAAAATTTTTTGCTGCCTTGCGTCTCTAAAAGCAACTGACTTTTTAACGTTCAAACAAATTAATTGTCAATGGTAAAAACGTGATGAATGTTGTGACCAATCGGAATGGCTGCTAACCATCAGCATCGTCGCATGGTCACTCTATCTATCCTGCCTTGTTTGCTAGAATACCCATTAAGGTAGACCGAGCCCTGCGTTTCTGGCGACGGGCCAATCCTGAATTGCATCAGGATTATTAATAAAGGTAGTTCCAATGAACCCATTACCTAAATTTCCATGGAGTTGGACGCGAACATTCGAGAAATCTGCACCCTCACTTTGTAGCCTGACACAAGCAGCGTGTAAAGCAGATTTTGGTGGTTGATAATGACCACTTCCGTTATCTATATGCACCAACACGCCGTTTGCATTGAAAACAATCATTCCTGCGCAAATTACTTCATTACCCGCATTGAACGATGAGTGATTGAAGTAACCTTTACCATTAAGACCTTGTGAATCTTTAACGAAGAGATTTCCATAACGATCCATTGACCACATATCGCCTCTGGCTCCGTCCATTCCAGGAGGACTAGTCACTATGTACTGTCCATTTGGTCGCTGAAATTGCCCAGCTTGTGGAATAGCAAGGTATCTAGGAGTTACGCAGTTGACCAAAAATAGCTTTAGAATATAGTCGATCCACC
>DYNM01000017.1 GCA_020721065.1 Thiocystis violascens | reverse complement strand
CGATTCGTAAAAGGAATCATTGCTCAGTTGAGACTTTGTTTGCCAGCTATTTGTAGTCATTTTATGTTGGATCGACTATAAGTAAGGTTAAATTTTTCTTTTATTTCTAATGCGTAAAGACGGAAATCAACAGAATAATTCATTTGCTTTTTACTCCATGATTATAAAATCATTTTATGTTGGAAATGCTATATTTATCCAATAAAATTAAACGGTTAATCGTGGCCACTCAGAATGCCGGGCATAAAAAAACAGGCATCTGATGACAGATGCCTGCTGCTAAAGTGGCGTCCCCACGGGGGTTCGAACCCCGGTTACCGCCGTGAAAGGGCGATGTCCTAGGCCACTAGACGATGGGGACTAGATTAAATTGTTTGAAACCTGGTGGAGCCAGGCGGGATCGAACCGCCGACCTCAACACTGCCAGTGTTGCGCTCTCCCAGCTGAGCTATGACCCCGCGATTGGCGCTTTCCGTGTGCCAGCGTTTCGAGACGCGCATCATAACGGCTTTTCTTGATTTGTCTAGTCTAAATTCACTTCCAAACATAACCGCTTGATTTATATCAAATCTTTCATTTCCAGCAACGTGTCTAACGCCGCTTGATAATCAAAACGTTCGATTTGCCGCCCCAATTGTTGCGCCAGCTCCCCGAACTGTTGCCGCAACAGCACTTCATTTTCTTCAAATATCGTATTTGCCGCCGTGTCATCAATCATCAACAACGTCTCCAATCGTGCGATCACCTCCGCCACCAGCGTCGGCTCCAGCGTCACCGGCGCGGCTGGCAACGCCGCAGGCGTGTGCTCCCGCAACCACGCTTGAATCTCGCGCAACAGCATCTCCAACTGATCGGCAAGCTGAAAAGCCTGATTGATCGCTTCGGGCAGCTTGGCGCGAGCACTGCGCTCAGTTGTCGCCGCCAGCGTTTGCAACGGCACCGCAAATAGATTGCCAGCCGTACTTTTGAGACCGTGCGCGAAAAACGCCAGTTGTGTGAAATCGCTCGCTCGCGCGCTCGCACGCAACTCCGCCGCCACCGTGTCGCTGCTCACCAGCATCGAGTTCAACAGCTTGGGTAAAAATTCAAGCCGCTGCCGATAACGCTGCGCCAGCGCCTGCCAATCAACCAGCATCGGCACTGCTGGAACTGCTGGCACCGGAACCGGCGTCGCCAGCACCGGCGCAGTCGTACTGGCTCCAGTTATCGGTGGTGCAGCGGACAACGGCGCGGTGTGTTGCACAATCACTGCAACCAACCGTTCTAAATCCACCGGTTTGGCAACGTGATCAACCATTCCCGCTGCGAGGCAATGCTGGCGCTCGGCAGCCAGCGCATGAGCCGTTAAACCAATGATCGGCAACTGCGGGCGCAGCGCGTGGATTTGCCGCGTCGCCTCAATCCCATCCAACACCGGCATCTGCACGTCCATCAAAATCAAATCAAACGCATTGGGATCGTTATTACGCACCCGCTCCACCGCCTGCGCCCCATTTTCCACCTGCACCAGCCAACAACCCTCATCGCGCAGCAATTCCTCCAGCACCAGCCGATTGGTCGGATTATCTTCCGCCACCAGAATCACCAACCCGCGCAGACGTGGCACCTGATGCACCGACAACGGCGTGAAGCCGCTGCCCAGCGTTGGCGCATTGATCACGCCTTGCGGCTCGCGCAGCGGCAGGCGCACATCAAAACGAGTGCCAACACCGACCTGACTGATCACGCTGATTGTGCCGCCCATCATGTCTACCAGCCGCTTGCTGATCGCCAAGCCCAAGCCAGTGCCGCCAAACCGTCGCGTGATCGAACCGTCGGCTTGTTCAAAAGGACGAAACAGTCGCGCCACATGCGTCTCAGTCATCCCGATGCCCGTATCCGCCACGCTGAGGCACAACCACTCCCGCTCATGCGCCATCTCCGCATCTAGCGCGTGGGTTTCCACTGCCACCGTCACGCACACGCTGCCGCGCTCCGTAAATTTGATCGCGTTGGACAACAGATTGCCCAACACCTGCGTCACCCGCAGCCCATCACCCGCACAAGTTGCCGGCAACTCCGACGCCAGCTCCACCCGCAGCTCCAATTGTTTATCCGCCGCCCGCCCGCGCAACTGATCGGCGGCATGATCGATCACGGCGTGGATGTCCATCACGCCGGGGTCGATGCTGAGTTTGCCGGCTTCGATTTTAGAGAAATCCAAAATGTCGTTGACGATGCCCAGCAGCAATTGCCCAGAATCCAAGATGCGCTTGAAAAAATCCTGCGCCTTGCGCCCGTCATTTTGCCGCACGCCAATTTGTGCAAAACCCAGCACCGCGTTGAGTGGCGTGCGGATTTCGTGGCTCATATTGGCGAGAAATTCGCTTTTCAGCCGCGCCAGCCGTTCGGCTTCCACCAGCGCCGCTTCTCGCGCCGCCTCGGTTTGTTTTTGCACCGAAATATCAAAAAAACTCACCACCGCACCGATCAAGACGCCGTTGCGGTACATCGGATGCGACGAATACGCCACTGGGAAGGGATGACCGTCGGCGTGCCAAAACACATCCTCATCTTGGCGCAACATCTGCCCGATGCTCAAAGAACGCTGAATCGGGCACTCCGCTTTGGGATAAGGCGAACCATCGGGACGAGTGTGATGAATCAGATCGTGCATCGACTGTCCGAGCACCTGTTCTGCGGTGTAGCCGAGCATCGCGCAGGCAGCGGGATTGATAAACGTCGCAAAGCCTTCGGTGTCTTCACCGTACAACCCATCGGCGCTGGATTCGAGAATCAGGCGACTACGTTCCTCAGTGCTTTTTAATTCCGCCGTGCGAATTTCCACCAGCTCCTCCAAATGCAGGCGGTAGTGTTTCAACTCCTCTTCCACCCGCTTATGCGCGGTGATGTCTTCTTTGACGGCGAGATAGTGCGTGACACGTCCATCGGGCTGGCGCACCGGCGAGATGATCGCCAATTCCACATAATCGGAACCATCTTTGCGGCGATTGTGAAACTCACCCCGCCACACCTCGCCATCAGTCAGCGTCGCCCACAGCTCGTTATACACAGAGCGCGGCGTGTGCCCAGATTGGAGAATGCGCGGGTTTTGGTGATTTGCCTCGTCGAGGGTGTAGCCAGACACGCGAGTAAAAGCTGGATTGGCGTATTCAATTTGCGCGTTGAGATCGGTGATGACGATGCTCGTAGGGCTTTGCTCCACTGCCAGCAACAGCTTGTGCAATTCCTCATCCGCCCGTTTTCGCGCCGTGATGTCAAGATGGGTGCCGGCCATGCGCAGCGGTTGACCAGCCGCATCGCGGGCAACGACCTTGCCGCGATCCAACACCCACAACCAATGTCCGTTTTTATGGCGCAGGCGCAGTTCACACTCGTAATACGGCGTTAATTCTTGAAAATGTTGATTTAATTTTTCTTGTGCCAGCGCCAAATCGTCTGGATGCGTCAGCTCAAACCACGTCTGAATCGTGAGCGGTTGCAGATCGGCAAGCTGATAACCCAGCATCTGCGCCCAGCGATCATTGAGCTGCACCGCGCCGCTCGGAATCTGCCAATCCCACATCCCCATGTCGGAACCTTCCAGCGCCAGCTCCAGCCGCTCCCGACTTTCCTCCAGCGCCAGCTCCAAGGCTTTGCGCTCGCTCACATCGTTGTAAACCACCACCAGCTCACCGTGCGGCAAGCGATAAATGAAATTCTCGCGCCAGCCGGTGACGCGCTCGTCGTGATACAGCGTGAGCGGCACATATTCAGAATTACCGCTGCGCCACACCCGTTGGAACACCTCCAACAAGCCGCTGGCGGCAATGTTGGGAAATACCTCCGTGACGCGCCGTCCGATCAAATCAGCGCGACTGAGGCTTTCAATGTTTTCAACCGCACAATTGACCTCGTGAAAACAGAAATCCAAACCGTCAGCAGTGGCGTCGTACACGCACACGCCGCTGCGCATGTTGGCAAACAAGGCATGAAACCGCTCCTCGCTCTCGCGCAACGCTTGTTCCGCCCGACGCTGGCGGACGATGCGCCAGATTTCATTGGCGATGAGCTGGAGACTTTCGACATCTAACTCGTTATAAAAGCTGCTTTTATTGCCAACCCCGGCAATCATCCGCACCTGATCGCCATCCAACACCGGCACGCTAATCAAGCGCGTGAGCGCGGCATGTCCCGCTGGCAAACCGCGTTGCTTCGGAGCGGTGGCGTAATCGTTGAACATCACGGGCGCTCGCTCCCGCAGCGCCTCCGCCCAGAGACCAGCTTCACTGACCGGATAATGGCTGTCATACGCAGCGTTGCAATAGCGTTCCAACGTGCGTCGTGACCAAGTAACCAATTCGATGGTTTCCTGATCGTCATTGACGAAATGCACAAAAGAAATGGTGCTGTCGGTCAGCTCCTCGGCCAGTTCCAACCCGACCTGCATAAAATCAACTTCATTGCGCGATTCGGCAGCGCGGGGCAATTCCAGCAAGGCGCTGGCACGACGCGCTTGCAATAACAACGTCGCCACTTGCCGCTTGCGTTCGGTGATGTCGCGGTCGATGCCGCGATAGCCCAGCAGTTCGCCGCTGGCGCTGAGGATCGGAATGCCGCTGGTTTCCATTTCTACCAAGCTGCCGTCGCGGTGTTGGCAGGTATTTTCCAGCAACGAAAAAGGCGCGGCGGCGGCGAGGATGCTGGCAAAGCGGGCGTTGACCGCTGCGCTGGCGGCGGGCGGCATAAACGCAGTGAAATGACGCCCCAGCATTTCCGCTGGCGCGTAGCCGAGCAGCCGCTGCGAGGTGGGACTGACGTAGGTGTAGCGCCCGTCAACGTCTACTTCCCAAATCCAATCCAGCGTCGTTTCGACGATGGCACGAAATCGCTCTTCACTCTCGCGCAATGATTGCTCCGCGTGCCGCAGCGCCTTTTGCTGGCGCGAGGTGGTCAGCGCCCGCTCCAGCGCCATCGGCAGCCGCGTTAATAAGTGCTTGAGAACATAGTCATTTGCACCTTTGCACAGCAGCTCAACCGCGCCTTCTTCGCCGAGCGCACCGGTGACAAAAATAAATGGCAGATCAGGATCGCGCTGGCGCACCAAGGTCAACGCTTGCAAACCGTCAAATTGCGGCAGGCTGTAATCGGCGAGGATTGCATCAGGACAAAACTCATTGAGCGCCGTCAAAAAAGGCTCACGTTGATCAACGCGCTGGGCAAGCAACGTTAAACCGGATTTTTTCAAAAAGCGTTCAATCAACTCCGCATCAGCGGGATGATCTTCTAATAATAAAATGCGCAGTGGTTCATTCATTGCGAATATCAGGCGGAACGCGATTAACTAAAACCCAATACATACCTAATTCAGCGACGGTACGCGCAAATTCATCAAAAGCTACCGGTTTCGCCACAAAACTATTAACGCCCAATTCATAAGTCGCCACCAAATCTTGTTCTTCTTTAGACGAAGTTAAAATCACCACCGGTAATTCACGAGTCTCAGGATTGGCGCGAATTTGCGCTAACACTTCAATCCCATCTAATTTAGGTAATCTTAAATCAAGTAACACTACTCGCGGCAATACTCTTGAGCGATTAGCATGTTCACCGCGTTGGAATAGAAAATCTAACGCTGCGACGCCATCTTTTACCCATTCTAAACGATTGGCAAGATGATGTTTTTTCAAAGCACGAATCGCTAACTCTGCATCGTTAGGATTATCTTCAACCAATAGAATATCAACGGCAAATTCACGATCCATATCCTATCCTTTATCAAGCTGCTTGAAGCAAAGATGATGATTGCGTCACGGGTAAATAAAAACAAAACGTTGCGCCTTCTCCTACTACACCAGTTCCTTCCACATGACCCTGATGCTTTTGAATGAAACGTTTAACAATCGCTAATCCAACGCCAGTGCCTTCAAATTCGTCCATCCCGTGCAGCCGTAAGAATAAACCAAAGAGTTTATTTTGATAAGCGGGATCAAAACCCACACCATTATCACTCACGCAATAACGCAGCAGATCGCCGCGAGGTTCGGCACTCACTTGAATCTGTGCCGATTCACGTCCAGCGGTAAATTTGAGCGCATTATCTAATAAATTTTGCCACACCTGCCGCAAAGCGCGGGCGTCACCGTGAATTGATGGTAATTCCGCACAATCAAATTGCACTACGCGCTCAGGATGGCGCTCCATTAACTGTTCCCAGACTTCGTAAACCAACGCATTCATATCAACGGGTTTGAGTTCTAATTCTAAACGTCCAGCGCGAGATAGTGCCAAGATGTCGTTAATGAGTTGCTCCATTTTTTTGGCATTATTGCTGACAACGGCGAATAAACGCAAGCCTTCAGTATCTAATACTGGTGCGTATTCTTCCATTAAAATCGCCACAAAACCATCAATAGCGCGGAGGGGAGCGCGTAAATCATGCGAGACAGAATAACTAAAATTTTCTAAATCTTGCACTGCGTTTTCTAATTCGTTCAAATGAACTTTGCGCTCATGTTCGGCGCGAGTCAGCCGCTGTGCCATTTGATTAAATTCGTTGGCAAGTTGATTAAATTCATCATTACCTGCTAGTTGTAGCGAAGAGAAACAATCTCCAGTTCCTTGCTCTAAAGTACCAACACTTAATACATGCAGCGCCGTCGCAATGCGCCAGAGCACAGGTGCCATGAGTGCTAAACTTAATAGCGCAGTGGCAATGATTAACATGAATTCAGTTTGCCAGAGTTGGTCACTGTACAGTGTGGTTTGCAGATGACCGAGATAATGCAGGTGATGTAAGCGGGGTTGAATTTGGCTAATTTCAATCTGTAGACGGTGCGCAAGCACTTGAATCTGGGTGATCTCTAGCGCAGTTAAATTCGGTAAATAACGCGCATCTAATTCTAAAATCAAGCCATGTAATTGCCAAACATGTCGCCGTAATTCATCTATGATTTCCGGCGGCGTAGATGAAGCAAAGCGTTTTTCTGTTAAATAAATTTGAATGTTGAGTGAATCAGCTAACAGATACATTTTGTGCCGATGTGTCTGCGCACGAGTGATCAGAAATTGCTGCGTTGCGGCTTCTAATTGTTCGATTTGATCGAGCATTCCATCCGCAACGCTGGTGAGATCGCGCAATTCGCGTAAATGGTGATGACCGTGAAAGGCGGTCACACCAAAGATGACCGCCATCAATAGAGGTAAAACGCCAATGAATTTAAGTTGAGTTTTAAGCTGCATGGCGTTTTTTGAGTTGTCCGTTGGCGGTTGTCAGTTGTCAGTGGTGGTGAAATTATTACACCGCTTTTGCATTGCAAAATGACTGTCAACTGACAACTTTTTTAAGATTCAATCATCTGCGCCAGCGTATGTCCGGGACGCACCATCGGAATGACGTTTTCTGCTTTATCAATCCACACATCAATCAACATCGGTCCGGGATCGGCAAGCGCAGCGATGAGTTGTTCCCGCAACGTGGCGGGGTCTTTAATTCGCATCGTATTCAAGCGCGGATAAACGTATTTCAAGCCGGTGAGATTGGGAATTTGTCGCCGACAGGTTTGATCTAAGGCAGTGCAATCGGCATCACAATCGGCAATGCGAGCGAGGCAAGTTTCATAATGATGTCCGCCATCCATCATGTCTTCCCATTGCCGCACCATTCCCAAAAAGCTGTTATTTAATACGAACATTTTTAATGGAATGCGATTGGCTACGACGGTGCCAAGCTCTTGAATGTTCATCTGAAAACTGCCGTCGCCATCAAATAAAATCACGGGGCGACGCGGATCGGCGTACCACGCGCCAATTGCTGCCGGTAATCCAAATCCCATCGTGCCCAATCCACCGGAGCTGACCCACTGGCGCGGACGTTGAAAGCGGTAGTACTGCGCTGCCCACATTTGATGTTGCCCAACGCCGGTGACAACGGTGGCTTGACCGGCGGTCAATTCTGAGACCAGTTCAATCACGGTTTGCGGCTTGATATATGCTGATAATTCATAGGGTTTGGGCATTTGTTCGCGCCATTGCCCGATCTGCGCCAGCCACGCCGGATGCTGCGCGGTGCGCCCGGAAGTGCGGGTGAAGTCGAAAAAGTCCTCCAGCCCGGCTGCCAGCGCCAGATCAGTGGCGATCATTTTGTCGATTTCCGACGGATCAATATCAACATGTGCGATGCGTTTGCCGCTCGCAAACCCGCGCACCGCCACCCGATCATCAAAACGTCCGCCCAGCGTCAAAATGAAATCGGCATCGCGCAGCGCGTAATTTGCCGGGATCGTGCCGTGCATTCCCGGCATTCCGATATTATTCGGGAAATCAAAGGGTAAGGTGCCGAGCGCGTTAAATGTCGTCGTCACGGGCACGTCAAACTGTTCGGCAAAGGTGCGCAGCGCAGCGGCTGCGTTGGCGTGAATGATGCCGCCGCCAGCTTTCACCACCGGACGCTCGGCTTGCGTGAGCGCGTCGAGAATGGCGGTGGCTTGCGCCGTATCAAATGGCAGCAGCTCGCGGTGACGCTGGCGCGGCGGGTTGTGCGTCGTCACCGGCGCGAGTTGGACATCTTTGCAAATATCCACCACCACCGGGCCGGGGCGTCCCTGCTGCGCCAGCGCGTAGGCTTCGCGCAGCACCCAATCGAGATCGCGCACGTCTTTAACCAAATAATTGTGTTTAGAAATCGGGCGGGTCATGCCGACGGTGTCAACTTCTTGAAACGCATCGGTACCAATCGCGCCACTCGGCACCTGACCGGTGATAAACAGCGTCGGCAGCGAATCTTTGTAGGCGTCAGCAATTGGCGTGGCGAGATTGGTTGCGCCCGGACCGGAAGTGGCCAGCGCGACGCCAACCCGTCCGCTCACCCGCGCATAGCCTTCGGCAGCATGACCGGCACCGCCTTCTTGCCGACAGAGAATGAAACTGGGCACGCGAGCGCCGCGCCGCAACCGTTTATTGAGTTCAACGTGAATCGGAATGACAGCGCCGCCGGTGTGCCCAAACAGATAATCAACGCCGAGTTCAGTGAGTACATCGAGCAGCAACGCTGCGCCGGTAGGAAGTGCGTGAGTCATGGTGAGATAAAAATCGCAGTGAAGCTGGCAACCAGCGGATCGCTGCATGATACAGCGATGTGACGCTGGCGCTGGGAATAGCGCGTGTTATTGATTGCGGACGAGACGAACGTGAAGGGTTTTAGTCCGCGCCAACGAGCCAAGATAACCATTCGGATATAAATACCACGCATTACGGGCATATAACGCAAAGGGCGTACTTGACCAAAATGCAGTCGTGGGCGTATTCGGAAAATAATTGCTATTGAGTTTTGCAGCGCCGTCGCGCTCGTATTCAATTAACGTTTGCAATTCTTTAATGTTAGGCAGCCGCCAATCGGAATAATTGCCTAAATTAGAATTGCTGGCAGTCACAAGTGCCTGTTCCCAAGTCATTATTGTTGCAGTGCCTGCGCAAGTATCGCCAGTTTGACCTTCACTGCATTTTGCCCAGATTAAACCGGTATTGGTTTGGGAAATGGTGCCGTTAGCATTATCAACCAACACATTCTTAGCTGGTACACCGCGCACGAGGCGCAAGTGATACTTTTTATTGTGCTTGCCGTAATTGGCTGCGCCATTGGTAAAATAAAGAAACCAGGCACTGCTTGCTATATCAGAGCTGGTTGCTTCTGACCAAAATCCCAAGGTACCAATTTTATCTAAATCAGAAAAATAACTGGTTACAATTGCCGGTTTAGGAATCACATGTTGATAACTCACAATGCCGGTGAGTTCTTTAATATCAGGCACCCGCCAATCATTAAACCCGCACAAGTGCGCAGCATTGACCTTTTCGACATAAGCCAGCCGCTCTGTCCATGAATACAGCGATTTATGATCACGACTGCCACCATCTTTGGTTTTGATTTCCCAAATTAAGCCAGTGACATTGTCGCGCACACAAGCATGATTTGTCGCAGTTGCAGCTAATTCATTACCGGATAAATCCAATTTAGTGAAATCAAACTGATTGGTGCCATATTCAGCATCTTGGCGCGGAAAACCTGCAACCGGACACGACAAGCGATTAGTGTTGGCATTGCCGCAGGTGTTAATACCCGTGTCATTTAGTCCCAAAGTTGCGGCGCTGTGGCGAAAGGTTGCAATAACAGTTTGCGCGGCGCTTAAGTGCAATGTACACGCGCTAGTGCCAGAACAAATGCCGCCGCTCCAGCCGGTAAATGTGGAACCAGTTGCAGCGGTGGCATTCAAAATAATCTCGGAACCGCTGGCAAAATTCGCAGTGCAATTAGTGCTGCAATTGATTCCAGCAGGAACGCTGGTAATGGTGCCAACGCCAGTGCCTGCGCTGGTGACGGTGAGCGCGATAGGAATAGCAATAAAATTGGCAGTCACGGTTTTATTTGCGGTGACATTAGTTAATTCGCAAGTTGTGCCGCTGCAATCGTCGCTAAATCCGTTAAACGTATAACCGGTATTGGTGGTGACAGTGCATTCACTCATGCCGCCATACACAACTGGATTCGGTGAACAATTCACGGTTCCACCCGCAGTTGGATTGGCGGTTGCGGTAATTGAATAGGTATTGAGCGTGAAGTTGGCAGTCACGGCTTTATTGGAGGTGACATTTTTGAATTCACAAGTCGATCCCACGCAATCGTCGCTAAATCCATTAAATGTATAACCGGAGTTATTTACAGCGGTGCAGATGCTATTGCCGCCGTAGGCGACTGGATTATTAGTACAGTTGACAGTACCGCTGCCCGTTGGAGCAATGGTAATGGCAATTGGATAAGTGATTGCAGTAAATGTTGCGGTGACGTGTTTATTTCCGTCCATCGTGACGGTGCAACTATCGCTGCCAGTGCAAACATTCCAACCATTGAATACATAACCGGCGTCGGCACTTGTTTTGAGTGTCACATTGGTACCGTAATTGAAATTATTAGAACAAGTCTCACCACAATTGATGGCATTATCATCAGTGAAGACGCGCCCATTGCCAACTTTGCTAATAGAAAGTGTTTTTTGTGTGATTGCAAAATTCGCGGTGACAGTTTTTACTGCGTCCATTCTCACGGTGCAAGAACCTGTACCGGAACAAACGCTATCACTCCAACCGACGAATACCGAATCACTGGTTTCTGTAGCGGTAAGAATGACAGTTGTTCCTGAGTTAATTGATGCATAACAATTAGAACTACAATTAATTTCGCCGGATTCACTGGTGACGGTACCGCTGCCAGTTATGTTCACAGTTAAATCAAACGAACTCACTGAATTAATTTCCACCGCACCAATATCAACGGTGCTATCAACAATACGAGAAAAAGGTTCTCCACGTTGATCGAAACTTAATCCAGCAGCCAACGCATTATCACCGGCATTGTGCGCCAAACCGCTAATTACCGGAGCGCGGGTTAAAGTAGAGCCGCCGTTGTTTTGTAATGCGCCAATGATGTCACTGAGCAATAGTGTGCTAGATGGACTAATACAATAACAATCGCCAGTAAATATACTTGTATTAATACTGATTCCTATACCACCAGCAAAACCAAAAACGTTGTTGCCAGATGGTGAAAATGTATATCCGCCATTATAGGTTCCATTAAAAATTTCTGGTCCATATCCGCCTGAGTCAACGGAGTTAGCAGAAACAATAGTGTTGGCTATTTCTAAATAGCCATCGTTGTAAATTCCCCCGCCTTGTTCCTTAGCGTAATTTTCCGAAAAGGTGCTATGGATTATAGATAAAACTCCAACGCTTAATGCACCAGAAGTTCCCGCATTAAAAATTCCACCGCCGTAATAATTACTTGCACGATTGGCAGAAAATGTTGAATTGGTAATTGTTAAACTACTATTACTATGGTTGTAAATACCACCACCTTTAGTGCTGGCAGTATTTTGGTCAAACGTGCTACTTTCTAATGTCGCTACTGCTGCTGTGGTTGATCCATCATTAAATATCGCTCCACCAATTCCTGTCGCAGTGTTGTTTGAAAATGTGCTATTTTTAACACTTAAAGTGCCCGTGTTTTTAATCCCACCGCCACCATGACTTGAACTAGTGCTTGCGTTATCTTGTATCATGCAGTTTGTGACAGTTAAATCTCCAGCATTATAAACACCAGCCCCATAATCAGCCTTCCCCTTTTTAATTGTCAAATCAGAAAGCGTCACTTCAATACCAGAATTAACGTAAAACACGCGCCATAAATTATTACCACTAATGATTAACCCCGGCGCACCAGAACCATCAATTGTCAGTGATTTATCAATTATAATTTGACTCGCTAAGGTAATCGTTTGACCTGCAAGCACCGAATCAAAGCTAATCGTATCTCCGGCACTTGCATTGGTGATTTTATCCCGCAAAGAACCAACACCACTGTCATCTATATTAGTAACCGTAATAGTTGCAGCCCCCGCCGAAAAACTCAAACTACCAATAAAACAAAACACCAAAAGCCAGCGCGTTAATAATAAAACTGAATGGAAATGAAACATCGGTGCCGCTCCCAGGTTAATCCGCCCGCAATAATTGATCTAATTCTGCCAACCGCTCCGGCGTCCCAATATCAAACCAGCGCCCGCGATGCCACTGTCCGCTCACCCGCCCCGCCGCCATCGCCGCCCGCAGCAGCGGAGCCAGCGGCAATGATGCACCCACCGCACAACCCGCAAACAACGCCGGTCGATACAACCCAATCCCGCTAAACGTCAAGCGCGGCGCACCGTCCGCCCACACGCGCCCCCCGTCCAACCGGAAATCACCCGTCGGATGATGCGGCGGATTGTCCACCAACACGAGCTGCGCTAGATCATCCTCAGCCAGCGTGAGCTGTTTAACATCATAATCCGTCCAAATATCGCCGTTAATCACCACAAACGGCGCATTTCCCAACAACGGCAACGCCTGCACAATTCCGCCACCAGTTTCCAGCGCCCGCGCTTCAGCGGAATAGCGAATCTGCACCCCAAACGCCGTGCCATCGCCGAGCGCCGCCACAATTTGCGCACCAAGATGAGCGTGATTGATGACCAGTTGGCGAAAACCTGCCGCCGCCAATCGCTCAATATGATGCACAATCAATGGTTTACCAGCGACTGGCAGCAACGGTTTCGGCGTGTGATCGGTCAACGGGCGCATCCGCTCGCCGCGCCCCGCCGCTAAAATCATCGCCACTCGTTCGGACATCAACATGTCAATGACTCGCCGCCATCATTATTTCATTTGCATCATTATCGGCTAAAAAGGCAAAAAAAAAGCCCCCCTTTGAAAAAGGAAGGCTGGGGGATTTGAGATCGGGCGGTTATTTAATACGGCGCAGCAGCAATTAACGCTAATGCCTGCTCTTGACACTCCAGCGCAGTATCTTTTTCCAATGCCGCCAGCCACCGTTTTGGAATTGCTTCCAATCCATAAAACGCGCCAGCAATCATTCCTAAAATCGCGCCAGTCGTATCGGCATCACCGCCGCGATTGACCACATCAATTAACGCAGTTTCAAAACTATCGGTTGCAAATAACGCCTGAAACACCGCGTGCAAAGTATCGACAATATAACCGCTGGGATTTTCCATCCGCCGCCGGTCAAACGCATATCGCTCATCTGCCGCCACCAGCGCCTTGGTCAAATCGCGCAACTCCTGCCAAGTCCCGCCGCGCAGCCCGACTTGCACCATCTGAATCACCGCCAACGTGCCCGCATCAGAAACTAAATTGTGATGTGTGACATAGGCTTGCGCCCGATGCGCCGCCGCTATCGTCGCCACATCCGCGCCCAACGTGTACAGCGCAATCGGCAAGGTGCGCATACAAGCTCCGTTACCCGCGTCGTATTCATGCAGCGGCACCTCCGGCTCACCGGTCTGACGATAATGACGAATGCCGCGCCGCACCGTGTTGCCAATATCCACCGGTTTGGTGCGCATCCACGCGCTAAATGCCTCCGCCGCCGCGTCCGCATTCACCCCGCCGCTGCTCAAAATGCTGCGCCCAAGCGCCAAACTCATCTCCGTGTCATCAGTCACCCGCCCTTTACGCAGCCGCAGCCAGCCGCCACCGACAATGTCACGATGCTCGCCGTACTGCGCCACGATTTCACGCGGAGTTAAAAACTCGACCGTCGCACCCAGCGCATCGCCAATCGCCATCCCTAAATAGGCAGCAACAGCGCGGTTTGGCAACGAATTGGTAGGAAAATCAAGCGCAAGCGCGTCAGATTTCAGCGCCAAAGCAAAGCGCATAGTCAACACAAACCTCGCAGGAAGGAGCGCGGCAGACAGTCACCGCCGCTGCCTCGCATAACTGTTTGTAAAAAAAGCGTTTCCATTTCATATCGGCCACATTCCGCGCCGCCAGCGCCGGAAAATTGCGCTGCACCAACGCCGTCAACTCGCCGCGATTCCACAGCCCCAGATCGTGCCACAGATGATCGTTCGCCATGCAGCCCGCCGCGATCACCTGCGCCACCCACACTTCCGAATGTGAATGACCCGCCCGCTGCGCCAACAACAGCGCGATCAACTCCTGACGTTCCTCATGCCGCTGCGCCGTCAGCGGAGCGCCGCCATCCGTCGCCGCCAACACATCTGGCGACACACCCGGAAAATGATAGGTCATCAACTGGCGAAACGCCGTCAACTCCAATCCCAACCATGCCGGCAACGCCCCGCCACCAGTCGCTCGTGTCGCAATCATGCTCGCAAAAGCATGATCATTGTCTCTTCCCATCGCTCGCGCCATTAAACGCTCAAACACATGGCTGGCATTTTGGCTGTCATTACGAGCGAGGGCTGGCATCACTCAATACTCCACTAAAATATCTTCATCGCGGACAATCATCTGACACGCCAACCGCCATTCACTCGGCAAATCATCCAGCAATAACTGATCAATCTCATCCTTAGTTAATTTGCCCAACTGCCGCAATACTGTTTGTTCTTTCTCGGTCAAATGATAACCCATGCGCTGCGTTTTCTTATCAACACTCGTCACGCGCACCACACAATGTCCACACTCACCATCTTGGCAATCGTGATTCACTGCGATTTTATTCTCTTTGGCTAATTTCAGCAGCGTTTCCGTGTGGCTGCCCGCAACCGCATACACGGTTTTATCCTTGTGTTCAGGATTAGAAAAAGTCACCAGTGCCATAATCAAACGTTCCTCAATTTATCAGTGGGTTGTAAAAACAGTTATTCAATCACATGCAGCGGTGTTGGCGCATGACGTTTTAGTTGCAATGCTGCCATGCGCTCTGGAGTAATTCCAGTTAATGAACCCGGCGGATTTAACGCTATTCCAGCAGCATCCACAATTGCGCCCTCAACTGGACAAATGCTGGCGCATTGCGGATCAGCAAAATCCCCGCTGCATTCGCTGCACTGCGTCGCATCAATATAAAAATGCGGTTTTGCGGCATGAATCGCCTGCTGCGGACATAATGGTTCACACGCCCAACAATTCACGCACGCATCAATAATGGTTAAAGCCATGATCGTCAATTCCTGCGCTTACGCCGAACGCCGTTGCGTGGCAACTGCAGCCGCACTAAAACGACCGTTGGCGCTCAACTCTTGGTAAACCGCCGCCACAGCCGTTTCAATTGATTCGAGCGCGTGTTCACTATTCGGAATAATCCCCGCCGCTTCTAATTGTTGCCAAGGTTCATAACCGATTTTGGCACACAAAACTACCTCACAACCGGCAAGCACCCGCAAAATTTTTGCAAATCTTTGCGCACTGCTGTCATCGCATTGCGCCGGACCGTGACAATAACGTCCAGCAGTTCGCGCTCCAACTAAACGCACCCCGCGAGAAGACGCTTCATAAATCAAAAACTCATTGGCTTCACCAAAATGTTGATTCACCAAACCACCACCGCCACTCGCCACCGCCATTAACACCGGGCGGGATGTGCGGAATTGTGGATTTAATGTCACGAGCGGCGCAGTTGGCGTGATTGGCGCAGGCGCTGCGCGTTTTGCTTCAATTGCGGCATGAACTTTAGCGCGTTGCACCATTGCCGCTGCGTAATCAACATCCAATTGTTCAATTTTATCGAGTGTGAATTCTTGCCCGCGATCTTCACCGAGCATTCCGACTGCATCAGCGCGACATTGGCGGCAGTGGCGCATCATCCGCATATCACCGGCGCAAGCATCTTGCAGCGTTTGCAATTCTGCTGACGTTGGTCCGCGCTGCCCGGTCAAACCATAAAAGGTGCCATGTTCTGGCTCAGAAATTAACGGCATCACGTTATGCAAAAATGCGCCCTTGGCTTTCACAATGCGGCTAACTTCTTTTAAGTGTTCATCGTTAATGCCGGGAATTAATACCGAATTCACCTTTACTAAAATGCCCTGCGCTACCAATAACTCCAGACCTTTCTGCTGCTGCGCAATTAAAATCTCAGCGGCTTTGCGTCCTTTAATACGGCGATGATTCCAGAAAATCCAAGGATAAATCTGCGCACCAATGTCGGGATCAACGCAGTTGATGGTAATCGTGACGTGTTCGATATTATGTTGGCATAACTCATCAATCACTTCTGGCAATGCCAAACCATTCGTAGACACGCACAGTTTAATATCTGGCGCTTTAGCAGTAAGTTGGCGGAATGTTTCAAACGTGCGAGCAGGATTAGCGAGTGGATCGCCGGGGCCGGCAATTCCTAACACAGTCATTTGTGGAATTGCAGCCGCCACTGCCAACGTCTTTTTAACCGCTTGATCTGGCGTTAATACTTCGGAAACAACACCGGGGCGCGATTCATTAGAACAATCATATTTACGATTGCAATAATGGCATTGAATATTACAAGCAGGCGCAACTGCAACGTGCATTCGCGCATAATGATGATGCGCATCTTCAGAAAAGCACGGATGATTATTAATTTTTGCCCGCAGCGCTGCTGGTAATTGCGCCAGCGCGTCGGCACTGCTGCCGCAACTGCTCGCCGCGCAGCCCGTAAGCGCGGTTTTTCCACCTTGATTTAATACTGTTATTGCCATCACCCGCCTCCGCCGCTACCAAACCAACTGTTTTGCGCAATTGACAACGCTTGCGGTTGGAATAAGCAAATGCTGTGCCTAACGCCAATTTTAGCGATAAGTTGTTGTTAAGATGCGTTTTTTGTGGGGCGAGCGCGGGTGAATTGTGAGGATTGCGACAGGCGCGGACGCTCAATTCTGTGTGAATCAATACAGGGCGTGTATGTGTCACCGGCAACAGATCATGCGTTCAATTTACACCAACGCATGATGAGTGCAATGGTTACTAAAAACATTTATAGTATGTGCAATTAAAATAGGAAAGAAGTTACAACCATGTCTGATGCTGCATACAAAGATTTCACAAACCGCCTGCGTCTCTTGATTAAAAAACGCCCTTCACTGATAGTGACTACTTTAAGTAATATCTTTACGATGCGCTTAATCGGAAACAAAACACATGGCGATCTTGCAGAAATTGCTATTGCCGAGTTTATCAACCAATACATGTATGAATTTCAATCCGTTCATGTGGGAAAAGATTTGTTTCGAGCCAAATCAAAAGAGGAAGATATTACTATTCACAATGATATTACAAAGGTAAATTTCCCAGTAAGTCTGAAGGCGTATGGCGATGGGCCTTTACAGCTATCAACAGATAAAAACTTTCAAATTTATCCGTTACTCAGTGGTTATGGTGAAAAAATTGAAAACCCTAAAATAATTGATGAAGTATTCCAAAGTCCAGCGTTAGCTCAGTTCGATGAGATGAACGTCTTGCCACTAATCTATGATGAGAAAAATCACCGCTGTAACATTCTTGTTTTTGACGGGATAAAAGCGAAAAGCAGCACGGCATTGATTCAAAAAGAGAGCGCAGGCTCAGGCAGAAAACATCCAGTTTATAAGTTTTATGACGCATCAAACAACTATATTTGCGAGGTGCGATACGGAAATGCTACTGCCAATGCACTACAACGGGGCTTGTGGACGCATACTAAAAATGCTCTTTCATTTTTTGATAGCATTACAGATGGATGGATTGACTATGCCCACAACCACACTTTAGTGCAACTATTTTCTCATGCGCTAGTTGCTAGTGAAACAGGTCACACTGATGCACTTCGCATCATTGCAACTGATATTGAAAAATTAAAGAACGGAAAAGAGTAAATGTTACCAGCGCCGATGCTTTCATTATTTGGTAGTGACCTAATCCAACCAGTGATGACTCAAGGCATAAAATATGTGGGATCAAAATTAAAACTTATTCCTCACATTCTTTCTTTAGTTGATGGCTTACCGGTATCAAGTGTTTTCGATGGATTTTCCGGTACGACACGCGTCTCACAGGCTTTTGCAAAAAATGGATTTCAGGTTGTCAGCAACGATATTTCTGTGTGGTCGAGTGTTTTTGGAACCTGCTACTTAAAAAATCAATTTCCCGCCAACCACTACTTGGAATTGATAAAACATCTTAATGCTGTTGATGGTTTTGATGGTTGGTTTACAGAAAATTATGGTGGTGTAGATAACAACGGTAGCGCAATTCAAGCTAACGGTCAGAAAAAACCTTGGCAAGTTCACAACACACGCAAACTTGATGGTATTAGGCGCGAAATTGATTCTCTAAAATTGAGCGAAGTAGAACATACTGTGGCTTTAACGAGTTTAATTTTGGCGCTTGATGAAGTGGAAAACACACTCGGTCATTTTACCTCTTATCTTAAAAACTGGTCGCCGCGCAGTTATAAAACGATGCAGTTGCGAATCCCGCTTGTTTTTCCCAACATTCACAACAACGTTGTGATTCAAGGTGATATTTTCAATTCTATCAATACTGTTATAGCAGACTTTTCTTACTTCGATCCTCCATACGGATCAAATAATGAAAAAATGCCGCCCTCACGCGTTCGATATGCAGCGTATTATCATATTTGGACAACGATTTGTAAAAATGATCGCCCCTCGATATTTGGCGCAGCATTGCGGCGTCAAGACACCTCTGATACTGTGGCATCAAGCGTATTTGAAGAATTCAGAAAAGACAATGATGGAAGTTTTATTGCAGTCAAAGCAATAGATCGCCTCATTAGTGCGTCAAGATCACCATTTATTGCTTTATCCTATAGCTCTGGCGGTAAAGCAACTTCTGCTGAACTACACGCAATACTAGAAAAAAATGGAAAAATAAGAAAAACGATAGAGCTTGATTATAAAAAGAATGTTATGGCAGAAATGAAATGGACGCATCAGTGGTTACGCGATGCAATTGAACCGAATCGTGAATTTATATTTTTACTAGAAAAATAACTGTCGCAGATGACTAAAAATGAGTAGCAATAGAGATATCGCGCAAATCGTGCGGTACAACGCGGGTATAATCAGCGGAGAAAATGATGAACCAATTGTTTTATGGCGATAATTTGGACATTTTGCGCAAGAAAATTAAAGAAGAGTCCGTCGATTTATGTTATATCGACCCGCCGTTTAATTCTAAACGCAACTATTTTCAGATTTATAACAACATCGGTAAAGATGACGCAGCACAAGCGCAAGCATTTATTGATACTTGGACGTGGAACGAATTGGCTGATGCTGGTTTTGCCGATATTCTCACTAATCAACACGACTACACCACGCAAACCATTGAGTTGATGAAAGGCTTAAAAGCCGTGTTAGGCACTGGTGGTTTATTGGCGTATCTTATCAGCATGACGCAACGAATTAACGCGATTTGGCGCGTATTAAAACCAACTGGCAGTTTTTATTTACATTGTGATCCAACATGCAGTCATTATTTGAAACTGATTTTAGATAGCATTTTTTGTCCACGCGGCGGAGATTTTTTGAACGAAATCATTTGGGAAAGAACTTTTAATTCGGGAAGCAGTAAAGCAATAGCGCGGCGATTTCCAACGAATACGGATAGCATTTTATTGTACAGCAAAACGTCAGAATATCTGTTTAATAAGGCAACAAAACCCTATGGTGTTGGTGCAATAAAACGCTACGATAAAGTAGACGAACAAGGACGACGTTTTAAGTGGAATCCGTTAAAAACAGTGTCGGCGGAAAGATTAAACGCACTGTTAGCAGCGGGTGAAGCAAAAATAATATCTACGTCAAAATATCCAGTGTATAAACATTATTTTGTTGAAGAAAAAGGTGCTCCTGTCAGTAATCTTTGGGATGATATTGGGCAAATTGGCACGTTTGGCGGTGAACGCCTCGGCTATCCCACACAAAAGCCAGAGGCGTTATTGGAGCGGATTATTCAAGTCAGCAGTAATGAAGGCGATGTGGTGTTAGATGCGTATTGCGGCTGCGGCACCAGCGTTGCCGTTGCGCAACGCTTAAAACGACAATGGATTGGTATTGACATCACTTATCAAAGCATTGCCTTGATTTTGAGACGGTTAGAAGATAGTTTCGGTGCGGACGCAGTCAATCAGATTGTTTTAAGTGGCATTCCGCGTGATATGGATTCAGCGCGAGCGTTGGCACATAAAAAGGATGATCGGCTGCGCAAAGAATTTGAAAAATGGGCGGTGCTCACTTATACAAAAAACCGCGCTATCATCAACGATAAAAAAGGTGCCGATAAAGGCATTGATGGCATTGATGGCATTGATGGCATTGATGGCATTGCGTATATTGTCAGCGGACACCAGAGCACTGAAAAAGTGATTTTGCAAGTAAAATCCGGCAAGGTGCAGCGCAACGATATTGCGACATTAAATAGTGATCGCCAGCGCGAACAGGCAGTGATGGCAATTTTAATCACACTGGAAGAGCCAACCAAACCAATGCGCGATGAAGCACTGGCAGCGGGGCGCTACTATCACGAGTTATTGCAACGGGATTATCCGCGTATTCAGATTGTGACCGTGCGCGAAATGGTTGAAGATCAGTGTCGTGCCGATTTACCATTAAATCTTGAGGTGTTAGCTAATGCGCCAGCGGTCAACACCAATCGTCAAATTGATTTATTGCCAGAATAATGACCACCATCGTTGCCAGTTATTTGAAATAGAATTATGAGACTGATTCGAGGATTACATAATTTGCGCCCCGCCGATCACGGTTGCGTTGCGACCATCGGCAACTTTGATGGCGTGCATCTGGGTCATCGCGCCGTGTTCAAACGCTTGTTGGCGCGGGGGCGCGATCTCGGTTTGCCCGCCACCGTGATCACATTTGAACCGCAGCCGCTGGAGTTTTTTCGCCCCACTGCCGCGCCAGCGCGTTTAACTCGGCTGCGTGAGAAGCTCGCGGCGATCCGTGACGACGGCATCGAGCGCGTCATGTTATTGGAATTTAACCCGAAATTGGCGGCGCTGGCGGCGGAGCAGTTCGTGCAGCGGTTGTTGATTGAAGGGTTGGGCGTGCGCTTTTTGCTGGTCGGCGATGATTTTCGCTTTGGGCACCAGCGCGGCGGCGATTATGCGTTATTGCAGCAGATGGGCGCAGATGCCGGCTTTGCGGTGGACAATCTCCACACGATCACGCACAACAACGCCCGCATCAGCAGCACACGGGTGCGAGCGGCGCTGGCGGCGGGTGATTTGGCGCAAGCGCGGCATCTGTTGGGACGTCCGTATCGGCTTGAAGGGCGGGTGGGTTATGGCGAGCAACGCGGGCGGGCGCTGGGTTTTCCTACTGCAAACATCAACTTACATCGTCAGGTGAGTCCGCTGCGCGGTGTGTACGCGGTGCGGGTGTACGGGCTGGGCGCGGTGCCGCAGCCAGGCGTTGCTAACATCGGGACGCGCCCGACTGTCAGCGGACGTGATGACCGGCTAGAAGTGCATCTCTTTGATTTTAATGCGCAAATTTACGGGCAGCATCTGGCGGTGGAGTTTTGCTACAAGCTGCGTGAGGAGCTGCAATTTGATTCGCTCGCCGCTTTACAACAGCAAATTCAACAGGATGCGGTCGCAGCGCGAGAGTGGTTGCGCCAGCACGTTCGTTGATTGCCAACGTCACGCTGGCGCGGGAATTCGGCGCTGCAAAATGTCCACCACCAGCGGATGACTGCCAACCAGTGGCGTCATCACCACCCGCCAGTTGGGATGTGGCGCAGTGGCGCGTGCGATGATCGTCGCCAGATCGCCATTCGCGCCGGCGTGGCGACCCGCAGCGATGAATAACAGCGCCACAATCACCGGCGTGATCGCATCGACTGCCGCCTGTTGTTGCAGCCACTCTTCCAACAGCATCCCGTTGAAATCGTAAGCCGCACCAGCGCGGCGCTCCATCACCGCCTGCGCCACCGTCATCCCCAACCGCTGCGCCAACTGGGTGCTGATCCATTGCCGCACCGCCGTCACCGCTGGCACGGGTGAACCGTGATCGACCAGCACCACTCGCGGCATGGCATGTTCCAGCGCGGCAGCGGCATCTGCCACCTGTGCGGCCATGATGTCCACTAACAGCGGTTCACCTGCTGGCAGCGGACAGAGCGGCGGCGCGAGTTGCCAATGAAAATGACCACAGTCAGCGGCGACCTCAGCTGCGGTCGCGGGAATAAAGTCAGTGAGCGCCCGACTCGCGCCAAAAAACAGTGGAATCAGCACAAACTCACGTTGTCCGGCCGCGCATAACTGCCGCAGCGTTGGCGCAAGTGTGGCTGCCGCTTGCCCGTCCAATTGCGCAATTGGCACCTGATCGGAATGTAGCAGCGAGACGGGCAACACCGCTTCGCCACAGCGAGCAGCGAGTTGGGCGGCGAGATGGCGCAGCATCAGTGTTGATTCCGCCCGCCGCGAGCCGTTGTCGAGCAATAACAGAGTGCGCATCGTTTTAGAGCGGAGGTGGCTGGCGCTTGGTGGGCATCAAGGTGACGGTGACGGGTGCAGCAACGGGATAGGGACGACGAGTGGGTCGAGTGACAATCCACAGCGCGACGCTGCCGAGAATGGCGGCGACGATGGTGGCGCTGATGGCACTCGGTTGTACCAATAACCACCACAGCACATAACTACCCGCCATGCTGCTAACTGCCGCCGTTTTGCCGGTGCGACAAATTTCGCCGTGTTCTAAAAAGCTGCGGATGGATGCGCCGAAGCTCGGATGCTCAACCAAAAAGCGCACCCGCTGCGGATGGCTGCGCAGCCACAGCCACGCTGCGCCGATCCAAAACACGGTCGTCGGCATCAGCGGCACCACCATGCCGAGGAATCCCAGCCCAAAACACAGCCATGCCAAGAGGTTATAAAGCCGACGGCGCTGCGGATGCAGAGCGGATGCGGGTGGGTCTGATTGCAATGGAGACGACATGATGACATCCGAGGTTTTAGAAATGTCAGGGCGCGTAACTTAACTATTGGCTAAAATTCGCGCTATTTTCAAAAAAAATACGTTTTTATACCGAATTGACACGGCTTTAAACCTGTCGATAGGATGCCTCCCGTGCTTTTTGCATCGTCCAGACCCGCTACGGCTGGACGTTAATCCATACGCATAGAGTCACATCAGACCTTGAAATCGTTTCAAGGCAAGGGCGGGGACGGCGTATACAAACCTTTGAGATTGTCATCGGTTTTTAGTAGCGACAATGGGCGTAAGATTCGCGTACACTCAAATACACGGTCTGTGCCGTGAACGTCAACTCACTCATTTCCAATTAGGATTACACAAATGAATATGCCTAAAAACATCGGTGAAATGGATCGGAACCTGCGTTTTGGTGCGGGTATTGCAGTCATTTTATTCGGTCTGATCGACCACAACCTGATCGGTTTAATTGGTTTGGTGTTAATTGGCACTGCATATCTGCGCACCTGTCCCGCTTATACGTTGGTTAACATCGACACCAACAAAAAATAAGCCTTGGTTGCAATGAGATTAAAAAACGCCGCATCATGCGGCGTTTTTTTTCCGCATATTCGCAATACCAGTCACGCTTAATGGTGTTGCGGCGGCGGTGCAAGCGTCGGAGCTGTACTATGATCTGGGCTACGGTGCGCTGAAAACGCAATCCGATCTAAAATACCCATCAATACCGCAGACACCACAAAAGTTAAGTGAATAATAACATACCACATTAACTTATCATTTGGCACATTTTGAACATTCACAAACTCCTGCAACAAATGGATTGAAGAAATCGCCACAATAGATGCTGCCACCTTCAACTTTAAGGTGCTAGAATCAAGTTTGCCTAACCAATCCAATTGATCATCACCCTCACGCACATCAATTCGAGACACAAAATTTTCATATCCAGAAAACATCACCATCACCACCAAACTCGCAACCAACGATAAATCAATCATTGCCAACACAATTAACACCATGTCGGATTCACTCATCGTCAATAAGTGCGTAAACAGGTGATAAATTTCGTAAAAGAATTTAAACCCAATCGCCATCAATGTCAGCGACAATCCCAAATAAATCGGCGCTAATAACCAACGGCTGGCATACAACAGGCGTTCGGTGATTTGTTCAAGCACGTGATGTCTCCAATTTTCAAGCATTCAGTTGTGAATTTCAAACTGTGCTAAGTGTCCGAATCAAAACGCATGGCGTCAAGTCATCTTTGCGCTTGTCATTCCGCACCGCGCTTGCCGCACGTCATGGAAACTGTGACGAACTTCTCGCAGGATACCGTCGCACATTTGCGTGTTTCATCGCTAAGTGATAGCAGCACAATTTGGAGGACGTTATGCGACCGCTTGGAAAAATTATTTTATTATTGATAGGGTTATGTATTAGCTCGGCACCGATGGCAACGGATAATTGGCCCACTCCACCGGCAACGGTGCAACCTGCGCCAGCGCAAATTTCCGGTCCACTCACCGGCGGTACTGCCGATCACACAAAATTTGAGGTCTTGAAAAAGCCCTTTGCTTCTGGACCAGAAGTGACGAAAGCCTGCCTGAGTTGCCATACGGAAACAGGCAAGCATTTTATGAAAAACATCCATTGGACTTGGGAATGGCGCAATCCAGAAACGGGACAAATGCTTGGTAAAAAACATCTCATCAATAACTTTTGTACAAACGCACGCGGCAATGAAGGGATGTGCGCTCAATGCCATGCCGGATATGGTTGGAAAGATGAACATTTTGATTTTAAAGATGAAACCAACATTGATTGTTTAGTCTGCCATGATACTACCGGCACTTATTATAAAACACCAAACAGTGCTGGCAGTCCAGCCTGTTCTGTCATGTTTCAAGGCAAACCAGCAATAGATTTATCACTGGTCGCTCAGAATGTTGATTTACCACAACGCGCTAATTGTGGTGCGTGCCATTTTAATGGTGGTGGTGGCGATAATGTGAAACACGGTGATTTATCTTCTGCATTAAAAAATCCACCGCGTAAATTAGACGTACACATGGGCGTTGATGGCTTGAATTTCGCCTGCACTGCTTGTCATGTCACCAAACAACATGTTTGGGCAGGCAGCCGTTATCGCATGGATGCTAAAGACCATGAAGGTGCCGGAAAACCAGGGCAACGTCGTGACGTGGCAACTTGCGAATCCTGTCATGGTTTAAAACCGCATCCAGTTGATTCACTCGCTGCATTTAAACGTAATGACCATATTTCCAGCGTTGCATGTCAAACCTGCCATATTCCTGAATTTGCTCGCGGTGGCGTTGCAACCATGACTGATTGGGATTGGCGGACTGCTGGACGCACCCGTAATGGTGAAGGTTATCATGAGCATGGTTATACGCAAGGCAATGGCGAACATCGCTATACCTATAAATCTATTAAAGGGACTTTTGTTTATGCCGAGAATTTAGTGCCATTATATCGTTGGTTTGATGGGCAAATGAACTACACCACCATTGATACTAAATTTGATGTCACTAAACCAGTTGCCGTAAATGACTTTAATGGCTCGCGTGATGATGGTCGTTCGCGCATTTGGCCATTTAAGCAAATGCGGACATGGCTGCCGGCTGATATTGGTAATGGCACCTTGGTTTACGCTCATCTGTGGGGTGAAGACACAGATTCCTATTGGGGTAATTACGATATGGGCAAAGCCATTGCGCATGGCATGAAAGAGTTTGGGCTACCTTATTCTGGTCAGTACGGTTTTGTAGAAACACTTTCTTATTGGCCAATTACCCACATGGTCGCCCCAAAAGAGGATTCTCTTTCTTGCGAAAGTTGTCACGCTAAAAATGGACGTTTACAAGGAGTTGAAGGACTCTATTTACCGGGACGTGATAGCAATCAATGGGTAGATTTAATTGGGATTTTAGCCGTATTAGGCACGCTTATTGGCATCATTAGCCATGCCTTGATTCGCTTATTTTCCTCAAGAGGAGCACAACACTAATGGCTATTCGGCGCGTTAAAATTTTCACGCTGTTTGAACGCTTCTGGCATTGGTCACAGATGCTGTTAATTGTCTCGTTAATGATTACTGGGTTTGGCATTCATGGCTTTCATCATCTGTTAAATTTTGAGATTGCCGTCACCTTACATACCCTTGCTGCCTTCGCGTTATTGTTGCTATGGGCGTTTAGTATTTTCTGGCTGTTCACTACCCGTCACTGGCGGCATTTTATTCCTACAGTGAAAGGTATGTGGGGCGTGTTGCGCTTTTACATTTTGGGAATCTTTAAGGGTGAACATCATCCGTATCGCAAAGCCTTCTGGCGCAAACACAATCCATTGCAAGCCTTGACTTATTTAATGCTTAAAATCGTACTCTTTCCCTTAATTTGGGGATCGGGCTTGATTTATCTCTTCTACTTTGTCTGGCGAGATTTGCCCCATGCAACGGTATGGCTAGATGGCATTGCATTAGTACACACCGGAGCAGCATTTACCATTTTAGTGTTTGTGATGATTCATGTGTATATGCTCACCACCGGTCATTCATTCAAGTCACATGTAATGCCTATGATCAACGGTTTTGACGAAGTAGATTTAACTCCAGAAGAAGAAGCCTATTTGCAAAACGACGAACCGGAAAATATCCGCTAAATCGCGTTTTGTATCAAAAAAAGCCGCTGCTTATGTTGTATAAGCAGCGGCTTTTTTAATTGAGAACAGCGGAATAAAAACAGTTATTTAGCGCCAGGGAACCGCAAATTTGCTACTCGCTCTAATGCTTGTGTTAATGGTAACCACCGCGCTGGCGGTTCAAACGCATCAAAAAAGTTTTTCAAATACAACCCCAATTCAGTGTCACCAGACATGCGCAACCGCCGCTGAAAAAAGAGCGTATCTGCATCTTCACGCCGCGCTGCTAATAATAAAAACTCCCGCACGCCGCCTGCAATTGTTGCATCCGCTGGCATGTCGTTACCGTGACCTTGAATTCGTCCATTAGTCAATCCCAATAGATAACGCACTCCAAGATCATCAATTTCAATTGCAACGTGCCGTCCCTGTAAAAAATCCAGATCACCTTCTAAAATGGCATCTTTCATCACTTGATTAAGAATGGCAGCTAAAGCACGACTGTGCATGACGCTTGGCATCAGTCGGAGTGGCAAAGTAAACGGATACAACAGTTGTTGCGGGGTAAGCATTGATGATCTCGCATAATATGTCGGATAACAGTGGATTTTCCACACTCTTGCCAAGTAAGACAAGCAGATTGCCACAGTATTGGCAGAAAAAATCACTTTCGCTACATTTAGCACCTTATTAACGGTGCGGAGTTGCTTGGATTTTTGTGAACAAAAAATAGAGAACAATCTTAGTATTTTAATTGTGACGTTTTATAAAAAACATGTTAATCAATAGTCACTTCCAAGGTAAGCCACCATCAATTTCTCCATGCTCAAAAAACGTGCGGCAGCGTGAACATAAATACAACACCGGTGCGCCCATGTATGGCGTTTTGAGAACTTGTGACATCCGCCCGCAGCGTGGACAGGCATGGATGCGTCGATGTAACCAATAGGCGATTCCAAAAGCAGGTATTGCAATCCATGTTAACCAATGATGTAAACCAAGTGCTGCTAACAATGGAATTCCCAAAACAGTGCTAATCAGTACCAGCATCAACCAAAGATGAAAACGACGCTTGGCAATTGTAGGAAAAGGACGCTCACGGTATTTAATGCCAGCACTTTTTGCTATTTTTCCATCTTGTGAAAATAGAAAATTGCGGTAATGATAACCTTGACGCTGATCAACTAAGGTTAATAACCGTTGTTCTGTGTTTTTAGTCAAAACACTGTTACTGTCGGTGTTTATTTCAACAACATTTTGCATGTCACTTTGACTGAAGCTGTCCCGGCATGAAGAACACTGAATTCTACCGCACCGGGATTAACAACTACATGTAGTCGAATTACACGCAACCAGTGGGTTTTGGTAATCCGCCCCACTTACAAATGAGTTTCATCGGCCCTTTTTTGAAAATATCATATAGGTCTTTTGTTGACACCTTTTGCTTTTTTGCAAAAATCCGAATTGGTGGCACCACGCCATCTTCTTCATACATCGCCCGTGCTTCACGAATGAATACCATCACCTGCTCTGTCACTTCAAAATCATCGCTGCGTGCCAGCTCTATGGCGATCTCTTCACTCCAATCATCGCGGTTCAACAAGAAACCTTCGTTGTCAAGCGGAACACTGATTGCCATCTATTTATCCTCATATTGTTAATAATCAAGCACTTTTTCACGGTTATGGAGATGGTGACAGTCGCACATAAATCAATAGCGCAGCGTCATTCTCTGGCACCAACCTGCTGCATTGTTTCGGTGTCTGATAGGAATGGTGCCATATGGTCATTTTACAAGGTGGACACTTTATAGAATGATTCAACCTATACAATCTAAGCACAACTAGGGTTTGCAAGGGATGGCACGGAATACAAAAACTAATAATAGTTCTATAACTATAAATACCGCTACGGCATAAAAGATATTGTTATACATATCTCGCTTTAACTGCGTAAGATCATCACTGACATCATACCAACTCAAAATAACACCTATTGGTGCTCTTTGCAGATCATTTTGACCACGATAATCGCGCAATGGAAATGCCGCTAAAGCAATATCACTTTGATCAATGTGACACCAACTGACACCAAAACGATGTACGATTGCCTGCACACAAGCCTCGTTTAAAAGTGTGTGTGTTTTTTGATGTAAACTTGCTTCTACTAAATAGCCATCAATAGCTGGATTGTTAGCAATGTAATTTGTAAGATGGTGCGGCCACATGGTTTCACGAAGATGATTAAGTGTTAATAACACTGCAAAGTGCGCCAGACTAGATTTTTCAACTAGCGTTAATAATGATTGATAAGAAGTTCCAGCTTCTAGCACACCAATTTGTAGTATTTTTCCAGTTGCAGTGGGATCATTCATTTTCACTGGCACCACGCCACGAATGCCACACAATGCTCGTCCACATTCAAAACCAAGCGTTGGCTTTTCTAAACGTAGTGCGTCTTGAATAGTAAAACGTACATCAGCAAGATCATCACCAAATTCATCTGGCTGTTCTACGCGCAGAAATGAAGTGGCGGCGGAACCGAACTGGAAATGTAATTGCCGTGTGTCATATAACCGTTGTAATTCTTCCCAAGAATTAGACACCAGCATTAACAATTTACAACGCGCTAATTGCGCTTGCATTCCACCACCGCCACCACCTTCTGCTATCACTGCTTGACGACCTGCATAAAAAGTCTGTTGCACTTCAGAAACTGAAGCAATATATGCAGCCGTTTGTTGCATCCTCAATGCGGTGTCTTCTAATGTCGTTTCAAATAATCTGCCAAGATATTGCGCTTTTTCTTCTAAAAAAAATTGGAACCGGCTCTGTTCAGCTTGGTAATTGATCCATACAAAAAAACCATCACTGACAGCAATAAAAACACTAATTGATAAAAGTAAACTGGTGCGAGTGCTCATCTGTCATCATTCACTGCGTGAAAAATCAAATTATTAGTTTGGATATGCACGGCCAACCATAGGCAAGGCGGCGTCGTTGATGTCGATAACACGCGATGGGGAGTGTGAGCAGGAATAAAGCAATAATCGCCAGAGGTCAATGTGATTTCAGTGCCATCTACCCACAATTGCGCCCTGCCCTGTAATAAACAAACCCATTCATCCTGCGCTTGATCGTATAACTGTGATTCTGGAGTATCGCTGCTAACGATGCGTTCAATATGCACACAAGAAGTGTGTAACAGCGTTGTAAATTTTTCGCCTGTTTCTGGCACAAGTAGTTGTGTAAATAAGTTGCCAGAAATGTGAGGGTCTACATTCATGGCACTGATTGCCAATGCAGCGGTTGTAATTTTAAATCTGCTGGATCAAATGCGGGAGGACGATTGATTAACCAAGTTGTCCAGCCTAGTTGACCTTGAATCCCTAATTGCAGCGGTGGCGTTTCTTTGCGCTGCAAAATGAGTTGAATATCCCAATCCAATTCATCGCCTAAATAATTGCGCACAATGGCAATCACTCGCGGCAAACTGTCGCCGCCGGGCAATAATCGCTGGTAATCAATTAAACTGACCGGGCCGATATGAATGCGAAATTTATATTGGCGATCCCAAATGCGCGAGCCAACAATGGTGCTGCATCCCAAACTGCCAGTATCGGGTGAAATACCGAGTTGCCATTGAGAGTCGCGTGGCAATGGTAGCCAATGGCCAACGAATTCTTCAATGTGAATTGGCAATTGCAAAAAGTCAGTTAAAATTGCAACTAATCCTTCGGGATGACGGGTTTGGGCAGCGAAATGTCCGGCGTAATGCCGTTTGGCTAAATCTGGCAGTGCGTCGCGCTCGCAATATGTCGGCATTCCTTGTCCGAATAATGCGCCGAGATAACTACTAAAGCGGTCGGTTTCGGGACGATCAAAATTGACAGTCGGGCGCGAATTCGCCCAAGCGCGATAAAATAACGTCAAAATGCGGTGATGAAACACATCCGCAAAATGAACAAAAGTGGCATCATTTGAATTGCGTTGGCGGTCGCGGGCGTATTCACTTAAATGCAGTGGCAATGGGCCATTGGGACCGAATAAACCGAGAAAATAAACCGCCATCCGAGCAGGATGCGTGTCGTTTTCTAATTGAAAAGATGCGAGCGTGGAGGGTGCAAAACTTAATGCCGGTTGTTGCGTCAGCCGCAATGGTTCTTGCACCGGGCGCGTGGTTTGCCCGAGCCGAGGGTGCTGGCGATACGCGCATTCGAGTTGCCGCAGCGCCTGCAAAAAATCAAACCGATGCGGCGCGTCGTGCAGCGCCCGCAACAGCGTTAACAGGTGTGACGACGTCCGATCCGCGCTGGCCATCGCATCACCTCGCCGTGATCTGGGGTTGTGATGATGGTCTCGGTGAACGAGTTGACCGAGACATATTTGGCGAAAAATTGCTCCAACACTGCGCCGAGCAGAAAGACGCCGCTGCCTTCAAATGCCGCTGGATCAAGTAGTAACGTGATTTGCAGACCTCGCGCAAAGGTGACGCGCCCCGCGTCAGTTTTTGCCGTCGTCGGCAACCGCCGCGTGATTGGCGTCGTCCGAATGGAGCGCACACCCTCAATTTGCGCTTGAATGGCGGCATCACTTTGATCGCCGTACAGCGCCAGCAATTCGCGTAACGCGGTCGCGCCCTGCGCAACGTCTTGATCGCACAGCGATAAATAATTGAGCGATAAATGGCTAATCAGCCGCCAAGCGTTATCGCCACGCGGAAACGACGGGCGCGGTTTGGTCGGCCCCGCCACGCAGCGCACGGCTTGCACCGGTGCGCCAATGTCAAACACGAAATCGGTTTCACCTTTGCCGAGCGGCAGTTGCAGCGGCAAATCCCGATTGGTACACAGCACCTGCGCGGCGAGCTGGCGCAGATCGTGGTGATACGGCGCGGCGTCAGCATCCACCAAACTGATAAATACCTCGCCGCCGAGATAACTGGAACGCGGCCCGCGCTGGCGTTGTTGCGCGGATGGCACACGCGGAGCGCGATGCACGGTGTAATACGCCCGCTGCGTCCGACCGCCGACAAAATCGCGTGCGGTATAAAACGGCAGAAATTCCTGCTCCGGCTCGCTGTGACTGTTGATGCCAATCACTTCGGTGATACCAAACACTTCCAGATCAAGCGGCAGCGTCCGATCCGGTACGACGTGATATTCATGGCTTTGATTATTCAGATGAATGCGGTCGGCGCGTTTCGGAAACAGATTGATCGCCGTCGTGCAATGCAGCGCGAAATAGCTGGCATCAAACGCATCTTCTTCAAACACGCCGCCTTGATCCAGCAAAACGATCACATCTAATTCCGTCGTCGTGCAACGCCGCACCGCGTCCGCCAGCCCGGTGAAATCCACAAACAAATACCGCTCAGGAAAAGCGAAGTATTCCTGCAACAGCCGATAGCCTTGAAACGACTGCGGCCCGTAGGGCAGCAACGCCTCGGCGTCATCAAAACCAACGCGCTGAATGCTGGCGCTCGGCAGTCGCATCTGCCACGGCGCGGGATGCGTCGCCGGACGGACGATCACCGCCAGCGCGTGTCCAAGTAATTGTTCATACAGGCGCATTCGCAAATCATCGCCTCCGCGCAGAAAAATCCGCAGCCGCTCCAGCGCCAGTTGATTGAACGTCAAACCCGGCGCTGCCACCCGCAGCCGCAACCGAATTCCCGCTTTAACGCCTTTCACCGTTTCCGCGCTGACCGCCTGCGCTGCCGTGAGCGCCAGCGGTTTGGCCTCAATCAATTCAATCGGCCACAGCGTCACATCGGCGGCGGTGCGATATTCGCAACTGGTGCGCTCACCTTTGCCGAGCAGACTGCGCAAACTGCTGCCGCGTGGAATCACCGCACCTTCCGCCAGCACACTGCCTTTGCTCAAATCTGGCTGACACGCCACCACCGCCATCGACGGAATCGGCGCGAGATAATGCGGATAGACCATTTCCAGCAGATGCTGGGTGAAGTTGGGAAATTCGGCATCAAGTTTGAGCTGAACGCGAGCGGTGAGAAACGCAAATCCTTCGAGCAGGCGCTCGACGTAGGGATCGGCACATTCAAAGCCTTCGAGGCCGAGACGACCGGCGATTTTGGGATAATCGCGGGCGAATTCCGCGCCCATTTCGCGGATGAATTGGAGTTCGCGGTTGTAATAGCGGAGAAAATCGGGGTCCATCGTTAGCCGCCAGCGCCAGAATGTTCAACGATTCTGACCTCGCCGAGTTCGAGATCAAGTTCCGTCTTCAGAAAAATCCGCAGCGGCACCGGCTGCGCCCACAAATCGCCTTCAATATCAAAGGTCAACGTATTGTGACTCATGCGGTCGGGATCGACGCGAGCGTGAACCCGCACCGAATGGCGCAGGATGCGCGGCTCAAAATCCCAAATCGCCTGCCGCACCGCCTGCTCAACTTTGCCGACATCGACGCCGGACGCGGTCAAGCCGGTGATGTCTGGGATGCCGTAATTAAGCACCGAATGCGCCACAAACGGCGCGTTATCCAGATTCTGCACGGTGTCCAAACGGCTGGCGTTGAGCAGCCACGCGAGATCGCGCAACACGCTGGCGCGGAGCTGGCGCATTGAAATCACACGCTTTTCCCGCGATTCCTGCCGCTGCTCCGGTTCGTCATCGGTCAAGCGATCCAGCAGCGCCGGTTGCAGGCGCTCCTTTTGGGTTAATTCAGCCACAATTTGAATCCGTATCAAATGGCGAATTGAATTCAATCCGGCGCACATCCATCAATGAATAATCGCCGTTATCAGTGGTCAACATGCGCTGGCCTTGACCGAGATAAATCTCGCTGGTGATTTCAGTCCATTCGGTTTTACGCGCCAAACGAATCAATGAATCGGCACTGTTTTCGGAGCCGGAATAGCGCGTTGGAATTAAGCCAACAGTCTCGCCGCCATTAGTAAACGTAAAATGTGCGGGCATCCACACTAAATCGCGCAAATCTTCTGGCGGGTCAATTAACACCGTGCGCAACCGCTGAAATGGAATCCAATAATAATGACCATTCACAATCGCTTCTAACACCGGGCCCAAGCGCGAATCGGCATCCATCATCCATTCAAAAGCAACGCCATCAATGTTGCCAGCATTCATTGGCGCAGCGGCAAATGCTTGTTCACGCACTGCAATTGCTTGTTCATTCGCACCTTGCGCAATGAACCGCTGCGCTTCTAATAATAACGCCAGCCATTCTTCTGGCTCACCAAAAATCAATGGCGCACGGCGTCCAGCAAAGATCGCAGCGCGGAGCACTTCACAACGCAATGCCTCGCGGTAAGTTTGTACCATCGGCAACGTGGCAGCATCCAATTCACCGGCAACGCCAAGCTGATTTAATGCCCGTTCCCATTGCCCCAACACGGCTAATAATTGAAATAAAAAAACGCGATAATTCGCGTTGGCGGGGTCTTTGCGTACCTGCGCCTGTAGCTGGCGCAATGTCTCATCCAAGTCACCATCTTTTAATGATTGTTCGGCTTGCATTGACGCAGTGCTCCGGCAGAAATGAGTTTTTTAATCAAATAAAAATCGCCCGCTAATAATTGAAATCGGCGGGCGATTAAAAACAAAAAAATTATGCCGGTGCTGTTGCACCACCCTCATTCGCTTCAATGTTCCAGTGATAATTCAGTGCCGTGCCACCAGCGCCAGCATCATCTTGCGGCGTATATACGACGTAAACTTCAGCAAAATTAATCGTCACATTCTCAGTCAAGCGATCTTCACCGCCAGAGCCACCAGTACTGATTGAAGTAATCATCCCTTTTTTCATCGTGATCACGAGATAGTTCACCGCATCTTTACCGGTTTTACCGCCGGATTTACGCACAGTCAGCACCGCTTCTTTAAGGTGCGATCCAGTTGAACAGGACAGTAATAATGCCGGCGAAGAAGCATCAACCCATTTAGTAAATGACAAATCCTGAACATTTACCTTGCCAGCACCACCGCCGCCGCCGGTTTGGAAAGAACCGGACTGGCTTTGTCCCCAACTCCAAGCCAAGACATCAATCTGATCGGGAAAACCTGAAATCTTGGTTTCACCTTTGATCTGTCCAACTTGATCGGTGATCTTCATCAACATGTCAAATGCCATTACCTTTCTCCTTGCTCACAGTTAAACATTGAACAAAACATCACCCTTTACAACACCAAAATGCAGTGCATCAATTGCGCAATTAACGCACTGTATTAAGTTCTATTAACCGCCTTTTTGTGACGGCAATTTAGAAACCAAGCGTAATGATACAGTCAAGCCTTCCAATTGGTAATGCGGACGTAAGAAAAACTGCGAACTGTAATAACCGGGATTGCCTTCAACTTCTTGCACCCGCACTTCAGCCGCTGCCAATGGTTTGCGTGCCTTACCTTCTTCAGAAGAACGCGCTGGATCACCATCGACATATTGATTGATCCATTTATTCAACCACCGCTCCATATCGTCGCGTTCCTTAAACGAACCAATCTTATCGCGGACGATACATTTCAAATAATGCGCAAACCGGCAGGTCGCAAACAAATATGGCAAGCGTGCGGCGAGATTAGCATTCGCTGTTGCATCTGGATCATCGTATTCAAACGGTTTTTGCAACGATTGCGCACCAATGAATGCAGCAAAATCCGAGTTCTTTTTATGAATCAGCGGCATGAATCCATTCTTGGCTAATTCAGCTTCGCGCCGGTCGCTAATCGCAATCTCGGTCGGGCATTTCATATCAACGCCGCCGTCATCAGTCGGGAAGGTATGCGTCGGCAAACCTTCTACTGCGCCGCCAGATTCAATTCCACGAATCCGCGAACACCAACCGTAGAGCTTAAACGACCGATTGATATTGGTCGCCATTGCATATGCCGAATTTGCCCAAGCATATTTATTATGATCTGCGCCGTCGGTGTCTTCTTCAAAATCGAATTCATCAACTGGATTCGTTTTTGCGCCATACGGCAAACGAGCGAGAAAACGCGGCATCGTCAAACCAATATAACGCGCATCATCCGATTCACGCAATGAACGCCAAGCAGCGTATTCTGGCGTTTGGAAAATCTTGGTTAAATCACGCGGATTCGCCAATTCACTCCAAGAATCCATTTGCATCACACCGGGATCGGTGCCAGCAATAAATGGCGCGTGCATTGCCGCACACACTTTTGAAATCTCGCTGAGGAATTCAACATCCGGCGGATTGTGATCAAAATGATAATCGCCGACTAAACAACCGAAGGGTTCACCACCAAATTGCCCGTATTCTTCTTCATACATCCGCTTAAATAACGGGCTTTGATCCCATGCCGTGCCCTTAAACTTCTTCAAAGTTTTATGCACTTCTTTCTTGGAAATGTTCATCACGCGAATCTTGAGCATTTCATCGGTCTCAGTATTATTGACCATGTAATGCAGACCGCGCCATGCTCCTTCCAATTGTTGAAATTCAGGGTGATGCAGAATTAAATTGACCTGCTCACTCAATTTCTTATCAATCTCGGCAATAATTGAACTGATGGTATTGACGACATCAGCGGACATCGTCACCGAACCAGCAAGTGCTTGTTCCGCTAACGTTTTTACCGCTTCAGTGACCGCTTCCTTTGCCCGTTCTGATTTCGGGCGAAATTCCTTTTCTAATAGCGCACTGAAATCACTCGGTTCAAAGGTCGTTGCGCCAGCCTGACCCTGTTCTTGAAGTTCTGCGTCAGCCACGATTTAACCCTCAGTTGGCGTTGATGCGGCGTCGTCCTGCGGCTTAGGCGCAGAAGCCAACGATTGCAGCAGGGCGGGGTCTTGTAATGCTTTGGCAATTAAATCCTCAGCACCAGTTTTGCCGTCCATATAACTCAGTAGATTAGACAACTGTTCCCGCGCTTGCAGCAACTTATTTAATGCGCCAACTTTACGCGCAATTGCCGCAGGTGAAAAGTCATCCATGCTCTCAAAAGTAATATCGACGCTCAAATTTCCTTCACCGGTCAACGTATTTGGTACCTGAAATGCGGTGCGCGGCTTCATTGCCTTAAGCCGATCATCAAAATTATCAACATCAATCTCTAAAAATTTGCGATCTGCAACTGGTGGTAAAGCCTCAGCCGGCTTGCCTGATAAATCAGCCATGACGCCCATAATAAATGGAAGCTGAACCTTTTTTTCTGCGCCGTATAATTCAACATCGTATTCAATCTGCACTCGTGGAGCGCGATTTCTTGCAATAAACTTCTGACTACTTTGTGCCACAATAGTATCTCCTCAACGGTTCACGAACTTGATTCGTCAGCAGCGCCGCGAATAATCTCGACTTGTGACAAACCATCTGGAGCTAAGTCCTGCAAAATCGCCATAAAATCTTTATTCACTAACCGTTTAGCACGATGCAAAAACAACGGAACCGGACTGGATGGCTCCTGTCGTTGATAATAATCGCACAGCAAGTCTAATGCACGCAGCACTTCTGTGCGATTGTTAATTGCAGTCAAGGGAGCCGCCGCCGCAACTTGATGATTCATTGCAACCTCTTCTGGCAACGTTACCAATTCTAACTCAGCTTCAATTGCCAATTCTGCTGCGTGCTCTGGACGTTGTGCTAATGGCGCAGCAATTACCTTCTCCGCTTCTTTAATTAAACTGCTCAATGCCGTCATATCAGGTGCGGCACCCACGCCTACGCGCTCTAATAATAGCGCCTCCATCTCCGCTATTATCTTACGCGATTGCCCAATTGCTTCAGCGGTCGTTTGTAACGCTGAAAATTCAACCTGTTGAAAGGCGGCTTCAATCACATTTAATTCTGGTACGGGTGCATCTTTAGGCGGTGCAATTTCTTTATTGGCGATTTGCCAATCACGCAAATTAAAACTGCCAACTCCCCGCGCACTAACCAATGACGCAAAGCGCAATCCATCAAGCGTCATTTCTGGATCACACAGTGTTACGATAGTATTCACTCGTGATGTTGGATCATTATCGTCTTCAGGATCAAGCAACGGATATAGCGATTCCCAATACTGAACTAACAAACCATGAATAATCGTTAAACCATCACGAAATCCGCTCCAACCTTGAGTACGAATGAGCGCCTGAGTGAGATAAGCGGCAATACGCAAATCTTTAGTACGCTCAAAAAGCGCCAGCGCCAATCGCTGCACTTGCGCCCAATCTGGTGGTTCAGCAGGCACAATGGTATTACCAAAAACCTGTTCTGGTTTGCCGCGAGTAGCGCGTTCTAATGCGCCATAATTTGCGTCATATTCCAAATCTTCACCGCACGGTTGCCCGGGTGAAAGTTCCTTCAATAAGACATCAATATCAATCAAAGCGATTCCTCCTGCGTGAATAAAATACAAGTCCCACTTGAATTAAATCACTACCTGCATTGCGGTTAAAATAGGCAATTGCTTGTCAATAAATGATGTCGCTTCTGCCAACAATAACTGCTGATTTTCTTCAGCCGTTTGTAACGGCTTGCCTTCTTTTACTAATTTGGCATTTTGTGCTGCCAAAACCTGCCACGCAAACGCTGCCAATTCATCAGGACGTTGGCAACCTTTATTTTTTGCTAATAAAAATAGTTGTTGAATACGCCCCACGGTGACGCCACCACCGCTGACGGGACTTGCCAAATAATTGATGTCACTCCGTCCCCGCGCTTGATCAATCAAATTTGCATTGAGTCGGTCGGTATATGGTTTTGAATTCGCAATGTGTGCCGCATTCTGCACGGGCACGAGTTGACCACTGCCAGTTAATACCAAAACCGCTTGCACCACTTCTGCAAATTGAATTCCCAACGCTTGTGCGGCTAATTCAATGTCGCCGAGCGTTTTGGGAATGTGATCAGCTAAAAGATCGCAAATAGGTTCATACACTTTGGCGCTCATCGTGCATTCACCGCGAGCACCTGTTGCTTTGAATGACACATCAGCACGTGGCACCGCCAACATGACCCGCAGCGCCCGCAATTGTTCAAGCTGGGCGACGGGATTGAGTCGCCGTGCGCCTTTAATCCAATAATCGCGGCGAAATTGTTGATTGACCATGACATCTCGCACTGTTTCGCGGAATAGTGGATCAGGGATTGTTTGTAAAAACAGTTGTTGATCTTCGGTCAAATTCATTGCCGTAACGTGATCAAGATAATGCGCAGAACACGCATAATTCAGTTTGGTTGGTTCCAGCCACTGTGCCAGCGTTGCAAAGTGCATTGGCTCCCAATCACGATTGAAATACTCGTGCGCGAGATAATGGCGATTATGTTCACTGAGTTTTTTAGTGCGTTCTGCCACTTGTGGATTAGCAAGCGCATAGAGCGGATTGGTGGCGAGTAATTGATTTGTGAATACTAACGCGGCATCAATGCGCGTGCTAATTGTTTCACTGGAAGCACTCATGTGTGCAGTATGTTCAGTCATTAAATGTCGCAGCGGGGCAAAGGTGCTCCAGCCCGGCAATGCGTTATAACTGAGATAAAAAATGCCACCCACTTTGAGTTTACGGCGAATGAAATCGACAATCACGGTGCGATTTTCGTTGGAAATCCAACTCCAAATGCCGTGTAAACCGATGTAATCAAAATCGGGTAAATCATCGCGGCTGCAAAATTCACTAAATGATTGATCAAATAAGTGCGCATTTGCACCACTTGTAGCAGCTAATGATTGCGCAAATCCAGCTTGTGCGGGATTAAAATCGGTGCCCCACATCTGACAGTTCGCTTGCGCGGCGGCGTGAATGTTGGCGCTTAATCCTTGCCCAAACCCAAGTTCACAGGCGGTGGCGACTGCTGGCGGCGTGAGGCCGAGATTGAGGAAAAGGAGTTGTAACCGCAAGGGGTTAAGTTCGGTGTAGTAGCCGTGTGTGTAGTCGATGTCGGTGACGTAGCCGTCAGACCAAGCTGTTGTCATTTGACGTTCTCGCAGCAGTTAACGTATTGAATGCACAATTAAAATGGGTTTGCGGTGCAGCGCCCGCTGTGCAAATCATACCCCGCACTTGTAGCGAACGCCGCTCCTTATTACACCACTGCGGCAAAACAGACAATTACTCTTTGCGGTTCAAACAGATGGGCGGCGCAATTTCTCATTATTAGAAATTCGCCGCAGAATTGAATTGAAAGCGGCAGCAAGCATTATCAAGTTTAAGATAATTGCTTGCTGTGATTACGGATGATGCGGAATGCAATACGCTAACCTTGCAATAATTGTTTCAGTATCTCATTGACCTGCGCGGGATTGGCTTTGCCGCCGCTTTGTTTCATCGCTTGCCCCACAAAAAACCCAAATACCTTGTCTTTGCCAGCGCGATATTGCGCGACCTGTTCAGGATTAGCGGCGACAATTGCAGCGAGTAATGTTGCAATTGCGCCAGCGTCAGTCATCTGCGTCAAACCTTTAGCGGCAATAATTTGATCGGCGTCGCCTTCGCCATTCCACATCGCCTCAAAAACTTGTTTGGCTAATTTACCCGACAGCGTGTTGTCTTGAATGCGTTGGATTAAACCGGCGAGTTGCGCAGCAGTGACGGGGCTGTTACTGATCTCAGTATCATTTTTATTCAATGCCGCCATTAAATCGCCACCAATCCAATTCGCAGCGAGTTTAGCATTGCCCGTAGCGCGAGCAACCACTTCAAAATAATCAGCCAATTCACGACTGCTGGTTAATAAATTGGCATCAGCAACAGGTAATTCATACTCAGCATGAAAACGGGCGCGTTTTGCATCTGGCAATTCTGGTAATTCTGCTCGCGCTGCGGCAATGAACGCTGCATCAAGTTCTACCGGCAATAAATCAGGATCGGGAAAATAGCGGTAATCATTGGCTTCTTCCTTGGTGCGCATCGAGCGCGTTTCATCTTTCACGGCGTCATATAAGCGCGTTTCTTGAATGACGCGCCCGCCGCTTTCAATTAGTTCAATCTGGCGTTCAACTTCAAATTCAATCGCTTTTTCCAGAAAACGAAACGAATTAACGTTTTTAATCTCAGCGCGAGTGCCAAATTCTTTTTGTCCCAAAGGACGTACTGAAACATTCGCATCAACGCGAAAAGAACCTTCCTGCATATTGCCGTCACTAATGCCAATATAACGCACCAATTGATGAATCTTTTTAGCATACGCAACCGCTTCTGTTGCCGAGCGCAAATCTGGTTCCGAGACGATTTCTAATAGCGGCGTGCCGGCACGATTTAAGTCGATGCCGGTATAGCCATCGCAATCTTCATGCAGCGATTTGCCAGCATCTTCTTCTAAATGAGCGCGAGTCACACCAATCGTTTTAATGCTGCCATCTGCGCCGATAATGTCTACCTGTCCTTTACCAACAATTGGCAATTCAAATTGACTAATTTGATAGCCTTTGGGCAAATCAGGATAAAAATAATTCTTGCGGGCAAAAATAGAACGCGGAGCAATTTCTGCATTGATGGCAGTGCCAAAACGCACCGCCAGCCGCACAACTTCGGCATTGAGCACCGGCAATACGCCCGGCAAACCAAGATCAATCGCGCAGGCTTGCGTATTGGGTTCAGCACCGAATGCAGTTGCTGCACCGGAGAAAATTTTGGCTTGCGTTGCCAATTGGGTGTGAATTTCTAAACCGATGACTGTTTCCCAAACCATGATGTGTTTCACCTATTTAATAATTGCAATGACGTTAGTATTTATTGACAACTGCACACTGGCAACTGACAATGTTTTTAATGATGATGGCGATTGAAACAGCCCAAGATGTTGCAAAGAATAATGAACAGCGGTGGCGTTAAACCGCCCACAGTGACGGCAGTGTGAATACTGCTGCCAATGAAAAGCGCCAGCCAGCCAATCAGACTGCCGATCACGATCCAAAGTAACAGTAAAAGTATCGCGCCAAAGATGCGAGTCAACATGGAATTAAAGCGGGGGGTGAGTGTGCGGAAAGTGGTGATGCAATTCTAGCGCACAAACAAAAGCCGCTTATGAAAGCGGCTGATTGTTTTAAAGAATTTTGGTGGCTACAGGTGGACTTGAACCACCGACCCCCGCATTATGAGTGCGATGCTCTAACCAACTGAGCTACGTAGCCAAACAAGAGCGCGGATTCTAGGCGGGTTAGGCGCAGCCGTCAACGCTTAAACATTAAACCGAAAATGCACGATGTCGCCGTCTTTCACCACATATTCCTTGCCTTCAGAACGCAATTTGCCCGCTTCTTTCGCACCCTGCTCGCCGTGATACGCCACAAAATCCTCATAACCAATCACCTCAGCGCGAATAAAACCGCGTTCAAAATCAGTGTGAATCACAGCCGCCGCTTTGGGCGCTTTGGCATTTTTGGGAATCGTCCACGCCCGCACTTCTTTCGGGCCGGAGGTGAAATAGGTTTCTAAACCCAGCAGCCGATAACCGGCTCGCACCACGCGATTTAACCCCGGCTCGTCAAGTCCCAAATCTGCTAAAAATTCAACCCGTTCCGCCTCATCCAGCGCCACGATGTCCGCCTCAATTGCCGCGCACACTGCGACCACTTCCGCGCCTTCCGCCGCCGCCAGCGCGACCACTTTATCCAGCAGCGGATTGTCCACAAACCCATCTTCAGCGACGTTGGCGATGTACATCGTCGGCTTGGCGGTCAGCAAAAACAGATCGCGCAATTCCAGCATCTCCTCGTCGCTAAATCCCAGCGCCCGCACCGGTTTACCGGCATTCAACTGTTCCTGCGCCTGTTCCAACAAGCCCTTGCGCAGCAAGATTTTTTTATCACCCGTTTTTGCCGTGCGTTGGGCGCGATCCAACGCCCGCTCCACCGACTCCAAATCCGCCAGCGCCAGCTCGGTGTTGATGACTTCAATGTCATCCAGCGGATCAATCCGCCCGGCGACGTGAATCACATCATCGTTGACGAAACAGCGCACCACATGCGCGATGGCGTCAGTTTCGCGGATATTGGCGAGAAATTTATTGCCGAGACCTTCGCCCTGCGACGCGCCAGCCACCAGCCCGGCGATGTCCACAAATTGCATCGTCGTCGGCAGCACCTTTTGTGGTTTGGTGATCGCCGCAATCACGTCCAAACGCGGATCGGGCAACAGCACCACGCCCACATTCGGATCAATGGTGCAAAACGGATAGTTTTCCGCCGCAATCGTGGCCTTGGTCAGGGCATTAAATAGCGTGGACTTGCCGACGTTCGGCAGACCGACGATGCCGCACTTGAATCCCATGATGAATATCCGCCCAGAAAAAGCGCCGATTTTAGCCGAATTGCCGCCGAATCGGGCAGATTGAGCGCAAATGTGTGCGCCAGCGCGGTGCGGACGTTGGTTGTTTCAAGACAAGCGCACAGCTAACATGCTGCTTTTAATGCACTGGATTAAGTGGAGTTTGCGCATGTTTCGCGGCAGCATCGTTGCACTGATAACGCCCATGCACCCCGACGGCGAGGTCGATGACATCAGCCTGCGTCATCTCGTTGAGCATCATGTGGCAGCGGGCACGACGGCGCTCGTTGCCGTCGGCACCACCGGCGAATCCGCCACTCTCGACGCCACTGAGCATTGCCACGTCATCCGCCGCACCGTCGAATTTGCTGCCGGACGGATTCCCGTCATCGCTGGCACCGGCGCGAATTCCACCCGTGAAGCGATTGATCTCACCCGCTGCGCCCAAGATGCCGGTGCCGTCGCCGCTCTGCTCGTCACCCCGTATTACAACAAACCGACGCAAGAAGGCTTGTATCTGCACCACCGCGCTATTGCCGAAGCGGTTGATATTCCACAAATTTTATACAACGTGCCCGGCCGCACCGCCTGCGACATGCAGCCGGAAACGGTGGCACGACTGGCGTCCATCGCCAACATCATTGGCATCAAAGAAGCCACCGGCGATCTGACGCGAGTGACGCGGCTGCGCCATCTGTGCGGCGCAGACTTTCTGCTGTACAGCGGCGACGACGCCACCGGCTGCGAATTCATGCTGCTCGGCGGCGACGGCGTGATTTCTGTCACCGCCAATCTCGCGCCCAAACAGATGCAGGCGATGTGCGTGGCGGCGCTGACCGGCGACCGTGAACGCGCTCACGCGCTCAATCAACCGCTGGACGCGCTGCATCACGATCTGTTCGTGCAATCCAATCCGATTCCGGTGAAATGGGCGGCAGCGGAGTTGGGCTTGTGTGGTACCGGCATTCGCCTGCCGCTGACGTGGTTATCTGCGGAACACGAAGCGCGAGTGCTCGCGGCGTTGACGCAGGCGCAACTGCGTTAAAACCATGACTGCGCCCACTTTCACCGCGTTGTCCGCCCGCAACTTCATCGCCGTGTTACTGACGACGCTGGCGCTCAGTGGTTGCAGCGCCTTGGGCGTTGACGAGGCGCTGCCCGATCAACGGCTGGTTTATAAGCAACAGCGCGAAGTCAGCGCCAATCTCGAAATTCCGCCCGATCTCGCCGGCAGTCATTTTGATGACGCGCTCGACATGCCAGCACGCGGTTCCGCCACGCTCTCCACTTACGCCACCACCAAAGCCCAAACCCCAGCGACTGCGACCGCCGCTGGTGCTGACGCCGTGTTGCCGCCGTTGACCAATGTGAGCTTGAAACGGACGGCGGACAGTCGCTGGCTGGAGGTGCAGTCAGCGCCGCAGCCGTTGTGGGCAAAATTGATCGCCTTTTGGCGCGAGCAGGGCATTTTGTTGGTGGAGCAAAATCCGGCGGTGGGCGTGATGCGCACGGATTGGCTGGATAATCGCGCTGAGGTGCGCAAGGATTTTGTGACGCGGATGATGAGCAAGGTGATTGCTGGCGCGTATGCGACCGGCAACCGTGATCAGTACACGGTGCGAATTGAAGAGGGACTGCGCTCCGGCGTGACCGATGTGCATTTGGTGCATCGCGGCATGACGGAGAAATTGCGCGACAACACGGTCGCCAACGTCGGGCAAACGATTTGGGAGCCGAGCGGCAGCGATGCAGCGAAAGAGGCAGAAATGCTGCGGCGCTTGATGGTTTTTCTCGGTGCTGCGCCCAAACAGGCGGCGTCGGCGACGACCGCTGCGGCTGCGGGAACTGCGCCAGCGGCAGCATCATCTCGCGCCAAGTTGGTGACGGAAGACGGTCAGCAACGCTTGCTGATTGCCGAGGAATTGCGCAGCGCGTGGCGTTTGACCAGCACGGCGTTGGATCGCGCTGGCTTTGCGGTGGAAGATCGGGATCAGAGTCGCGGGCTGTTTTATGTGCGTTATGCCGGCAAGGACAGCGCCGAGCGGTCGGCAGTGACCAAGCCGAGTTTGGGATCGCGGTTGGCGTTTTGGCGCAAGGATGAGATTGATCCGGTGCAGAAATATCAGATTCAAGTCACCGGCAAGGCGACCGAGACGCGGGTGAGTGTGTTGGATGCCAACGGCAAACCCGATCAATCGGCAAGTGGGCGGCGGATTCTGCTGTTGATTCAGGAAGAACTGCGGTGATGATGGACGAACATGAACCCGGACAGGCGCGACGGTGGCTGCTGTTGGCGCTGGTGATTGCGCTGGCAGATCAGGTCACAAAATGGCTGGTGTTGGCGACGCTTGATCCATTTGAGACGGTCGCGCTGGTGCCAAACGTGAATCTGACGCTGCTGTTTAACGAGGGCGCTGCGTTTAGCTTTTTATCCGATGCCGGCGGCTGGCAACGCTGGTTGTTTACGGCGCTGGCGCTGGCAGTCAGCGGCGTGTTGACGGTGTGGCTGCTGCGGCTGCGACGCAGTGAACGCTGGCTGGCGCTGGGTTTGGCGCTGTTGCTGGGCGGCGCAGTCGGCAATTTGATTGATCGGATGCTGCTCGGTCACGTTGTTGATTTTATTCAAATTTATGTGCCGGTGATTCCGCTGGCGCTGTTCAATCCTTGGCCGGCGTTCAATCTCGCTGACAGCGCGATCACCGTTGGCGTGATGTTGCTGTTGAGCGTGAGTCTCCGCGCTGAGTGACTTATTCGGGCGCTCGCCGCCGCCAAAAGCTGGCAAAGCGCGGCGTTCCCTGATTCGTATAACCCCGAAATTTGAACGTCACGCGGCTGCCGATTGGCGGCGGCTCGCGGCGCTCGGCGTCGGTAAAACCGCTGCCGAGTCGGAATTCCCGCCCCGCATCATCTCGCACCAATAACGCGCCGAGCATTCCGCTGTATTTGCCTTTGCCGGGCAGATGCGCCAGCACGGTCGCCTCAGCATCTTGATTTGGTTTGACTTTGAGCAAATCGGCGCTGCGTCCGGCGCGATATGCCGAATCAGCGCGATGCAGCATCAATCCTTCGCCGCCAGCCTGAATCACTGCGTTGAGCCGCGCCAGCAATTCGGCGTGATCGGCAACGCGGAATTGTTCCACCAGCACGAGATAACCGCTTAATTGCGTAGTGAAAAGCTGCTGCAACTGGCGCAGCCGTTCGCCGAATGGCGCGGCGATGTCCGGCGCATCAAAGACCATCAAGCGCACTTCGCGCCACGCTGCCGAATCGGGCTGGAGCTGGCGCACCGTGCCAGAAAGTCGCTCAAAACTGCCGCGTTTAATCCACAGCTCGCCGTCAAGTGCCAGCTTCGGAAAGTCGGCAGTAAACCAAACTGGCGCGTGGATTGGCTGTCCACCGCGACTGATGAGCTGCGTTCCATCCCAATATGCCCGCACGCCGTCGTACTTTTCGCTGACCCAATACGCTGATAAATCAACGCCTTCGTGATAACTCTGCGCCAGCAATAATGCCGGTTTGGTCACGCCATCCGCCCAGCCACTCGGCGCAAAGAGCAGCAGCGATAACCACAGCCAGCCGCCGCTGCGTATAACCGGCTTTATTAACGCATTAAAAACTACGATAGAAAAATTCAATGGTTCTCCATAGCGTTAGCGCAAAGTGACGGGTTATCTTAGCAAATCCTGATATTGGGATTTTGTGCCCGGCGCTGCGCTGGGGTTTCAACCGGAGGATATGAATGACGGCAGTCATCGCAACGAATGAGACCATTTTGGTGGTCGGTGGCGGGATCAGCGGCATGACCGCTGCGCTCGAAGCCGCCGAGACCGGAAAACAGGTCGTGCTGGTCGAACAGCGTCCTTATTTAGGCGGGCGCGTCACCCAACTCTATAAATACTTTCCTAAATTGTGTTTTCCCACCTGCGGACTGGAAATCAACCAGCGGCGCACCAAGCAAAATCCCAATCTCACCATTTTGACGCTCGCCGAAGTCACCAGCTTGACCGGCAGCGCGGGCGCGTACACCGCAACGATCACGCTCGCGCCGCGTTATGTGAATGAGCGTTGCACCGCCTGCGGCGACTGCGCGACGGCAGTGGAGGCGGAATTTGCCGACGAGTACAACTACGGTTTGAGCAAGCGCAAGGGCGCGTATTTGCCGCACCGAATGGCGCATCCAGCCCGCTATGTGCTTGATCCTGCAATCATTGGCACTACCGACGCCGAGAAAGCCAAGGCTGCCTGCAAATATGATGCGATTGATTTGGAGATGCGCGAGGAAACGCTGGAGCTGCGCTGCGGCGCAGTGATTTGGGCGACCGGCTGGCAGCCGTATGACGCGGCCAAGATTCAACCTTACGGCTACGACCGCTTCCCGAATGTCATCACCAGCGTCGAATTTGAGCGGCTGGCGGATGTGAATGGCCCGACTGGTGGCAAGATCGTCCGTCCGTCAGATGGCAAAGAAGCCAAGAAAATCGCGTTTATTCAATGCGCTGGCTCACGCGACCGCAATCATCTGCTGCACTGCTCGCGCATCTGCTGCATGGCGTCGCTGAAGCAGGCAACTTATGTGCTTGATGCGTTTGCCGAGCAAGCCGAAGTCAATGTTTATTATATTGATTTGCGCTCGATTGACCGTTTCGAGGATTTTTATAACAAAGTCCGCGCCAATCAAAATATCAAGTTTATCAAGTCGAAACCGTCATCAGTCGTCGCCGACCAAGACGGCAATCCGGTCGTGCATGGCGTCGATACCGAAGGCTACAACCGTTACGCCGAGCCGCACGATTTGGTGGTGCTCGCAGTCGGCATGGAACCGGCAGTCAAAAAAGACGCCTTCCCGATTTCGGTACACATCAACCGCGAAGGATTCATCGAAGCTGCGCCAGAAAACGGCGGCATCTTTGCGGCTGGCTGCGCTGCCGATGCGTTGGATGTGAATCGCTCCGCGCAACACGCCACCGGTGCGGCACTTCGCGCCATTCAAGTCATCAACCGCGTCGCCAGAGCGGAGGTTTAACGCATGGCTGCTGAGAAGAAATTTGCCGGTTACATCTGCACCGGCTGCGGCATCAGCGAGCGGCTGAATGTCAACCAACTCCAAACCGTCGCCACCCGCGAGGGCAAAATTGCTGAGGTAAAACAACACGCTCGGCTGTGTGCGCCCGATGGTGTGCAGCTCATTCGTGACGACATCGCCGCTGGCGCGACCCATTTGATGATCGCCGGCTGCTCGCGGCGTTCCAAGATGGAGGTGTTCAATTTTGCCAACGTCGCCATGTCTCGCGCCAATCTGCGCGAAGGCGTGATCTGGGCGCGACCGAATGTGCCGGAACATCAAGAAACCACGCAGGAAATGGCCGCCGATTACATCCGCATGGCGTGTGCGGAACTCAAATATCTGAACATTCCCAGCCCGTCGGCGGAGCAAAAACTCAATAAAAACATCCTTGTCGTCGGCGGTGGCGTCACCGGCATGACCGCTGCGTTGGAAGTTGCAGCGGCAGGTTATCCGGCGCATCTGGTGTGCGACGAGGGCGAGCTGGGCGGCGCGTGGAAAGATTTGTACAAGCGCGTGCCATTTCGCGCTGCTGCGTCCGAAGTGCCAAACGGGCGCGATGTCGATTTGCCGCTGCCCGAAGAGCCAGGCATCGCGGAAATGATCGCGCAAGTGCAAGCAAATCAGCGGATTACCGTGCATTTGAACGCGCATTTAAGCAAAACTTCCGGCGCACCGGGGCGTTTTGCGGCCGATATTTGCAACACCTCTGGCGCGACCGTGACCGAGAATTTCGGCGCAATTATTCAAGCCAGCGATTTCAAGCCCTACGATGCGCAACAATTGCCTGAATTTGCGTATGGAAAAACTCCAGATGTTGTCACCAATTTTGAATTAGAACGGCTGGCAAAAGCGGCGAATGGTGCGCCCTTAAAACGTCCATCGGATGGCAAGGTGGTTGAATCCGTCACCTTTATTCAATGCGCCGGTCAGCGTTCAGAACAAGACGGACATTTGCCGTATTGCTCTGGATTTTGCTGCACCGAGTCAATTAAACAAGCGTTGTATTTCAAAACGCAGAATCCTGATTGCGACACCACGATTTTATTTGATGATTTGCGCACCCCCGGCGCAGCAGGCGAGGATTTTTATCGCTGCGGTCAACAAGAGATGGTGACATTCTCGAAAGGAAAAGCCAGCGCGGTAGTGAAAAACGGCGCGGGTTTAACGGTCAAATTTAAGGATTTGATTCTGAATGAAGACACCGAATTGAATTGCGATTTGGTGGTCTTGGCGACTGGTCAGGTGCCGAATAATGGCCCCGATCCGTATGCGCAATTGGCGGTTGACGAAGCCGAGACAGAAGAAGAGAAAGAAGCTGCGCGGCGTAAATTAGAAGTTGCGCCACCATCCATTCTCAATCTTGATTATCGGCAGGGCACGGATTTACCGCAATTAAAGCACGGTTTTGTCGATAGCCATTTCATTTGTTTCCCGTATGAAACGCGGCGCACCGGTATTTATGCGGCCGGTCCCGTGCGGCGTCCGATGGATATGAAACAGGCAATGGATGATGCTGCGGGCGCGGCAATGAAAGCCATTCAAGCGGCAGAAAGTGCTGCCAATAGCGCCGCAGTGCATCCGCGAGTGGGTGATTTGAGTTATCCGAAATTCCGTAAAGAAGGTTGCACGCAATGCAAACGCTGCACGGTTGAATGCCCATTCGGTGCGATCAATGAAGACGAGCAAAAGTACCCGGTATTCAATGAATCGCGCTGTCGGCGTTGCGGGACGTGCATGGGCGCGTGTCCGGTGCGGGTGATTTCATTCGAGAACTATTCAATTGATTCGGTGAATCAGCAGATTAAAGCGGTCGATATTCCTGATGAGTTTTCAGAAAAGCCGCGTATTCTGGTATTAGCTTGCGAAAATGATGCGTATCCAGCATTGGATATGGCGGCACAAGCGGGAATTGAAACAACGCCATTTGTGCGCGTGGTTCCGGTGCGCTGTTTGGGTTCAGTGAGTTTGTCGTGGATTACCGATTCATTGAGTTCCGGTTTTGATGGCATTGTTTTAATGGGATGTCGCCGCGATGAAGATTACCAATGTCATTTCGTGCGCGGTTCAGCAATTGCTGCGGAACGCTTGAGTAAAGTGGGTGATACGCTGACGCAGCTCAATTTAGAACCGGAGCGCATCGTGGTACACGAAGTCGCCATTACCGATTTAGCACGCGCACCACGTCTGTTAAATGACATGGCAGCAACCATTGAAAAAATCGGCATGAGTTCCTTCAAGTTCTGAGGCAATGCGTATGCAAGCGCAGGCAATACAATGATGATTTTATTATTGCCTGCGTTATATGCGGTCAGCCAGATGAACTGAAAAAACTGCCCCGATTTTAGAATTCGCGGAGAACACAAATGGGCGATACCAGCAAGAATTACCGCCTCAACTTTTTGAAAGAAGTTGAAGCGAATGTGGAAGAAGGCGAATGGGTCAAGATGTGTATGCAGTGCGGCGTGTGCTCCGGCTCCTGTCCGCTCGGCAAGTTTTGGGATCATCCACCGCAAGAGATTTTTATGATGATTCGCGCTGGCAAACGCGATGCAGTATTAACCTCGAATGCAATGTGGATGTGTACCTCTTGTTATAATTGCATCGTGCGCTGCCCGCGTGAATTGCCAATTACGCACATCATGCACGGCTTGGCGCATTATGCGCAGCGCCTCGGTCTCGCTCCTGCGCACCAGCCAACTGCGAAGTTTGCGCAATTGTTCTGGAATAACCTGATGAAAAAAGGGCGCGTGAACGAATTAAAACTCGGCGTCAAACTCTATTTTATGAACGGAATCGGTGAGGGTTTCAAAACCAGTTTGAAGATGAAAGACATCGGTTTGGGGATGATGAAAACCAAGCGCATGAATCCAATGGAAGTGATTGGCGGTCATGCGTTAGAGGATGTCAAAGGGTTTCATGCGGTAATGCAAAAAGCGCAGGAACTTGAAGATCAACGTCTTGCTAATCAGCGCCCCTGAACGGAGGTTTTTTCATGGCTAAACGCCAATACTCGTTTTATCCCGGCTGCTCTTCACAAAAGGGCGCTTCTTCGTCGAATTATTTAATCTCTGCGCAAACGATGTGCGAAGAGTTGGATATTCAATTGAATGAAATCCCCGATTGGAATTGCTGCGGGGCATCAATTGGTTATGCGGGTGGCGGTGAATTGCCGCGCTTGACGTTATCGGCGCGGAATATCGCGTTGTCTGAACAGCACAATCCCGGTCAACCGATTGTGGCGACGTGCGCGGCGTGTTGGTTATCGACGCGAGAAGCTGCCGAGCGGTTGCAGCATGATTCGGCATTAGCCAAAGATGCGAATACGGCATTAGCTGAGGCAGGTTTGACCTTAAAAAACCAGATGCCAATTAAACACATGGTGGAGGTTTTAATTCAAGACATCGGTTATGACACCATTAAAACGAAGGTGAAGCGTCCGCTGTCAGGATTGAAAATTGCGGGTTATGTGGGCTGTCAAACCAATCGCCCGTTTGGAATTGCGGGTGAGTCATTTGAGAATCCACAATATCTGGATCGTTTAATTGAAACACTCGGCGCTGATTCTATTCCGCAGTTTGAAAAGAAAGTGCAATGCTGCGGTGGCGCGTTGGCGTTTTCAGAGCCAGCAAAGTCGCAGGAGATGATTAAAGGGATTTTGGAATCTGCGCATGATCACGGTGCGGATTTAATTGTGACGCCGTGCCCGGTGTGTCAGATGAATGCTGAGGTCTATCAGGAGCAAATTAACGCGACCTACGGCACCAATTTTAAGATGCCGGTGGTGTATTATTCAACGTTAATGGCGATTGCGTTTGGGCGTTCGGCGCAAGATGCAGCGTTGACTGGACAGGTCGTTCCAGCGGATAAATTGGCAGCGATTGCTGGCAAATAACAGTGCTGGAATAGTTGAATGAAAAAAGCCCGCATGTGTGGGCTTTTTT
>DYNM01000096.1 GCA_020721065.1 Thiocystis violascens | reverse complement strand
GTTGAGACTTTGTTTGCCAGCTATTTGTAATCATTTTATGTTGGATCGACTATATCTCATTATAGCCTGCCAAGAAAAATGTGGCGACACATTTGCAGAAGATTCGGGAAACAACCAAGATTCTTAATGGAAGCAGCCAAGAGGTACCGAAGAAGAGTGGGCGGTGTCACTGAAGGAATGGGAATCCTGCTGATTCAAGTTGTGCAATGGCTGTTGGGCAAAGGTGGTGAGGCGGTCATTCAACTGCAACCGGCGGATTTCATTATCGTGGCGGGGCGTCCGTCAATGGGAAAGACTGCGCTGGCGATGAACATTGCTGAATATGTAGCGATGACTGCCAAGCGTTCAGTGGCGATCTTCAGTATGGAAATGCCGGGCAAACCCTTGACTAAACGGATGCTGTCGTCATTAGGTCATATTGATCAGCAGAAGGTACGCACTGGTCAATTGAATGATGCAGAGTGGTCATTAGTGACTGGGGCAATGGCGAGACTGTCCACCGCTGAATTATTCATTGATGACACGCCCGCCCTCTCACCGTTGGAATTGAGAACCCGCGCTCGACGCTTAAAACGAGAATGGAATGATCTCGGTTTAATCGTGATTGATTATCTGCAATTGATGGAGGCATCCACTCACGAGAACCGCAATAATGAAGTGGCGGAAATCTCCCGCGCTCTCAAAGCCCTCGCAAAAGAGTTGCATGTGCCCGTCATTGCCATTTCACAATTGAATCGCAGTTTGGAACAACGCCAGAACAAGCGCCCAGTGATGTCTGATTTACGCGAATCAGGCGCATTAGAACAGGACGCGGATTTGATCCTGTTTGTCTACCGCGATGAGGTTTATAACCCAGAGAGCAAAGACGTTGGGACTGCCGAGATCATCATTGCCAAACAGCGCAACGGCCCGATTGGAACGGTGCGCCTCACCTTTCTCGGCAAGTTCACCAAGTTTGAGAACTTCATTGGTGATGACACCCAACCACAAGATGTGGTGCCTCCATTACCGGCTGAATACTAGATGTTGTGGTTATGGGTTGATCGTCCGCATTCAAGTCCGCCATTAGGTCATCAATGCTGTTGAAACGCTGACCTTTGCCTGCCTCCAGTTCAGTTATCGCGGCGCGGGTTGCATCAATACCAAGCGGTTCAAACAGTGCATTTAAAGTCTTTTGAATCTAGGAGTTACGCAGTTGCGAACAAGCCATACAATGGTGCTGATAAATAAAA
>DYNM01000095.1 GCA_020721065.1 Thiocystis violascens | reverse complement strand
GGTAACGCAAACCGTTGGGCAGTTCCTTGCATAATAAGGTAATCAATGACAACAAATACAAATCTTTCCGTTCAAGTTTTAGGACATACTTTTCGTAATCCCATTATTCCCGCAGCGGGACCAAATGTAGGGTCAGGCGCAATGGTACGCCGAGCGGCAGAAGGCGGCGCAGGCGGATTATTGGCTAAAACAATTTCCAGTATTGCCGCGCCTGTCCCCCATCCAAATATGGTTCGGATGGGAAAAGACAGCCTGCTAAATACCGAACTATGGAGCGAACTTTCACCCGAAACATGGTTTGAACGCGAGTATGATATTGCGCTTGCCGCCGCCCGTGAGTATCAACTTCCCTTAATCGCCAGCATAGGCTATACAGCCGAAGACCTTGCAATGTTGAGTCCGCGTTTGGAAGAAATGGGCATAGACATCATTGAGTTTTCAATTCATTACTTGGATACGCAACGTTTGATAGACACCGCCCGCGCTTTGAGAAACGCTGTATCTGTTCCAATTGTTGCAAAACTCAGCCCGCACGCAGGCGATTTAGGAGAAATTGCGCGTGTGCTTGACCCGTATGTAGATGGCTTTGCCTGTATCAACAGTTTTGGACCAACTTTGATGATTGACATTGAACGCGGCGAGTCTCCGCTAGGTTCGCAGTATGGTTATGGTTGGCTTTCAGGTTCAGCCATTAAGCCGCTTGCCGTGCGTTCTGTCTTTGAAGTTGCCCGCGTAACGGACAAACCCGTAATTGGCGTAGGCGGCGTTACACATGGCGAAGACGTGATAGAATTTTTCATGGCAGGCGCATCATTGGTAGGAGTTTGCACAGCCGCCATTCTCAAAGGCTCAACCATTTACGGAAAGATTGCCGCAGAAACCGCCCAATGGCTTGACGCGCACGGCTACCAAAGCATTGAAGAAGTTAAGGGTTTGTATCTTGAAAAATATAAGCAAGGTCAGCGCGTAGTAACAACCGTTGAGCAGACTGCTTGGGTCAATGAAAGCCGCTGTAAAGCCTGTAATGTCTGCGAAAAAGTATGCCAGTTTAGCGCCCTCCATGCCCCGCCAAAGCAAATTGCCCGCGTAGAAATTGAACATTGCGCCGCTTGCGGTTTGTGTGTGTCCGTTTGTCCGTTTAATGCGCTTGAAATGCGCCAGCGTGAAAATGCTGTGTAAACAAATTTGCTGTTTGAGAATACAATGCACCTATCCGACATATTGAAAGAAAATAGAGTTCTAAAG
>DYNM01000002.1 GCA_020721065.1 Thiocystis violascens | reverse complement strand
GGTGGATCGACTATATTCTAAAGCTATTTTTGGTCAACTGCGTAACTCCTAGTTTTATCCGGTCAGCGCACCCGCGCTATTCAATACTGGTGCATTGGTGGCGTGGTGAGCGCGGCATCATCGTTGTTATTCGCGTTGCGCGAACAAATCCCTCATTTTTCAATCGATTTTGCGTTGGCTCTCGTCTTTCTCTTCATGCTGCTCAAGATGCAGGCATTGCGGCTGGAGGTGGGTGAATCCACCCACTGGACGCACTGGCTGCTGCCGACTATCGGACTGATTGCCGCTCGTGAATTGTTGCCTGCCATTGCCACCGACAAATTGCTGGTATTTGGCGGGATCATGTTCATGTTAGCGGCGCTCAACATCCGCCTCGCACAGTGGGGATGGCGACTCTGGCAGCGACAAGCGTTACACAACGCGCTCTGGATCGCCGGTCCTTACGCGCTCATGGGCATCATGTACGCTTTTCGGCTGATCAATGTGTTACTCGGTCATTTTGAGGCAGCGATTCTGACCCAAGGCGTTGATGCACTGCTGTTGGCGCTCACAACATTGATCGCATCCATCGCCACCAATATGGGTTATTTGGGACTGCATCTCGAACGCTCGACTCAAGCCAAAATGTCCGCTGCGGCCGCACAAGCACGGGCGGAGGAAAATCAGCGCCTGAGTGAACAGCTCACCCAACTGGATCGCCAACGCTGTCTCGGCGCGATGTCGGCCTCGCTGGGACACGAGTTAAATCAGCCGCTGGCGGCGATTTTGACCAATGCGCAACTCGTGCAACGCGGTTTGCAGCGGGCAGCCGCCACTGATGCCGCGCCGATGGCGGACATGCTGGAGCGGATCGTCACCAACACCCAACGCGCCAGCCAGATCATCGAGCGCATTCGCGGGTTTATTCGGCCTCGCCCGGCGCAGTGCGAACTGTTGGCGTTGCAGCAGTTGGTGCCGGATGTCGTCAAATTGATTGCCGCTGAAGCGCGGGCGCAGCGAGTGACGATCACGCTTGACCCGCACATGCCGCCGTTGCGGATCAATGCTGACGCGGTGCAACTGTCGCAAATCCTCATCAATGTCCTGCGCAACGCGATTGAGGCGCTGGCTGATGCTGAACGCCGCGAGATTCATATCAGTTTGCGCGAGGAGACGGGGATGGCAGTGCTGCGCATTGAGGACACGGGCGCGGGGTTGAGTGCTGAGGCGTTGGCGCGAATTGGTGAGCCGTTTTTTAGCACGAAAATCAGCGGTTTAGGGATGGGCGTTACCATTTCACAAACCATCGCGGCGCAGCACGGCGGCGATTTAACTTTGACCAATGCACCGGGCGGCGCGGTGGCGACGCTGACGTTGCCGCTTGCATCAAACAATGGTTGAAACACCGTCACCCCGCCGTCCCGTCACCGTCGCTGATCAAGAACTTGCCGCTCGTTGTGCGCGGGGGCGGGTGGTGTTGATTGATGATGATGCCGAGATTCGGTTTATCTACGCCGCACTGATTGAATGGGAGGGCTACGCCTGCGAGACGTTTGAATCAGCGGCGGCATTTTTAACCACGCTACGGGACAAGCAGCCGCGCTTCCCTGGACCGTGCTGTGTGTTGAGTGACGTGAGTATGCCAGACGTTGATGGGCTGGAATTGCAGCGCCAGTTGGCGTTGTACCGCGACGCGCCGTTGATTTTTATCAGTGGGAGCAGCGGCATTGATGAGGCGATTACCGGATTTCGAGCGGGTGCGGTGGATTTCCTGATTAAGCCGGTTGATGCCGATGTGCTGCTGGCGGCGGTGGCGAAGGCGCTGGCGCTGAGTACCGAGCGGCGGCTGGCGCGGGAACGACGGGCGGTGGTAATTGCGCGGATGGCGTTGCTCACCGAGCGCGAGCGCGAGGTGATTCAGCGGGTGGCACAAGGACAAGCGAATGCTGAGATTGGCGCGGCACTCGGCATTGTTGAGCGCACCGTTAAGTTTCATCGCCAAAACGCGATGGAAAATCTCGCAGTTCAGAGCGTGATTGAATTGGTGCGGTTGGTAGATGAGGCGGGGTAAGTAACGGTAGTGGTTGGAAACAGCATGGACACGATCAGGAATATTCACCGTTACTTACCCTTATCGCTTGGTAATAGTATCGTTGAGCGATAACATCAATCTATGATTATTTCATTCCACACCGATGCGACAGAAACCGTCTGGCAAGGTCGCTTTACCAAGAAGCTGCCGAGTCAGATTCAGGAGATCGCACGTCGGAAACTGCGCATGATCAATGCAGCAGAGCGCCTAGACGATTTGCGCATCCCGCCCGCCAATCGTCTGGAAGCACTCTCAGGGGATCGCGCCGGACAGCACAGCATCCGAATTAACGATCAGTGGCGCATTTGTTTCGTGTGGAACAGCGGTCACGCCGAGCGCGTGGAAATTTGCGACTATCACTGAGGAAACAGCATGGACACAATCAAAAATATTCACCCCGGCGAGGTGCTGCGCGAGGAGTTTTTGGAACCAATGGGCATCAGCCAATACCGGCTCGCCAAGCAGATTGGTGTGCCAGCGATGCGCATTAGCGAAATCTGCTCCGGCAAGCGCGGCGTTACGGCGGATACGGCGTTGCGGTTATCCCGCGCTTTTGGCACAACGCCGGGATTTTGGCTGACTTTACAGACCGACTACGACACGGAAGAAGTGCTGCGTACACATGGCGAGGAATTGACGCGGATTCAACCGCTGGCGGCGTGGCTTGCCCGACCGAGGCGGGCGCTGCCAAGTATTAGCAAAAATACTACATAAAAATTTGACGAACCTGCCCTAAAGGACAGGTGTATGAATTTTTGTTCTCGTTAGTCTGAAACCGGCGGGCGGGCGCACGATGTCTTTTAGTGCGTTTGCTAGTGGCATTCCGAGCGAATACCAGTTGGTTTTTCAAACAGTGACGAGGATTGATTTTATGTTTCGCATTTTGACCCGATGGTCGTGGGTTGCTTTGGCAACCGCCATATCATTCGCACCCGCTGCGCAGGCAGCACGGGTGTCGCTGGAGGATTTACAAACCTCCATTAACACGTTGATCAACACTGTTTCAACGCTTCAAACGAAAGTGACTCAGTTAGAAACCGAAAACGCGAATTTGCAAGCGCAGCTCGCGGCTTTACCGGCAGCACCTGATTTGTCGAATCTCACGGCGCTTGATGGGCGAGTTGATACGTTGGAAACAACGGTTGCCGGGTTTGATCTATCTGATTACGTCACAACAACGTCACTCGGTGACACGCTCTTGGATTATCTCAAAATCGCCGATCTGCCTGTTTTGACCAATCTCACCGACTTTATTATTGCGACCGATGCCGACGGCAACGTCACCTCAACCAACCTAGAGGAATTTGTCACGGCAATCTGCGACTTGCAGACCAGCGACAGCGCGACTCCGGCGTCATTCTGTCCTGCTGTTGTCATCCTTCCCCGTCCCGATAATCCCAACGATCCTAACACTCGCTATCAAGTGATCGGCGACGGCTCGATTGTCAGGGATTTGGAGACGGGTTTGGAATGGCAGCGGTGCATCGTTGGCTGGTACTGGGATGGCAGCACCTGCAAAGACAACACAGCAATAAGTGATACATACACCTATGCCGAAGCAATTGAATTAACGGCCACCGGTGGTTTTCGTATTCCGACTATTGATCAATTAAAAACGCTGGTCTATTGCTCCAGCGGTACGCCGATCACCATTGGTATGGAGGCTGATTACACAGACTGCTCCGGCACTTACGATAAACCGACAATCGTGGCATGGGCGTTTCCAAATATGCCGAGTTCGTGGTTTTGGTCCGGGTCTCCGAATGCCAGCTACGCGGGCTACGCGTGGAACGTGAATTTCTACGATGGCATCGCCAACAACAACAATCGGCTCAACGACGGCCACGTTCGCCTCGTCCGCGCCGGACAGTGATTTTGATTTTTTTGCTTTTTAATTGCGGCTGCATGAATAAAAACCGCAATTGAAAACGTTTAACCATCCATAAAACCGCCATTGGGCGTTATGCGTTCGGTGGCAATTCGCCTAACAACCACTCGGAGTAATCACGATATGTCACGTTTTATATTTATTGCGGCGCTGGCGCTGGTCAGTGCGACTGCCCAATCCGCGCCAATTGCTTATACCAACCGCGTCGAATTTCTAACGGCGCTGACGGGTTTAACCACCCACACTCTGGATTTTGATTCAGATTCAATAAATGCGGGTTTACTGATTGGCAACGGTGATGCGTTGGACGGCATTACTTTTAATTACAATGAACTCGCCTCGTATGACGTATCAATGCAGGTGCGTAATGATAATCTCACCACTTCGGGAACGAATTATCTCGGCACTGATGACGGTGGCGTGTTTCTGGACGGCGACGACTTTGATTTGAGTTTTTCCAACAGTTTTGCCATTGGCATGACCTTCATCACTGCTGGCGAGATGTTGAATGGCGACATCACCCTGACAGCAGGCAATACGAGCGTCGGTTTAGTCGCCGCTGCGGGTGTGCCGCTTGATGATGATAGCGTGTATTTTCTTGGCATCATTGATACCGCCGCTGCCTTCACGACGGCAAGCGTGACCGCATTTGGTGGCCCTGGCGGCCCATGGTTTGTCTATAACGTGGATGACATCGTGACTGCCAATTTGTATGCACCGCCCAATCCGGCTTCTGTTCCCGCTTCGCTGGCGCTCATTCTGGCTGGACTCAGCCCGCTCGGTTGGCAATTGCGGCGGCGGCACACTTAATCGCTATGATTCTGCTAAATAAAGGGCGCAGCGAGCGCCTTTTTTATTGCGCTAAAACTGACACAATTAGACAATCATCTTTTGCGTTGTTCTGCTCTCACGGAGTTTCACCATCCAAATGAATAGACACTCTTTTAGTGGCATCAGTTATTTATTTGAAGGCATGTGGTTAATCACACGCTCTGAGTTACGGCGCTTTGTGATCATACCGTTATTAGTGAACGTGCTGGTTTTTTGTATTGCGATTTATATTGGCGTAACACAATTTGCAACGCTCATGGCACATCTGCACGCACAGATACCGAGTTGGTTGCAATGGTTTGACTGGCTACTGTGGCCATTATTTTTGCTATTACTGCTGATTGTTGTCTTTTACAGCTTTAGCGTAGTCGCCAATTTGATCGCTGCTCCATTTAATAGCTTACTAGCAGAAAAAGTTGAGTTGTTACTAACGGGACAGCCGCTGGAAAATAATGCCAACACGACTACTTGGATTGCAGAACTCTTGCCAACACTTGGCTCTGAATTCAGCAAAATACTGTATTCCCTCAAATGGATGATTCCCTTTTTATTACTGTTATTTCTTCCGGTCATTGGTCCCATACTGTGGTTTTTATACACCGCATGGATGCTGGCGGTTGAATACGCGGAATATCCTATGAGCAATCACGGCGTAACCTTTATTGAATTGCGCGACAAATTGCGCCAGCGGCGCGGATTAAGTGTGAGTTTTGGTGGAACAGTGGCGTTATTGGGAATGGTGCCGATCATTAACTTTATTGTGATGCCAAGCGCAGTAGCGGGAGCAACAATACTGTGGGTACGCGAATTAAAACCTGCTACTAACGTTTAACTCATTTTGACTAAAAACTGTTGCCACAAAGCACAGTTTTTTAGTACAACAATGATGATCGTATTATTAAAAAGTTTTCCTAGCTTGAATAGAAAGGTTATTCGTTTCAGGCGTCATTCCGCGCCATACCAGCACCCAGCCTAGTGCGGCTGCGGCTGCGCCCACGCCGAAGGTCAGCGCCGCGCCCGCGTCCGTCCACAATAAACCGCCGATCAAACTGCCGGCAGCACCGCCTGCGCCAAAACTGAGGCTGTTATACAGCGCCTGTCCGCGCCCTTGTGTGCGCCCAGAAAAAACATGATGAACATGATGAATCGCGGCAGCGTGAAAAGTGCCAAAGCTCAATGCGTGGAGTAATTGCGCAACAATTTGAATGGGCAGCCATTCCACGAATGCGCCAATCAGTAGCCACCGTCCGCTGGCAAATAGCAAACTCCATAATAAAACATGCCGCGCTCCGAAATGATCAAGCAAGCGCGGTACGATTAAAAAAATCACCACTTCTGCAATCACACCGAGCGCCCATAATGCGCCAATCGCTACACTAGAATATCCAGCTTCTTGCAAATGAATTGAATAAAAAGCGTAATAAATACCGTGACTGAGCTGCATTAAAAAACAAGCGGCAAAAAATGCAATAGTTGCCGGATGAGTTAATAAACTGCGCAATGATACGGGGGCTTGATGATTTTCTATCGGGGCGCTGTCTGGAATGAATAACGCACTCAGCCACACGCCAATAAATAATCCAAAAATCCACAGCGGAATAATCGTCACGTCATCTTGGCGCAGTCGCCAACCGAGCAGCGCCACAATCACAATAAAACCAATTGATCCCCACAGCCGAATCAGTGCATAACGCGACGGTTGTAAATGCAGATGATTGAAGGTGACGGCTTCCACTTGCGGCAATGACATATTCCAAAAAAAGCTGAATAGCAGCATCGCTGCCGTCATTTGCCAAAAGCCGTGCGCAATCAATACGGTGCCAAACGTGAATGCCGCACCAAACGCGGCATAACGTACCAGTGGCATTCGTTGTCCGCTGTGATCGACGAGTGCGCCGCCAACCATTGGAGCGATGATTTTGGTGGCAGAAAGCAGGGCTAATAATTGCCCAATTGCCAGCGCCTCAAATCCTTGCGCTTGGAGATACAACCCCCAATACGGAACAAGTGCGCCGAGGGAGGCAAAATAGAAGAGGTAATACGCGGATAAGCGCCAATAGGGAATTGCGTTCAAGGAGTGTTTTTAATTGACCGTTGGGGGGAGAAGTTGTCAGCAATCGTAGGTTGGGTTGACGCAGTCAACCCAACTGCAAAGTATGAAAAAATCACCTCGCTTGTGCGCGGGCGGTGCAATTCAATCGCGGTGATGTTGGCGTGTTGGGTTGCCAACAGCGGCAACCCAACCTACGACTCAAATCGCCGTCGTCGGCGGAATGACATCCGCATTCTGGGCGCGGTGGCGTAAAAAGTGATCCATCACAACCAGCGCCAGCATTGCTTCCGCAATCGGCGTCGCCCGAATCCCCACGCATGGATCATGGCGACCGGTGGTGATGACTTCGGTTGCTTGCCCCTGCGTGTCGATGGTGCGCCCCGGCAGGCGAATGCTGGAGGTGGGTTTGAGCGCGATGCGGGCAATCAGGTCTTGACCGGAGGAAATCCCGCCCAAGATGCCGCCAGCGTGATTGGATAAAAACCCGTCTGGCGTCAGCTCGTCCCGATGCTCGGTGCCGCGTTGGGTGATGCAGCCAAATCCAGCGCCAATCTCCACGCCTTTGACTGCGTTAATGCTCATCAGCGCGTGGGCAATGTCCGCATCCAGTCGGTCAAAAATCGGCTCACCCAAGCCAGTCGGCATTCCCGTCGCCGTCACCGTCACCGCAGCACCTATCGAATTGCCTTCTTTACGCAGCGCGTCCATGAAGGTTTCCAACTCGCCCACCGTCGCTGCGCACGGCCAAAAAAACGGATTGCGATCAATTTCTTCCCAAGCAAACTGCTGGGGGCGCAGCTCGCCGAGTTGCGACAAATAACCGCGAATCTGCACTCCGCAGCGTTCCGCCAGATATTTCTTGGCAATCGCGCCCGCTGCTACGCGAATCGCCGTCTCCCGCGCCGACGCTCGTCCGCCGCCACGATAATCGCGCATCCCATATTTTTGATCGTAGGTGTAATCCGCATGACCGGGGCGATAGCGGGTGGCGATCTCGGCGTAATCTTTTGAGCGTTGATCTTCGTTGCGAATCAACAGCCCAATCGGAGTGCCGGTCGTGCGCCCTTCAAACACGCCCGACAGAATCTCCACCGTATCCGACTCCCGGCGCTGCGTGGTGTGGCGCGATTGCCCCGGTTTGCGGCGATCTAAATCACGTTGCAAATCAGCAGCACTCAATGCCAAGCCGGGCGGACACCCGTCAACGATGCCGCCGAGCGCCGCGCCGTGACTTTCACCAAAGCCGGTGACGACAAACAGTTTTCCAAAACTATTACCAGACATGAATTAGCTCGCCGGTGGGGGGACAACGTCAGCAGGATTGAGCCACGCATTGCCTTTTTCTAACACGTCGCGGGTGAGCGTGCTGGTCGCTTGATGCAGCTTGACGCCGTTGATGATGTAGTTGTAACGCGCATCCATGTAATCAAATTCGGCTTGAAACAAATTGCGCTGCGCATTGAGCACATCAACCTGCGTCCGCGTGCCCACTTCCAAACCGGCCTGCGTGGATTCCAGCGCCGACCGCGCCGACACCACCGCTGCTTGGCGAGCGCGGATGTCTTCAATGCTGGTCAAAATGCCGCGAAACGCATCTTTCACCTGCTGATCCACCAGCCGCCGTACTTGATCCAAACGATCTTGCGCAGCGCGATATTGGAAACCGGCTTGCCGCGTGCGCGAGGTGACGCTACCGCCTTGAAAAATCGGCACATTCACCGATAACCCCACAAAACCCGTATCCGCATCCGTGTTGTATTCCGCCCCCGAGCGCGACAAGTCATAGCCCGCCTGCATACTGACGGTCGGATAATGCCCGGAGCGTTCGATGTCGATTTTGCCCTTCGCAGCATTGGCCGCTTCACTCGCAGCGATGATGCCAAAGTTGCCGCGCAGCGCCGTCTCCGCCCAAGTCGTGATGTCATTCGGCTCCGGCGGCGACAACGGCAACTGTTCACCCAGTCGCGCCAGCGGCAGCTTGATCGGACCAACGATGGCGCGTAACGCCTCCCACACCCGATTCAACACATTTTTACTGGTGATGACATCAGCGCGGGAGCGATCAAATGCCGCCTGACTTTCATTCACATCCGTAATTGCCACCAAGCCCACTTCAAAGCGTTGTTTAGATTGTTCCAATTGGCGCTCATTTGCCCGTAATAACGCTTCTTGTACCGTCACTGCATCGGCAGCGCGTAACACATTAAAATAGGCTTCAGTGGTTTTCACCATCAATTCAATTTGCGTATTGCGATATTCCGCTTCTGCCTGCGCAATAATATGATCTGACTGTTGCAAGGTCATCCAATTGGCGCGATTGAATACCGATTGTTTGAATACCGCTTGTGCATTTTGGGTGCTATAGCGATCCGTGCGCTCAAAGCGCCCAAAGGTACCGTTGCCAGTACTTTCAACGTTTTGCTGCTGCACCTCGCCGCTCACCGCCACGCTCGGCAACAACAACGCCTGCGCTTGTGGCTTGATTTCGCGGGTCGCAAACAGCGTTTGTTCTGCCTCGCGCAGCGCCGGATCATTTTCGACGGCGATGTCATAAATTTGAATTAAATCCTCAGCTTGGCTAGTCGTGACGCCGCTGCAAAGGAACAATAAGCTCAGAGTAAACCAACGTGTCCACATGGAGATGAGATTCCTTGCCAGACCGCACCACGACAGCGCGTGGTGCATAAAAAAATGTGCGTGATGGCGCACATCGCATCCGCTCAAGTATAGGTGACATCGCCGTTCATCCTCAACGCCGTGCGCCAAAATAGCGATAGATGAGTCAATTCAACGCAGCGGTTAAACTACATCCGATTAAAAACAGCGATTGCTTAAAGCGAGAAACCATGCGCAATACCAACCCGATTGACAAATTAAACAGTTGCGCGATTTCTTGTTTCAAACAAGGCGCAATTCCTATCATCATGCCCATCGGCGTCGCCTTGATCGCGTGGTGGATACCCAACGGCTGGTTTTGGCACAGCCTCACCACTCACGCAGTTTTAGAATCAGCGGGCGCAACCATCATGCTGACGGTTGCAACCTTGATCGTCTTTTTCGCAAAACAAAACGACATGGCGAAGTTACCAGTCGCCATTCCGATGGGTTTGTTTGGCAGTGGTTTGTTTAATGCCGGACACGCAATGCTGGAACCAGGGCAAACATTGGTGTGGACGAGCAGTTTGGCGGCGCTCGGCGGCGGCTTGTTATTCGCCACCATTTATCTTCCGTTCGGTCAAGCCAACGTCGGACAGCAACGCTGGCGCATTCTGTGGGCAGTGTTAGTCGTCATTGCCAGCGGGGGCGTGATTGGGTTCTGGTTGGAACAACAACAGCTCCTGTTATTAGCGCCAGATGGCAATTTCACACCATTAGCAACATGGTTACATTTCGCGGGCGGAGTCTTGTTATTACTCGCTTCCATCCGCTTTTGCAGTTTATATCGCCGCATTGAAGACAGTTATTACCGCCAATTCGCTGCGCTGTGCGCTTTACTCGGCGCGTCTGGAATTTTATTTATCAACTCCAGCATGTGGGATGCGCATTGGTGGTGGTGGCATCTGCTCCGCTGGTTTGCCTACCTCGGTTCCAGTTATTACCTGTTAGCCAAGCTGGCGCAATCGGTGCGCGAACATCATCGCGCTGAAGAACATTTTCGCCAGATTTTCGAGCGCATGAGCAGCGGCGTGGTGGTGTATGAAGCCGTTGATCATGGTGCAGATTTCATCTTTCACGATGTCAATCCCGCCGTCGAACGCATGGAAAAGCTGTCGCGCTCAACCTTGATCGGACAACGAGTAACGACGCTGTTTCCCGGTGTGCGTGACTTTGGTCTGCTCGACGTATTCCAGCGCGTGTGGAAAACCGGCGCTCCCGAAGAATTACCGCTGCGGCTGTATCAAGATCACCGCATCATCGGCTGGCGCGAGAATTACGTTTATCGTTTGTCATCTGGCAAAGTCGTCGCCGTGTATGACGACGTGACTGAACAAAAACAGGTTGAAGACGATATTCGCCAAACCCGCGACCGCTTATTACTCGCCACCCGCGCTTCCGCCATCGGCATCTGGATTTGGGAGCTGGCAGCAGACCGCGTGATTTGGGATCAGCGGATGTGCGAGATTCACGGCCTGCGCGATGTCGATGTACAGCACGAATTGGATTACCAATTTTGGCGCTCGCGCTGCCATCCTGATGATTTACCCGCAGTGGAAATCGCGTTAGCAACTGCGTTAAAACAAGAAGAAACCTTTGATTACTCGTTTCGGATCATTCGCCTTGATGGTGGTCTTCGCTACATTCACGCCGTCGCGCTGTATGAACGTGATCACAACGGACAACCGCTGCGCTTAGTGGGCATTAACCGCGACATCACCGCCCAACACGACACTGAAACCGTGCTGCGGCAAGCGCGAGATGCAGCCGATCATGCCAATCGCGCTAAAAGTGAATTTCTCGCCAATATGAGCCATGAAATTCGCACGCCAATGAATGCAGTCATTGGCTTATCACAATTATTACTTGACACCGAATTAAATCCGCGCCAGCGCGATTACCTCAATAAAATTGACACTTCTTCACGCGCTTTGCTGGGAGTATTAAATGATATTTTGGACTATTCAAAAATTGATGCCGGACGCTTAAATCTGGATGAGATTGAATTTGCAGTTGATGATTTATTAAATAACCTAGATGGTTTGTTTGGCTTGGAAGCAGAAAAAAAGGGTATTGCACTATATTTTCAAATCATGCCCACCGTGCCACCGTTATTGCGTGGCGATCCGTTGCGCTTAGGTCAAGTCATCAACAATTTAGTCGGCAACGCGGTCAAATTCACCGCTCACGGTGAGGTGCAGGTGACGCTTGACTGTGGGATGACGGCCGATGCTGTGCAGTTACAAGTGAGTGTGCGCGATACCGGCATTGGCTTGACGCCCGAACAGTGCGAGCGGCTGTTTCAACCATTTCAACAAGCCGATGCGTCAACCACACGCCGTTACGGTGGCACTGGTTTGGGGCTGACGATCAGCAAACGCTTGGTAGAATTGATGGGCGGCACGATCAACGTTAGCAGCCAGTTCGGGCAGGGCAGCACTTTTAGCTTCACCGCGCAGGTGGGACGTGCGACAGCGACGACGCAGATGCGCCGTGATCCGCAACAATTGCGCCCCCTCAAGACGTTAGTGATAGATGCGCAGGAAACGTCTCGCCAACTGTTGCGCGACACGCTGCACGGCTGGGGATTTCCAGTCACGCTGGCAGAAGCAACAGAAGCTGGATTGGCGGCGCTGATGACGGCGCAGCAGGCGGGAGAGCCGTTTGAATGCGTGCTGATTGACTCGAAACTTCCTGCCAACGCCGGGCTGGAGCTGGCAGCGCAGCTCGTGCATTTGATGAACGAACGTGTATTGCCGCAGACGACGCTGCTGTTGCTCACCAGTGCGTTGGAGCGGGCGCAAGTCAATCATCAGCGGGCGCTGGTGCCGGTTGACGCGGTGCTGGAAAAGCCGCTCCGCGCTACAGAACTGTTTGATAACCTATTGAAACTGCAAGGACACCACGCAACGGCGGTGCCACCGCAAAACTTGACGACGATGATTGCAACCCTCATGCAGCCGATTCGCGGGGCGCGAGTGTTGCTAGTAGAAGACAACGCAACCAACTTGCTAGTCGCCCAAGAACTGCTGCTCAAAATGGGCTTGGCAGTCGAAACTGCTCACGATGGTCAAGAAGCCCTCAGCAAGATCACGCAACACACGTTTGACGCCGTGTTGATGGATTTACAAATGCCAACCCTTGACGGTTTGGCCGCCACGCGAGCGATTCGCGCCACCACGACTGGACAACACTTGCCGATCATCGCCTTGACCGCCAACGTGCTGGATGAAGATCGCCAAGCGGCTGAACTGGTCGGCATGAGCGACCATCTGGCCAAACCTGTCATCCCTTTAATGCTTGCCAAAACCTTGTTGCGTTGGATTCCAGCGCGTCCGTTAGCCGAGATCGAGATGCCACCAGCGCCAGTTGTGGCGTCGTCTGTTCGTCTGGTGTCTTGGGCGCAACTTGCCCCGCGGCTGGATGGATTAGCCATGATGTTGCAAAAAAAACAAGGACAAGCGCGGCGCGTTGCGCAAGAATTAAATCGTGAATTAGAAATGACCGAACTGGCACAACCTTTTGCTGATATCAACGCACAAATTCAACAATTGCGCTTTAGCGAAGCGATCACTGGTTTAGACCAGTTGCGCCAGAAAATTTGTGCCGACTAAGTGAATACGCACATGATGAATGAGCCTTTTTTACAACGCCCCACAGTTCTCGTGGTTGATGATGTTCCTAACAACATCGAAATTTTACTCGGGGCATTAGAGCGTGATTATGACACTCAATTTGCAACTTCCGGCGCGGAGGCATTGGCGCTCGTTCAAAGTGAAAAACCGGATTTAATTTTATTAGATGTGATGATGCCCGGCATGGATGGTTATGAAGTCTGTCGGCGCCTAAAAGATGCCCCAGAAACGCAAAACATCCCAATTATTTTTGTGAGTGCGCGGGGCGCAGTGCAGGATCAAGAACGCGGCTTTAATCTCGGCGCAGTCGATTACATTACCAAACCCTATGAACTCTCAATTTTACGAGCACGCGTGCGCACGCACGTCACCCTGAAACGCAAATCTGATTTATTGGAAGCCTTGGTCTCACTCGATGGTTTAACCGGCATTCCTAATCGTCGCCGCTTTGATGAAACGCTCAAAACTGAATGGCGACGCGCAATTCGAGAACGCATTCCGCTGGCGCTTATTATGGCGGATGTTGATCAATTCAAAAATTACAACGATTTTTATGGACACGGTTCTGGTGATGATTGTTTGCGCGAAGTGGCGCAATGTTTAATGGAGGCGGTGCGCCGCCCGAATGACTTGGCAGCGCGTTATGGCGGTGAGGAATTTGCCGCCATTTTGCCGGACTGTGATCGTGATGGCGCACACCACGTCGCTGAACGCTTTCGCAAATTGGTTGCCGAGCGCGGCATCGTCCATGAACGATCAGCAGTCGCACCGCATGTCACCGTCAGCGCGGGCATTGCAGCGCAATTGCCAACACTGGGTGAATTATCCGATGATTTATTAAAACAAGCGGATGCGGCGCTTTATCATGCGAAATGGAATGGACGCAATCAAGTCTATAGTGGCGTGATTGCAACGATGCCGTTTATTTAATGCTGCTCATCATTACACGCGGTATTGATGTGTTAATTTTGAGAGTTGTACGGCTAATTGATTCAGGTGTTGAGTTGCGGATACCACCGTATCGGTGCTTTTAAGCGTTTGCTCAGAAAGATGACGAATACTTTCGACATTACGATTCATTTCTTCAACCACCGCGCTTTGTTCATCGGCAGCAGTGGCAATTTGCGTATTCATATCGGTAATATGTTCCACTGCCTGCGTGATTGAAGTGAGCGATTGATCGGTATTGGCTGCCGAGCGCACACTTTGTTCTGCCTGTTCTCGTCCCCGTTTCATCACCGTCACTGCCCCGCGTGTGCCTTCTTGCAAGCGTTCAATCATCGCTTGAATTTCCTGCGTGGCATCCTGCGTGCGCTGGGCGAGCGTGCGCACTTCATCTGCCACCACCGCAAAACCGCGTCCGGCCTCGCCAGCGCGAGCGGCTTCAATCGCGGCATTGAGCGCCAACAAGTTGGTTTGACCGGCGATGCTGCGAATCACGTCCAAAATTTTGCCGATATTTTCTGACGCATCACCCAAACGCTGAATCGACGCCGCCGCTTCCGACACTCCATCAGCAAGCTGTTGAATTCCCTGCACACTTTGCTGCACGATGCGCCGCCCCGCTTGCACATCGGTTCGAGCGAGCTGCGCTGCATCCGCAGCAGCAGCGGTGTTGTTAGCGACTTCTGCCACCGTCATCGACATCTCATTCATCGCGGTGGCAACCATATCGGTCTCTTGATATTGCTGTTCCATTAACTGATGCGTCGCCGTTCCAGCGGTGCCCAGTTGCTGCGCGGCGGTGCTGACGCCGACGGCGGAGTCTTGAATTTTGCCGATGACAGTTGCTAAACGTGATTGCAACATTTTGATTGACTGAAGAATTTCTGAAATCTCGTTGTTTTTCTCGACATGAATCGGGAAATACAAATCACCGGCGGCGATCTTTTTGGCGGCGCTCACGCACTGCTGAATTGGCTTAAAAATCGAGCGGGCGCTGAGTTGCGCAAACACGATGCTGGCAACCAGCGTTGCAGCACCGATCCAGATGTTGCCCGTCCAACCGGCGATGAGTGCGCCAATCCCGACGGCGAGAAAGGAGCCATTGATCCGCATCCCGCAGCCGAATGTTGGTAGCAATTTGCGTGGTAAATCAGAAAGTTGACGTTGGCGGATGCTGGCATACAGGCGGTCGGCTTTGTTAATTTGAGCGCGGCTGGGTTTGGTGCGCACTGATTGATAGCCGATGAGGGTGTCGCCTTCGTAAACCGGCGTGACGTAGGCATCAACCCAATAATAATCGCCATTTTTGCAGCGATTTTTCACCAATTTGCGCCAAGGTTTGCCCTGTTTGAGCGTAGCCCATAAATCCTTAAACGCTGCTGCGGGCATGTCGGGATGGCGCACGAGGTTATGACTGGTGCCGATGAGTTCGGCTTCCGTGAAACCGCTGATCTCAATAAATGGCTTGTTGCAATAGGTGATGATGCCCTTGGGATCGGTGGTTGAAACGAGAACCATCGACGCGGGGTAATCGTTTTCTCGCGTCGTGACCGGTAAATTGATTTTCATGGTAGCAACCTGTCGGCGCGTGATTTGAGTGGGTTGAGGCGCGTGACCGCCGGAAGACGTCTGCACGCGATATTAACGCAACTTGTGACCAGATCATCACGTTTTGATTGCTTTGAAAATCAATGATTTAGCGCCTAAACTTGATTTGGGAGTCAGCTTAATTTGAAAGCAGGCAGTTGATCGTGTATCTTGCGCCGCCTGAGTGAGACTTGAATTAAACCACTCAGTGACTTGCTGGAGAGATGTCCGAGAGGCTTAAGGAGCACGCCTGGAAAGTGTGTATAGGTTAATCCCTATCGAGGGTTCGAATCCCTCTCTCTCCGCCACCTTGTTGATTGAATTTGTCTTGTTGTCATTACACACTGACACCAGCTTTTTATTCCCGCGTTCGCTATTACTTAGCATCCCCACCAGCTTGAACACCCGTCATCATTTGCTATTAACCTCGTTTTTTACTGCGCACCTGTTTTATTTAAGGTCTTGCGCAGATCACATCTTTTGCGCTGTGCGCATTCACCACCCGCAACTCAGGTATTGCTCATGCTCGCCGTGATGATTTTATTGCTCATGCCACCGATCCTGATGATTTTATGGCGATTTTTTCAAGGCCCCGATGCCGCTAATCGTATTCTTGCTTTGGATACTTTATCAATTCTGGTCATTGCACTGCTGGCGCTGTTATCGCTGTGGTTTCAACGCAGCATCTATTTGGATGTGGCGCTGATTTTCGCAGTCGTTGGCTTTGCGGGCGTGATTTTATTCAGCCGCTTTTTGGAAAAGGGGGTTTAAGTGGAAACGCTCGGCTATATCCTGATGTCTGGCGGATTATTTTTCTTTTGGGTCAGTGGCTTAGGCTTGATCCGAATGCCCGATGTCTTCACGCGAATGCACGCTGGCGCAAAAGCAACTTCCCTCGGTTCGTTACTCACGCTGCTCGGCGTCGCCTGCCTCGCGCCAGCTTGGGCTCCGAAAATTCTCATCATCGCCATCTTCATTTTATTGACCAATCCGCTGAGTTCCTCAGTGCTGGCGCGGGCGGCATATCGCAGCGGGGCGCAGATGGTGCCGCTGGCCTGCGATGCCTGCGCCGAACGCCAAGTCGCACTCGCCGCAGAGGCAACCGATACCAAAGAGGTCACGGCATGACCGGATTACTCGCCATTTTATTTTTCGCGTGGATGATTGGCGCAGCACTGCTGGCCATTCGTCATCCCGATTTGCTGCAATCCGCGCTCGGTTTATCGCTGCTGAGTTTGGGCGCAGTCGGGCAATTTTTCTTATTACACGCGCCCGACGTGGCGCTGACAGAAGCGGCAATTGGTGCTGCCGCCAGCAGTTTTGTGATGCTGATGGGCGTGCGCCAGCTCGGTCGCACTGAACGGAAGGAGCTGCAATGAGCCGTCGTCTCCCGCTGCGGAAACGTTTCCGCGTTCACACGTTGCTGCTGATCGCGCTGTGCGGCTGGCTGCTGATGCTGCATTTGACGCTGCTGCTCAATCACGGCTTGGACGCGCCGAGCAACGGCGTCGGCGATCTGTATCTGGCACGCAACAGCGAAACTGCGTCCGCCAATGTCGTCACGACGGTGGTCGTGAGTTATCGCGGCTTTGACACGCTCGGCGAAGTGACGGTGCTCTTTCTCGCTGCGACTGGCGTCGGATTGCTGTTTGCGGGCGGACTCGGTGCCACGCCAGCATTCCGCGACCGCCACAACCATCCAAATGAAGTGATGGTGACAGGAACGCGCCTGCTATTTCCGGCGCTCCTGCTGCTCGGCGTTTACATCGTGCTGCACGGTCATCTCTCGCCCGGCGGCGGCTTTCAAGGCGGCGTCATCGTCGCCACTGCGTTCTTTTTACGGATGATCGCCGACCCGAATTTCAACCTCGATCACGCGCAACTCGGCTGGGTGGAATCCTTCGCTGGCAGCGGCTTCGTCCTGTTTGGAATGCTGGGATTGGTCTTCGTGACCACCGCCAGCTTTCTCGGCAACTTCCTGCCGCATCCGGTCGCAGCGATGGGGCAACTGGTCAGTGCCGGCGTGATTCCGCTGATTTATCTGTTAGTTGGGATCAAAGTTGGCGCAGAAATTGGCGCAATTTTTCAAGACATGCTCGAAGCGGATCACGACGCGCCGCTTCCCGCCCGCGCCGCCGAGGAACTGTAATCATGTTGGAAGTATTGGAATTATTTGATCGTCCAGCGGTGCTGCACAGCATTTATTTAATTGGCAGCCTCATTCTATTTTTCATTGGACTTTACGGACTGCTGGCGAAACGGCATTTATTGAAAATTTTCGTCAGCATTGAAATCATGGAATTGGCGGTATATCTCATTTTAATCGCCATCGCCACCACGCCCGGTGAAACTGCGCCAATTCTTTCTGATGGTTTAACTGCATTCACTGGCATGAGCGATCCCATTCCGCAAGCATTAACGCTCACCGCGATTGTGATTGGCGTTGCCGTGACTGCGCTGGGCACTTCAATGGCCATTCAATATCACCGTTTAACCGGCAAGGTTAGCGTCGGTGAGATGACTGAATTAAAGGATTGATGATGACACTGCATTTCACTCCCGTTTGGTTCATCGCCGTCCCCTTATTACTGGCATTTTTAGCGCCGCTGTGGGTACGGTGGCGATTGTTAATGCCGGTATTATTTAGCGCCCAAGTCGCATTATTCGCGCTGGCGCTGTCATGGATTCCGGCAGTCCGCATTGCGCCAATTTTAGAAACCATCGTCATTGCCCCGCCGCTGGGTATTCATCTGCATTTAGACGCAATTGCGCTGTTATTGGTGGCGCTATTCAGTTTTGCGGGCGCAATCATCACCGCATTTATTTGGTTGGATAACGGCGCAGCGCATTTACGCGAACGTCCGGCATTCATTTTAATCTTACTGCTCATTGCCGGCAGCAACGGCATGGTATTGACCGGCGACATCTTCAATCTTTATGTATTCATTGAAATTGTTGGCGTGAGCGCGTATGCGCTGGCAGCCATTCGCCGCGATAAAACCGCACTAGAAGCGGGCTTAAAATATCTCATCGTGGGCTCGGTCGCAGCGATCTTTATTTTATTCGCCATCGTGCTGCTGTATTTGCAAACTGGTCAATTAAATATCGCCGCGCTGGCGCAGGCTTTCAGCAACATGCCCGCGCAGATGCAATTATTGATTGGGCTGTTAATGCTGATTGGTTTAGGGATTAAAGCCGAGCTGTTCCCGTTTAATTTCTGGGTGCCCGATATTTATCGCGGCAGCGATCCCGAAATCACCGCGCTGTATTCCGGCGTCTTAGTCAAAGCCTTTTTATTCGTGCTCTTCCATTTAACCTTTATTCTGCTTGCCGATCCCACTGTGGCGCGGAATTGGTTAATGGCGTTGGGCGCAATCACAATGATTGTTGCCGAATTAGTCGCGCTGCGCCAAAACGATTTACGGCGCATGTTGGCGTATTCATCACTTGGTCAAGTGGGACTGATTACTTTAGCACTAGCATTTGCTTCTGAAGCAACGACGGCTGGCGCGTTATTTCACATGATCAATCACACGTTTATTAAAGTGCTGCTATTCCTCTTGGCGGCACTGATGTTGCGGCAATACGCATCGCTCAAATTAACGGATGTGCATGGTTTAAGTCGCACGATGCCGCTGGCAGCAGGATTATTTGTGCTGGGCGCATTAGCAGTTTTAGGGTTGCCGCCATTGAGTGGCTTTATCAGCAAATTGTGGATTCTGAAAGGTTTTTCTGATGTGCAAACGTTCTGGCCGGTGGCACTTATTCTGACTGCCGCGTTAATTGAAGCGGGATATTATTTCCGTTGGATTCGCGCATTTTATGCAGCACCAACCGATGCCGCTTCAATGGCAAAAATGGAAGGTGAAAAGGTCTTAAATTATGCGCCATTATTAGTTATTGCCGGAGTGCTAATTGTATTAGGTGTTGCACCATTCTTATTGGAAGACTGGTTGCAACAAGCAGCGCAGGCGCTATTGGGGCGCGAGGCGTTATTAAATGCGGTGTTGGGAGTTCAGCCATGAACCTGATAACTAAATTGCTTTTTCTAGGGTTATCATTTACCCCCGCTGCCACATTCTTTACTTGGGATGGCGCGGTTGCGTGGTCATTATTGAACGGCATCACGCTGTCATTTGATCTCACGCCATTATCCGCTTTTTTCATGTTATTGCTGGCAATCGGCGCGCCGTTGATTGCCGTGCCAATGCTGCGTGAGAAAAGCGATGAATCGGCGTATGCGCTGTATGCACTGCTGTTATTAGGAATGCAGTTGCTGTTATTGGCGGGCGATTTCATCGGCTTTTTCATCGGCTGGGAAATGATGACATGGAGCAGTTATCTCTTATTGCTGCGTTCACCGCGCACTGATTTAGAAGGTGCGCAGTCCTATATTTTGTTTAACCTTGTTTCTGCATTTCTATTGTTAGCAGGAATGCTGTTTTTATACAGCATCACCGATGATTTTCGTATTCAAGCCGTTGATGGTTTGCTGACAGCAGATAAGCTGGTGCTCTTTGTTTTATTCGGTTTGGCATTTCTGATTAAAGTCGGCGCATTGCCGTTGCATTTATGGGTGCCGCGCAGCTATGACCAAGCACCCGATTTGTTTAGCGCCTTTTTATCGGCGTTAATGTCAAAAATGGGCATTTACGGTTTAATGATATTACCGCTGTTATTTCCCGATGGTTTTAATGAAATCAGCGGTCAAATTTTCAACGGTCCAGTGGCGGGTTATGTGCTGGCGTGGATTGGTATCATTACGGCAACCATTGCGACTTTCAAAGCGATTTCCCAAGAAGATATGAAACGACTGCTGGCATATTCTTCAATTGCGCAAGTCGGTTATATCGTTACGGCGTTAGGCGTTGGCAGCTCGCTGGCAATTGGTGGGGCGCTATTTCAGGCGCTGGTGCATACGTTAGTGAAACTGCTGTTATTCATTACGATTGCTGGAATTATTCTGCAAACCGGACATCGCCGTTTTATTGATCTCGGTCAACTCATCAGCCGAATGCCGATCTCATTTTTTGGCGTGTTAATTGGCATTATCGGGTTAGCGGGAATGCCACCGCTGCCGGGATTTGCGGCGAAGTATTTAATGTACGTTGGTTTAATTGAAGCGCATTGGTTGCTGCTATTGGCGGCGATGATTCTCGCCAGCACTGCGTCCTTTGTGTATTGCTATAAACTGATTTATGGACCATTTCTTGGTCACGCCAATTCACCGGAAGCAAAAACTGCGACCGAAGCGCCGTGGCAATACCTGATTCCGCAAATCATTTTAATGGGAATGCTGGTGGCGCTGGGCATTTTTCCCGGCTGGGCAATTGATGTGTTAATTGATCCGGTATTGATTGGTTTGAATATGACGCCAATCGGTACGCCAGCATGGAATGTATTGGCAACATCCTATGGCGGTTATGACGGCGTAGCGGTGATGGGCGTATTCGCAACCGTGTTCGTTTTAATAACGGTGTTATTCCTGTTAGTTCGCGGAAACATGCACCGCGCTGCCAGTCCATATGATTTAAGTTTTTGCGGCGAAGTACCGACGGCGGACACGCCTCTGCATTATGGCGCAGGAATGGGACGTGAATTGCGCCGAGTACCACTCATTGGCTGGATATTGCGCCATACCACGACTGGGTTTTACGCCGGTTTGACGCGCCAAACGCAAGCCGCAGCGGGAATGATTGGGACGTTATACGGCAGCAATCCGCAAACATGGTTGTTATTAGCGGTGCTTATTTTCGCCGTGACCTTGACTATTCAATCCGTCACTGGAGCGTAAATGCTATGGCGCATTATATTATTGACGCCTTTGCCATGATTGGCATGAGCTACATCATGGGTTTTTTATTTTACGGTTTTTATCGCCAATTTAATGCACGAGTGCAACGGCGTTGGGGACCGAGCGTTTTTCAAAACTTCTTTGACAATATGAAGTTTTTATTCAAAACCGAAACCATTATTCATGGGCCGATGTTTTTTTTCGGGCCGATGATTATTTTTGCGGGCGCAGTGACGACGGTGTTATTCGTGCCTTATTTGAAAGATTCCAATTGGTTGCAAGGCTTTTCCCATTCCGGCAATCTCATCCTGATTATTTATTTGCTGGTAGTCGGTCCGCTCGGCAATGCGCTGGCAGTTGGTTCGAGCGGCAATCCATTTGGTGTGATGGGCGTCACTCGCGGCTTGACGCGGTTAATGGGATTAGAAGTGCCGTTTTTATTAGGATTGGCGTTGGTCATGGTGCAGCATGAAACTGCGTCAGTACATGCGATTATGGCGGCGCAAACCGATTTTGCGCATTGGAATTTAATGACCAATCCAATTGCGTTTATTGTCATGATTTTGCCATTTATGGCCAGCCAACATGCGTCACCATTTGATGTCGTCGGTGCGCCAGTTGAGGTATACGCCGGGCCGCGAGTTGAATTCAGCGGGCGGTTATTGGGCGTATTAATGACGCAAAACATGATGATGACGGTAGCAAAACTGGTGTTAATTGCCGATTTATTTCTGGGCGGAGCGACGACGATTTGGGCATTAATTGCCAAAACGTTCGCATTATTTCTATTGACGGCGGCCGTGAGCACCAGCTTTCCGCGCCTCAGAACTGAGCAGACGGTGGACTTTTTTTGGAAAATTCCACTCGGTCTCGGCGTCATCGGTGTAATTGCAACCGTTTGGTTTCCTTGGAGTTAATATGTATCACAATGAACATTGCGAAGGATTCCAATGTGAACAACAACAATTGGAAGCGGCGCTTGCGCAATCTGGCAACGAGCTGGGCGCATTAGATCGGCTAATGGCGTGGTTTCGCCAGCGCAGCCTGTTTGTGCTGGCGTATGGCACCGGCTGCGGCGCAATTGAAATGCGCCCACTGATGACGAGCCGGTTTGACGCCGAACGCTTCGGCATTATCGGCGCAGCGACGCCAAGACAGGCGGATGTGCTGGTCATCAGCGGCTATCTTGCGATTAAAACGCTCAAACGTGTCATTCGCAGTTATGAGCAAATGCAGGCGCCGAAATATGTGATTGGGCTGGGCAGTTGCACAATTAACGGCGGCATGTATTGGGATTCTTACAACACAATCAAACAGTTAGATCATTACATTCCGGTTGATATGTACGTCAACGGCTGTATGCCGCGCCCGGAGGCGTTGATTGAGGGTTTTGTGGCGCTGCAACAACGTATCGCGGCGGGTACACCCAGCGGTTTTGAGCGTTACCGCGCAAATATCGACTGGTACAAAGCCAATCAGCGCCGCGTTTTGGGCGACAACATGCCGCCGGATTACACCTATGACTGGTATCACGCCGGAGGCGTCGCCTGATGTTGGATGCACTGCTGCCACAGCTTCATGGCTTTGAAATCATTGAACAAACGCAGCGCGGCGAGCGGCAAGCGTTCGTGCGTGTGCCGTCCGCGCAACTGTTTTCGCTGCTCGGGCTACTCAAACAGAGTCACGGTTTTGTCACCCTGACCACGATTGCCTGCGCCGATTGGATGGAAGACGGCGTGTTTGGTCTGACGTATGTGCTCGAAACTGCCGAGCGCGACCGCGTGTTGGGCGTGCAAATGCACCTCGGACGCGACGGCGCGGCGCTGGAAACGGCGATCCCGTTATGGCCGCAGGCGGAAATTTTTGAGCGCGAACTGCATGAAATGTATGGAATTCCAGTCAGCGGTCATCCCAGCCTCGGCGATTTCATGTTGGAAGGTTGGACGCACACGCCGCCGATGCGCCGCGAGTTTGATACGCTGAAATTCGTGCAGGACACCTATGAAATGCGCGGCGGGCGTGAGGATAATCAGGATGTCCGCGAGGCGATTCGTCGCCGCAAAGAGGCCAAAAAAGCGGCGGCGGCAGCAGCAAATGGAGATGCGGCATGAACGAAACGATCAAAATTTTTCACGGTCCGCAGCATCCCGGCGTTACCGGCAATATGAGTTTGGAGCTTGATCTTGATGGCGAAACCATCGTTAAAGCGACGACGCATGTCGGTTATTTACATCGCGGTTTTGAAAAACTCATTGAACGACGCACCGTTATTCAAGCATTCACTATTGTGTGTCGTATTTGCGTTCCTGAACCTGATCCAAATGAAGAAAACTTTGCACGCGGTATTGAAACGCTTGCCGGTTTAGAAATTAGTGAACGCGCAAAATATATTCGTGTTTTAATTTTGGAACTGGCGCGACTGCAAGCGCATTATTTGTGGTTAGCGGGTCAAGGCGGCTCTATTGGGCATGGAATTGTGCCGCAATGGGCGGTTGGTGAGCGCGATTATATTCTCGATTTATTTGAGGAAATCACCGGCGGACGGGTGTATCACATGTACATTTATCCGGGCGGCGTCAAGCGCGATTTACCAGACGGTTTGTTAACCCGATTGAGTGACTTGTTGGATGAATTAGATAAGCGGTTGCCCGAATACGACCGCGTATTTTTTGATAATACGGTTGTGAAAAAACGGCTGCAAGGTGTTGGCGTCGTCAATCGCGCCGAAGCCATTGCCAATGGTTATAGCGGACCGGTCATTCGTGGCTGCGGTATTGCCCGCGACGTGCGCCGTGATATGCCTTATTTGGCGTATGACCAATTAGAATTTGAAATTCCAATTCAAACCGATGGCGACGCTTACGCTCGCGCATTAGTCCGCCGTGCTGAGATGGATCAAAGCATTCGTATTCTGCGGCAAGTGATTGAACAAATGCCGCCAACGGGTGAGATTCAATGCAAATTGCCCAAACACCGTAAATTTATCATTCCCAAAGGTGAGACCTTTGTGCAAACCGAATCGGCGCGGGGTGCATACAGTTATTACATGGCGGGTGATGGCAGTGAATTCTTACGCCGAGTGCAAGTGCGTGGCCCGTCATTAGTTCACGCCTTCACGCTATTGGAACCGCTGTTAATTGGTGCGCAATTGTCCGATGTTGCGTTAATTATGGTGTCGTTGGGAATTTGTCCACCAGAAATTGAGCGTTAATTAAACGCCATTTAATCACCACTCCACGGCAATTGTTCCAAGTTGGCAATTGCCGTCATTGTGTCCACGCTCACCTGACACACCTGCGCTAATAATTCAATCACCTGCTCTTTATGCTCGGCAAAACGATAGGTATCAAATTGCTCACGAATGGTTAAATCCTTCGGCGTTTTCTCTTTGTATTGATCCAACACCCATTCCAGCGCCGAACGATTGCCGAGTTGATACTGCCACGCTTGCGGCGGGATATTTTCCAAAGTCGTCACGCCATCAATCTCAATTGATCCCGCTGTTTTATCGGCTTTCAAGCGACATTTAGGCGTTCCCGTTTTGTGATCCACGCGCTTGAATGCAAACAGTTTGACTTGCTCAAAATACGCATGAGCTTGAATTAACGTTGCGCCAATCGCCGCCCATTGTGTGAATTCAGGATGAAACGGAATGCGCGGAAATTCGGCTTGGAGATTCAAAGCGAATTTGTGCCGATAGCGCGGATCATGCAGCACGGCGTAAACGTAATTGAAAATGTCGCGCTTGGTGATTTCCGTATTCACATAATGCTGTTGGAATTGCGTTAATGCCCAATTCGTGATGTTGTCATGTTTGGAGCCATCAACGGCATAAACCCAGAGTGGTAAAAACTGGGTTTTCTCCAATAAATCAAGACAGGGCAGCATTGACACTGCCAACGTTTGAAAGGGTTTTGCCTGCGGTGTACCTGAAATACCAATCGCTACATTGTCATACTTTAATCCAAATACCTTGTGTTGTAATGAGGGCATTTCGTTTAATGCCTTGCAAAAATAAAGCGTTAAAGCAACAAAGGGGCGATAAATAGATTTTGTTAAAAGTTTGCTGTTATACGCATAACGACGATTTTTTAGAAGATCGCTTTTTACTGCACGAGACCACTTGATTTTTTCATCAAAACTTGCTTTAAGACGCCGCACAGATTCATAGTGACCAATAAAGTATTTCACTTTTTTAGTGACTTCTTGAGCACTAAATCCATAGACCCACTCATCCCGACTTGTTACCACACCTAACGAGTACAATCGAAAGATTACTTCATCCGTTTTTTTCGCCTTCCCTTCTTTACTGGCAACTGCTAACCAATTGCTCCAATCCTCATGTGGTTGATTTAACCAATTGCCGCTGCTGTTAGGACGAATACGATTAAATTCTCCAGCTCTTACTAAAATGTGCAGTTGCTGTCGGAATAGCCAGCGGCGTTTTTCAGTTGCAGGAAGAAAATCATCTAGTGCAAGATAATGAATAACGCAGTCCTCAACTGGTGTTGGTTTTCGTACTAAAAACATGATAGCGACACCCGTTTGAATGCCAAAAATGTTGTGCTGAGTTCCTGATATTTTAGGGTTTTTACGGACATCACCCATTAAATCGACAATCCAAATTTCCTGAAACTCAGTTGCTAAAGTTTTACGCAAGCCATCCGCTTGACGCGAATCTAGATAAGAGCGATTGGTAATAAAGCCAATGATTCCCTGTTCACCAATCCGATCTGATGCCCAGCGCAAAAAGCGTACATAAGGATCATAGAGCTTGGTTTTCTGTGCTGTACTCGCTGCCAGATAAGTCTCTTTAATACGTTGATCAGCTAATAACGCCGGATCATTTTTATTATTGTCATTTTCATTTTTCTGGTTGGCATTATACGGTGGGTTGCCTAAAATCACCGGAATCGTGCATTGATTTTGATTCAAAATGCGCAGTTGGTTTTCATTGGTAATGCTACCCAATAAATCGTTTACTGCGCCTTTATGTTGTAACTGAAAACCCCAGTTTTCCAAAGTATTGACAAAACAAGCTCCGCTAAATTCACGCCATTGTTCAGTTGCTTCATAATAGGCTTGTTCAATGTTTAAGCACGAAATGTAATACGGTAAAATTGAAATTTCATTAGCGTGAATTTCACCGTCAAATTTACGGATTAACGCCTGCTTATCACCGCGCAGATATTCAATCAAATCGACAATAAAGGTGCCGGTTCCCGTGCAAGGATCAAGAATATCTAAACCGGGATCCGCCAAGCGTTTATTAAAATGCTGCTGTGCTAACCAATCGCAACCCGTAATAATGAATCGCACCGCCTCGCTGGGCGTATAGACAACACCTAAACGATCTGCATCTTTTGGATTGTAGGCACTATAAAAATCTTCATAGACTTGTTTAAGAAAATCCTGTTTTTCTGCGGAAGTGATTGCATTCGCAGCAGTACGTCGAATTGCAGCAAAATAGGGTTCTAAGCGTTTTAATAGTTCTTTACGAGTTCCACCATAAAAAAATGTGCTTTCTAGTTCACAAATTGCGCGTGCTAAATGGTTTTCCTGATGAAAATTAACATCAGAAAAAATCGCCCGAAAAATTTGATCAGTGAGAATATGCTGAATCAGCATTTCATCCACATGATCGTTAGTGACGCGCTCGCCAATTGCTCGCTGACACAATGCAAAGAATTGAGTTGCTTGCGCTTGAAAAGCGGCATGATTATTGTGTGCAGCAACTAACAACTCTTTCAAAGCCCGCGCCACACCCGGCAATTCAACCATGAATTGACTGCGAGCAATACGAAAATCCTGTACCGCTGGCAATTCATAACTAAAAAAGCAATCCAGCAACCGCTTCAATGCTTTGCCATCTGTTACCGCACAACGCATCACTTCTGCGCCCTGCTGCAACAAAACGGCAGTGCAGGTATCTTCAAAAATGATGTTATCGTTGGGATAACCTTTGGCTAATTTAGCCGCGATTTCTTTCTCTAAATCATCTTTTTCGTCTTTGGCTTCCCACCAGCCATGCACTAAACGCAACCGATCTAATAACACGCCATCGGCGCGTAAATTGGCTCCATTCGGTGCTTTGAATGGATATTCAGCCACAACAATTAAGTGCTGTTGTTCACCAAGATCACGCAGCAAATTCTGAAAAGCAGCGCGTAACATGCTTTCATTTTCTGCGCCGGCAATACGCCGCAATTCATCAAGTTCACGCCAATAGTTTTGAATGTCAATCATGGTCTTTTTCCTTCTTTATATTATGATCATTTTGCGCCATCCAAGGCAATAAATGGGTATCTGGATTCCATAAGCGGGTTAATAACATTTGTGTATGCGCTAATTCGCCACTTGTCCAAAACCATTCCTGTCCCATTTGCGATGGTGGCGCAAGCAACGCCGTTTCCGTCAAGCGCCGTCGTACCTGCCGCGCCACCGCTGCGCCAGAATCCAAAATGGTCACGTTCGTGCCGACAAGTTCTGCGATCAGGGACGTTAAATGCGGGTAATGGGTGCAACCCAGCACGAGCGTGTCGGCACCAGCATCCAGCAACGGCGCGAGTAATTCGGCAACCAAGCGGCGCGTCACGGCGCTGTCAAGATCGCCCGCTTCCACTTGTTCCACCAAGCCCGGACAGGGCTGCGGCATGATTCGTACCGGCTGGTGCGCAAATTTGGCGAGCAACGCGGCGAACTTGGCGCTGGCGAGCGTTTGGCGCGTCGCCATGACGCCAATCACGCCGGAACGTGTGCAGGCAAGCGCCGGTTTGACGGCGGGTTCAAGGCCGATGATTGGCACCGCATAACGCTGCCGCAACAGTCGCGCTGCCGCGCCAGTGGCGGTGTTGCAGGCGATCACAATCGCTTTAACACCTTGATTTAATAAGAATTCGGTGACAGCAAGCGAGCGGGCGATGATCATCTCAGTAGGTTTGTCGCCGTAGGGTGCATGACCAGAATCGGCGACGTAAAGCAGGTGTTCATGTGGCAATTCGCGGCGAATGTCGCGCAGTACGGATAAGCCGCCAACGCCGGAATCAAATACGCCGAGTGGGTAATGCGGAAGTAAAATGGAATTTGGTATTTGATGCGTAGTTGGTGCGCTATACAGGCGTTGGTGCAGATTCATATTCAAGTTGGCGCAGCTTTTTTGTGAGTTTCAACTCCCATAATCATTCCAAATCCAATTAACAATGTCACCATCGAGGTGCCGCCATAGCTAATTAACGGTAAGGGCACGCCGACGACTGGCAATAATCCCGTAACCATGCCGGTATTAACAAAGATATAAACAAAAAATACCAGCGTTAATCCGCCCGCTAAAGTGCGTCCATAACTATCCGTACTGCGCACAGCAATTACTAAACCGCGTCCAATAATAAATAAATACAACGCCAGCAAGATCACAATTCCAGCAAAACCGAATTCTTCACCGATGACGGCAAAGATAAAATCAGTGTGGCGTTCAGGTAAAAACTCTAAATGTGATTGGGTGCCGTTCAGCCAGCCTTTGCCATATAAACCGCCAGAACCAATGGCGATCTGCGATTGAATAATATGATAGCCAGTGCCGAGTGGATCGGATTCAGGATTGAGAAATGTGAAAATACGGGCGCGTTGATAATCGTGCATTAACATCCACACCACCGGCGCAATTGCCGCAATGACCGCGCCTAATCCCGCAATCATTATCCAGCTTAATCCCGCCATAAATAATACCAACGCCCCGGCGCTCAGAACCAATAATGAAGTGCCCAAATCAGGCTGTTTGGCAATTAATAACACCGGAATTAAGGTCAAAATAATGGCAGTGAGAATCCAGCCCGGTCGTGGTGGCAGCGGGCGCAGTGATAGCAGCCACGCGACTGCCATCGGGACTGCTAATTTGAGCAATTCGGAAGGCTGAAAACGAATCACGCCGAGATCAAGCCAGCGTTGTGCGCCTTTGCCGATGGTGCCAAACAGCAGTACGGCAAACAGCATCAAAACGCCGAATACATACAGCGCCAGCGACCATTGCCGCAGCAGGCGCGGTGGCACCTGCGCAATGGCGATCATCAAGCTAAACGCCAAGATCAGACGCACCAGTTGGCGTTCAACGATTTCAATATCTTGATCACCGGCGCTGTACACCACGAGCAAGCCAAAGCTGCACAGCGTCAGTAAACCCAGCAGCAGCGGAGCATCTAAATGAAGTCGTCGCCACAAGCCAAACTTGGCAGCTTGTGCATCAACATTCAGTTGTGCAGATAAATCTTTAATCGCCATCAGTCGCCTCATCTGGTGGCAGCGGTGATTTGCTGCCGAGATACACGTCCATCACGCGCCGGGCGACTGGCGCAGCATCGGAGCCGCCATGTCCGCCGTTTTCTACCAGCACGGCAACAGCGATGCGCGGCGCTTCAACCGGCGCAAAGGCGACAAAGAGTGCGTGATCGCGCATCCGTTCTGGCGTTTTGGCGGCGTTGTAAGTCTGTTTTTGTCCGAGTGTGAATACCTGCGAGGTGCCGGTTTTGCCAGCGATGCGATATTCCGGGCTGCGAATCCGTTTGGCAGTCCCGCGTGGACTTTCCACCACCTGCGTCATCGCAGCGATAACTTGATCCCAATAACGCGAGTTGCCGACGTTGATTTGCCGCGAGATCACCGGAAACGGCGTTTCGGTCGCAGCACCGGGAAAGCGGCTGGCGCGAGCGAGGCGCGGCACGATCAAGCGTCCGCGATTGGCGATGGTCGCAGTCGCAACGGCCAGTTGCAGCGGCGTGGCGAGAAAGGAACCTTGCCCGATGCCGACAATCAGCGTTTCGCCCGGATACCACGTTTGCTTCCGTACCCGTTGTTTCCATTCCCGCGACGGCAGCAGTCCGGCGAGTTCACCGGCAACGTCAATGCCGGTGCGACTGCCGAAACCGAATTGGCTGAGGAAGCTGTGCAGGCGGTCGATGCCCATTTGATTGGCGAGTGAATAAAAATAGACATCGCAGGATTCGATGATGGATTTTTCGAGATCAACGGTGCCGTGCCCGCCTTTGCGCCAGCAGCGGAAGCGATGACTTTGTCCGGGCAGCGAGAACGCGCCGGAGCAATAAACGGTCTTGTGCGCAGTGGTGACGCCGGTTGCCAAGCCGCCGAGTCCAATAAAGGGTTTCACGGTGGAGCCGGGCGGATATTGTCCCCGTGCGGCGCGATCAAACAGCGGTTTATCAATCGAGTGCAGCAAGGCGTTGTATTCCTTGCCGCTGATGCCTTCGACGAAACGATTGGGGTCATAACTGGGTTTGCTGACCATTGCCAAGACGCTGCCGTCGCGGGGATCAATGGCGACGACGGCACCGCGCCGGTCGCCGAGCGCGTCAATTGCCGCCTGTTGCAAAGTCATATCCAGCGATAAAAAGATGTCTTGACCGGAGGTGGGCGGAGTGCTTTCGAGAGTGCGTAAAATCCGCCCCCGCGCATTCACCTCAACTTGTTGATAACCGACTTTGCCGTGCAGCACGTCCTCGTGTGCTTTCTCCAGCCCGCCTTTGCCGATGAAATGGGTGCCGGCGTAATTGCTGGTATCAATCTGGCTCATTTCGCGTTCATTGATCCGCCCGACATAACCAAGAACGTGCGCAGTGGCTTCAGCAAACGGGTAGGTACGGATCAGTTCAGCGCGGACATCGACGCCGGGGAAGCGGTAGCTGTTGACGGCGAACCGGGCGACTTCTTTGTGGCTGAGGTTGAGGCGGATGGGGACGCTTTGAAAGCGCATTCGCTGGCGCTTGAGGCGTTCAAAACGGGCGCGGTCGCTGGCTTCGATGGGGATGATTTTGGCGAGATCGTCGATGGTGGCGGCGAGGTCTTCGACTTTTTCGATGGTGATTTCAAGCGCGAAGGTCGGATGATTATCGGCAAGCAACACGCCTTTGGCGTCATAAATCAAGCCGCGAGTGGGTGGAACTGGCTGAATTTTGACGCGATTTTCCATTGATAACACGGAAAAATGCTCATGGCGATCCACTTGCAAATGCAGCAGCCGCACGCACAGCAACAGCAAGCCAGCGATGACGACCGCACCGGCGACGAGCGCACGGTTGGTAACGAGGCGCTGCTCGCGCTGGCGTTCTTCGAGACTGGTCAGGCGCATGTGTTGAGTTGTCAGTGGTCAGTGAGCAGCTCAATTGCCGCGTCACCGCCTGACAACTGACAACTCTGTTGTTTCACAACGCCCCCGTGTGACGACCAATCCACGTCAACCCCCGCGCCAGCCCTGGCCAAAGCACCAATCCGACCAGCGTTGGTAGCCAATAACTCAACGTCGGCATCGGCTGTCCGGTCGCCCCTAAAATCCACAGCGTCAGCAAGCGTTCGGCCAACAACACAATCCACACGAAAAAACTCTGCTGCCAGCGTGGAAATAGCCGAACTCGCGCATGAAGCGTGATCGTCACATACGCCACCAGCGCCAAGCTCAGTGCCTGTTGTCCCAGCAACCCGCCCGTGAATAAATCGAGCATCAACCCGCTGCCAAAGCCCCAAAAAACGCCAATCCGTTCTGGCGCAGTCAAACACCAGAAAATCACACTCAGCGTCACCCACTGCGGCCGCCACTCGCTGATCTCGGGCGGCAGCGGCACGATGGTCAAAAACAGCGCCACGATCAGATTGATGATCACCATCCACAGCATCACCATCGTCATTTAACGTTGCCCACTGCGGCGGTTGGCGGCGCAGGTGGAGCCACTGCCGGAGTCAAATTCAGCGCCCACACCAGCAACACCTCGCGGCTGCGATCCAATCGCGCTGTCGGCTCGGCAACCACCGTCGTAAATGGATTATCCGGGTCTTGCCGCACCGTCTTTACCCGTGCCACCGGATAGCCCGGCGGAAAACGCTCATCCATGCCTGATGTCACAAATAAATCGCCGACGTGAATGTCAGCGTTTTTAGAAATATAAAGCAATTCAAGCTCTTGGCTCGAACCCTTGCCCGCAGCAATCGTGCGCAACCCGTTGCGATTGCTCTCCACCGGCAGCGCGTGATCCGCATCCGTAATCAGCAACACCGTTGACGACAACGCATTCACCCGAATCACCTGCCCCATCACCGCTTGCGCATCCAACACCGGCTGACCGACAAACACGCCCGAATTGGAGCCTTTATTGATGATGACCTGCTGCCGATACGGATCGAGATCAACCGCCAAAATCTCCGCAATCAACACCCGCTCGCCCACATCAAACGATGATCCGAGCAGATCGCGCAGACGCATATTTTCCGCCCGCAGCGATTCAAACTGCTGCAATCGCCCTTTCAACACCAGATTTTCATGTTGCAAATCATCATTTGCCCGTCGCAACTGCGCCTCGTGATCCAGCCGATTTTGCGTGGTGCGCACCAATTGCACCGGCAAACTTGCGGCGTATTGCATCGGATAAATCAGCGTCTCCAGCGTGGCACGAGCCAGCTCCAAATGATGATAACGATGATCCGCCACCATCAGCCCCAGCGCGATCATTGCTGCCACAAGCACACGAAACGTTGCCGAGGGCGCGTGGACAAACAGCGGTTTAATAACGGCATTCCTCAAAAAACATCACTCAGCCGCTTATTCGTGGGAAAACAAACCACTATCCCGCGTATCCAGCATATCCAGCGCCTTGCCGCCGCCTCGCGCCACGCAGGTCAATGGGTCTTCCGCCAACAGCGCCGGTAAACCCGTTTCCTCTTCAATCAAACGATCAAAATCACGCAGCAACGCCCCGCCGCCAGTGAGCACAATCCCGCGCTCGGCGACATCAGAACCGAGTTCGGGCGGCGTTTGTTCCAGCGCCATTTTGACTGCGTGGACGATCATTCCGAGTGGCTCTTGCAGCGCCTCTAAAATCTCATTGCTATTCAACGTAAAGCTGCGCGGCACACCTTCAGCCAGACTGCGCCCGCGCACTTCAATTTCCAACATTTTATTGCCCGGAAATGCCGAGCCAATGGTGTGTTTAATCCGCTCTGCCGTCACTTCACCAATCTGGGTGCCATAATTGCGGCGCACATAATTAATAATGGCATCATCAAACGTATCACCGCCCACGCGCACCGAAGCGGAATACACAATGCCATTAAGTGAAATCACCGCCACTTCAGAAGTGCCGCCACCAATATCAATCACCATGCAGCCGCGTGGCTCGTGAACTAATAACCCGGCACCAATTGCTGCTGACATCGGCTCTTCAATTAAAAAGACTTCACGCGCACCAGCGCCAGCGGCTGATTCTTTAATTGCGCGGCGTTCCACTTGCGTTGAGCCACAAGGGACGCAAATCAATACACGCGGGCTGGGTTGCAGCAGCCGCGTTTCATGGACTTTGTGAATGAAATACTGCAACATTTTTTCAGTGACGGTGAAATCCGCAATCACGCCATCTTTTAATGGACGAATTGCAGTAATGCTTTGCGGAGTGCGCCCCAGCATTTGCTTGGCTTCCTCGCCAATGGCGACAACTGATTTGCCGCCGCCACTACGGTCGTGGCGAATAGCAACCACCGACGGTTCATTCAGGACAATTCCTTGATTGCGGGCAAAAATCAAAGTGTTAGCCGTTCCCAAGTCGATTGATAAATCGTTGGAAAACATCCCGCGAATACGTCGGAAAAACATCAGGTCATTACCTTCAATGAAATAGAAGAACGTTGAGGCGCTCAAAAGTTGGAATGTGTGACCGATGAGTGCGGTGATCGCGCCAGTCACAAGACAAAAATAGGGCAACTAATCTAGCAATGCGTTGAAAAATCGGCAAGATGGGAATGTCCGCACTGTCAAGTCTGCTGTCTGAAAACACGCAGTTTAAGCACTAAAACAGTGTTGGAACCGATTGGGCGTTAATTGGCAACGTCCGCTGCGAAATGCCGCTTGTAAACTTTCCCAAGTGAACTGTTGCGCTGCCGCGACTGCGTCCACCAGCGGCATTCCTAGCGCCAGCCGGACGGCAACCGCGCTGGTCAAGGTACAGCCGGAGCCGTGATAGTCATTCGGCAAGCGCGGCCATTCCCACGCCTGTTCAGTGCCGTCTGCGCCATAGAGCCGATTGGTGACTTGTGCGGTGGCAGCGTGAGTGCCGGTGATGAGCGCCCAGCGCGAACCCAGCGCCAGCACACGCGCAGATAATTCCGTTGGGCTGGGAATGTGCGTGGTTAATGCCACTGCTTCCGGCACGTTGGGTGTGATGAGGGTACAGCGCGGAATCAGGCGCTCGCGCAGTTCGTGCAGCAGGTCGGCGTCAGCAACCGCTTGTCCGCATCCGGTCGCCAACACCGGGTCTAAAATCAGCGGCAAGTGCGGGTGCGCATCGTGCAGTTCGCTGACGACGGCGGCAGCAGCGGCGCTGCCGAGTAAACCAATTTTGATGACGCTCGGGGCGCTGTCAGCAATGAGCGCCCGACACTGCGCGGCGATTTGCGCTGGCGGTTGCGGATAAAGCTGGCGCAGACCGCAGGTGTCTTGATCGGTGAGCGCGGTGATGACGGTGACGGCGAAACCACCCGCAGCGCGAATTGCTTCGGCGTCGGCGAGAATGCCAGCACCACCGCTGGGGTCGTGACCGCCAATGCAGAGGATGATGGGGGGATTGGGCATTTTGAGAAGTTGTCAGTTGTCGGTTGTCAGTGTTGATTGTGCGCTAAATTGCGCGGGTCACTGCCGTATAATCGCCACATCAACTGTCTGCGTCGCGTCTATTTATTTAAGAACAATTTCACATGACTGAGCTGTTAGAACAACGCAATAAACGCCGTACCTTCGCCATCATTTCCCATCCCGATGCCGGTAAAACCACGTTGACGGAAAAGTTGCTGCTGTTTGGCGGCGCGATTCAGCTCGCTGGCACGGTCAAGGGACGCAAAGCGGCGCGTCATGCCACCTCCGATTGGATGGCGCTGGAAAAAGAGCGCGGCATTTCCGTCACCTCGTCGGTGATGCAGTTTCCGTATGACGCGGCGATCATCAATCTGCTCGATACGCCCGGGCATGAGGATTTTTCTGAGGACACTTATCGCACGTTGACGGCGGTGGATTCGGCGCTGATGGTGATTGACATCGCCAAAGGTGTTGAAGAACGCACGATTAAATTGATGGATGTGTGTCGGCTGCGCGATACGCCGATTTTAACTTTCGTGAATAAGCTCGACCGCGAGGGGCGCGATGCAATTGAAGTGCTCGATGAAATTGAAAGCGTATTGAAAATTCAATGCGCACCAGTCACTTGGCCAATTGGAATGGGCAAACGATTTAAGGGCGTATTTGATTTACGCACCGGGCGCACGCATTTATTTAGCGCCCAACACGGCGGACGCATTACGGAAGGTGAAGTAATTGAAGGGCTGGATAATCCGCGCATGGATGTGGTGCTCGGCGATCAAGCGCAGGAATTGCGCGATGAAATGGAGCTGGTGCAGGGCGCGAGTCATGCGCTTGATCTGGCGGCGTATCTGGCAGGCAAACAAACGCCGGTGTTTTTTGGTTCAGCAATCAATAATTTCGGGGTGCGAGAACTGCTGGATGCCTTTGTCAAATATGCGCCACCGCCCCGCGCTCGCCAGACGCGCCAGCGGGTGGTGGAACCGACGGAGGCGGCATTTAGCGGGTTCGTGTTCAAAATTCAGGCGAATATGGACCCGGCGCATCGGGATCGGGTTGCCTTTTTGCGGGTGTGTTCGGGCAGCTATCAAAAAGGGATGAAGTTGCGGCATGTGCGTACTGGCAAAATGATTCAAGTTGCTAATGCGATTACTTTTCAAGCGGATGAGCGGCGGCAAGTTGAGGAAGCGTGGCCGGGCGATATTATTGGGCTGCACAATCATGGCACGATTCAAATCGGCGACACGTTTACTGACGCAGAAGATTTGAAATATGAAGGCGTGCCTTATTTCGCACCAGAATTATTTCGGCGGGTGATGCTGCGTGATCCGCTGCGCACCAAGGCGTTGCAAAAAGGCGTGGTGCAATTATCAGAAGAAGGTGCGACGCAGGTATTTCGCCCATTAAAAAATAATGATTTGATTTTGGGCGCAGTGGGCGTATTACAGTTTGATGTGGCGGCGTATCGACTGAAAGATGAATATGGCGTCGATGCGTTTGTAGAAGCGGTGAATGTGAAAACAGCGCGTTGGGTAAACTGTGAGGATGCCAAGATGTTGGAACAATTCAAAGAAAAGAATTATGAACACTTGGCACTTGACGGCGATGATCAACTTGTTTATCTGGCACCAACGCGGGTGAATTTAAGTTTGGCAGAAGAACGCTGGCCAAAGGTGCGTTTTTCTGCTACGCGTGAGTTATAAACGATGACATTGGTTTAGTTATTGCGTTGATAAATGCTGCCAATGCCAACTGCGTGTTTACTGATCACTGAATTTCAATCTGGAGCGCCGCCATGACCAATCAATCGACTGATAAATTAGTGCAGGCGTATGAGCAAATGCTCAAACAAACTCATGCAACGCTGGATGCTGCGCAACAAGAATCGATGCCGCGTTTCCGTGAACTGTTAAACCACACGCGGGAACAGATGATTGAACTTGGCGAGTTGACCCGCGAGGAAGGCGAGCGGGTGTCGGAATATATTCGGCGCGATATTGAAGATGCAGCTAATTATCTCGTCGAAACTGGTCAAGAAATGCACGATTGGTGGCAGTTTGATTTGCAATTGATGGAGAAACGGCTGCTGGATATGTTTACGCTGGTCGCCGATCAAACCAGTTTGCAATTGGCGCAGTGGGCGGAAACCGCTCGCCAGATGAGTTTGTATCAAGCAGGCGAAATCACCGGACCGGGCACGCTGATCTGTGACCGCTGCGGTGCGCCAACCCATTTTGTGCGTACCGGACGCATTCCCGCCTGCTCCGACTGCGGTAGCACTCAGTTTCGCCGTCGCCCAGAAAACACTGATTCGGCGACCTAACCACTGGAATGCTTGCGCAAATTGTGGGCTTCCCCTAACATGCGCGATCTTTCTCGACTCAGAAATCGATATTTTTTTACGACCTGCACCACTTACTTAAAGTGAGGTCGCTTCCGGAGTGAAGGACAATGACGACGACTGTTAGCGCCAAACCCGCCGAGGTTCGCCGCGCCTGGTATCTGGTTGACGCCGATGGTAAAACCCTCGGACGGCTGGCAAGTGAATTAGCTCTGCGGTTGCGCGGCAAGCACAAACCGCAATACACACCCCATGTCGATACCGGGGATTATCTCGTCGTGATTAACGCCGAGAAAATTCGCGTCACCGGAAATAAACTCCAAGACAAGATGTATTACCGCCACACCGGTTATGTCGGTAATCTCAAATCTACCAATCTTGCAAAGTTACTTGAGACCACCCCCGAGCGTGCGATTCAATTAGCCGTCAAAGGCATGTTGCCGCGTGGTCCGCTGGGGCGTGAGATGTTCCGCAAGCTGCGCGTTTACGCCGGCGCTGAACACAACCATCAGGCACAGCAGCCTCAAGTTCTCGAACTCAACGTTTAGGAAATAGACGCATCATGTCGGAGACGCAACACGCAATCGGTCGCCGCAAGACTTCCGCCGCTCGAATCTTTTTATCGGTCGGTTCCGGCGCTATCACAGTCAATAATCGTCCACTTGACGAATTTTTCGGGCGTGAAACCGCACGGATGGTCGTGCGGCAGCCGCTGGTCACTGCTGGTTTAGTTGATCGCGTTGACATCAAGGTCACTGTGACTGGCGGTGGTAACACCGGACAAGCTGGTGCCATTCGTCACGGTATCGCCCGCGCCCTCGTCGAATATGACGAAACATTGCGCTCACCGATGCGCCGCGCTGGTTTCCTGACCCGCGATGCGCGTGAAGTGGAACGCAAGAAAGTCGGTTTGCACAAAGCGCGGAAACGTCCGCAGTTCTCGAAACGCTAAACGCTTTTCATGGGGGATCGTCCAGCGGCAGGACAGCGGACTCTGACTCCGCTAACCTAGGTTCGAATCCTAGTCCCCCAGCCAATACAAACAGCGCCAGACCCAGCGGTCTGGCGCTGTTTTTGTGTGTCTAGGCGCAACGCAGTTGCAAAAAGTTGTCAGTTGTCAGTGATAACCGGGCTTTTTACTGACAACCGCCATCTGACCACTTTTTGCAATTGCGTCTATTGTCATAAATCAATTTGCGTGGCCTGCTGATCACACAGCACAATTGCCACAAGACTGCGACACACTGCATAGTGCGCCGTAGGGACGCAGTTGAACAAATTGTCAGGAAAAAAGCACGCTTGTTACCAATACTGATAATTAAATCAATAGTTTATATCGCAATTGTCGCTCCTCGTTGCAACGCTCTCGTGATTCCAAATTCCAAAAATTCCAGAATCAGCCATTCCCGTCGTTATCCAATCACGGTTATTTAGCTCAGGACATCGTCATGGCACTCGTGAAAAAAACCAGCCTCGCTCCTTCATCAATCCCTGCCGCCGAAGGGCGCTCCAATGCCACCACCACCCGCGAAGCTGAGGCGCAGCGCAAACGCGCTCGCACGCTCGCCAAGCAGCAGCAAGCCGCCGAACGGGTCGCATCTGCCACCGCGCAGCTCGCCTCCGGCATCAATGAAGCTGCATCCGCAGCCGAAGAACTCAAACGTTCTGCCGATCAAATCGCCACCGGTGCTGAGGAAGCCTCCGGCGCTGCGCAGGAATCGTTGGCGGCGTTCAAACAGGTGAATGTCGCGTTGAATCGTCAGCTTGACAGCGCCAAACAAGCCCAAAGCAAGGTTGATGCGTCACAAACGCTGATTGGGCGCGTGAGCGTTGAAGTGGTCAGTTTGATTACCAACGTGGGGTTGGCGGCGCAGCGGCAGAGCGATTCCGTCAAGACGGTGGCGGAGTTGGAACAGCAGGCCGCCAACATCGGCGACATCGTGAAAGCCGTCGCTCGCATCGCCGATCAAACCAATCTGCTGGCGCTCAACGCGGCGATTGAAGCTGCCCGCGCTGGCAAGCACGGCAAGGGCTTTGCGGTTGTCGCCGATGAAGTGCGCACCTTGGCGGAAACCTCGGAAAAGAGCGCCAAACAGATTCAAGATTTGGTTGGGCAGATTCAGTCGGAGGTCAAAATCATCTCCGATGGCATCAATGAATCCGCAACCAAGGTGCAGGCGGAAGTTGAAAACAGTCGCGTGATCAATGCGCAGTTAGAGCAAATCCGCATAGATACCGTTGAAGTGACACGCGGTGTGCAGGAAATCGCCGCTGGTGCCCAACAATCTACTGCCGCTGCGTTGCAAGCCTTGAAAGGTACGGAAGAAATCGCCGCCGCTGCTGAGGAACAATCGGCAGCATCAGAAGAATCCGCCAAAACGGTTGCCGAACAGACGCAGGCACTCGCCGAATGTGAGCAGGCTGCGCAGAATCTGTCTGAATTAGCAGAAGAATTGAAAAATTCTACCGACATCGCCAAGAGCGCCGAAGAAGTCGCTTCCGCTGCCGAACAGTTGTCTTCCGCCGTGCAGGAAATCAATCGTTCGGGCGGACAGATTACGATTGCTGTTGAGCAAATTCGGAAAAGTGCGCAGGTGCAGGCTTCCGCCACTGAGGAATCGGCCGCTGCGATCACGCAGATTGAAAAGGGTTTGGAAATCGCGTTGCAACGGGCGCGACTGGCAGGCGACAAGGTGCAGGCGATGCGCACCTTGCTTGACTCGAACCGCGTCAGCGTAGAGGCGCTGATTAGCGGCGTGGCGGAATCGGTGGATTCTTCGCGCTCGAATCTGAAGCAAATCAAGGGTTTGGAGCTGGTGTCGCGGCGGATTGATAAGATCGTGGACGCGATTACCACCGTGTCGATTCAAACCAACATGTTGGCGGTCAATGGGTCGATTGAAGCGGCTCGCGCTGGTGAATTCGGCAAGGGTTTTGTCGTGGTCGCCACCGACATTCGTAATCTGGCGCACGATTCTGCAGAAAATGCGGATCGAATCAAAGACTTGGTTAAGGCGGTGCAGGATCAAATTGGCATCGTTGGGCGCGATTTGGAGGAAATCATTTCTTCTGCCAGCGCCGAGGCGGAAAAGGCCAAGACGATTACCAGTGGTTTGGTCACGATTGGCGCAGATATTGGCGCGGTGGAGCAGGGCACGAGCGACATTCTCTCTGCTGCGGGTGAGATCGCAGCGTCAATCACGCAAATCAAAACTGGCGTTGATCAGATTTCGGCGGCGGCGCAGGAGGCGGAAAAAGCAGCGGCTGAATCCGCTGCGGCTGCCAAACAACAGTCGCAGGGTGCGGAGGAATTGGCGGCTGCGATTGAGGAAATTGCTTCGCTTGCTGATGAATTGCAAAGCGCCTGATTGCTGTCACTTTTGCGCGGGAGTGCATTGACATGACCACTGAACAGACCGAAGCGGCAGCGCCAGAACGTGAGGCGGATATTCGCCAATTCGTGATTTTTGTCTGCGACAGCGAAGTGTTTGCGGTTGATATGACGCCGGTGCAGGAAATTATCCGCGTACCGGAAGTGGTGCGGGTGCCGCTGGCGCCGCCCACTTTGGAAGGCTTGGCGAATTTGCGCGGCAAGGTGTTGCCAATCATCAGTTTGCGGCGTCTGTTTGGTTTTGCCGAGCGGGCGAATGATGACGCGACGCGGGCGCTGGTGATTGATCTGGGGCAGCCGCTGGGATTTGTGGTGGATCGCGTCAGCAGCGTGGTGGGCGTGGAGCCAGGGCGGATTGAAAGCGTCGATGCGTTGACGGTGACGGTGAAAACTGAGCTGTTGGCGGGAATGCTGAAGGATGTTGGCGGCTATCCGATGGTGATGGTGCTGGATTTTGAGCGGTTGATTGGCAGTGAATTTGCCGCCATCGCTGCCATGTCGCGCTCACGCAACGCGGCGGCGGCAAGCAGTGGCATGGTGGAGACGGAAGAGGAGACCGTGACGGATGAGCTGCAATTGGTCAGTTTTGAGGTTGCCGCGCAGGAATACGCGATTCCGATTGAAAATGTGCAGGAAATCGTCCAATTCCCGGAACAGATCGTACACGTTCCCCGTTCTGAGGCGCATGTGTTGGGCGTGATGACGCTGCGCAATCGCTTATTGCCGCTGGTGTCGCTGCGCTGTTTGTTTGAACTGCCTGCGCAGGCGGCAGATGAGCGCAGTCGCATCGTGGTGGTGCGGCTGGGTGAGATGTCGGTGGGGCTGGCGATGGACAGCGTCAACGAGGTGCTGCGGGTACCGAAATCGGCGGTGGACGCGATGCCGAAATTGCTGGCGCAGCACGGTGATTTGTCGGAAATCGCTGAGATTTGTCGCCTTGAAGGTGGACAACGGCTGGTGTCGATTATTTCGACTGACAACCTGTTCCGACATTCCGTGATTCAGGAGGCGCTAATCAGCGTGGCGGCGATGAGTGATGAAGAGCGCAATGATGACGAATTGGAAAGCGAGGCGCTGACCGATGATGAAGAGCAGGTGGTGGTCTTCCGGTTGGATAAAGAAGAATTCGGCGTGCCAATTGAAAGCGTGCAGGAAATTGTGCGTATTCCTGATGAATTAACACATGTTCCTAAAGCACCATCTTTTGTGGAAGGTGTCATCAATTTGCGCGGTTCGGTATTGCCCGTGATTGATCAGCGGCGGCGCTTGGGATTGCCAACGGTGGTGCGCAATGATCGGCAGCGCATCATGGTGTTTTTATTGGATGGCGTGCGCACTGGCTTTATTGTTGATTCAGTGGCGGAAGTGCTTAAAATTCCAAAATCTGCGATTGAACCTTCGCCGTGTTTATCCGTAGAACAAGCGCGTTTAATTGGGCGCGTGGCGAATTTAGAGCGCCAGCATCGCATGATTCAATTGATTGAACCGTTACATCTCATTGCTGAAGAACAGCGGGATGAATTATTGGCGGCGTTGGGTAAACAGTGAGTCAGTCGGTTGGGTTGACGCTGTCAATCCAACCGACTTTTAAGACACTCCTAGTTGATTAAAAATAGCGATGATTAAATTACTGATTGTTGATGATTCGGCATTGATGCGACGGCAATTAACCACGCTGTTTCAAGCTGCGGGTGATTTTGAAATTCGTATTGCTCGCAATGGACGCGAAGCGGTGGCGGAAAACCTCGCGTTTATGCCGGACGTGATCACGCTCGACATCAATATGCCGGAAATGGACGGTTTGACGGCGTTGTCGCTGTTGATGGCGGAGCGTCCGGTGCCGGTGGTGATGGTGTCGTCGCTGACTGAGCAGGGCGCGTTGGCGACGTTGGAGGCGCTCAATCTCGGCGCAGTGGACTACATCCCCAAACCGGGCGGCACCATTTCGTTGTCAATCGTTGAAATTGAAGCGGAAATCATCAGCAAGGTGCGGGCAGCAGCGCGAGCGCGGCTGAAAAGTTCACGCGGTTTGGCGGCGCGAATTCGTGGCGATCAACCCACCAAACCGCGAGCGGCAGCGCCAGCAGAAGCGCCCGCCAGTCGTACCGTGATGCGGCGCAGCGGGGCGCGGCGCGATGGCGTGGTATTGATTGGCGTGTCAACTGGCGGGCCGCGCACTTTGGAGGACATCTTGCCGCTGTTGCCAGCGGATTTGGCATGGCCAGTGCTGGTTGCGCAGCACATGCCGCCGAGCTTCACCCATCCGTTTGCCGAGCGCATGAACGCGCTGTGTGCGCTGCAAGTGTCTGAATTGAACCGACCGACGCCGCTGGAGCCGGGCAACATTTACATCGGTAAAGGTGGCGCGGATATGGTGCTGGCGCGGCGGACGAATAAGCTCACGGCGCTGGTGCGTCCAGAAAATGCTGAGTTTCTCTGGCATCCGTCGGTGGAATTGTTAGGGCGCTCGGCGTTGGAACATTGCGATCCGGTGGACGTAATCGCGGTGATGTTGACGGGCATGGGGTATGACGGCGCGGACGCTTTTACGGAATTGAAGCGACGCGGAGCGCGGACAGTTGCCGAATCAGAAGAGACTGCGGTGGTGTTTGGGATGCCAGCGGAATTGATCGCTCGCGGCGGGGCGACGCTCACCTTGCCTGCCGACCGGATCGCGCTGCAAATTCAAAATTGGATCGAACGCTGAAAAAGTTGTCGGTTGTCAGTTGTCAACAGGAATGACGCAGTTGTGATATAGGCTGTTGATTGCGTTGGCGGTTATTGGTGACAACTGACAACTAAAACCCGCCAACTAAAAACTAAAAAATCCGATGGATAACGGTCATGGCACTGAAAAAAGCAGCGGCGCAAGCCATAACAACCGATGACGAGCGGCAACGCGACCGTGATTTGGACGGTTTGGTGCTGGCGTTAGCGGACGCTGATCCGCTGGCGCGACGTTGGGCAGCGCGAGATTTGGTGGCATATCCGGCAGCGACGGCGGCATTGATTGCGCGGCTGGTGGTGGAGCCGGAGCCGAGCGTGATGGAGGTGATTTTGACCACCTTGACGCGCATCGGCGATGAACAAGCGGTAATTGGGCTGGTGCAGTGTTTGCGCAGCGAGGACGCGATGCTGCGCAATGCGGCAATTGAAGCAATGAAACTGTTGCCTGATGAGGTGGCACCGATGATGGGACGCTTGCTGGCGGATACTGATCCCGATGTGCGCATTTTTGCGGTGAATGTGCTCGAATCGCTGCGCCATCCGCAGGTGGAAAGCTGGTTGTTGCGGGTGATTAGCGACGATGCGCACATTAACGTCTGCGCCACAGCGGTGGATTTATTGGGCGAAGTCGGCTCGGAAATCGCGGTGCCAGCGTTGCTGGCGCTAAAACAGCGATTTACTGAAGAGCCGTATATTCAATTCGCTGCTGATTTAGCCTTAAAGCGGATCGCTGCGGGTTGAGTTTATGATGGAACCAACCACAATCAGCGACGATGAATTTCAAAAATTCCGCGAGTTTTTTTATCGCAAAACCGGCATTTTATTTGAAGACAGTAAGCGTTATTTTGTCGATAAACGCTTGTTAGAACGCATGACGCTGACTGCCAGCGAGACGTTCCGCAGTTATTTCACCATGCTGCGTTTCCAAACTTCCGGCGAGGAATTACAAGCACTGATTAACGCAATGACCGTCAATGAAACATATTTTTTCCGCGAAGAATATCAGTTTCAATGTTTGGTCAATTCGATGTTAGAAGAAATCGTGGCGCGGCGTACCACTAACACGCCAATTCGGATTTGGTCAGTTCCATCATCATCGGGTGAAGAGCCATATAGCATCGCTATCTATTTGCTGGAATACTGGCCGCATCTCAGTCATTGGGATGTTGAAATCATTTCATCCGACATCGACACCCAAATTCTCAATCAAGCGCGGCGTGGTTTATATTCGCCGCGAGCGATTCAACATTTACCAGCCAGCCTCTTAAAAAAATACTTTCATCGTGATGGTGAGTATTATCAAATTGAAAACGATTTGCGTGATGCGGTGGAATTCACCCGCGTAAATGTCAGTGATGCAGCGGATATGCGGTTACATCGTCAATTCGATGTCATTTTTTGTCGCAATTTGCTGATTTATTTTGATGATTTATCGCGCAAACAAACCGCAGAATCTTTTTATGACGCGCTCAACCCGGGCGGTTTTGTGTGTTTAGGGCATTCGGAATCTATGAGCCGTATTTCTTCGTTATTTCGAGTGCGCAAATTCCCAGAAGCCATCGTTTATCAAAAGCCGTGGGGGTCACGATGAAACGTATCCTCGTTATTGACGATGCTGCCACCGTGCGGCTGTATCACCGGGGCATTTTGGAAGCGGCTGGCTTTGCGGTGAGCGAGGCAATCAACGGTTTGGAGGCGCTGGAGCGGGTGGCGGAAGCGCCATTTGATCTGTATGTGGTGGACATCAATATGCCCAAACTCGATGGTTATGGCTTTTTGCGCGAGCTGCGTAGCAAAGACATTCCGCAAGCGCCAGCAATCATGGTGTCTACCGAGGCGGCGGCGAATGATCAAAAGCTCGCGTATGTCAGCGGTGCCAATTTGTATCTCATCAAGCCAGTGCGCCCGGATCGTCTGCTGGCGCATGTGTTGACGTTGCTGGGGTTGAGCGTCGCGCCGCGTGATATTCATCATCGGGATCAGCAGGGGCGGCATCCATGAATCCGTTGCTGCTGCAATTTCTGACCGAGGGGCGCGAGTTTCTCCAAGGCATTGGCGAAAAGCTGCTACAGCTTGAAGACAATCCGGCTGACGGTGCCTGCATGGATGATTTATTCCGGCTGGTTCACACGCTCAAAGGCAACAGCGGACTGTTTGAAGTGCCGGAAATGACCCGCGTGTTGCACGCGGCTGAAGATTTGATGGACGCCACCCGCGCTGGGCGCGTCACTTTCAGTCGGGCGCTGGCGGATCAATTGCTGGAAGCGATGGATTTTGTTGCTATTTTATTTGATGACCTCAGCGCGGCAACCGGCGACCAGTTACCCAGCACCAGTCAACATGCCGCTGAAGCGGTGCGGCTGGGCGAGCTGTTGCGGGGCTTGATGGCGCAGACGGGAGCAGTTGTCAGTGAGCAGTTGCCAGTCAGTGCTGCGCTGACCGCTGCTGACAACACGACTGACAACTGGCAACTGACCACTGACCACTTCACTCACGTTCCCGAAGCGCAGCGCATGGACTGTTATCGCCGTCTGAGCGCAGGCGAGATGCTGTGTTGGCTGGCATATCAGCCAGATGAAGATTGTTTTTTCAAAGGTGAAGACCCGTTTTTTCAAGTCATTCAACTGCCCGACGTTGTCTGGCAGCGCGTCACCGCCCGCGAAGACTGGGCAGCGTTGGCGGAATTGGATGCTTATCGCTGCCTGCTGCGTTTTGAGTTGATTGTCAGCGCCAGCCCGGCTGCGCTCGCCGAACATTTCCGTTATGTGCCTGATCAAATTGAGATCGTGCCGCTGACCGCAGCGGCGCTGTTGGTGCCCAGCGGGCGCGTCCACAGCGAACCGTTGGCAATAGAATTCACCCGCACGGCGCAGGCGCTGCTCGCAGCCGGCAATCTCACCGCGTTGACGCAAGCGGCTCGCACCTTTTTGGAACTGTCCGCGCCAGATTTATGGCTGGCATCGGCGCTGCGCTGGCTGCTGCTGGTGGTGGAACACACGCCACAAAACATTGATCTGCAACGGCAAGTGCTGGCGCAGATCGGCGAATTCGCAGCGCCCAATGCGTTGTTGAGTCCGCAAATCCAAAATCCCCCCAACCCCCCTTTTTCAAAGGGGGGCTTTGCTGCGGCGGTGAGTACTGAGGCGCAGTGGTCGGCGCAAGTCGTGTTGGAGGCGCAGCGCGAAGTTCTCAGCCTCACTGATACCGCACCGTGGTTGACGGGACGGCTGCAAGCAGTGGCGGCGAGTTTGACGGCTGCCTGCGCCAGCTTGGGACGTGATGCGGAATTAACTGCGTTAAATCAAGCATTAACCGCTGCTATCGCCGCCAAAACACCAGCGCCATTGTTGGCGTGGCTTGATCAACAAGCTGCCGCGCTGACTGAACCATCACCGCCACAAGTTGCGTCAGCTCTCCCCGTTGAAAAAGAGGGCATTTTGCCCACCGCAAGCGGGCTTCTGCACCAACCACCTGATCTCAAATCCCCCCAACCCCCCTTTTCCAAAGGGGGGCTTGATGCGCCTTTTTCCAAAACAGGGTCTGCTGAAGAACCCGCGTTTAATCGTCGCGCCGAAGATCATCAAATTAGCCCGCGCACGCTGAAAGTTGATCAAGTCAAAATTGATCGGTTGATGAATCTCATCGGTGAAATGGTGGTGGCAAAAAATGCGCTGCCTTATCTCGCCGGTCGCGCTGAGGAAGTGTTTGGCGTCCGCGAGCTGTCACGCGAAATCAAAAGCCAATACAGCGTCATCAATCGCATCGCTGAAGAAATGCAGGACGCAATCATGCAGGTGCGCTTGCTGCCGGTGTCCTTTGTTTTTCAACGCTTTCCGCGTTTGGTGCGCGATCTGGCGCATAAATTGGGTAAAGAAGTGCGTTTAGTCATGGAAGGCGAAACCACTGAAGCCGATAAAAACATCATCGAAGCACTCGGCGATCCGCTGATTCACATTGTCCGCAACAGTTTGGATCACGGGCTGGAAACGCCCGCCGTGCGTCAAGCTGCCGGCAAACCCAGCGAAGGACGTTTGACCATTCAAGCGCGGCAAGAATCAGATCGAGTTGTCATCACCATCAGCGACGATGGACGCGGCATTGATCCGGTGGTGATTCGCCATAAAGCCTACGAAAAAGGTCTTGTCGATGAAGCCGAGCTGGAACGCTTGACCGATCAAGAGGCGATTAACCTCGTGTTTGCTGCGGGTTTTTCCACTGCCGAAACGATCACCGATGTCTCCGGGCGTGGCGTGGGCATGGACGTGGTGCGCGATGCGATTGCCAAGGTCAACGGCACGATTGAACTGCGCAGCACGGTCGGCGTCGGCACTCAACTGCGGTTGTCATTACCGCTGTCGATGGCGGTAACGAATGTGATGATGATTGAATCCGCCGGACAACGCTTTGGCGTACCGATGGATGCGGTGGCAGAAACGGTGCGGGTGCCGCGTCGCACCGTGCGCACCATCAAACGCCGCTTGACGACCGTGCTGCGGGAGCGTTTGGTGCCGTTGGTGGCGCTCAACGAATTGCTGGCGCTGGAAGTGCCGCAGCGCACCAACGGCGATGATGAATTTGCCGTGCTGGTCGTGCGCATTGACGGCGAGTATCTCGGCATCATCGTTGACGAGTGCCGCGAAACGGTGGACATCATTTTGAAACCGTTGGCAGGTTTTCTCGGCAGCCTCAACGGTTATGCGGGGTCAGCACTGCTCGGCGACGGTTCGGTGCTGTTGGTGCTCAATCCACGAGAGTTGCTGTGATGCCGTTTGAAACTAAAAAAACCACGCTGATCGCCGCCGCACTGCTGACGGTTGAAGATGCGGAATTGCTGTTGGAATGGCTGCTCAAACATCCGCGAGGTCGGCTTGATCTCGCCGCTTGCACGCATCTTCACGCCGCTAATTTGCAGGTATTGATGGCGGCACAACCTCAAATTGCCGCGTGGCCGCGTGATGCCACGCTGGCTGCTTGGCTCCAAACTGCTTTGAAATGAAAAAGGGACCGCTTTATGTCGAAAACAATTCTGGTCGTTGACGACTCCGCAACGATGGTGATGAGCCTGAAAGGAAGTTTAGAAATTGCCGGTTTCAAGGTCGAAACTGCCGGCGACGGGGTGCAAGCCATCGCCAAGCTGCAAGCCGGAGTCAAACCTGATCTCATCATCACTGACATCAACATGCCCAACATGGGTGGGATTGATTTCATCCGCAATGCGCGGGCGCTGCCGGGGCTGCGCTTTATCCCGATTTTGGCGCTGACCACCGAGAGCCAGCAGGCAAAACGCGATGAGGCAAAAAAGCTCGGGGCGACCGGCTGGTTGTTAAAACCGGTGAGCGGAGCGGATTTGCTCAAAGTCATCAAACAAGTGTTGCCTGGTACTTAAAGGATTATTGCCGATGCCCATGTCGCGCCAAGCGGTCGTGGAAGCAAGTCTCGAACAAGCCAAGGTGCTGCGGCGAGCAATGGCAACATTGACCGTCGTCAGCGCGACGGTTTTGGCGGCGCTGGTGTATTTCAGCCACGACTGGATCATCGCCCAAGCTCTGCAATTGGGTCTCAGCGAACCGCTGACGCACGCTCTGTTTATTGGTGCCATGCTGTTGAGCACCAATTTTGTCGCCGGAATGTTGTTTTTCCAATTCAATTCCCGCACCACCAGCGCCATGTGTCGCGCTCTTAATGCAGTTGATGATTCCTTGCTGACAGCAGAACACACACACGCTGCTGGCATTCAAACCTTGACGCTGACGGTTGAGCAAGATCAAGCCATGCAACAGCAACTGACCGAAGCGGTGCGCGACACCGAAGCCTCGGCGTTGACGTTGATTCAACGAGCGACGGCATTAAATCAATCTGCTGACACCTTGTTGAATTATTTAACGCACTCGGCACGCAACGCGCTGGATATGGAAGATGACATTTCGCGGGGCGTCGCTGACATCACCGATGTTGCCCGTTTTGTGCAGGAATTACCCAGTAAAATCCATGAAGATATGACTGCGATTCAGCGCGTGTTGGGTGACATTCACCAACTCGAAGGCATGGCAACAGCGATCAAACGTATCAGCAAACAGACCAATTTGTTGGCACTCAATGCTGCAATTGAAGCCGCTCGCGCTGGTGAAGCGGGTAAAGGATTTGCGGTGGTAGCGGATGAAGTGCGGGCGCTGGCAAATGATGCAGCGGCGGCGGCGGATGCGATTGAAGCGGGATTAAATCAGGCGTTAAGTGCGGTCGAACGCAATTTACAATTAGATTTATTAGGCGCTTCCAGCCATCAATTAGATCGCGCTAATCATGCGGTGGATTCAATTCAGCATCTGCGTGATAACTATGAAGATATGCAGCAATTTTATAAAACGCTGTTTTCCGTAGTCACGCAACACAATACGGCACTGGCGACGCAAATTAGCGATATGTTGGGACTGCTGCAATATCAAGATGTCGTTAGCCAGCGGGTGGGACGCGCACAAGCGGTATTGACGCAACGTTGTGAATTGTTCACTGCCAGCGCCAGCAGCGATGAGCATCTGCGAGAATTACCACCGCAAATGACGCAATTGCTTAATGATTATTTAACTGGTGAAGCCTGCCACGCCCGTTCTACGACTAATGAAGATGCGGCGGAAGTGCGGATTGAATTGTTTTGAATGCGTTGTCAGTTAGCAACTATTTTTGATTAAAAAATATCCCTTTGCAAGCAGCCGCGCTATCAATAACGCAGAATACACCCTCGCGTATTCTGCGCTATTCAATTCAAGCCTGTGCGGCGACCAATCCCCGCAATTCCTCCAATGAATCAATCACTGCATCCGGCGCTGCATCACGAATATCCACGCCGTGATTTACGAATGGAGCGCGAAATGTTTTGGGGGTCATGGCGTGATTCCTATCGCTGTTACGTTTTCAACATCGTTGTTGGTTTTTTAAGAAATAACGATTTCCATAGCTTTTCTTTAGGTGGAAGCGTACCAACTTTAACGATGTCAATAAATCCTGAGTCATGTTCTTGTGTATTCGATATTGGTCCAGCATAAAATTTTGCATCGGTCAGCGTGATGATTTTATCTTTCATCGCACTTGCTTTAGTTCCGTAGCCAAAGGCAAGGATATTCACTTCGTTTGCTGGTTGGTTAAGATATTTTTCAAAATTCAGTGCGGTACTTTGAGAAATGTAATCAATCAGAACATCCTGAAGTAGCCAAATCGTTTTACCACCCCAAGCAATGCTCACTTGAGATTTAACGATCAGTTGACTCACCATTCGCGCCCACACTTGCCTATAGTTAATGCCTGGACCGTTATGTTGATTTCCATTCTTGATAGCATCCTCAAAAGCCATAGCAATTTGCGTCCGTTTTTTCTTATCACCACCTGATGTACTCGAAGTCATAATTTCGACAATCACGATTGGATCAGCCGGAAAATCATCAACCCACATCACACCATTGCGCTGCGTCAAAGTATAGCCATTCGATTGAGCGATGTTTTGTGTGACAGCTTCTGATTTATCAATAAGTGTTGCAATATGAGAGATGGGTTTAGGAGTCAATCCTGATAAAACGTAATCAAACGTGTAATCAAATGATTTGGTTTCTTCGGCTTCATTTGCACTGGAAACTTTTATTTTTACTTCAGACCATGCGTGAAAAACTGAATTTTTTGGAAGATTTGCAGTTTGAATCAATTTGGCGAGAACAACATCTTGATGATGCGCTGCTCCTGATTTAAGCGAGAACAGACGGCGAGGACACACAATCCACGGTTGTTCTTCTGGCTTTGGTTTCAAAGAGCAGATACCAGATTGCACGACTGATTTATTTGGAAAATAGCACTGTAAATCTTTACGAATTTCGAGATTGATTCCAGAGAGATAACGATTGCCGCCACCATCACATTCACTATCCATGAATGGACAGTGCGCATTTTGACAGTTTAGTTTTGCCTCTTCCGTCCACATTTCAAGCGGATAACCAAACAACTCAAATATCTTACTCATTTAAGTAATTCTTAATGGTGTGCGATAGAATTTGGGCAAGTGGTGGTGGCACTGAATTAGCCACTTGACGATGTTGATCGAGGTTTTTAACGGTTCCAGTCCGCGAACGAATAGGTCCTTTCAATTCATAATGATCTGGATAACCATGTATGCGCATATATTCACGCGGAGTGAGATAACGATCTTCGATGGGGTGATAAAAAATTTCACCACAGCGCAGCGTATTAGCAGGTTTTAATCTGTGCATCCGCAAGTATTTTGTGGTGTCTTTAGCAGATAAATTGCACCGTAAATCCTCACCGAGATGCGCTTGCGCAGCAAGATAAGAACCTTCTGGCACCTGCGCAATGCGTTCACGATCACGTTCAGGTGTAACATCAATATGGCTATCGGTGCGGTTGTAAATGGTTTGTCCTTTAATTTTTTTGTCTGGCTGTCCAAGATCACTAATAACGTGACCAACGTTTGTATAAGGGGAAGATGGGAATAAATCGTTGCCTTTGTTTAAAGGCGAGTGAGTTCTTTCTGGAAAGTAAAAATTGCTTTTATCATGCGTTGCAACTACAAAAAGTCGCTCTCTGAGCTGTGGAATACCAAAATCAGCAGCTAAAATAACTTTCCACTGTGGCGTATATCCTGCATCCTCAAGTTGCGTGAGAAAGCGTGCAAAAACTCCGCCCTTCTTGCCGTATTCATCTTTTGCAGAAAGCAGACCTTTTACTTGTTCTAACAGAATCACTTCAGGTTCAAAAAATCTGGCAAAACGAATCATTTCAAACAGCAAAAGTCCTCGCTCATCATCAAGACTGAGCTGCTTTCCGGCTAAGGAAAATGCTTGGCAAGGAGGGCCACCGAACAGGAGTGATAAATGATGTTTTTTAATTGCAAGATGATCAGCAACTGTTTCTGGAGATAACTGCCGAATGTCAGTTTCAAAAACGATGGTTGATTCGTTATTTTTTTTGATATTGGTGCGCAGCGTTTCACAAGCAAATGAATCAAATTCAATACAACCTTTAATCTCAAAACCAGCTTGTTTCACACCAATATCCATTCCTCCTGCACCCGAAAAAAGTGAAATTGCTTGTGGTTTTGACATCTTAATATTTCCTGCTTCAACATCTTAATAATGGCAGAATACGCCCCCGCGTATTCTGCGCCATTCAATTCAAGCCTGCGCTGCGATCAATCCCCGCAATTCCTCCAATGAATCAATCACTGCATCTGGCGCTGCATCACGAATATCCACGCCGTGATTGTAGCCATAGCTCATACAAATAATGCCAAACCCAGCCGCTCGCGCTGCTTTCACGTCCGTACCCGAATCGCCAATCATCAACGCATCGGTTGGCGCGACGCCGAAATGCCGCGCCGCGTGGAGCAGTGGCATCGGATCGGGCTTTTTGCGCGGCAGGCTGTCGCCGCTGACCACCAGCCCGAAATAATCCCGAATGCCGACCTGTTGCAGCAGCGGTTCCGTGAACTGCGCGGCTTTGTTGGTGACGCAGCCGAGCGGATAACCGGCACTGCGCAGAAATTCCAGCCCCTCGCGCACGCCCGGATACAGCACCGAGCGGGTTGAGGTGTTGGCGGCGTACAACGCGACAAAAAGCGGATACGCCAGCGCGTAATCCGCCGGGTCTGGCTCGCCGTCAAGCTGACCGATGAGCGCCCGACACACCAGTCGCTCAACGCCGTTGCCGACCCACGTCCGCACCGCCGCTTCACCCCACGCCGGACGCCCCAATTGCTCCATCATCGCGTCCACGCAAAACGTCAGATCGGGAACGCTATCCACCAGCGTCCCGTCCAAATCACACAGCACCATTTTGGGTTGCAGCATCGTCAGCAATCCGTTTTAACGACTCACCGTCGCCATTGCCGCTCGCATCTCTTTGATAATGCTGTCATAACGATGCGCATCGCTGGCGCTCGGCTTGCTGAAAATGCCCGAACCGGACACGAAGGTATCTGCGCCAGCCGCTTTCACCTCCGCGATGTTGTCGGCTTTCACCCCGCCGTCGATTTCCAGCCGAATATCAAACCCAGAGTTATCAATGATTTGCCGCGCTTGACGCAGCTTTTCAAAGGTCGCAGGAATGAAACTCTGACCGCCAAAACCGGGGTTGACCGACATCAGCAAAATCATGTCCACCTTGTCCAGCACATAATCGAGATAACTCAACGGCGTAGCGGGATTAAACACCAGCCCAGATTTGCAGCCTTCCGCACGAATCAGTTGCAGCGTGCGGTCGATGTGCTCGCTGGCTTCGGGATGAAACGTGATGTAAGTCGCGCCCGCCGCCGCGAAATCGGGAATGATCCGATCCACCGGCTTGACCATTAAATGCACGTCAATCGGCGCGGTGACGCCGTGTTTGCGCAGCGCCTCGCACACCAGCGGGCCGATGGTCAGATTCGGCACATAATGATTGTCCATCACGTCGAAATGCACGATGTCCGCGCCCGCAGCGAGAACGTTGTCCACTTCTTCGCCGAGCTTGGCGAAATTTGCCGACAAAATGGAAGGTGCAATCAAGTCAGTTGTCATCATGAGATTTCCTTATGAAATGGACAGGCTGCGGCGCTCAATTGGCGCGACAGAGCAATCGTTGGCTGGGTTTAAGAAAGCACGAAACTCTAACTGAATGGGCTGATATTTTCACCGCACCGCAGTTGTTACCGATCATGGCGCAGATGTTGCTGTTTATCGCAAATACGCATTTATTGAGGAATAACCGCGCAGATGTCCACCATTCTCAACCAGCTCGTGCAAGAAGTCGCCGCCGGCACGCTCGTGCCCTATCTCGGCGCTGGCGCATTAACCGGCGCAGTCGATCCCGTCACCGCTGCGCCGATTCCCGCCGACAGCGACAGCCTCATCATCGCCATGAATGACGGCAAACCAATGGCTCCGCGCCTGATGTGGGAATTTCCCCGCGCTGCGATGAATGTCGAATTGAAACGCGGACGCTCTGCCGTGCATCGTTTTTTGGAGACCACTTATAACCAGCGCGTGTGGACGCGAGCGCCGCTGCACGATTGGCTGCAACACATCCGCCCGCCGTATGTCATCGACATCAACCGCGACACCCAACTGCAAGATTCTTATGCAGATATTCCGCACACCTTGATTCGCGGCATCGCTCGCACCGGCGGCACGGATTATCGGTTTCGGCTGCATCATTACGATGGCGAGCGTTATCACGAAATAACGCAGCAAGCGATTGATTCGACATTACCAATTCTATTCAAACCAATGGGAAGTCCGCGTCCTGATCCGACTTATATTGCGTCTGATGCCGATTATGTGGATTACATCACCGAATTGATGGGCGGATTTGCAATTCCCGATGTGGTGAAAACGCTGCGAATTGGCAAACGCTATCTATTTATTGGTTTGCGCTTTCAACGCGATACCGAGCGGATGATTATGTCGGATATGATTTATAACGCTGCGGCATCACCAGCAGGCTGGGTGCTTATTCCAGAACCAACGGATAAAGAACGGCGCTTTTGTGAGAAAAAAGATGTTGTGATTATTGAAGCAGATGTCGCGGATTTATTAGCGGCTTAATTGTAGGTTGGGTTGCCGCTGTTGGCAACCCAACAAATGAAACTAACATCACCGCAATTAAATACCCGTCATTATCAAAGCGGCACAATTTTTATATCTCAGCAATTCAGTTGGGTTGACGCTGTCAACCCAACCTACCATTAAAACAGCAACGGCAACACGTCTTCATAACGCGAAGCAAAATGTACTTTCAAGCCCTTGCGAACGTGCTCTGGCACTTCATCAAAATCGCTGCGATTGTCTGCCGGCAAAATGATTTCTTTAATTTTTGCACGACGCGCTGCAATCAATTTCTCCCGAATACCACCCACCGGAAATACCTCACCTGTTAAAGTGATTTCGCCGGTCATTGCAATACGCCGCACTGGTCGATTAAGAGCTAATGACAATAACGCACTCACCAATGTAATACCTGCCGATGGACCATCTTTAGGCGTTGCGCCCGCTGGGACATGAACATGAATAAATGCCGTCTCAAAAAATACGGGATCAACACCAAATTGCTGCGCATGACTTACTAAATATCCATACGCAATTTCGGCCGATTCTTTCATCACATCGCCGAGTTGACCGGTGAGCTTAAAGCCGCGATTAAAACTGTGTGTTCGTGCCGCTTCAATCGACAACGTCGCCCCGCCCATTGCCGTCCACGCCAAGCCTGTAACCACGCCAGGTCCGGTCAATTTGCGCTCATCGCGGAACACCGCGCCGCCGAGATAATCCGGCAATTGCGCAGCACTAATTGTCAACGGTGCGACCGTACCTTCCAATAAACGCACCGCCACTTTGCGCACAATTTTACCGAGTTGTTTTTCCAAACGTCGCACTCCCGCATCACGCGCATAACCATCAATTAACGTGCGCAACGTTGCGGTATCTAATTTCACCGTGTCTTTATTCAAACCGGCGCGTTCCAATTGCCGTGGCAAAAGATACTTTTTCGCAATTTGGAGTTTTTCCTCCGCGATGTAGCCCGATAATTGAATCACCTCCATCCGATCTAATAACGGTGCTGGAATGGTATCTAATTGGTTCGCTGTGCAAACAAACAGCACTTTAGATAGATCAAAACGCAAATCTAAATAATGATCGAGAAAATCAACATTCTGCTCTGGATCAAGCACTTCTAATAATGCAGATGCGGGATCGCCATGATAAGACGCGCCAACTTTATCAATCTCATCTAGCAAGATCACCGGATTGGCAGTTTCCGCATCTTTTACTGCCTGCAAAAACTTACCCGGCATTGCACCGATATAGGTACGACGATGCCCTTTAATCTCCGCTTCATCGCGGATACCACCGACTGAAAAGCGATAAAAACGTCGTCCTAACGCATCTGCAATAGAACGTCCAATTGAGGTTTTACCAACACCCGGCGGCCCAACTAATAAAATAATCGACCCCGCAATTTCACCCTTGTGAATCCCCACGGCGAGAAATTCAAGAATCCGATCTTTCACATCTGCCAAACCATAATGATCGCGGTCAAGAACGCGCCGCGCCCGCTTCAAATCCAGCTTATCTTTAGAATGTTTGCCCCAAGGCAACAGCGTGATCCAATCCAAATAGTTGCGCGTGACGGCATATTCTGGCGAGCCAGTTTCTAACATGCCCATCTTTTCTAGTTCTTCATCGACCCGCTTTTGTGCCTGCTCAGTCAATACCAAACCTTTTAAGCGCGTTTGGAATTTATCAATTTCAGCAGTGCGATCATCTTTAGCAATACCAAGCTCTTTTTGAATCGCCTTCATCTGCTCGCGTAAAAAGAATTCACGCTGCTGTTTGTGCATCTTTTCTTCAACTGTGCGCCGAATTTTTTGCTGGGCGCGAGCGAGTTCGAGTTCGTTATTTAAGAGCACCAGCACCTTTTCCATCCGCGACAACAGCGGCACTAATTCCAACACTTCTTGTAACTGATCTTTGTTGGCGGTCGTCAAACTTGCTGCAAAATCAGATAGATGCGATGGATCATCCGGGCCAAATCGATCTAAAAACATCCGCAGTTCTTCAACATACAGCGGATTGAGCGGCAGCAATTCTTTAATGGTGTTAATTACCGCCATTGCATAAGCCTTGACATCTGGACTTGGCGTTCCGCTGGGTTCTGGTAAATAGGTGACACGCGCATAAAATGGCACTGCGCCATTCACCCAATCGGCAATCCGAAACCGTTGCAAGCATTCAACCAATACCTGCAAATGCTCATCTTGTTGATGAATGCGATGCACCCGACACACGGTGCCAATTGCGCGAAAATTTATCGGTGTGGCTTCTTCTGACGTGTCACTATTCACTAATACCACGCCGAGTATTTTATGCTCCGTATCGGCAACTGCACGCATGGTCGCAGTCCAATGTGCTGCATCCATCATTAACGGCACGGCTTGCCCCGGAAAGAATGGACGTGAAGCAACTGGCAATAAATGAATTTCAGTGGGCAATACATCATTAGCGCGGGCGATTTGAATGGAATCATCTGCTATTGACGCAGCATCATGTTCTAAAGTGTTGTCATCTGCTGCTGGTGCGGCATCATGTTCTAATGTGTTGTCATCCGTATCCGTCATTGTTATGCTCCAATCAATTCGTTTTAATGAACTATTAGAAATAAAACCCCCTTTATAAAAGGGGGTTCAATCAGTTTATCGCAATTGCGCAACATCGCGCACTGCGCCATGTGCTGCGCTGGTGGTCATTGCCGCATACGCCCGCAGCGCCGCTGACACTTCACGCTCTCGCGCCAGTGGTTGCCATGCCGCCGTACCTCGCGCCAACATTGCATTGCGCCGCGCCGCTAACGTCTCATCATCAAGCAGCACTTCAATTCGTCGCGCTGGAATATCAATTGCGATTTGATCGCCGTTTTCAATTAAACCAATCACGCCACCTTCCGCTGCTTCTGGTGACACATGCCCAATTGATAATCCTGAAGTACCACCCGAAAACCGTCCATCAGTAATCAATGCGCAGGCTTTACCCAATCCTTTTGATTTCAAATAGCTGGTTGGATAAAGCATTTCCTGCATTCCAGGCCCACCTTTTGGCCCTTCATAGCGAATGATCACGACATCACCAGCTTGAATTTGCTCAGTAAGAATTGCGTTTACTGCGTCCTCTTGGCTTTCAAAAATCCGCGCCGGGCCGGTAAACGTCAGGTTTGCCGCATCAACGCCCGCCGTTTTGACGATGCAGCCATCTGCCGCCAGATTGCCAAACAGCACCGCCAACCCACCGTCGCGGCTATACGCATGATTTACATCACGAATACATCCCGCCGCACGATCCACATCCAACGTCGCCCACTGCGCATGTTGGCTGAACGCGACCTGCGTCGGCACTCCGCCGGGTGCGGCGAGATACCGGTGCTGCGCAGTCGAAGTTGCTGTTTTTCCAGCAATATCCCATTCTGCCAGCGCCGCGCCGAGCGTCGCGGAATGCACGGTTTGGCAATCACGGTGCAGCAATCCGGCGCGATCTAATTCACCCAAAATTCCAATGACGCCACCCGCCCGATGCACATCTTCCATATGAAAAAGCTGCGTTGCGGGTGCAACTTTACATAAATTGGGTACCTGCCGACTGAGGCGATCAATATCGGCCATTGTGAAATGAACGCCCGCTTCGTGCGCCGCCGCTAATAAATGCAATACCGTATTGGTGGAGCCGCCCATTGCAATATCTAAACTCATTGCATTTTCAAAAGCGGCAAAGCTGGCAATTGAACGCGGCAAGACGCTGGCATCATCCTGTTCATAATAACGGCGCGTCAATTCGACAATTAAACGCCCAGCTTCTAAAAATAGCGTTTCGCGTTCAGCGTGAGTGGCGAGTAATGAACCATTGCCGGGTAAACCAAAACCAAGTGCTTCAATTAAACAATTCATGGAATTGGCAGTAAACATGCCGGAGCAGGAACCGCAAGTCGGGCACGCCGAGCGTTCTAATTGCGCAACATCGGCATCACTTTCATTCGGATTAGCCGCTGCAATCATGGCATCAATTAAATCGAGTGCATGTTCACCATCGCTGCGCAATATCTTTCCCGCTTCCATTGGTCCGCCGGAAATAAATACCGTTGGAATGTTCAAACGCAGTGACGCCATTAACATGCCGGGCGTGATTTTATCGCAATTGGATAAACACACCAGCGCATCAGCACAATGCGCATTTGCCATGTATTCCACCGAATCTGCAATTAAATCACGCGACGGCAATGAATAAAGCATTCCGCCGTGTCCCATTGCAATTCCATCATCAATGGCAATGGTATTAAACTCTTTTGCGACGCCACCCGCAGCTTCAATTTGACGCGCAATGAGTTGTCCCAAATCTTTCAAATGAACGTGACCAGGCACGAATTGCGTGAACGAATTGACAACGGCAATAATTGGCTTATTAAAATCGGCATCAGTCATGCCAGTTGCTCGCCATAAGGCGCGAGCTCCAGCCATATTGCGCCCGTGAGTGGTCGTGTGTGAACGATAATGCGGCATAGTAGTCAGTCCTGTTGAAAAGTAAGACATCATATTCAAGGATACGGGATAACGCTTTTAACGGGTATTCCTCGCCATTTTTTTCATCAATTGTATAACTTTCAGTGGTGGTCAATATGTCATTTCTTGACAAGCTCCGTGCTTGTAATACTTGGAATTCAGAACAGTTTTTACCGTTTTATCTCAACGGTGAGCGCATCGGCAGCCTGCGCCCAGCAGCGGCAGAACAATTGCGGCGCTGGCCACAGCAGTTTGAAGTGACGTTAGCAGCCGTGCATTGGTACGGTGCTCCTGCTGACTTCGCCGCACGTTCGGCGCTTTTAGCCGCCATAGTCGCTGATTTCGCCGCACAGGAGCTGATCACACATCAGCACGGCGAGCTGTATCCGGTGACGGCGAGCACCCGCGAGCAGGCGCGTTGTTTGATTGATCGGGCGGCCGCGCCATTCTTTGGAATGCGTGCGTTTGGGCAACATCTCAACGGTTTTGTCCGCACCGGGCACGGGTTGGAGCTATGGGTGGGGCGACGGGCGGCGAATCGGCGACATTATCCCAATTGTCTCGATCATCTCGTGGCCGGCGGGCTGCCAGCGGGATTGAGTTTGGCAGACAATTTGCGCAAAGAATGCGCGGAAGAGGCGGGAATGGCGGCGAAATTGGCGGATCAGGCGGTCGCAGTTGGCGCGGTGAGTTATTGCCAAGACTCGGCGCGAGGCTTGAAACCAGATGTGATGTATTGCTATGACCTTGAATTGCCAGAAGATTTTGTGCCGCGCTGCACCGATGGTGAAGTGGAGAGTTTTGTGCGAATGCCGGTTGAGGAAGTGCTGGAATTGGTGCGAGATAGCGATCAATTCAAATTGAATTGTAATTTGGTCATTATTGATTTTCTGATTCGACACGGTTTAATAACACCAGAAGAGCCGGATTATTTAGAATTGGTGCGCGGTTTGCGCGTCAAACTGCCAGAATAATCACCGCAATTTTTCGCTAATGGGTTAATTCAGTTATACTGAAATTAACCTTATTATGCCGTTGTTAGCAGCAGCGGCAATTTTATCAACAACACGGTAAAGCACATGAATAACAACGAACTATATTATGGCGATAATTTAGACGTGCTGCGCAACAAAATTGAAAAAGACAGCATTGATTTATGTTACATCGACCCGCCGTTTAATTCCAAGCGCAATTATTTTCAAATTTATACCAATGTCGGCAAGGAAGATCAGGCGCAAGCGCAAGCATTTATTGATACTTGGACGTGGAATGCGTTGGCGGATCGCGCTTTAATGGAGATCATTGGCAATGAAGGCGGACGTTATACGCGCCAGACCATTGAATTGCTCAAGGGATTGGATGCAGTGTTAGGGCGCAGCGGCTTGTTATCCTATTTAGTAAGCATGACGCAGCGGGTGAATGAGATTCAGCGTGTATTAAAACCAACCGGCAGCTTTTATCTGCATTGCGATCCCACCGCGTCGCATTATTTGAAGCTGATTTTAGATAGCGTGTTTTGTGCGCGGGGTGGCGATTTTAAGAATGAGATTGTTTGGTGTTATGACACTGGTGGAAGATCAAAAACAGGGTTTCCTAGAAAACATGACACGATATTTTGGTATACAAAATCTAGTAAATTTTTGTTTTCTTATGATGGCGCATCTGTGCCTAGAGATACATCTACAATGCACGAACCAGTATTAGTTGATGAAAAAGGACGAAAATATCAAAGAAATATAAAAAATGGAAAGGAATATCGTTATTTTTTAAGTAAAGGAGTTTTGCCAAATGACTGGTGGACAGATTTACAAGCACTCAATCCTGCTGCTAAAGAACGCCTCGGTTATCCCACGCAAAAGCCAGAGGCGTTATTGGAGCGCATTATTCAAGCCAGCAGTAATGAGGGCGATGTGATTTTGGATGCGTATTGCGGTTGCGGTACGACCGTTGCGGTTGCGCAGCGATTAAATCGCCAGTGGCTTGGAATTGATATTACTTATCAGAGCATTGCCGTTATTCTGAAACGGCTAGAAGACCAGTTTGGTGCTGATGTTCTGAATACGATCACGTTAAACGGCATTCCGCGTGATATGGAATCAGCGATTGCGTTGGCGAATAAAAAAGATGATCGGGTGCGCAAAGAGTTTGAAAAATGGGCAGTATTAACTTACAGCAAGAATCACGCGATCATCAATGAAAAGAAGGGCGCAGATCGCGGCATTGATGGCATTGTTTATATTGCCACTGATTCCAATTCCACCGCGCCCGTTGTCTTTCAAGTCAAATCTGGCAAAGTTGGTCGCGGTGACATTGCCAAGTTAAATAGTGATCGCATTCGTGAAAAGGCTGTGATGGGCATTTTTATCACGCTGCAAAAACCCACTGCTGACATGAAAAAAGAGGCACTGGATGCTGGTTTTTATCATCATGTGCTATTTCATCGTGATGATCCGGTGATTCGTATTGTGACCGTGCAGGATATGCTTGAAAAGCGAGAGCTAATTGATTTGCCGCTGCTGCATTCAGTGTTGAAAACTGCCGCTAAAGCAAACACCGACGAGCAATTTAATATCTCATTAGATGAGACAGAACCTGACGAATAAATAACTACCATCGTTGCTGCAAGCAAGCGGATTAAAAATCGCACGGCTGTTTATAAATATGATGCGCTGGTTTATACTTGATGCGACATCTTAAATCACCACTCACCCCCTTTTTTCAAAGTGGGGAATTCATACAACCAATCAATGTGCAGAACTTGTTATGAATACAGCGCCAACTTTAATTACTCGCCATGCCACAATTCCCGTCGCTATCGGTGCAATTCAGGTGGGCGGAAATTATCCAATTGTCATTCAATCAATGACGAATACGGACACTGCTGATATTGCGGCAACTGTGCGCCAAGTTGCTGATTTAGCACGCGCTGGCTCGGAATTGGTGCGAATTACCGTCAATCACGAAGCCGCAGCTAAAGCAGTGCCTTTCATTCGTGATGCACTTGATGCGCAGGGTTGCACAGTACCATTGATTGGAGATTTTCATTTCAATGGACATCGGTTATTAACCGATTATCCTGAGTGTGCTCAAGCACTTGCGAAATATCGCATCAATCCCGGCAACGTCGGTACTGGCGAAAAACGTGATAGTCAATTTGCGACGATGATTGAATTGGCGTGTCGTTATCAGCGTCCGGTGCGAATTGGCGTCAATTGGGGCAGTTTGGATCAGGAATTGATTGCGCGATTGATGGATGAAAACGCTCGCGCTGCCGCGCCGCGAGAGGTGAGCGCGGTGATGCACGCGGCGATGGTGGAATCGGCGCTCTCCAGTGCCGAGCGTGCGGTTGCCATCGGTTTATCACAAGACCAGATCATTTTGTCCTGCAAAATGAGTGGGGTACAGGATTTAATTGCAGTTTATCGCCAGCTCGCAGCGCGGAGCGATTACGCGCTCCATCTCGGTTTGACCGAGGCGGGCATGGGTTCAAAAGGGATTGTTGGCTCGACGGCGGCGCTGGCGGTGCTGTTGCAGGAAGGGATTGGCGACACGATTCGCGTCTCGTTGACGCCTGCGCCGGGCGAGGCGCGAACGCGGGAAGTGATTGTTGCACAAGAGATTTTACAAACGATGGGGCTGCGTTCTTTTGCGCCGATGGTCACGGCTTGCCCCGGCTGCGGGCGCACGTCCAGCGATACGTTTCAACATCTGGCGCAAAACATTCAAGGGTATTTGCGCGACCAGATGCCAACGTGGCGCAGTCAATATCCCGGTGTGGAGAAGATGCAGGTTGCGGTAATGGGCTGCGTTGTGAATGGTCCCGGCGAAAGTAAACACGCCAATATCGGTATTAGTTTACCTGGCAGCGGTGAACATCCTGCCGCGCCGGTATTTATTGATGGTGAAAAAGTAACGACATTAAAAGGTGAAGGCATTGCGGAGCAATTCAAGCGTATGGTTGATGAATACGTTGATGCGCATTATGGACGCAGTTGAATAAAATAACCCCTCTTTTTTTATAAAAAAAGAGGGGGAATTAAATCCCTAACGTATTCCAGATTTGATCCACTCGCGCCCGCACTTCCGCATCCATTTTTATCGGTTGTCCCCATTCGCGGTTGGTTTCGCCATTCCATTTATTGGTTGCATCAAAGCCAATTTTTGATCCCAAACCAGACACGGGCGAAGCGAAATCTAAATAATCAATCGGCGTATTTTCAATCATTACCGTATCGCGCACCGGGTCCATGCGTGTTGTCATTGCCCAGATAACATCATGCCAATTGCGGGTACAAATATCATCATCGACGACAATCACAAATTTCGTATACATAAATTGCCGCAAAAATGACCACACCCCCATCATCACGCGCTTGGCATGACCCGGATATTGCTTTTTAATACTGACCACCGCCAGCCGATATGAACAGCCTTCGGGTGGCAAATAAAAATCCGCAATTTCTGGGAATTGTTTTTGCAAAATCGGCACAAAAACTTCATTCAACGCCACCCCTAAAATTGCCGGTTCATCTGGCGGGCGACCGGTATAGGTGCTGTGATAAATCGGCTCGCGGCGCGTGGTGATCTGTTCAATGGTGAAGACCGGGAATTGATCGACTTCATTGTAATAACCCGTGTGATCGCCAAATGGACCTTCTGCTGCTAAATCATGCGGATAAATATGTCCTTCTAAAACAATTTCTGCGCTCGCTGGAACCTGTAAATCAGACAGTTGACAATTCGCTAATTCAGTGCGACTACCGCGCAGTAAACCAGCAAATGCGTATTCTGATAACGTATCAGGAATTGGCGTTACCGCACCTAAAATCGTCGCTGGATCAGCACCAAGCGCGACCGCAATTGGAAAAGGTTGCCCGGGATAAGCGCGTTGAAAATCACGGAAATCAAGCGCCCCGCCACGATGCGATAACCAGCGCATAATCACGCGATTTTTACTGAGCACCTGCATTCGATAAATGCCCAAATTTTGCCGCGTTTTTTCAGGACCGCGTGTAATCACCAAACCCCAAGTAATCAAGCGCCCAATATCACCGGGCCAGCAGTGTTGAATTGGCAATTGATCTAAATTGATCGCCGCGCCCGTGAAATTGATTTCCTGACAAGGTGGATTGCGGCAGAGTTTCGGTGCCATATCCAACACCTTTTTGAAAATTGGCAGCGTTTTCCATGCGCTTTTTAATCCTTTGGGCGGTTCAGGTTCTTTCAAAAACGCTAATAACTTGCCCACTTCACGCAAGGCGCTAACCGATTCTTCACCCATTCCCAGCGCGACACGCTGCGGCGTTCCAAAGAGATTGCCCAATAATGGAATTGTCGAACCTTTGGGGCGTTCAAAGAGCAATGCCGGACCGCCAGCGCGTAATGTGCGATCACAGATTTCAGTGATTTCTAAATACGGGTCGACGGGAACGTGAATGCGTTTTAACTCGCCGCGTTGTTCCAATTGCGCAATAAAATCGCGGAGGTCTTTATAATTCATTTTGCGGCTTCTTCAGTAGTGAAAACCGCTGCCAAATCAGAAGCAGTTAATATCCGTACAATCCACGCTTCCAATGCCGCAGTGGGTGCCGCTTGAATCTCTTCTTCCAGCTCCGCAGGTAAATAACCAAAGCGTTGCCGCAAAAATAATAACAGCATCTCCACTTTTGCCTGCGTTGCACCAATTGTTGCACCTTCTGCCCGCCCTTGCTCCAACCCTTTCTCTAATCCTTGTTCCAATCCTTTTACCAGCCCCTGCTCCAAACCTTGCTCTAACCCTTTTTCCAAACCCTGTTCCATTCCTTTTTTTAAGCCTATTTCCACTCCGCGTTGTTCCGCAATATGCGCCTGTTCCTGCAAATAGCGTTGATCTTCTAACCACATCTCACGCTTTTCAACATCATCTAATTCTTCTTCGCTCCAGCCAGCACGATTGGCTAATTCTAATGCTTGTGCAATTGCGGGTTCTACAGCTAATGATTCCGGTACTGCGGTTAAATTCTCTGCCGTTTTCAAAAAGTAAAACCAGCGATCCAATGGAGTTTTTAATTCTGCCTCGGTTAAATCAAACTTGGGTAATTCTGCAAATACCAATTCTAAATCGCGCTGATAGACTTCTGGGTTTTCCGTCTCGGCTAACCGGAAATGACTGACCACCTGTTGCAATTCTGGAAACAAGATAAAATCAACGATGGTAATCGCAACCACATTGGTCAACAGCCGATAAGCCTCACCTTTGCCCAATTGATTCACATAGGCTTTACAAGTGTTGTAGAGCACGCGCTTCTCGAAGCCTTCGACGTTGAGCACCTGCATTTCTACACTGTAAAAACGCCCACCCTGATTGCGCACCTTCACATCTAAAAAGGTGTTTTTTAATTCCTGAGCTTTTGCTGCCTGATGAGGATCAATCAACGTCACCTCAATAATTTCCTCATCACCACTTAAATCGAGAATTGCATTGAGAAAGCTGACTAAAATTTCGTGGCTCGATTCAGAACCAAAGATTTTCTTAAAGGTGTAATCATTCTTGGGATTCAAAAAACGCATCGTGTCATCCTCACTAAAAATGTGTATCAAAAGCCCCCCTTTGAAAAGGGAGGCTAAGGATTTAACTCACTTCACCGTATAAGTTTTAGTGAGTTGGTTATTCGCTTCATCCGCTTCCGGCGTTTGACACCAGCTATCAACAAAAGCGCGGAGCGTTTTAGTGCCAGTACCTTTTGACCGCAATTTTACCGTTAACGTTTTAGTCGCTCCAGCGGCTAGTTGACCAATTTCAATCCAATCACCTTGAGCGCCGCAAGTTTGCACTGTGGGTTGATGCGCCCACACATCCAAATAACCACCGTTTGCTGTCACCTTGCCTTGATTTTTTACCGTGATTTTGGCGGTAAAAATACTATTTGCAGCCGGTGACGCTGGCGTGAGTGCGATAGCAGTGATTTTAAGATCACCCAATGCACCATTATTAAATGCGGCAGTCACTGTTTTATTGCTGGTCAGTGTGACCGTGCATTGCAGTGGATTGGTGGCAATTGGAGTGCAGCCCGTCCATTTGCTAAAAGTCCCGCCGGTATCCGCTTTGGCGGTAAGTGTGACGGTAGTGCCGCTGATGAATTGTTTACTGCAAGCGGTGCCGCAATTAATTCCTGTCGGTGAACTGGTGACAGCGCCATTGCCACTTTTGGTAATTGACAGTTTATAACTGGGCAATAGATTGAAATTAGCAGTGACGCTTTGCGCTGCGCTCATAGTCACGGTGCAATCGCCAGTTTTATTGGTACATGCGCCACTCCAACCGCTAAAAGTCGAACCGGAACTGGTGTCAGGTATTGCAGTGAGAATAATGCTGCTGCCACTTTCAAAATCGCTGCTGCAATTGGAACCGCAATTGATTTTATCGTCGCCGCTCTTTACCAGACCGACACCATTTCCGGTTTTATTGACAGTTAAGGCAAAAGAATCAAAAGACTGTCCGCCGCGGACGAGGCGAACGTGGCCGTTGCTGTACCGAAAGTCGTACTTGGCACTGCCATTGACGAAATACATGCCCCACGCGCTGTTCGCGTTGAGGGCATACGGAGAACCGGACCAAAACCACGAACTCGGCGTGTTTGGAAAATAGTTTGTATCAATTGCTGGTGAATAGCGGCTGTAATCGACCAAGGCTTGTAATTCTTTCACATTCGGCAGTCGCCAATCGTTATAGCCACCTAGATTAGAATTATTAGCGGCAGTTAATGCTGCGCTCCAATCCATCATCGTCGCATCACTAGTGCAATTCGTGCTGTTTTGCCCTTCGCTGCATTTTGCCCACATCAGTCCCGTATTTGACTGCGTTACAGTGCCATCCGCATTATCAACAAAAGTATCAAAAGACTGTTCGCCGCGGACGAGGCGAACGAGTTGGTATTCGTGCCGATAGCCGTAGTCGGCGTAGCCATCGTAGAAATTTACGTACCAGGCGTAGTCCGAGTTGTCGGCATTTGGAGAACCGGACCAAAACCACGAACCCGTCGTATTCGGGAAATAATTGGTATCACTTGCCGGTAAATAGCGGCTGTGATCAATAATTCCCAGCAATTCTTTTGGATCCGGCATTCGCCAATTATTAAATCCGCATAAACTGGTGGCATTGACGTTTTTAACGTAATCAGTGGTTTCGTCGAAGGTGTAAGTGGAACCACTGAGTTTTACTTGCCAAATCAAGCCGGTCACATTATCGCGGACGCAGGTGTGATTGGTGGCGGTTGCTGGCAAATCATTTCCCGCTGCATCTAATTTCGTGAAATCAAAACCATTGGTTCCAAATTCAGCATCTTGACCGGGAAAACCGGCGACCGGACACGGCAAGCCGTTGGTGTCGGCATTAGAGCAAGTAGTGATGCCCGTATCATTCAAACCAGCAGCATCAACAGCATTGATACAAAACAGCATACTGACCAATAAACCGGTCAGCATTGTCCAGCGTTTCAATCCAGAAAATCGCATTAACATCGCAATGCCCCACAAAGTTAAAAGAAAAATACTTGCAACTTGCTATCGTTAGTTTTTCACCTCCGTTTTACACACTCAACCGCTCAATCATTTCGCACATAAAATGACCGAGCACCAAATGCAGCTCTTGAATGCGCGGCGTATCGCGGGATGGAACCGCTAAAACAATATCGGCTGCTGGCAAATCAGAATGCGCCGCGCCGGTGAATAACACCGTCAATAAACCGCGCTCAGTGGCCGCATTTAACGCATTCACAATGTTGGCAGAACGTCCACTCGTTGATAACGCCCAAAGCACATCGCCGGGACGCGCCAGCGCGTTTAATTGCCGTGCAAAAATGGCATCAAACGTAAAATCATTGGCAATGGCAGTGCTGGCGCTTAAATCAAATCCCAACGCAATTGCAGGTAAAGGTCGCCGCGTTTTATTCAGAAATGGCCCGATCAATTCGCCGCTGAGATGCGTTGCTTCACCGGCGCTGCCGCCATTGCCGCAAATAAATAAGGTGCCGCCGTGTTGAATGGCTGCCGCAGTGCGCGTTGCTGCTGCAACCGTTGCCGCCAATACCTCAGCGTCGCTTTGAACGGCGGCAATCAATGCAGCAGTGGCATCTAATTGAACGCGAAGATGCGCAGTAAATGCGGCAATATCAGTCATGGCAATTAACCAGCGCAGCCACAATCATCATTTCCATCAGCGCGATATTTCTCATCTTCTGCCGCAGCGCGGCGTTCAATTTCAATTTGTCGCCGCGCTTCCCAAACATCTTGCCGTTGCGTGACGCGCTGTTCCCACGCATCTGCCATTTCTTGAATGGTGCGCTCGCCAAATAAAACTTGCCGCAAAAAGCGATAACTAAACTCCAGCAACGCTTCATCATCCTGTTCAATTTCTGTATAAAACTCTGCGGGCAAGGTGTAGGTATTGCGGAAATTTTCGCTCAATACAAAGCGGCGAAAAGTATCGCCGTCATAAGATGCCATGAAAAAGAATTGTAAACTCAATTGCGGTGGTCGCCCGACCGCTGGCCCCGCCGATTTCTTTTTTAAGACTAATTGATACCAGTCGCGGTTTTTTGCATCAAACTCGTCGCAATGCTGTTCGGTGCGATATTCTGCAATTGACAGCGTCCGCGCTGCGGCGTGACCTTGGCAATGCGCTTCTTTCACCAGCGAATAGCGTTCTTCAGCAATTGCGGAATCTTTTTCGCGCAGCGTTAATAGCGCCAGCGGATAATAACGGCACACCGTGGGGCGGTCGCTGTAAATGCGACAACCGGCAGCGCCTGCGAGTTGTAAACACGCGCCGTCATCATTGGTCTTCAATTTAATGCCCGGCAATCCATCGCCGTCCATTTGAAAGGGCACGGTGAATTGGCGAATAAACTCAGTTGAAATTAAACCTAAACGCCGTTTTAAGCGCAATACGTCATAAGGTGTTAAGGTAATATCGGCGCGTTGACAACAGGCATTAAAACAATTGATGCCGGGATAACAATGGAATTGCAATGGACTATCAAGCTGCAACGCTTCGGGCAACACTGCACTTTGAAAAGGAAGATCGGACATAAATAAATTTCTCAGTGAATGAAAATTGAATTGTCAGTGCCATCAATTATGATGCAGCGGTGGTCGTGCGTTCTGGCAACCATTGCAACAGCGCCCGATATAGCGCGTCAGGATCAACCGGTTTTGCCACAAAATCCGTCATCCCCGCCGCTAAACAGGCGCGGCGATCTTCTTCAAACGCATTGGCCGTCATCGCCAAAATCGGCAACTGCGCCGTCGCCGCTTGCGCTCGCAGCAGGCGCGTTGCTTCTAAACCGTCCAATTCCGGCATTTGCACGTCCATGAGCACTAAATCGTAGGGGCGCGTGCTCGCCAAGCTGACCGCCTCCAATCCGTTCACCGCCGTTTCTACCGTCAAATCCACCGCGCCCAGCAGCTCCAACGCCACCTCGCGGTTGATCGCGTTGTCCTCGGCTAACAACACCCGCGCCCCGGCGCAGCGGTGCCGCAGTTCCAGCTCCACCGAGGTGGCAGAATCAGATGCCAGCAGCGGTGCAGTTGCGAACGTCGCTGGTGCGCCGTATCCCAACTGCGCGGTAAACCAGAACGTGCTGCCACTCCCCGCCCGACTGTCCACTCCGGCATCACCGCCCATCAATTGCGCCAGCCGCCGCGTGATCGCCAAACCCAAACCGGTGCCGCCGTGTTTGCGCGTGGTGGACACATCGGCCTGACCAAAGGGCGTGAACAAACGCGGCAATTGTTCGGGAGTAATGCCAATGCCGGTATCGCTGACTTCAAAGCGCACCATCAACGTGGGCTGCTCCGGCGTCGCCTTTTTTAGCACCGCACAACGCAACAGGATGCTGCCGTGTGGCGTGAACTTGACCGCGTTGCTGGCAAAATTGAGCAGTCCTTGCCGCAAGCGGGTCAGATCGCCGTGCAAACGCGGCGGCACCTCGCCGGGATCGACCGTCAACCGCAGTCCCTTGGCTTGTGCCGCTTCCGCAATCAACGTCCGCGTGTAGTCCAGCACGTCAGTCAGCGCAAAATCGCTGTATTCCAATTCCATGCGCCCGGCTTCAATTTTCGATAAATCTAAAATATCGTTAATAATCAATAATAAATGCTGCGCAGCTCCGGTAATTTTTTCCAGCCGCAACGCCTGTTCTGGCGTCACCGCGTCGCGCTGCAACAGATACGTCAAGCCGACAATGGCATTCATCGGCGTGCGAATTTCATGGCTCATGTTGGCAAGAAAGGCACTTTTGGCGTGATTAGCCGCTTCCGCCGCTAAACGCGCCTGCTCCTGAATGCGCTCCAATTCTTTAGCGGCACTGATGTCCCGCGAAATCCCCACCGTGCCCAACACCGCGCCAGCCGAATCCAACACCGGCGCTTTGAAGGTTTCGTGAATGATGTCTGGGTGATACGGGACGGGTTCCTCCACCGTTTTTGCGCTGCAACTCGTCATCACGGCCAGATCATCAGCGCGAAAACGCTCGGCAAGCGCCAGCGGCCAGATGTCAAAATCCGTGTTGCCTTCCACTTCCGCCACCGTGCGCCCGGCGATGGCAGCCAACGTGTCATTGACGGCAAGAAAACGACACTCCCGATCTTTCAGCCAGATCATGTGCGGGATGTTGTCAATGATCGTGCGCAGCGCCTGCGTTTGCCGATACAGCTCGGCGGTACGAGCGGCGACGCGCTCTTCCAAATTGACCCGCTCCAGCGCCAATTGCCGTTCAATCCGCTTGCGTTCGCTGATGTCACGACAAATGCACAACACCAATTGTTGACCGCTCCAATACACACTGCTGGCGCTGATTTCGACCGGATATTCCGAACCGTCGCGCCGTCGATGTCGCGTTTCAAAGATAAAGCCGATGATCGGAAACGGATTGAAATGCTCGCGGATCATCTCCTCCGACATCACCGCGTCCATCTCCCAACTGCGCATCCCAATCAAGTCTTCCAAGCGATAACCCAGCATGTCAGCCATGCGTTGATTCGCTTCAATCGCGCAGTGATCGTCGTTAAACACCAAGATGCCGTCACGCGATTGCGCAATCAGCGCCTGCCGCCGGCAAGTCTCATCTGCCAATAATTTCAACGCCGCGAGGCGCTCGTTCTGCGCGGCTTGCACCGAGTCCGCAAGCACCAATTGCTCGCGCTGGCGCAGCAGCACTGCCCCGCTGATCGTCATTAACAGCGCCAGCACTCCCGCCAACCCAATCCACAACACCGTACTCATCACCTCGCCATTGATTTCAGCGAGATCACGTTTTGCAATCAGCATCCAATCAGTAGACGGCACGATGACGCCCACGCCCAGCACCGGCATCCCGCGATAATCAACACCCTCAATTGCCCTACCAAACAGATGAGGATCACGTTGCAACTGCGCGGATAACAGCAGCGGATCACGGCGCGGGCGCGTCAAGCTCAACGCCGCATCTGGCTGATGGCGCAGTGCGTTGAGAAAGAGCATCTGCTCGCCTTCGCGCCGTACCAGCAGCGTTTCACCGCTGGTGCTGGGCACTGGCCACGTTTGCAGCGTGGGATAGAGGTAGGTCGCAGGGTCGGTGTGGAGCACCAACACCATGTTGGGATGTGCGGCGGTGGCGGGTAATGGTGCGAGAAAATCCAAATGCAATTGCCCGTTTTGATCTCGATATGGCCCTTCATGGCGCAGACGATGATCAACAGAACACTCCTTCACCGCTGCGCTCAGGTGTCGATCAATCACGACTGGGGTTGCGCTCGAACTCCACAACAAGGTGCCGCTGTCGCTCAATAACATGACGTTTTGGAAAGCGTTATCGCGGGCAAAATTGCGCAGATATGTGGTGAGATCGTTTTGTTGTGCGCCCGCTGCGGTGAGTGCATTGAGTTTGAGATCAAGCATCATGCGGCTGTTTTGAATAAATCGCGCATCATTGCGCCGTTCATTGAGCCATTCAGCAATTTGTCGCGCTTTGAATTCGGCGATGGTCATCAGACGGGCGGATTCATAGTCGCGTTGGTGGCTAAAATTGACGGCGATGCCGCCAATGGTAAGGATCACAATGGCGGTCGCCAGCAAGGTGAACGGTAGCAACCGAATAGAATGTGATCGTTTGAATGGCATCGCTAAATCCTAAAAGTCCAATGACACATGCGCCGGAGCATGGAAAGACTAGAATATCGCAGCCTTGCCTCGGCTCGTTATCGAGTTGCAAGAGCGGCTTTCTTGTTGTGTTGTAATCACGTTTTCCCCTTCTGTCAGGACATTCCTCATCATGTCGCTCGTTAATCACACTCCTCAGTGGCAGGCGCTCCAACAGCATTGGGACGAACTGCGCACCGCCCGCATCACCGATTTTTTTGCTGCCGATCCGCAGCGGGCAACCGCGATGCGTCTGTCGGTCGCTGGCTTATATCTTGATTATTCTAAAAATCTCATCACGCCCACCACGTTGAAATTGCTGGCGGCGCTCGCGGACGCAGTGGATTTGAGCGGCTGGACGCAGCGGATGTTCAACGGCGCGGCAATTAACAACACGGAAGACCGCGCCGTGCTCCATATCGCGCTGCGCAATCGCAGCAATCGTCCGATTGTGGTGGACGGCGCAGACGTGATGCCGCTCATCAATCAGGTGTTGGCGCGGATGGAGCATTTTGTTGGGCGGGTGCGTACCGGCGATTGGCTCGGCCACACCGGGCGGCGCATCAGCGATGTGGTGAATATCGGCATTGGCGGCTCCAATCTCGGCCCCAAGATGGTGTGTGCGGCGCTGGCTCCGTATCAACGCGATGATTTGCGGGTGCATTTTGTGTCCAACATCGACGGCACCCATCTGGTGGAAACGCTGGCGCGGCTCAATCCCGAAACGACGCTGTTTATCGTCGCCTCCAAAACGTTTACCACGCAGGAAACGATGACCAATGCCACCAGCGCCCGCGCTTGGTTGCTGGCGGCGCTGGGCGATCAAACGGCAGTAGCGCGGCATTTTGTCGCCGTTTCCACCAACGCCGAGCGCGTCACTGCGTTTGGCATTGATCCCAATAACATGTTTGGATTTTGGGATTGGGTTGGCGGGCGTTATTCGCTGTGGTCAGCAATTGGGCTGCCGATTGCGCTGGCGGTGGGTTTTGATCGGTTTATCGAATTGCTCGAAGGCGCTCACGCGATGGATGAGCATTTCCGCACCGCTGACATTGCGCACAACATGCCGGCGCTGCTGGGGCTGCTCGGCGTGTGGTATGCCAATTTTGCTGGCGCTCGCACTCACGCCGTGCTGCCGTATGACCAATCGCTGCGCTTTCTCGCCGCTTATTTGCAACAGGGCGATATGGAAAGTAATGGCAAAAGTGTGACGCGAGATGGCGTGGCGGTGGAATACAGCACTGGACCGGTGGTCTGGGGCGAGCCGGGTACGGATGGGCAACATGCGTTTTATCAATTGATTCATCAGGGCACGCAATTGATTCCGGCGGATTTTATTGGCGCAATTCACAGCCATAATGAACTCCGCGATCATCATCCTAAATTCATGGCGAATTTCTTTGCGCAAACGGAAGCGTTAATGCGCGGGCGCACGACTGCGGAAGCCTTGGCAGAATTACAAGCCAGTGGAATTGCGGAAGCACAAGCGCAATTATTAGCGCCACATCGGACTTTTCCCGGCAATCGCCCAACAAATTCTATTTTAATGCACCGCTTGACGCCGCAAACGCTCGGCGCGTTAATTGCGTTATATGAACATCGCATCTTTACGCAGGGCGTTATTTGGGGTGTCAATTCATTTGATCAATGGGGTGTGGAATTAGGTAAACAATTGGCCAGCGTGATTTTGGATGAATTACAAACCGGTAAACTCACTGCGCCACACGATCCATCAACACGGGCGTTATTAGAGTATTTTATTCAGCAACGGCGAGCGTAAAGCCGAACATTTCGTGCCGGGAGAATTCAATTTATGTGCCAGCGCCAATTCACCATCATTCCGCATCAATTGCTGAAAATGAATCACCTGCGCCGCGTGGTTTCAATCATCGCGTTGGCAATGATGATGGCGCTGGCGCTGCCGCCTGACAGCGTTGCCCGCAGCGGTGGTCACTCTAGTTCGCATCGTTCCTCATCAGCGGGTTACAGCCGCGCAACCCGCACGCCGTCCACCAGTAAAGCTGCGCCGTCCAGCGCCAGCGATCAGGCGCTGAGTCGCCAAGCCGCAAAAGGGGCGCTGACGGCATTGCGAGCAGCGGACGCGGCGCGAAAAGCCTCAACCGCAGTGGTGTTACCGCCCAGCAGCCAGTCGCGGCGTCCATCGACCGCCAAGCATCATCAGGGTTCACGCGGCTTTTTTGATCGTGTTGACCTTGATTTGGATGATGTGGTGGAAGCGGTCGTGCCGTTATTCACGACTCGCGCTCCGACCGTCGTCGTGGTGAATAACGCGCCCAATGCGGCTGTCACCTCCGCTGCGGTGCCAATTGCAGCAGCAACCACTGCCGCAGTTGCTGCCGCGCCAGCCGCTGCTGCTCCCGCTGCAACTTCCATCGCCGCCAGCGCCGGTTCTGTACTTTCCGCCATCGTGACGGCTTTGATTATGCTGGTATTAATTGGCGGACTGATTGGCGCAGTCGTGCTGTGGTGGTTATGGCGACGCCGCCGCAGCGCCACGCCGTCCGCTGTCGCAGCGCGACCATCAGCGCGTTCGCAACTGTTTCGCGTGGGCATGACACTGCCGGTTGATCCATCGTTGTTCATTCTCGCCGCGCCCTATACGACGGTGACGGCACCGGAAGCGGCGACCGCCAGCGGCTTTCTGTCAGTGGAGCAAGTTGGGCGCGTCGACGGTAGCGGACAAACGTGGTATCGGCTGTATGTTGCTAATGGTAAAGGCTTTTTTCAGGTGCATCTGGACGCAGCCGGGCAACCGGACGAATGCCGCTATTTTTCGCAGCTTGACGAGGTTGCGCCCGCTGACGCCGAGGAATGGCGCGTGTGGCTGGATCAAACCGACGGGTTGTTGGGCGAACCAGTGTTTGCCACCAAAGATGGGCAGCATTATCAGCGTCACTGGTCGCCGGGCACGACGCACATCGCCCCGCACCTGTTGACGGAAATGCGGGAACCGGGCGGAGCGCAGCGCCATGAGCAGGCGATGTTGTATGCGCGGTTGACTGGTGCGCCCGCACCTGCGCCCGTGACTGAATATCTTTTGGTGCAGGCGCTGGAACAACCAGATGCCGCGTGGATTGCGCTGCAAGTAGGAATTGACATTCCGCTTGCTGCCTTGCAATTGAGTTAATTGTGTTTTGAGCACGCAATGGAGTTATGAGCATGGCTGATATTTTTAGTGCATTATGGCAAACATTAAATAGCGGTTTACCGGTATTGCTGCTGCAATTTTTAACCACCGTTGTATTATTAGTCATTGGGGTGACGTGCTATGTATTCATCACACCATTTAATGAACGGGCATTGATTGCACGCGGCAATCGTGCAGCGGGTTTAGTTCTCAGCGGGGCGCTGATTTCAATTGCGATTCCGCTTGCAGCAACATTAGCAACCACTGGCGTCTGGCTCGACATTATATTGTGGGGCAGCGTCGCCGTCGTGATTCAACTATTAACGTTTTTACTGTTCAGCATTTTCTTTCGTAGTTTTCGCGCTGCGATTGAAGCGGATAATCTAGCGATTGCTTTGGTATTAGTCGGCATTCAACTATCCATTGCGGTATTAAATGCTGGCGCGATGGCGGGTTGATATTCACTGTGTTATTAAGACTGAGGAGTTAAAAAATGCTAGGATTTATTCGTCATTTCACCGGGGTAAAAGCCGATCAAGCCATGCAAGCGGGTATTGAGGCATTGGTGCGCTGGAACCCCAAAGGCGCAACTGAAGCCGAATTACGGGCAATGGAAGAACGCCTTGATGAACTGGGTTTAGAAGTAGCGCAGGCGCGAGCAGTTTATGAGCGTGAAAAGAAAGAAGCCGACGCGATTCGCGTATTATTAAATCAACGGATGGCAGCGGCCGAATTATTGCAAACGCAGATCAGTATTGAAGTTGATCCAATGCGGCGAGCTGCGTTAGAAAGAAGTTTGAATACGCTGCTTGATTTATTGGAACAGATGACACCGGATGTAGAACGTGAAACTGCTGAAGCGGTTGATGCACAAGATTTTTTAGCGATGTTGGAATCAACTTATGCTGATGCTGGCAATAAATTGAAATCAGCGCGGAGTGAATTACAACGAGCAGAGCGAGATATGAAACGCGCTGAACAACAACGGGAATTGGCGGAGCGGCAAGCGGAATCGGCACGACGCGCTGCTGGTTTAGCGAGTACAACCAGTGGTTTAAGTGTGGCGCTTAAAGCAATGAATGATGCCGCAGCGCGGGATTTAGCACAGGCGCAAGCAGCAACGGCAAAAGCGAAATTATTAGCGCCGAGTCGTCCCGAACAAGATGACCCGCATTTAGCAGCGGCATTAGCGGCAGCGAGTGGACAATCATTGCCAACCAATTCCGCACTGGATCGTTTGGCACGCTTAAAAGCGCGACAAAGTTAATCACTTCTTTTTATGCCTGACGCGAGCATCTATATTCATGTCATCACTCAATCTTTCCCATTTACAACCGCTGCGTGATCAACTCAACCAACATCCCATTTATGGCGCATTAACTTCTATTGAAGACCTGCGTATTTTTATGCAGCATCATGTTTTTTCGGTGTGGGATTTCATGTCGTTGATTAAATACTTACAGCGGCATATTGCGCCGGTGCAAGTGCCTTGGATTCCGCACAGTGATCCGAGTTTGCGTTTTTTCATCAATCAACTCACGCTAGAAGAAGAATCGGATACGGTGCCTTTAGCGAATGGACAAATGGGTTACGCCAGCCATTTTGAATCCTATTGCCGCGCCATGCAGGAAGTGGGCGCAGATGCGCAATTGCCAGAGAAGTTTTTAACTTTGGTTGCAGAACAAGGAATTGATGCGGCGCTGTATGCGCCAATGGTGCCAGTGTCAGCGCGGTATTTTTGTGAAACGACCTTTAGTTTTATTCGTGAAGATAAAGCGCATTGTGTTGCAGCGGCATTGGCTTTGGGGCGCGAGAATTTAATTCCGGCAATGTTTCGCCAATTCCTCACACAAATGCGCATTACTGAAGCACAAGCGCCGGTGTTTCATTTCTATTTGAATCGCCATATTCATTTAGATGAAGATTTTCACGGGCCGCTGTCATTTAAGCTCTTGGAAACGCTATGCGGTACTGATGCCACGCGCATTGCTGAAGCAGAAGCGGCGGCGGAAGAAGCACTGTGTGCGCGAATTCGGTTTTGGGATGGCGTATTAGAAGCCATTCGCGCTTAAACTTGAGTTTACCCCCTTTGCAAAAAGGGGGTTTCATTTGTATTACTAAACAGAATTGTTTAACGTTGTCGCAGGCGTTTTAACCATAAACTATCGGGCATTAAAATGAAATATACTGCGCCGATAATCGCCACTTGATACCATAAGCTGCCGAGCCAAAGTGGAGTGATGCCAGTTTCTAACCAATTCTCGGCGAGACGCTGTAAATTGAAAAAACTGAAATACGCGAGCAGTGCTAACCCTAAACGCCAAGTGGTGCTGTGACGCGGTGAAATCTCCACCAAAGGCACCGCTAGAATTGCCAGTGTTACAATTGCTAATGGCGCTGCTAATCGGTGTTCTAATTCAGCGCGTTGTGTCGGATTAGTCGTGTTTAATAATTGCATTGTTGGCGTGGTGGCGCGTTTTGAAGGCAATTGTGGCGGGGTACCATTGCCACGAATCCGCAATTGATACGTTGTAAATTGACCAATTAAAAATGCGCCACTGCCCGGTTGACCATCAAAACGATAGCCTTGTTGGAGCGTCACAATATGATCACCAGTTGCTATATCAAGATGATGACTTCCACCGCTACTGACGACGAGCTGCGTTCGCGTTCCGCGCTGATCAAGAATGAATAGATTGCCGAGTGCTTTACGTTGCACAATCGCGCCAATATAAATGACCAATTGCCCATGCTCTTCAATATAAAAGCGTCCTGCTTGTAAACCGGCTAATTGGCTGGCTTGTTCACGTTGTTGTAAACGAATTTCTTGAATGGCGGTAGCGGCTTCCGGTTGTAGTTTTAATGAAAACCAAGCAGTGAGCAACGCAATTGGCAGAGCTAATAACAGCAAAATACGATATAACCTCGGCACGCCGATGCCGCAAGCATTGAGCGCAATCAATTCACTGTCGCGGGATAAGCGATTGAGGCTGACGAGAACGGCGAGAAAAAATGCGGGAGGCAGTAAACTGGAGGTGTCGCGGATGAGTTGTAACCGCAAAAGTTGTAAGAAAAAATCGACATTTAAGCCGCCAACGTTGACCTCTTCTAAAATGCGCAACACCATCATGCTGCTAACAATGAACAACAAGATGACAATAATGGCAACAAATACGATGATGACTTCGCGTAACAGATAACGATCAATGATTTTTAGCATGGTTTATCCAATTAAAACAACTGGTTTATTTTGTCACCAGCCGCTGCATAACGGCTATTGAGTGGCGGGTTTGTGTTGATAAATTTATACTGTATGCCGCTTGCTTTGGGATTTTATTTTCGCATCACTTTGGAGTGCAAACGATGGCGCACAGCGCAATCAAAAAGGTCGTGTTAGCGTATTCCGGCGGTTTGGATACGTCGGTGATTTTGAAATGGCTGCAAGAAGAATACGGTTGTGAAGTAGTGACTTTCACTGCCGATATTGGTCAGGGTGAAGAATTAGAACCCGCTCGCGCTAAAGCGACTGCAGCGGGAGTGACCGAAATTTATATTGACGATTTGCGTGAAGAATTCGTGCGTGATTTCGTTTTTCCGATGTTTCGTGCGAATGCGATTTATGAAGGTGAATATCTGCTCGGCACTTCAATTGCGCGGCCGTTAATTGCGAAACGCTTAATTGAAATTGCGGCAGCGACGGGCGCAGATGCAATTGCACATGGCGCAACGGGTAAAGGCAACGATCAAGTGCGCTTTGAATTGACTGCGTATGCACTGAATCCTGAGATTAAAATCATTGCGCCTTGGCGGGAATGGGATTTGTTGTCGCGGGAAAAGTTAATGGAATATGCCGCCAGTCGCGGTATTGCGGTTGAAATGAAACGCGATGGCACGAAATCGCCGTATTCGATGGATGCCAATTTATTGCACATTTCATACGAAGGTTATGATCTCGAAGACCCTTGGGTCGAACCCAGTGCTGAGATGTGGCGCTGGTCAGTGGCACCCGAACAAGCGCCCGAACAACCATTGAACATTGAATTAACATTTGAAGGTGGTGATGCTGTCGCCTTGAATGGACAACGCTTGAGTCCGGCAGCATTATTGGCGGAATTAAATCGGATTGGTGGTGCGCATGGTATTGGCCGTGCTGACATCGTTGAAAACCGTTATGTGGGTATGAAATCACGCGGTTGTTATGAAACGCCCGGCGGTACGATTCTATTAAAAGCACATCGCGCTATGGAATCGTTGACTTTAGATCGTGAAGCTGCGCATTTGAAAGACGAATTGATGCCGCGTTATGCGAGTTTGGTTTATAACGGCTATTGGTTTGCTCCAGAACGATACATGCTGCAAGCGGCAATTGACCAAACGCAAGCAGTGGTCAATGGCGAAGTACGCTTAAAGCTGTACAAAGGTAATGTATTGGTGGTAGGGCGCAAATCTGCAACCAATAGTTTATTTGATGCTTCAATTGCCACCTTTGAAGAAGACGCGGGAGCTTATGATCAAAAAGATGCCACCGGGTTTATTCGTTTGAATGCGTTACGGTTGCGCGTTGCTGGTCGCCAACGCAGTTAAGTGATGACTGAAATGCTGGCATCAATTCGCCAGCATTTCAATACATGTTGCGGTTTTAATTTGGAGTGTTCAATGAAAACATTTGGTTATTCGATTTTAGTCACCATCATCTGTGTGGTGACTGCTTTTTATTGGGGGCAGCAAACGCCAGCGGGTGGTTTAGCGGCAGTATTTTTGGTTTTAATTCTCGGTGTCATGGAAGTCAGCTTGTCATTTGATAACGCTGTTGTGAATGCTTCAGTGCTGAAAGAAATGGATGCAAAGTGGCAACAAATTTTCTTAACGGTTGGTATTTTGATTGCAGTATTTGGAATGCGGCTGGTGTTTCCAATTGTAATCGTCGCAATTGCATCAGGACAAGGCATGATTGAAGTGACCGCAATGGCGCTGCAACAACCTGAACAATACGCTAAGTATCTCACAGATAGCCATATTGGAATTTCTGCTTTTGGTGGCATGTTCCTGTTGCTGGTATTCCTCTATTTTATGATGAATGCTGAAAAAGAATTACATTGGCTGGGTGCAGTTGAAGAGCGGTTATCACGGCTTGGTAAACTCGATGCCATTGAAGTAATGATTGCATTGGTAATTCTATTTTTGTTGCAAGCATTTTTACCCTTAGAACCAGCGCAGCAGATTTCATTATTAGTTGCTGGCGTCGGTGGCGTTATTTTATATGTTGCAGTGAGCAGTCTTGATAGCCTGTTTGAAAATGAAGAAGAAGGCGCGGCAATGGTAGAAACTGCCAAGCGTTCTGGTATTGCTGGTTTTCTCTATTTAGAGATACTGGATGCTTCATTCTCATTCGATGGTGTGATTGGTGCTTTTGCCATTACCCGTGATGTTGTCATTATTATGTTAGGTTTGGCAATTGGGGCAATGTTTGTGCGGTCATTAACGGTGTATTTAGTGAACAAAGGCACCTTAGATGAATACGTCTTTTTAGAACACGGCGCACATTGGGCAATTGGCGCTTTAGCAGGCATCATGTTAGCCAGTATTGTGATGCACATTCCCGAAGTGATCACCGGTTTAATTGGAGTTGCCTTTATTGTCTTTGCACTGATTTCTTCAATGCGCTATAAAAAACTACAGGCAGTTCAATAGGCATAATGATGTGATGCGTTGACTGCTACACTTGCCCGGAAGCTAATGCTTACCGGGCGTCTTTTTAAGGGTTAAACAAACGTTTTAGAGGATTCATTGTGACAATTTCAGCGACTGAATTACTCGCTCCAGACCGTGAACATACCCGCACTGGAATGTCTAAAGCGGCGTTAAAACAAGCCTACATTGATAATCTTTTTTATATTCAAGGGCGCTTCCGTGAAGTGGCAACGCCGCATGATTTGTATATGGCAGCAGCCTATACAGTGCGAGATCGCTTATTAGCGCGTTGGGTAAAATCGGCGCAGGCTTTCAAAACGAATCATGCCCGCACCGTGTGTTATTTATCAGCGGAATTTTTACTGGGCCCACACTTAGCGAATAACTTGGTTAATCTTGGTATTACCAAAATCGCGCAGGAATCCGCAGCAGATTTGGAATTGGATTTTGCAACAATTTTAGAAGAAGAGGAGGAGCCAGGATTAGGAAATGGTGGCTTAGGGCGTTTGGCAGCGTGTTTTATGGATTCACTGGCAACGTTGTGTATTCCGGCAATTGGTTATGGCATTCGCTATGAATTTGGTATTTTTGACCAACGCATTGAAAATGGCTGGCAGGTTGAAAAGAGCGATACATGGTTACGCAATGGCAATCCTTGGGAAATTCCTCGCCCTAAAATTTGTTTTCCCGTGAATTATGGCGGTTATACCGAACAGTATCGTCATGCGAATGGCACGCTGTGCCGGCGCTGGATTCCAGCACAAGAAATCAATGGCGTTGCGTATGACACGCCAATTCTAGGTTATGGCGTTGGCAACGTTAATTTATTGCGTTTGTGGAAAGCGGAGGCATCGCAGTCTTTTGATTTTCAAGCCTTTAATGTTGGTGATTATTACGGCGCAGTACACGCAAAAATTGAAGCTGAAACCATTTCTAAAGTGCTTTATCCGAATGATGAACCGGAGATTGGTAAAGAATTGCGCTTAAAACAGCAATTCTTTTTTGTGTCTTGTTCAATTCAAGATATGATTCGCCTGCATTTACACACGGTTGGCGCGCTTGATTCGTTTGCACAAAAGTTTGCGGCGCAATTAAATGACACGCATCCGGCATTAGCGGTAGCAGAATTGTTGCGACTGTTAATTGATGTGCATGATATGACTTGGGAAACGGCGTGGAATATCACGCGCAATACCTTTTCTTATACCAACCACACACTGTTACCTGAAGCCTTGGAAACTTGGCCGGTACAGTTATTTGAGCGATTATTGCCGCGTCATTTAGAAATCATCTATACCATCAATCAACAATTTCTTGATGAAGTGCGCACGCGGTTTTTGCATGATGAAGAACGAATCGCACGAATGTCGTTGATTGCAGAAGGTGAACAACGGCGGGTGCGGATGGCGAATTTAGCAGTCGTTGGTAGTCAAGCAGTGAATGGCGTAGCCGCACTGCATTCTGAGTTGGTGAAAACGACGTTATTGAAAGATTTTTATGAGTTATGGCCGGAGAAGTTTCACAACGTGACGAATGGCGTTTCACCACGTCGTTTTATTGTGGTGAGCAATCCGCGTTTGGCAGAGTTAATTACTGAAGTGTGCGGTAGTGATGATTGGATTCAGGATTTAACCCTGCTCCGACAATTAGAACCGTGTGCCACTGATCCCGCTTTTCAACAGCGTTGGCGTAATGTAAAAACTGCGGCAAAATGTGATTTTGCGCAGTGGTTATTCCTGCAAACTGGTGTTCAACTTGATCCGCAAGCCTTATTTGATGTGCAAGCAAAACGTTTACACGAATATAAACGTCAACATCTCAATGTGTTGCACATCATTCGTCTATATCAGCGGATAAAGCAAGAACCGAATTTAGAAGTAGTGCCTCGCGCATTTATTTTTGGTGGTAAGGCGGCACCAGGGTATTATCTTGCCAAGCTGATTATTAAATTGATTAACGCGGTGGCAGAGGTTATCAATCACGATCCCCAAATTGAGGGGCGGATTCGCGTGGCGTTTATGCCAGATTTTAATGTAAAGAATGGGCAACGTTTATATCCAGCCGCCGATTTATCTGAGCAAATTTCATTGGCGGGTAAAGAGGCTTCTGGCACCGGCAATATGAAGTTTTCTATGAATGGGGCGCTCACCATTGGCACGTTAGACGGTGCTAATGTGGAAATTCGAGAAGAAGTTGGTGCAGAGAATTTCTTTTTATTCGGTATGACTGCCGACGAAGTGCAGCGGAAACAAGCCGCTGGTTATCATCCGTGGGAAGTTTATCAGAATGATCCAGAATTGAAGGCGGATATTGATCTCATCAATTCGGGGTTATTTTCACATGGTGATTCGGCGTTGTTCCGTCCTTTAACCGATCATTTAGTGAACCATGATCCGTTTATGGTGTTGGCGGATTATCGGGCGTATTTAACTTGCCAAGAGCGCGTGAGTGCCGCATATCGTGACGCAGCGAATTGGGATCGTATGGCAATTTTGAATGTCGCTAGAATGGGAAAGTTTTCTTCAGATCGTGCGATTGCTGAATACGCGCAGCAAATTTGGAAAGTTGCGCCAATTGCGGTGTAGCACAATAAAAAATGCCGAATGAAGTGCGATGCTTCATTCGGCATTGAATAATTTAAAACTCAAGTTTATTTATTGGGGGGTTTTTGTGGACGTTGCCAACCGGCAAGCGTGGTTTGGCGCGTGCGTGCCAGCGTCAATTGCGCGGCGGGTGCCGAGCGCGTAATCACTGAACCCGCGCCAATCGTCGCGCCAGCACCGATGCTGACCGGTGCCACCAACGCGGTGTTGGAGCCAATAAAGGCATCATCGCCAATCTGGGTGAGCGATTTGTTGACGCCGTCATAGTTGCAGGTGATCGTGCCTGCGCCGATGTTGACGCCCGCGCCGATGTCGGCATCGCCCAAATACGTTAAATGGTTTGCCTTGCTGCCGCGCCCCAACGTGGTTTTTTTGATCTCGACGAAATTGCCAACGTGGGTGTCGTCCGCCAGCAGCGCAGCCGGGCGCAGCCGCGCAAAGGGACCGATGCGGGCGTTGGCTCCGACAGTCGCGCCGTCGAGCACGCAGTTGGGAAAAATCTCGGTGCCCGCGCCGATGCGACAGTCTTTTAACACGCAATTTGCGCCGACCCGCACTCCGCTGCCCAGCCACACCTCGCCTTCAATGATGACGTTGATGTCCAAGTGGACATCGCGCTCGGCATGAAGCGTGCCGCGCAGATCAAATCGCGCCGGGTCTGCCAACGTCACCCCTGAACGCATCAAATCTTCCGCAGTGGCGCGTTGATAAAAGCGTTCTAATTCAGCTAGTTGTACGCGATCATTGACGCCGGTGACTTCCGTCAAACACCCCGGACGGGTGCTGGCAATCGTGACACCGTCTTGCGCTGCGAGCGCCACGATGTCGGTCAAATAGTATTCACCCTGCGCGTTATTGGTGCCGATTTGCGCCAGCCACGCCGCCAATTGCGTCCGTTCCGCGACCAGAAACCCGGTATTGATCTCGTGAATCTCCCGCTCCGCCAACGTGGCATCTTTCTCCTCCACGATGCGCAGCAGTCGTCCGGTGTGATCGCGGACGATGCGACCGTAACCACTGGGATTGCACACCTCCGCCGTCAACAGCGCCAAGCCGGTGTGAACACTGCTGGCCACCAAACGGCGCAAGGTCGCAGGCGTGATCAGCGGCACATCGCCGTACAGCACCAGCACCTGCGTCACCTCTGGCAGCAGCACCGGTAACGCCAGCATCAGCGCGTGACCGGTGCCGCGCTGCTCGGCTTGCTCCACCCAAATGCAATCGCGCTCGGCGAACGCCGCTGGCACCTGCGCCCCGCCGTGTCCAAATACCACCACCTGTTGTGCAGCATCCAGCGTGGTCGCAGCATTCAGAACGTGCGCCAGCAGCGGTTGTCCGGCGAGCGGATGGAGCACTTTGGGAAGATCGGAACACATGCGGGTGCCGCGTCCGGCTGCGAGAATGACAACGCCGAGAGTCATGGTGAAATCTCAAATAGTTCAGTGAAAACTGCCAGTACAACCGCTTGATGCAGCAGCGAATTCTTCTGGAGTTGGCTCGCGCACTGCGTGAATGCGCAGATGCACGACCAACGCTTTGCCGGCGAGCGGATGATTGCCATCGACTGTCAACTTGCCGTCGGCGATGGCAGAAACAACGAAGGTGCGCGTTGCTCCGGCGTCATTTTGCATCTGCACTTCTGCGCCGATAAAGCGGAATTCTGGCGGCACATTATCCAGATCATCGGTGAACGTGAGCGCGGGATCATGTGCGCCAAAACCGTGTTCTGGCGGCAGTTCCAATGTCACCGCGTCCCCCACGCACTTGCCGGCAATCGCTGCATCCATGCCGCCGATCAATTCCGTTGCGCCGCCGTGAATGTAGGTGACGGGCAAATCGGTTTGTTCCAAAACCGCGCCGTTGACATCGGTGATGCTGTAGGTCAACGCGACCAGTTTACCGGCGCTGACGCATGGTGCTGTTGCGCTCACACTTCAATCTCCACGAAAAAAAACGCTCCCGTTACGATGAACGAGGAGCGTTGAGAGGAAAAAACGCATGGTCGCTGTTACAACAACAGCACACTAACGTCCTTTCATTTTGCGCAATTTTTCAATTGCTCGCAGTTGCGCAATTGCTTCGGCCAATTCAACTTGTGCCTTGGCATATTCAAACTTCGCCACTTGACCAGCGAGCGTATCTTCCGCCCGCCGCTTGGATTCCATTGCGGCTGCTTCATCGAGATCACGCGCCCGAATAGCGGTATCAGCCAACACCGTCACCACGTTGGGTTGTACTTCCAACATGCCGCCGGAGACATAAAAATGCTCCTGCTCACCATGTTCGTTTTCTACCCGCACTTCGCCGGGTTTGAGCCGACTGATAAACGCGGTGTGACGCGGCGCAATGCCCACCTCACCCATTTGAGCGGTTGCATACACCATCGTGGCAGGTCCGGAGTGGATCGCACCCTCAGCACTGACAATATCAACGCGCATGGTCGTTGCCATCGGAGATTCTCCTTAGCTCGTCGCCGCCATCTTCTCAGCTTTGGCCACTGCTTCAGCAATGCCGCCGACCATATAAAACGCCTGTTCCGGCAGATGATCGTATTCGCCGCTGACAATGGCTTTGAAGTCTTTGATGGTGTCTTTGACCGACACAAACTTGCCGGGTGCGCCCGTGAACACTTCCGCCACAAAGAACGGCTGTGACAAGAACCGCTGAATTTTGCGAGCGCGTGAGACCGACAGCCGATCCTCATCAGACAATTCATCCATGCCCAAAATGGCGATGATGTCTTTCAGTTCCTTATACCGCTGCAACGTGCCCTGCACTGCCCGCGCCGTCTCATAATGCTCGGCACCAACCACGTTCGGATCCAAAATCCGGCTGGTGGAATCGAGCGGATCAACTGCCGGATAAATACCCAGCTCGGCGATTTGCCGCGACAACACCAGCGTCGCGTCCAAATGCGCAAACGTCGTCGCCGGTGACGGATCAGTCAAATCGTCCGCTGGCACATAGACCGCTTGGAACGACGTGATCGAACCAGTGCGGGTGGAGGTGATGCGCTCTTGCAACGCACCCATTTCTGATGCCAGCGTCGGCTGATAACCCACCGCTGACGGCATCCGCCCCAACAATGCCGACACTTCAGTACCCGCCAACGTGTAACGGTAAATGTTGTCAACAAACAACAACACGTCGCGTCCTTCGTCGCGGAAATACTCCGCCATCGTCAAGCCAGTCAGCGCCACGCGCAGCCGATTGCCGGGTGGCTCATTCATCTGCCCATAAACCAGCGCCACCTTGTCCAGCACGTTCGACTCTTTCATCTCGTGATAAAAGTCGTTGCCTTCACGAGTCCGCTCGCCCACGCCAGCAAACACCGAAAAACCAGAATGCTCGGCAGCGATGTTACGAATCAGCTCCATCAGCGTGACCGTCTTGCCCACGCCTGCGCCACCAAACAGGCCAACCTTGCCGCCTTTCGCAATCGGCATGATGAGGTCGATGACCTTGATACCGGTTTCTAAAATCTCGGTAGACGTCGCTTGATCTTCCAACTTGGGCGCAGCGCGATGAATAGACCACCGCTCCTCAGTCGCCACATCGCCAAGCTCATCAATCGGCTTGCCGAGCACGTCCATGATGCGCCCCAGCGTTGCCTGACCGACCGGCACCTGAATCGGCGCACCCGTGCTGGTGACAGCCAAACCGCGCTGCAAACCATCGGTCGAACCCATCGCAATCGTGCGCACCACGCCATCACCGAGCTGCTGCTGCACTTCCAGCGTCAACCCTGCCGAATCAATCATTAATGCTTCATAAATTTTGGGCATCTCACCGCGTGGGAACTGTACGTCCACAACGGCGCCGATGATTTCCACCACGTTACCGGAACTCATAAAATTACTTCCTCTGCGATTCTGTCTGGAACTGGGCTGACGAGGCGGGTTTACACTGCCGCAGCACCGCTCACGATTTCGGAGATTTCTTGCGTGATTGCTGCTTGACGCGCCTTGTTATAAACCAGTTGCAGCTCACCGATGAGGTTGCCCGCGTTATCGGAAGCGGATTTCATCGCCACCATGCGTGCTGCCTGCTCGCACGCACTATTCTCAACGACTGCTTGATAAACCAGCGATTCAATGTAGCGAGTGAGCAACGCATCCAACACGGTGCGGGCATCTGGTTCGTAGATGTAATCCCAATGGCTCGGCAGCGGGTCCTGTGCTTCACCACTGATGGGCACCAACTGACGGATCAACGGACGCTGCGTCATGGTGTTCACAAAGGAATTGCTGATGACATAGATCGCGTCAATCTGTTTGGATTCATACGCATCCAGCATCACCTTGACGGTGCCAATCAAGTCCTCGATGTGCGGTTGGTCGCCCAAATGCGTGGCCTGTCCCAACACCTGCCCGCCGAACCGCTTAAAAAACCCCAACGCTTTGTTGCCAATGGCACAAAACGCCACGTCAACACCGGCGGTTTGATGCGCTTTCACCTCAGCGGCTAACCGGCGAAACAGATTGCTGTTCAAGCCACCGCACAAGCCCCGATCTGAGGACACCACGATATAACCGACGGTTTTATGTGGGCGTGTCGCTGCCATAAACGAATGCCGATATTCCGGCGTCGCATGAGCTAAGTGACTGATCACCTGCAACATCTTTTCTGCGTAAGGACGGGAAGACGACATGCGATCCTGAGCCTTGCGCATTTTCGAGGCGGCGACCATCTGCATCGCCTTGGTAATCTTTTGGGTACTCTTAATGCTTGCGATCTTGGTGCGGATTTCTTTGGCGCCTGCCATATGGTTTGTTTCAACCCTTGTTGGTTTCAATCCTTGTTGTATTTGGATCATCAAATCCACCCAACCCCCCTTTTCCAAAGGAGGGCGCAACATCTCCCCCCTTTGGAAAAGGGGGGCAGGGGGGGATTGGTGAGATCGGGCTTACCAGGTGTTATTCGCCTTAAAAGTCTTGATCGCAGTGTGCATCGCGCCCTGAATGGCGTCATTGAAATCGCCAGTGGCGTCAATTTTCGCAAGCAACTCCGCCTGCGCTGACTTGATATAGCTTTGCAGCGCCCGCTCGAAATCAACGACTTTTTTCACATCCACATCGTCGAGATAGCCTTCGTTGGCAGCAAACAGCGAAATCGCCATCTGTCCCACGCTCATCGGCGAATACTGCGTCTGTTTCATCAACTCAGTGACGCGCTCACCGCGTTGTAACTGCTTGCGCGTCGCCTCATCCAAATCAGAAGCAAACTGCGAAAATGCCGCCAATTCACGGTACTGCGCCAGCGCCAACCGAATGCCGCCGCCGAGCTTTTTAATGATCTTGGTTTGCGCCGCACCGCCGACACGCGACACTGACAGACCCGCGTTAATTGCCGGACGAATACCGGAATTAAACAGATCGGTTTCCAAGAAAATCTGCCCGTCGGTGATCGAAATCACGTTAGTTGGTACGAACGCCGACACGTCACCCGCTTGGGTTTCAATGATCGGCAGCGCCGTCAACGAGCCGGTTTTACCCGTCACCTTGCCGTCAGTTGCCTGCGCCACATAGTTCGGATTGACCCGCGCTGCGCGTTCCAACAACCGCGAATGCAGATAGAACACGTCGCCGGGATAGGCTTCCCGACCCGGTGGCCGCCGCAGCAACAACGACACCTGACGATATGCCCACGCTTGCTTGGTCAAATCGTCATACACGATCAACGCATCTTCGCCCTTATCGCGGAAATACTCGCCCATCGTGCAGCCGACATAAGGCGCGATGAACTGCATTGCCGCAGATTCCGCCGCCGCTGCCGCCACGATGATGGTATGTGCCATCGCGTCATGCTCTTCGAGCTTGCGCACCAATGCTGCAATTGAGGAATTCTTCTGCCCAATGGCAACGTAAATGCACTTAACGCCCGTGCCTTTCTGATTGATGATCGCATCAATCGCTACTGCGGTTTTACCGGTCTGACGGTCGCCAATAATCAACTCACGCTGACCACGACCAACCGGCACCATCGCGTCGATGGCTTTCAAACCTGTTTGCACCGGCTCATCAACCGACTGCCGCGCAATAACGCCCGGCGCGACCTTTTCAATTGGCGAAGTGCCAGCCGCGTTAATTGGACCCTTACCGTCAATCGGATTACCGAGCGAATCAACCACCCGCCCCAGCAACCCTTCACCGACCGGCACTTCCAACACGCGCCCAGTGCAACGCACCCAGTCACCTTCGGACAGATGCGTATAGTCGCCGAGGATTACCGCGCCGACGGAATCACGCTCCAGATTCAACGCCAAACCAAAGGCGTCGCCCGGAAATTCCAACATTTCATAATACTTAGCGTCAGATAACCCATGAATACGGACAATGCCGTCGGTCAAGCTGACGATGGTGCCCTCAGTCCGGGCTTCGGTCTGAAGGTCGAAATTTTCGATCTTCTGTTTAATGAGATCGCTGATCTCGGATGGATTCAATTGCATGACGGTGTCCAGTTCAGAATTGCAAAGCGTTAGCCAATTGCTTGATCTTGCCGCGAACCGAGTCGTCGAACACAAGATCACCAGCGCGGACTTCAATCCCGCCGATCAACGCGCTGTCCGTCTCGACCGTCAGCTCCACGCGACCGCCGAGGCGACGTGCCAGCGCCGTAGCGAGGGTTGCCTGTTCTGCGGCGCTGACCTCGAAAGCACTGCGCACCTGCACATGACGTACCCCCTGATCGGCGATCCGGCGCACTTCAAACAGCCGCGCAATCTCCGGCAGTGCCGTTAAACGGGCGTTGTGTGACAACAACCGCACGAGATTTGCGGCATCAGCAGGCAGTTGCGCCCCGCAGACTTCAAGAATGAGATCACGAACCCGCTCACGCGGCAGGCTGGGATTGCCAATTTGGGCAGCGAGGTCGGGATCGGTCGTCACCAACGCCAGCAGTTCCAACGCCTGTGACCAAGCGTCAACTTCACCGACGTCCTTGGCACGCTCGAACACCGCTTCAGCATAGGGACGGGCGATGGTGGTCATATCTCCGGCCATGAAATACCCCTAGAGCTGCTTGGCGAAAGTATCGACGAGCGACCGGTGCGTAGCGACATCGATCTCCTTGTGCAGAATTTTTTCGGCAGCCGCGATTGCCAATGCTGCAACCCGCTCCCGCAATTCCTCACGGGCACGATTGGTTTCGCGCTCAATTTCAGCCTGTGCGGCTGCGACCAAACGACCACCCTCAGCGCGAGCGTCATCCTTCGCTTCCTCAACGATCTCAGTCGCCCGCTTCTGCGCCTGCGTCACGATCTCAGCCGCAGTCGCCTTCGCTTCAGTCAGCAAGGCTTGAGCATGTTGCTCACCGCGAGCGCGTTCTTGATGACCGCGTTCTGCGGCAGCAAGACCTTCCGCAATTTTCGCTTTGCGCTCTGCCAGCGCCGTCACAATGGGCGGCCACACAAATTGCATACAAAACCAGACGAACACCGCAAAGGAGATCATCTGGATCAATAGAGTCAAATTGATATTCATAGCGTCACCTCGTGCCTATGTCTCGTACCGAATCAGGGTAGGTGGTAGAAACCGCAACCCTGGCGGGAGCGGGACGTTAATTAGGCAGCAAACATGAGGTATAAACCCATGGCAATCGCAATAACGGGCAGGGCGTCAACCAAACCCATCACGATAAAAAACTGGGTGCGCAGCATCGGGATCAATTCCGGCTGACGGGCAGCGCCTTCTAAGAAACGACCGCCGAGAACGCCGATACCGACGCCAGCGCCAACGGCACCGAGACCGAGCATCAGGCCTGCGCCGATGAATTTAATAGCTGCTGCAAATGCTTGTGCGACTTCAAGTTCCATGAGTTCCCCCAGGTTAGGTGTTGCGATGAAATAATGAATGGTAAAACGGTGAATCAGTGCGATCAAATAATCCGTTAAAGCAATACGCGACTTTAACGGATTATAATTGATTTAGTGATGCTCTTGGTGCGCCATATCGAGATACACGATTGTCAACACCATAAAGATAAAGGCTTGCAGCGTGATAATCAAAATGTGGAAAACAGCCCAAACAAATTGGAGTAAACCACCAGTGATATTCAGCGTCATGCTGCCACCGTAGAGCAATGCGATCAGAATAAAGATCATCTCACCGGCGTACATATTACCGAAAAGACGCAATGCCAGTGAGAGCGGTTTTGATAATAAACTGATGCCCTCCAATAATAGGTTTGCTGGCAAGCCAAATTTACCAAAAGGTTGTAATGTCAGTTCACCTAAGAATCCACCCACACCTTTCATTTTGACGCTGTAAAACAACACCAAGAAAAAGACTGTTAGTGCCATTCCAAAGGTGGCATTGGGATCGGTAGTTGGAACCACGCGCAAGAATACATGATGCGGATCAGCGCCGAATACAGCAATAAATTGACCGAATAAATAAGGCAGCAAATCAACCGGCAGCAAATCCATCAGGTTCATTAAAAACACCCATGCAAAGATGGTCAGCGCCAGCGGTGCTACCATTGCATTCTTGGCATTGAATGAACCGCGCACATTGTCTTCAACAAAATCGACAATCCACTCAGCAAAATTCTGCGCTCCTGCCGGAATTCCCGCAGTAACTTTTTCAGCTACCCCTTTGAAAAACCAAAGAAATAAGCCGCCGAGCAATACGGAGAAAAACACGGTATCAACGTTGACTGCCCAAAAACCCATTGCAGCAGCATCGGCGCTGGAATGTGCAAAACCAAACCCGTGCTCAGGATGAACGCCGAGCGTCAGATTGGTGAGATGGTGCTGGATATAGCCTTGGGAAGTGAGTATTTCGGAAGAAGACATCAATCATTTCTCACATCTGGTTTTGACTGCCGAATTGGGCGGCGATCACAGTTGGTATGACTTGAGTGGCAAAATAAGCACCCAGCATGACCGGTAGATTAAGGTTAGTAAATACGACAACTGCTAATGCAAATAATCCGAGAATAACCGCAATTTTTATCGCTTCGCCCCAATAAAAACGCGCTGTTAAATGCGAAATTTTTTGAGCGCGGTAGTCTCGAAACATCCAAGCTGCGAGTAGTGCGTTAGCAGTGATACAAGTTCCAGCACCAATGCCAATAGACAATGCTAAATCGCTGCGCAGCAAAAACACGACGATAATTATCAGTAACCCAAAAACGATTTGAGCCTGAATGATTTTTTTTGCTTGGATTGCACCCGGCTGTTGCATGAAATCGTCACAATTCGGGTGATTAAAGTGCCTTATCGGTGGCATAGTATAAGCCGTTGCCGATAAAGGGTCAACGCAAGTCCGTGTATTTTGATGATCTGTGACAGTTATTTGCGCATCTCAAGTAAATGGCGGGCACCATCTAAAAAAGGAATCTGCAGCGGGTGAACGCGCACCCGATCCGCCATTGCTAACTCGGACGATTCATTGCCGCGCCCTTTCATTAACAACGTCCGTCCCGTCGGCACCAGCAGCCGTTCCTGCACCGGCATAATCTCAGTTGCCGCCACCGCCCGACTGACCAGCGTCGTAAACAGGCGCTCCGGTTGATAGCGATCAATCCGCGCCTGCACCGGTTCCACGTTGCGCAGTCCCAACTCCAGCACCGCCTGTCGCACGAAGCGAATTTTTTTGCCGTTGCTGTCAAGCAACACGAACTCGCGCTCAGGTGCCAGCAGCGCCAGCGGAATCCCCGGCAAACCCGCGCCCGTGCCCAAATCAAGTATCCGCTCGCCGTCGAGATACGGCAGCAGCGCCAAACTATCGAGCAGATGACGGGCGACCATGTCCAGCGGATCGCGCACCGCCGTCAGGTTGTACACCTGATTCCACCGCGCCAGCAGCGCCAAAAATTGCAGCAAACCCGCGTGTTGCTCTGCCGTCAGCGCCAGCTCCATGTGCGCTGCGCCCTGCGTCAACCGTTCGCCGAGCAGCGCCGCATCAAACGCAATTGGATTGGTTTTTTTGCTCATCAGCCCGACTGCCGTTTGAGGTGAATCAGCAACAGCGACACTGCCGCTGGCGTCACACCCGGAATTCGCGCCGCTTGTCCGACCGTCAGCGGACGCACCCGCTTGAATTTTTCGCACACCTCTTTTGACAACCCGCGCACGCGATCAAAATCAAATTCAGGTGGCAACGCTTTGGCTTCCTGCTCGCGCTGGCGCTCAATCTCAGCGCGTTGGCGCGTGATATAGCCGTCATAACGCGCTTGAATTTCCAACTGCTCACTCACTGCCGCCGCCACCGCTTCTGGAGCTGTGCCCGTCAACTGCTGCACTCCGGCATAACCAACGTTGGGACGCGCCAGCAGCTCAGATGCCCGCGCTTCCCGCCGCAGCGGTTCACCCAAAATCTGCGTTGCCAGTGTTTGATCGACCGTGTCGGGACGAATCCACAGCTCACGCAACCGCTGGCGCTCGCGTTCAATCGCCTCGCGCTTCGCCTCAAACTGCCGCCACTGCGCCTCGCCAACCAAACCAAGCTGGCGTCCAATTTCAGTCAAGCGCAGATCGGCGTTGTCCTCGCGCAGCGTCAACCGATATTCAGCGCGGCTGGTGAACATCCGATACGGCTCGTTGGTGCCGCGAGTGACCAAATCATCCACCATCACGCCCAAATATGACTCGTCCCGGCGCGGCAGCCACGGCTCGCGCTCTTGAATCTGCAACGCAGCGTTGACGCCCGCCAATAAACCCTGCGCTGCCGCTTCCTCATAACCGGTGGTGCCGTTGATTTGCCCGGCAAAAAATAACCCGTGCAGATGGCGCGTTTCGAGAGTCGGCGCGAGATCGCGGGGATCAAAAAAATCATATTCAATGGCATAGCCGGGGCGCGTGAGATGCGCGTGTTCCAAGCCGCTGATCGAGCGCACCAGCGCCTCTTGAATGTCATACGGCAGGCTGGTGGAGATGCCGTTGGGATAGACCTCGTGGGTGTCCAGCCCTTCCGGTTCGAGGAAAATTTGATGCGAATTTTTATCAGCAAAGCGCACAATTTTGTCCTCAATCGACGGGCAATAGCGCGGGCCAATTCCTTCAATCACGCCCATAAACAGCGGCGAGCGCGACAGCCCGGAGCGGATGATGTCGTGAGTACGTTCATTGGTTTGGGTGAGATGACAACTGACTTGGCGCGGATGATCGGCAGCGTTGCCGCGATAAGAAAACACCGGCACCGGTTCATCACCGCGCTGCTCGGCGAGCTGGCGATAATCAATAGAACGGGCATCAAGACGCGGCGGCGTGCCGGTTTTCAGCCGCTCCACTGCAAAGGGCAATTCACGCAGGCGTTGTGCCAGCGCAGTGGATGGCGGATCGCCAGCGCGACCACCGTCGTAATGCGCCAGCCCGATGTGAATGCGTCCAGCCAAAAAAGTGCCCACCGTGAGAATCACGGCGCGTGCCGCAAAGCGCAGCCCCATTTGCGTTTGCACGCCGACAACGCGGTCATTGTCGACTATCAGATCGTCAACGGTTTGTTGAAACAGGGTTAAATTGGGCTGATTTTCCAGCGCGAGGCGCACTGCGGCTTTATACAGCGCCCGATCTGCCTGCGCTCGCGTGGCGCGAACTGCCGGGCCTTTGCTGGCGTTGAGAATGCGAAATTGGATGCCAGCGCGATCTGCCGCCACCGCCATCACACCGCCGAGCGCGTCGATTTCCTTGACCAGATGTCCTTTGCCGATGCCGCCGATTGCCGGATTGCAACTCATCTGTCCGAGCGTCTCGATATTCTGGGTGAGCAACAGCGTCCGCACCCCGCACCGCGCTGCCGCCAATGCCGCCTCGGTGCCCGCGTGACCGCCGCCAACTACCACTACATCGTATTGATCGCTTGCCCACATAACCAAAAGAGCTATTCACCGTTGCTTAATTCTTTTTCATTATTACCTATAATTACTCTTGAATGAGCAAAATTTACTGCATCAATGCGTTCATAAACTGGATCAGACAAGCGCCCGTGATGATCCGACGCTGGCATGTTATCTGGCGCAACCGGGCATCAAGAGACTTGAGTTGAGCGACCTCTCGCGCCAACTTAACTGCAAATTAATCCTCCTAATCAATTGTGATTAGTTTTTTGGAACAATAATTTAACCGTGACTGACATCAAACGCCTTGCAACAACCGATGCCGATTTTCAGCGCCAGCTTGATGCGCTGTTGGCGTGGGATTCCGTTTCTGATGACCGCGTCCAAACCACCGTCGCTGCCATCATTCGTGACATTCGCGCTCGCGGCGACGCGGCACTGCTGGAATTCACCACCCGTTTTGATCGCTGGACGCCAGCGACAGCAGCGGATTTGGAATTACCCCGCGCCCGTTTAGAACAAGCGTGGCAGACGATTCCCGCCGCCCAGCGCGACGCACTGGCGCTGGCTGCCGAGCGCATTCGCCGTTATGCCGAGCGGCAAACCCTAGAAAGTTGGAGTTACCGCGAGGCCGACGGCACGTTGCTGGGGCAGCAGGTGACGGCGCTGGATCGCGTTGGGCTGTATGTGCCCGGCGGCAAAGCGGCTTATCCGTCGTCGGTGCTGATGAACGCGATTCCCGCCAAGGTTGCCGGAGTCGGCGAGTTGGTGATGGTGGTGCCGACGCCGGACGGCGAACTCAACGAGCTGGTGCTGGCTGCGGCGCACATCGCAGGCGTTGATCGCGCATTTGCGATTGGTGGAGCGCAAGCAGTGGCGGCGCTGGCGTATGGCACGGCGACCGTGCCGCCGGTGGATAAGATCGTCGGTCCCGGCAACATTTACGTCGCCACTGCGAAACGCGCCGTTTATGGGCAGGTCGGCATCGACATGATTGCGGGGCCGTCGGAGATTTTGGTGATTTGCGACGGCGCGACCGATCCTGATTGGATTGCGATGGATTTGTTCTCGCAGGCCGAGCACGACGAGGACGCGCAGTCGATTTTGGTGAGCTGGGACGGCGACTTTTTGGAGCGCGTCGCCGCCAGCATTGCGCGGCTGCTGCCGACGTTGGAACGTCGCGCCATCGCCGAAGTCGCGTTGCGCGAGCGCGGAGCGTTGATTCAGGTGCGCGATCTTGACGAGGCGCTGGCAGTCGCCAACCACATCGCGCCGGAACATTTAGAGCTGTCGCTTGCCGATCCTGAAGCGGTGGTGACGCGGATTCATCACGCTGGCGCGATCTTCATGGGGCGCTACACCGCCGAGGCGTTGGGCGATTATTGCGCCGGACCGAATCACGTTCTGCCGACCTCGCGGACGGCGCGATTTTCCTCCCCGCTCGGCGTTTACGATTTCCAAAAACGTTCCAGTTTGATCATGGCCTCGCCTTCTGGCGCGGCGGAATTAGCAAAAACGGCGTCAGTGCTGGCGCGGGGCGAAGGATTAACCGCTCATGCGCGTTCGGCGGAATATCGCGGAGCTGGCGCGTGAACACGTTAATTGCGCAGTTAATTCGCCCGGAAATTCGCGCCCTCAATGCGTATCACGTTCCCGCTGCGGACGGATTCATTAAATTAGATGCAATGGAAAATCCCTATTCATTGCCAGAACCATTGGCAGCGGAATGGCGCGAGCAATTGCGCGGCGTGGAATTCAATCGTTATCCCGATCCCACCGCGCAACAATTGCAACGTGCGCTGCGTGAAGCAATGGCGATTCCAACAGAAATGGAATTGTTACTCGGCAACGGTTCCGATGAGTTAATTCAAATGCTGGCGCTGGCAGTTGCAGCGTCCGGGCGCACGATTTTATCCGTTGAACCCAGTTTTGTGATGTATCGGATGATTGGGTTATTTGCCGGCATGAATTATGTCGGCGTGCCGCTCAATGCTGAGGATTTTTCAATTGATGTGCCGGCGGTATTGGCAGCCATTGAGCGTACCCAACCGGCATTGATTTATCTCGCTTATCCGAATAATCCCACCGGCAATCAATTTGCAGTTGCCGATATGGAGCAAATTATTACAGCCGCGCCCGGTTTAGTGATTATTGATGAAGCCTATTCGCCATTTACGGATGCGAGCTTTCTCAATGCAGTGGGTAAATGGCCGAACGTATTGGTGATGCGCACCGTCTCCAAAATGGGATTGGCGGGATTGCGGCTGGGTTATTTAGTTGGAGCAAGTGAATGGCTGCGCGAAATTGATAAGGTACGCTTGCCGTATAATATCAACGTGTTAACGCAACTTTCCGCCACCTTTGCATTACAGCATAAAGCGGTGTTTGATGCGCAAACCCAAGCAATTCGGGTGGAACGTGAGCATTTATTCACGGCGTTAAATCAACTCAGCACCTTGCAGGTTTATCCCAGTGAAGCCAATTTTATTCTGGTGCGCACTCCGCCCGAGCAAGCCAATCGCATGTTTTCTGAATTAAAAACGCGGAGAATTTTGATTAAAAACCTGCATGGCGCACATCCGTTACTGAGCGACTGTTTACGATTAACGGTGGGCTTGCCAGAAGAAAACGCAGTCCTGTTGTCGGCGTTGACTGAGATGGTGAATTAAATCCCCAATCTCAAATTGGAGCTTTTTCTTGTTCTTTTTGACTTGAAAAAGATAATTGTTGAGATTGAAGTGCCGCCAGCAAACCGGTGATTAAATCAAATGGCGCTGGCGGACAACCGGGGATTTTTATATCAACTGGAATGACATTTTCTACTGCGCCACAACTCGCATACGACACGCCAAACTCGCCGCCAGTACAGGCGCAATCGCCCGCTGCAATCACGAATTTTGGCGATGGAGTCGCTCGCCAAGTGCGACGCAGAGCGGTTTCCATGTGGCGCGATACCGGCCCAGTGACCAATAGCGCATCGGCATGACGCGGTGACGCCACGAAATGAACGCCAAAGCGTTCAATATCGTGATACGGATTATTCAGCGCGTGAATTTCCAATTCGCAGCCATTACAGGAACCGGCATCCACTTGCCGAATAGCTAAACTGCGTCCTAAGCGCGTATCAATTAAACGGCGCAATTGAATACCAAACCGTGCTAATTCGGCATCATCGTGAGTGGGGGCGGGTTCAGTGATCACGCCAATGCGCAATGATTGTTCAAGAATGCGTAACATCAGTTTTTTAACTCCATTACGAACAACGCATTTTTATTCCAAATAAAAGTTCAATTTTATATGACACATTCAGTTAAACCTTACGCCAATCTTACTCCTGATGTTGTCCTTGATGCGATTGAAAGTTTAGGTTTAATTACCGACGGACGGTTGCTAACGCTCAATAGTTATGAAAATCGCGTTTATCAAGTCGGAATTGATGAATCCGCGCCGTTGATTGCCAAATTTTATCGACCGCACCGCTGGAGTGATGCCGCAATTTTAGAAGAACATCATTTCAGCCAAGAGCTTGCTAATCATGAGCTGCCAGTAATACCACCGTTACTTTTTAATGAACAAACATTACACCAGTTTAATGGCTATCGTTTTGCGCTCACTTTACGCCAAGGTGGACGCGCTCCTAATTTAGAACAAGCGGCGGTGCGGGAATGGTTAGGGCGCTTATTAGGGCGGATTCATGCACTTGGAGCAGTGACAGCTTTTACACAACGCCCAACTTTAAATTGTGCGCATTTTGGAATTGAATCACGCGATTTTTTATTAGCCAATCAATGTTTACCTTCGGCGCTATTATCGACGTATCTCAATACTGTTTCCGAAGCCTTAACGCAGATTGATGCCTGTTATGAACGCGCTGGAATGATAAAGCTCATTCGGTTGCACGGCGATTGTCATCTCGGCAATCTATTATGGACAGATGATGGTCCGCATTTCGTTGATTTTGATGATGCGCGACAAGGACCAGCAATTCAAGATTTATGGATGTTATTGGCTGGAGATCGTGAAGAAATGCGCTGGCAACTTGATGATGTTTTAGCAGGTTATGAAGATTTTTGTGAGTTCAATTGGCGTGAAATTCACTTGATTGAAGCTTTACGAACTTTGCGTATCATCCATTATGCAGCGTGGTTAGCGCGGCGTTGGGATGATCCCGCTTTTCCAGCCGCGTTTCCTTGGTTTAATACGGCGCAATTCTGGCATGATCATATTTTACAATTACAAGAACAAATTACGGCAATGGCGGCTGGTACTTTATGGACAACGGGAAATAACTAAGGTAATGTTTAATTTTGCCACACTTTTAATTGGTACCACACGCGCCCGATGTGTTCATGAATAGCATAATAACTGAGTAAAAAGCTCCGCGCTGACGGTAAAAAATCCCAATATGTTAATTGAGTTTGCCAATGCGGGCGATGCACAAAACCAGTGGGTGCTGGTGTTATAATAAAACCCATTTCTATAAAAGCATCGACTGCTCGCGGTAAATGCCACGCATCACTCACTAATAATAAATGCTGAATGCCAATTGGCTTTAATAATTGCGCGGTATTGCGAGCATTTTCCCAAGTTGTTTGGCTGCTGGTTTCCATTCCCGCCACCGTTATTCCATAATCTTGCTGCAACGCCGTTGCCATTAATTCCGCAAGTGTTTGTTGTTCCTCAGAGAATTTCCCGCCTGCCACATAAAGCGGTAAACCGGTTTGGCGCTGCAAAATCGCGCCGTAACGCAGCCGCCGCCAACTCGCATCATCAAGCGTGTCGCCGCCATATTCCGGCGCATCCGTCACCCGTCCGGCGCTCAAAATCACAATCGCCTGCGCGGTGGACGGCAGCGGTGCAGTCGTTGTTCCCAGCGCCGGATAACGCTCCAAAGGCATCATCAACACCGTCGCCACCACTGGCAACGTCATCAAGGTGAACAGTGAAAAAGTGATAAAAATCAAAAGTTTTCCAACTACACCACGCACCAGAAAAAATGCAGTTCCCAGCAGTAAGAGCAACAACCCCGGCGGTAACAGTAAACTTTTGGCAATGCTGTACATGATCGACATGCGCTAAAAAATCAGTTTTTTGCGTGTTTTATCGAGTGGAATCAATGACATCACCAGCTTGGCGATCCGCATGATAGGACGAGCGCACCAGCGGCGCACTGGCGACGTGCGCAAATCCCAATGCCTCGCCCGTGCTGCGCAGGTCGTCAAATTCGCTCGGCGTCCAATAACGATTCACGGCAAGATGATTGCGACTGGGCTGGAGATATTGCCCTAAAGTCAACATGTTACAGCCGTGCGCTCGCAAATCGCGCATCACCGCCACCACTTCCTCGCGGGTTTCGCCCAAACCGAGCATCAACCCAGATTTTGTCGGTACTTCGGGATGGCGCGTTTTGAACGCCTGCAACAACTGCAAAGAACCGGCGTAGTCCGCGCCGGGGCGGGTGTGGCGATACAGGCGCGGCACGGTTTCCAAGTTGTGATTGAACACATCGGGCACCGCGTCGTCAGCAAATTGCGCGAGCGCCGCTGCGACGCGCCCACGAAAATCTGGCACCAAAATCTCTATTTTTATCAGCGCATTATCGCGGCGCACTGCCCGCACGCAATCGGCAAACTGTCCGGCACCACCGTCGCGCAAATCATCACGATCCACCGAAGTGATGACGACATAACGCAACGCCAACGCCGCCACCGCCTGCGCCAACTGCGCCGGCTCCTCTGGATTAACGGGCTGTGGTTGCCCGTGCGCAACATCGCAAAATGGACAACGGCGCGTACAAATATCGCCTAAAATCAAAAAGGTAGCGGTGCCAGATTTGAAACATTCACCCAAATTAGGGCACATCGCCTCCTCACACACCGTCGCCAAGTTGTGCCCACGCAACAGAGCCTTCATCCGCGCAACGTCAGCGCCGAGTGGCGCAGAAGCACGAATCCAGTCCGGTTTTCGTAATTGCACCGACGGCGACGCAACCTGCTGAGGAAGCCGCGCTAATTTGTCTTGACCGCGTTGATGGGTGTCTGGCGTGGCGCGTGACGGAGCACCAAGGGAATCAGGAATTGACATAAACCGCTCGGCGCACAATAAAAAACTCAATGGGCAGAAATAAAATTGTGAGGGTGATCAATTAACAACTTGTCCATTAACAAATGGAACCAAGGTGTAAACCAGTGTGGATGCGCGTGTAATGCGCGTTGAATAGCAGGAATAGACATCCAACGCCATGCGCCAATTTCTGAGGGTTCTGGTTGCGGTGAACCATTATACGCGCCACAAAACATGTGCAGATATTCGTGTTCAATTAAACCCGAATGCGCATCTTCAGCGCGATATACAAATTGCGTTCGCTCCGTTAAAGCCACTGCAATTCCAAACTCTTCTTTTAAGCGGCGACATGCGGCACTTAATACGGTTTCATCCGGGCGCGGATGTCCGCAACAGGTATTCGACCAGCAACACGCAAAATGGTATTTACCATTGGCGCGGCGTTGCAATAATAAGTCACCTTGAGAATTAAATACGAGAATTGAAAAAGCGCGATGCAATTGACCGGTGCGATGAACTTCTAATTTACCAGCAGTGCCCAATGATTGGTTATTATGATCGACAACAATCACTTCTTCTATTGCATCGCGTTCCCAAGCATGGTGCCATTCGGTAGCGGCAAGTGGTGGCACAAAATTGGTGCTCACGATGCACCTTGCTGCGTATCAGATTCAGGAATTGGAAGTGTATGAGATATTCCAAATGCTTGGAATGCCGCTTTTAATTCTACATGTGTTGTTGCGTATTCAAGGACAGATTGACCCGCAGCAATCGCATCCCAGGCCTGACGAATACTGGTAGCGCCAGCGCGGGGCCCGAGCGGATGTCCAAAGACGCCGCGTCCGGGTACAAATCCAAAATCAACGGTGCCAACTTTTTGATAAACTTCGTTTAATGTTCCAGCCCAATCGCTTCCACCTGGCACCGGTAAACTGCGTTTAATCGCACCCATTGGTGCAAGGCAAGCATTCACATTGGCAATGACTTCTGCATCGCTCATGTGCATTCGTGCCCCAAAACCCGGCATAATAATGGCATCAAAACCAGCTAATCGTTGTAATTTTGTGAAGACTTGAGAATGAATTCCAAAGTGTGCCAACCGATTAAATGGTGCTAATAATGGAAAGTGCGCAATAAGTGGCACGGTGGCATGTTTGCATAACATACGCACCGCACTTAATCCTACCGGCATTGCATTCACTAATAACGCATTTGCGCCATTAGCAACGGCAAGATCGTGTAATTCAATTAAACGATCTACTTCATCGGTGATATTGGCAAGATAACATTTCGGCACTCCCGTTTCATATTCAGCTTGACGACGTGCTGCACCTAATAATGCCGAGCGTTCACTGAGTGGGCACCAAGAGGTATCCGCAAGCATTTCATCATCTTTGGCAATATCAAGACCACCTAACCAACTTTCATAACCAAGTTGACTAAAGGCATCAGGAGGCAAACCGATATTCGGTTTAATTACTCCAAAAAAGATGGGGCGCTGATACACCTGCAATTGCTCTCGCAAGCCTTCAACGCCGAAACGCGGCCCTGTAAACGCGGCTAAATACGCATCGGGAAAACGAATATCAAGGAGTTTAATAATCGGAGCATTGGGAGAAAAAAAGGTGCCTTCACCACATACTGCACTTAATAAATTAGGTAAGCGCGCTCCAAAATTAGCGTGTGGATGCGCAATTGTGAGGTGGCAAGCTGAAACGCGCTCACCCAACGGAGTGTGAATCCCATAACTAAACGCGGTGAGTTCTGAATTGAGTATGGTGAAATCAATAACTCGCGCTGCAAACTGTGCTCTTAAATCTTCAGCATGACCAACTCGTCGCCATTGCGCAGTTGATTGTTCCGCACAAAAATGCGCTGCTGCGAGACGTGGATCACCTGTGCATTCTAAATAATAGTCAAGGTGAATATACGCATCTTGATCCAGTGTTTGCGCATCAGCAAAAAAACCCGCGCTATCGGAATCCAACATCAATTAACGCTCTCCTGCTATTTGCACCCGCAAGATGCGTTCTTCGCGGGGGCCATCTAATTCAATAAAAAAGATGGATTGCCAATTCCCTAACAATAATTCTCCATTCACAATCGGAATCGTTTCAGACGTATTCATAAACAAACCGAGCAAATGTGAATGCGCATTTAACCGGCCATCAATTGGATTGATATTATGGCGCAAGGAGTGCGGTGGCGGGACTAACGTCGTTAAAAAATCGACCATATCCTGCTGCAACATCGGCTCACATTCGTTAATTGCTACGAATGCAGTGGTGTGTGCAGAATAGAGAGTGAGTTGTCCGTTATGGACGGGATGCTGCTGAACGATAGCCTTGATGCGAATGGTTACATCAATAATTTGAATGGGAGCAGTGGTAGTTAAGCAAATGGAATCATTAAAAAATAACATGGCTAGTAATGAATGACGACAACGGACAGGGTATGTTTAAGCGTTCCCCGCCCGCCGACGTTGAAACGCCACTAGAATCAGCGGAGTACTGGTAACGGTGTCATTTGCGCGACTGCTGCGGGCATCGTTTCCGAACCTTGCAGCCAATTGAATGTCGAGCTGCTGAACAACAGAATGTGAATGACAAAAGCAAGGGCAAACAACGAGCCACCCGTCCCCATAATAATGAGCTTAGGGCTGTATTGTTGCCAAAGTTTCCAAGTATATTGTTGCATTGATTGCATCTCCTAATTACACGGGACATCCTAATCAGGAATTAGTTATCTCAGTGCAAATTCAGAATGGAGTAATCAGATAAATCTTGGGGCGCATGTACGCCCCAAGAATTTGCTACTGGAGCTATAACTTAGCTGATCCAGTTAAATGCGGGGCTGCTGAGTAGAATAAAGTGAATCAACAGTGCCAGCACAAACAGAAAACCAAATAACGCAACGAGGGTTCTGCGTGGGTCAAAAATCTGCCAAACTTTATGCATGTGTATTCTCCAGTCTTGATATGGATAGGTATTGTCAAGCAACAATTACCCGGTCGTCACAAACGCTACATCAAAAACCGCTACTAAAAACCAGTGAAAAGCTCAAAGGTTTATATACGCCGTCCCTGCCATTGCCTTGAATACTGACCTCGAGGTCTTAAATGACTCTTGCGTAAGAATTAACGTCCAGCTGTAGCGGGTCTGGACGGTGCTAAGAGCACGGGAAACAACTTATTGAAACGTTTAAGTTGTGTCAAATCGTTATAACAACAGGCTTCAGAAAACAAACATCGTTCAGTCAACAGTGATGTTGTGAGTCTCTGTCGTTTACAACCAAGGACGCCACAACCATACGAGAATATGTGCAATAACCACAACCCCCGTAAACGCAACGAAACTAGACACAAAGATTGCATGAAATTCCTTTGCTTCGTCTTCTGTAAGTCCAGACATCGAGCGGTTTTCACTAACCATTATCATGGTGCCTCACTACTTTTGATGTCGTCTCCCAAAGTATCAAATTGCTTTGATACTTTGAGAAGCATCCTTGCGCAACGTCACTCTAATGCAGGCTACAGATTTTGCGCAGTCGGTGCTAGTGCCTCAACTGGTGCTTCTGGAGCAACCGCCGCTGGTTGTTCAACCTTCGCAGGAGCAATCAACACCGGATAATCCTTCAACATTTTCGCTGCATACAGCGGCTTATAAGCGCCCTGGTGGCAAGTCATACAACTAATCTTGAAGGGATCGCCATAAGGACCTTTACGCGATGCAGGGAGCACATCGTTTAATGGCCAAATATAGTTTTGATTCATATCCCGTACATGACGAATTGCATACCAAGCAGTAGTCCGTTTTGGCGTACTTTGTTGCCAATTCGAGAATGCCCGCGTGTTATGACAGAAGGTGCAATTCACACCCAATGCGTCAGACATCTGCATCATCAACGCATACGTCCATTCAGCTTGCTTAATAGACGTTTTGTTGCCACTTGGTAATGCAGTAGTACCAATCACGCGAATTTCATTGGCTTGGTCAAGGAAAGGCGTAAATGGATCATAAGGCAGTGAAGAATACGCAGCCGTAGAAGCAACCGCATTTTGCCCACTCGGTTTCACCCCAGAAGGATGATTTGGACCTGGATCCGTCACCCAAACATATTTTGGAACCGGATTACCACGATGACAGGTGTAACAGGTAATACCCGTTTCTGCGACGTGTGATTTCCAATTCGCATTGGTTTGCCGCACCATTTCAAACATCCGCCGCGATACAACCTTGGTATAGATGTCATCAGATGCAAAGTTGCCCGGAACGTGGCAGTAATTACAGCCTTCTTTTGGTGCAACCCATAAAGTCGCTGCAACCATGATGCGAGTGAAATCAGCAACACTCAATTCCTTTAATACCTGCACGTTTTGATAAACAGCAGAGACGTTAGGACCACCCGGTGCTGCTGGTGCAAGTGCTTCTGGAGGCAAATTGGCTTTCATACTTTCCGCTAACAAACGCGGATTGTAATTTTGTTCCATTGCCAATCCACGATAACCACCTTGTACAACTTCTGGTGGTGGACGCTCGCAGCCTAACAAGAGTACGGAAGCGACCACTGCAACCAATGGAATGGATGCGTGTTTTCCAATATTCATTGCGCGACCCCCTGCTGGATCATGTAAGCATCCTGCGGCATCGTATACGGATCCTGCACAAGCACATCAATTGGATAACTTGGTGCCACTCCATGCTTCACAGCCCAGAGATACCAGTTGTCAACGACGGTGCCAGTCAACAAAATCCCAATTCCTGCAGTAATGACGGTCAATACGGCAAACCACCAACTCCAACGGTGAATGGATTCCATTGACGCATTGAAGCCCATCGTCCAGCGCCAAAATAATGCTGCACGCTCTGCTGCGGTTCCGCGATCAGTAATTTGATCGATTTCTCGATCACCACCAAAGCGACTGACCGCCAAGATGGTTGCGCCGTGCATTGCAAATAACAATGCCGATCCATACAAGAACGCAATAGACAACATGTGGAACGGGTTGTAATACAGATTTCCATATCGAATGGAGAAAGCTGCCGTCCAATCCAAATGCGGGAAAATGCCAAAAGGAACTGCTTCTGCCCAACTTCCCATCATCACTGGGCGAATAAAACCCAAGCTCAGATAGAAGAAAATGGCGGCGGCAAATGCCCAAGACAAATGTTGACTCATTCCCAATGCTGCGGCGCGTTTATAAGTACGAACCCACCATAAGATAATGGATGCAGTCAAAAAGACTCCCGCCATAATCCACCATCCACCTTCTGATAATGGCGGAATACTCAAGCCATAAGAAGGTGCTGGCGGCTCAAGCGCCAACCAAAACAAGTTCTTCACCAGTTCAATTGGACTCCAATCAACTGATGCCAGCATGTTCAAACCAATGATCTCTAAAGCGATAAAGCCAAAGATCAATGATAAAGTGCCAGTGAAACCCAGATACAGCGGACCAATTTGTGCGTCGCCGATCTTACCAGCCCAATAGGAAAACAGCGGTTTACCAAGGCGCGGCAGGCTGCCTTTCGGCAATGGCACACCCGGATAAGCTGGTGAGCGAACCTGCACACTATTAAAAATATTCTGATATTCAGGCATTGTCGTCTCCTAGTTCCTACCAGAGCGGAAGCTCAAGCCACCAGTTCCACCATTCCGGCCATCCCCGCGTCCAGAAAGGTCCACTAATGACGATACAAACCGCGCTCCAGAACACGGCACTCAGTGCCAGGAACAAACCCAAGCGGTGAATAGCGAGCGCACCAATGGAATAACCCACGATGTCACGGAAAAAAGTATTTTCATGCTCACTCGTCTTCACTTCTTCACCTTCTTGCGGATTGGTCACTGATAGAATCAATGAACCGTGCATCGACAATGCCAAAGCATTAGTGAAAAAGAAGGTGATCGCCAGCATGTGCGCTGGGTTGTAATGGAAGTGTAGGAACTGATAACCAACATTAGAAACCCAATCAAGATGACTGAGAATTCCGTATGGGAAACCATGTCCCCAGCCGCCGAGTAAAATCGGACGCACGACAACAAGAACTAAATAAGCACCAATTGCAAAGGAAAATGCAAACGGAATGTGAAATCCAATTCCTAATTTGCGACAAATTTCAACTTCGCGCAGCGCCCATGATACAAACGCACCAATTGCGCAGATTGTAATGATCTGCCACAACCCACCTTCAGCCATCGGCGCCATTCCTAACCCATAACTCAGGTCTGGTGGTGCAATGCTAATCTGCCAAAGATTAAAGGTTTGTAGTTCCGCATTAGGACCGAGGGTGGCGCCCCAAGCCATCAAGAGCGTTCCTAGTAACGCAAAGAAAAACCCTGACACTCCGAAGAAGCCGACGTAAAACGGCCCCACCCAGAAGTCGAACAGGTCTCCCCCTATCAACGTCCCGCCACGGACGCGGTATTTTTTCTCAAAACTGAGCATGGCCATTGTAAAACCCTCTGCTGGGGAGACAGCCTGGCCGGACATCTCCTCTTAGCACTACTGGCGGTAGACGAGGCGTGCCATGAAACAATGCCTCACCTGCCGCCCCCGTCAAGGACACGATTTAGCGTTGTGGTACAGCCGGTGTCGTTTGCTGTACGGAAGCAGCCGGAACACCGTCTTCGAGCCAATTGAAATCAGTGGTGCTTAACAGGATCATGTGAATGGCTAGTGCCAATACAACCAAGAAAACAAACACTGCGATCAGTACGCGGCGGGGGTCGATTAACAACCAGATTTTCCACATATCAGGTGACATCATTGGTTTTCTCCACAATTCAAGTTATTTAGGAATAAATAATTGGCAACAACTTTTAGTGAATGATTACTTCAGTTGTTGCAACAAGGCACAATCTGCAATTACAGCCAAGGACGCCACATCCAAGCCAGAATATGTGCGAATACAACGATTCCGAAAAAAGCAGACATGCTTTGCATGAAGAAACCGTGGAATTCTTGAGCTTCTTGTTCGGTCAGTCCGGTTAAGCTGTTGTTAGCCATCGAAAATCCTCCAAAATCTCAATTAAACAATAGAGATACAATTGTTGAATGATGCCGCACGTTGTGTGGCAGTGGTGCCGTGAATCAACTCGCTACGGCTGGGAATCCACCCGCTGAAAACGGGTTTGAATCTCGTCAAGTGATTGCTTGAGCAGGAATCACGAAATCAGCGTTGGGTCTTCCGACAGCGGCTATCGACACGATCACAGGCCGAAATCTGCTGTAAGAAACGCCCGTCTAACTTGCCTGACGAGGTGACTAGATTCAGGTGTCAGTCTAGCTTGACTGACACAGATGTCAATCTACATTTACACCTGATTTTTACAGGCTGCGCTGCGTGGCAAAAACCCGCGCTGCCGTGACCAGTTCCTCGCCAGCCGTCCGCGCCGCCCGCTCCGTTGCATCGCGCAACTGTTTGGCCGCCGAAATCCGCACCACCACCGGCTGCCTGTCCACAATCTCATCAAACGCCGCCCGCGCTGCTTCATCCCAAGGCAATTCGCGGTGCATTCGCGCCGGCGTCGCCTCAACTTTATCAAGCTCGGTGCCGAGCGGAATAATGTGAAATAGCGCGTCAAATAAAGCGTTACACACTTCTTGAATTAAATAAGTCGCGCCCGCGTAACCCATAAACGGCGTGCCGGTATGTCGCCGAATCACGGTGCCCGGAAACGACGCCGGAATATAAGTTGCGCGTGCGCCCATCTCGGCGAGATACATCCGCTCGTTATAACTACCGAACACAATCAACGGCGTTTTATCCCGAATCGTTTGGCGAATCAGATCGTTATCTGGCTTAACGCCCGCCTGCCGCGTCAATGCAAAATGACACGGCAAACCCATTTCATCTTCTAAAAAATGCCGCAGTCCCCGGCTATAAGTTTCGGTCGCCGCCACACCAAAACTTGCCGTACCAAAAAAATCCTGCGTCACCGACCGCCATAAATCCCAAATCGGTTTGATCGTCGTGTGTTTTTCCTGCGTGATAAATGGCTCCGGGTCTAAACCCAATAACTCGCCTAATGCGCGTAAAAACTTCGTTGTGCTATGCAATCCAATTGGCGCTTGTAAAAACGGCCGCTCCAACGCTTCGCACAATGAACGCCCAAATTCACGGTATAAACACACATTCACTTCCGCATCCGCCAATTTGGGCACATCGGCGAGTTGACAGCCGAGCGGAAAAATCAGATTCACTTCCGCGCCAATGCCCTCTACTAACCGCCGTATTTCCGCCACATCCGACGGCGCATTAAAGGTGCCGTATATCGACCCAATCAAATTCACTCGCGGTCTTGTCGCCGCTCGTGGCTGGCGCTTGAGCGCAGCCCCTTTTTTGCTGCCAAACTGCGTCCACAACCACATCAAAGCGCGATTGGCGCTTTGCCACTGATCTTCATCGATGGTGCGCGGCAAAAAGCGCAGAATGTTGGTGCCCTCCGGCGTCACACCACCGCCGATCATCTCCGCGATAGAACCCGTCACCACCACCGCCGGGCGCGTCGGATCAAGGGTTTGATACGCTCGCCGCATCGCCTGCTCAGTGCCGCGCTGCCCGAGTTCCTCCTCACCCAGCCCGGTCACGACCACCGGCAACTCATGCGGCGGCAACCCATCGGTGTAATGCAGCACCGCCGTCACCGGCAAATTTTCACATCCCACCGGACCATCAATAATGACTTGCAGCCCCTTGATTGCCGTAAAAACATACACCGCTCCCCAATAACCACCGGCGCGATCAAGATCATTGATTAACATAAACAAAACACCCCTCATTGTAATGATAATTTGCAGCCCACTTGCCGCATTTAATCGACAACTGTTGTCGGGTTAAACTAACATAAACGCTTTATTGTTTCACTGATCACTTTTGTAGCACTAGGAGCATTCCCAATGGCATTTAGTTCATTGTTCACTTGGCAACAATCGCAGCACAAATGGCGCTGGTCAATTTTCATTATTGCCATTGTATTGAGCGGCTGCGAGCGTCCAGACCCCATCATTGAAATTGATGGCCCCACGATGGGCACCTATTATTCCATTAAAGTAGCGCGACCACCGCAAGGCATGACCGCTGCAAGTTTAACGCAAGGTGTAGAAAAGATATTAGCCCAAGTCATTGCTGAAATATCCACCTATGATAAAACTTCAGAATTATCACGTCTCAATCAAAATACGAGCACTGATTGGATTCCCGTATCCGCAAACGTCTATCAACTTATTGCTGAAGGACAGCGATTAGCCACGCTCACCAATGGCACCTATGATATTACCATTGGGCCATTAGTGAATTTATGGGGGTTTGGTCCAGAAGCGCGGCGCGATACACCACCATCACAAGATGAAATTAACGCCGCACAAGCGCGAGTGGGTTGGCAAAAATTAGAACTGCAAGCGCAACCACCCGCCGTGCGCAAAGCGCAACCTGATTTATATCTTGATTTATCTTCACTCGGTGAAGGCTATGGCGGTGATCAAATTGCAGCATGGTTAAAAACCCAAGGTACGACTGATTATTTAATTGCCATTGCGGGCGCAATTCGCACGGCTGGCATGAATGCTAAACGACAACCTTGGGCAATTGCAATTGAAGAACCATTGATTGAAAACCGCACCATGCACCGCGTGATTCCCATTTCCAATCGCGCCGTTGCCACTTCAGGCGATTATCGCAATTTCTTTGAACGCGACGGCAAACGCTATTCACATGAAATTGATCCGCGCACCGGCACACCAGTAACGCGCAATCTTGGTTCTGTCACCGTTGTTGGTGAAGAGGGAATGAAAGTTGATGGATTAGCAACTGCCTTAATGGTATTGGGTGATAAGCGCGGTTTAGAATTCGCCACCGCGCAAAATATCGCTGCTTATTTTATTATCCGCGATGGTGAAGAATTGCGCGGAATTGCCACGCCAGCGTTTCAACAACTCTTTGATCACGCCGAGGATTAAATGCCATGTTTGAAGCAACCAAAGTGGGACGTTCCGTTAGTAAAGAAGATTACCGCGAACAGCAAGAAGTCTTGCGCACTGAATTATTAAGCGCCCAACGTGATCTCAAAGCTGCAAATGTGCCGGTGATTATTTTAGTTTCTGGAGTAGAAGCGGCTGGCAAGGGTGAAGTCGTCAATCGGTTGAATGAATGGCTAGATGCACGAGGCGTCCAAACCTTTGCTTTTTGGGAAGAATCTGATGAGGAACGCGACCGCCCGCGTTATTGGCGCTTTTGGCGTTCATTACCAGCGCGAGGTGATTTTTCAATTCTCTTTGGTGGCTGGTATCAAACGCCAATTGAATATCGTTTTAAGGGTTATTGTTCTGATGCGGAACTCGACGGCGAACTCAATCGCATTGTCGATTTTGAGCGGATGTTAATTCAAGACGGCGCACTGATTCTCAAGTTTTGGTTTCATTTATCTGAGAGTGATCAAAAATCGCGCTTAAAAGAATTATCCCGCGATGATAAAAGTCGCTGGAAAATGCTGCCGGATAAAAGCAAGTTTGCCGAGCATTATGCGGCGTTTGAACAGGTTGCCGAGCGGGTTATTTTACACACTGATCGCGGCAGTTCACCTTGGTATTTAATTGAAGCGGCCGACCGGCGCTATCGTGATTTAACGGTGGGCAAAACGCTGTTGCACGCAATTCGTTTACGTTTGGCAGAAAACACTGCCGCGACTGATGATGCGCAGCTCGTCATGCGTCCAGAATTACCCAGCAGCGCCAGTGCGCAAATTACTCTGCTTGATCAATTAGATTTGTCGCGGGCAATTGCGCGTGATGATTACAAGCACGAATTGAAGCATTTGCAGAATGAAATTAACGAACTGGCGTGGTTAGCGTATAACCAAAAGCGGTCAACGGTATTGATGTTTGAAGGTGTTGATGCTGGTGGTAAAGGCGGTGCTATTCGGCGTATTACCAGCAGCGTTGATGCGCGGTTATATCGCGCAATTCCAGTTGCTGCGCCCACCGATGAAGAAAAAGCGCATCATTATTTATGGCGCTTTTGGCGACATATTCCCCGCGCTGGTTTAATGACGTTATATGATCGGTCGTGGTATGGGCGCGTTTTAGTCGAGCGCGTTGAAGGTTTCGCAACAGATGCGGAATGGCGGCGGGCATATGCGGAAATCAATCAGTTTGAAGAGCAATTAGTGGATCGCGGTATCATTCTATTAAAATTCTGGCTGCATATCAGTCAAGATGAACAATTGCAGCGGTTCAAAGATCGGGAAAATGTGCCGTATAAACGCTATAAAATCACGGCGGATGATTGGCGCAATCGGGAAAAATGGCCGTTGTATAAAGAGGCAGTGAATGAGATGGTAGCGCGTACCAGCACCAAACATGCGACCTGGACGCTGGTGGAAGGGAATGATAAACCGTATGCGCGAATTAAAGTGTTACGCACGATTTGCGAGTCATTGCGGCTGGCATTAAAAACCGATCACGCGCCAATTTCCGGTTATATTCCGTGCGGGGATAAACGCATGAATACGATTAAAAACCCTTCCGATACGATTTAATCAATTTCGCGTTGAGCGGCAATGTTAAAACTACTGTTTATTGGTGCGTGTTTGTGGTTTGGTGTGATTGCCGTGCGGCATTATTGGTGGACGTTATTGGATGTAGAAACGCCAGCTCCCTCGGCATTATTGCGGCATTTTGCGATGGGTTTGTTAATTGTGATGGTGACGGTAACGGCTATTCATTTTGCATTGCAATGGCAACAGGATCGTGAAGTGGTGACGGTGCAGGTGGTGAATGCGAATACCGGTCTGGTGACGCTGTATCAGGCGCAGCGCGGGAGTGTGGCGGGGCGGCAGTTGCGTACCGTTGACGGGCGCGAGATTCGGATGGCGGATGTGGAGCGGATGATTATTTTGCCCACTAAAACAACAGATTGACGCGCTGCGCTGTTAAAAATGGATGCCGAAACCGCCGCCGATCCGTCCGCCGCCACCGTAAATGCCGATGCTGATAAACGGCCATAACAAAATGGGATGCGCCACATCAGCTGCGGCTGGCGCGTCCGGCCACACGCGAACGACGGCTTCATCAAGCGTGGGAATGGCGTCAGCAGTTGGCAACAGGCGTCCGGTTGCGGTGAGGTGTTGCCCCGCCAGCGGGGTGACGTGATGACGATGGCGCACCAGAAATTGTCCAACCGTGGGCTTGTGAACCGCCGGATGTCCGCAGCGATCCAGCGGATAAGCGGTGACTTCGGAGACGATGGCGGCATCTTCGCTGCTGCTGGCGACCACCACGCCGCCCCAACTCACCACCGTTTCCGCAGTTTGTCGGCTGGCAACCGCCGGGATCAGCGCCGGATCGCCAACGGGTTTGACGCACAGTTGACGCGCAGCGCAGCCGCTCACCACGCTACTCGTGAGCGCCAGCGCCAGCAGTTGCGCCGCCGTCATCTCCGCCTACCGCGCTTGCCGATAACTGTCCATTTCCTCCAGCGCGAGATGACGCGCCTCATCTTCCAGCATCACCGGAATGTCATCGCGGATCGGATAGGCGAGCTGCGCTGCCAACGAAATCAATTCGCCCCGAGCGGCATCAAAAATGAGCGGAGCCTTGGTGACGGGGCAGACGAGGATGTCGAGCAGTTTTTTATCGAACATGAATAAACCCTTATTTTTGTTGTGAAAATGAAAACGCAGTTATAACGGACGTTCTGCTTCGGGTGGCGCATCCGGCGGACTGAACCAGTTGAGCTTGTCGCGCAGCGTGACCACCTCGCCCACGATGACCAACGTCGGTGGCTGCGGCGGGTCTGCCATCACCACCTCCAAAATGGTCGCCAGCGTGCCGGTATAAACCCGTTGCAGGTGCGTCGTGCCCTGTTGAATCAGCGCCAGCGGCATCGTCGGCGCGACGCCATGCGCCAGCAACTGTTCCACAATCACCGGCAGCCCAACCAATCCCATATAAAACACCACCGTTTGATTGGGTTGCGCCAGCGCCGCCCAGTTGAGATTGATGGTGCCATCTTTGAGATGCCCGGTGACGAAGGTCACGGACTGCGCATAATCACGGTGCGTCAACGGAATGCCCGCATACGCCGCGCAGCCCGACGCGGCAGTGATGCCGGGGATGACTTGAAACGGCACCCCTTCCGCCGCCAGCGTGTCGATTTCCTCGCCACCGCGCCCAAAGATAAACGGATCGCCACCTTTGAGCCGCAACACGCGATGTCCTTCTTTGGCGAGATCAGCCAGCAGCCGATTGATGTCTTCTTGTCGCATCGCGTGATGATTGCGCTCTTTGCCGACATAAATCCGCCGCGCATCGCGCCGCGTCATCTGCAAAATCGGTTCGGCAACCAGCCGGTCATACACCACCACATCTGCCTGCTGCATCAAACGCAGCGCCCGAAACGTCATCAAATCGGGATCGCCGGGACCGGCACCAACCAGATACACCTCGCCCATGTCGTGTTCCAGCGCATCGGGTGCCAATTCGCGCTCAATCACCGCCTCCGCTTCGGCGAATTGTCCGGCGAGAATCCGCTCGGCGACTGCGCCCTGCAACACCCGATCCCAAAAGCGGCGGCGGTCGCGCTGGGCGCTGAAACGCGCTTTGACCCGTTCCCGATAACTGCCCGCCAGCGTCGCTAACCGCCCGTAACCAGCGGGAATCAGCGATTCCAACCGAGTGCGCAGCATCCGCGCCAACACTGGTGAAGCGCGTCCGCTGGAGACAGCAATCATCACCGGAGCGCGGTCGATAATCGACGGCAGCAAAAAGGTGCAGGCGTCGGGATCGTCCACCACGTTGACGGGAATGTTGTGCGCCCGGGCGAGCGCGGCGATCTGCCGATTGACGGTGGGATCATTGGTGGCGGCGATAATCAGGCGTTGCCCGTTGACATCCTCGGCTTGAAACGTCCGCGCCTGATGCTGCAACTGCCCGCTCGCAGCCTGCGCGGTCAAGGTGTCATTTAACGTCGGTGCCACCAGCGTCAATGTTGCGCCCGCTCGCAACAGGCTGGTGGCTTTACGCGCCGCAGTCGCGCCGCCGCCGACGATCAAACAAGGCTGGGCCTCAAGATCAAGAAAAATAGGGAGAAAATCCATTGCGCATTTCCGCTGTAAATTGATGACTAACGATAATGGGGGCGGGGGCAGCAAGTGCCGAGTGAAGTTATGAGATTCGTTGAGTTATCACGAGAAAGTCCTTAATATGCTTGATTATTTAACGATTGGGTAGAACTGCAATTGTGATTAACGAGATTGACTCTGAGACCTTGCAAGCGCGGATTGCGGCAGGTGAGCCGCTGTTATTAGTGGACATTCGCACGCCCAATGAACGGCTACAGGGCGCAATTCCACAGGCACTGCCGATGCCGATGCACACCATCCCACTGCGCCTCAGCGAACTGCCTACCGATCAAGATGTCGTGCTCTACTGTCACAGCGGAGCGCGGTCTTATCAAGCCACTGCTTATCTGGTGCAACACGGTTATGGGCGCGTCATCAATCTGCGCGGCGGCATCATCGCGTGGGCGCGGCACGGCTTTCCGCTCGAAATTCCCACCACTTAGCGCGACACCAATCAACACCGCTGCGCGACCACTTCGAGCTGCGGCAAAATAGTGACAAAGGCCTCGATCACCTCGGGGTCAAAATGTTGACCACTTTCTCCCTTGATCAGCGCCACCACTTCCGGCATCGGCAACGGTTCCTTGTATGGGCGGCGCGTCAACAGCGCATCAAACACATCAGCCACCGCCATCAACCGCGCTGCAATTGGGATTGCGTGTCCTTGCAAACCGTCGGGATAACCGGAGCCGTCCCATTTTTCGTGGTGATAATGGGCAATATCTTTTGCCAGTTTCAGAAATTCGCCGTGCTCGCCGAGATGTTCACCCGCTCGCGCCAACATTTCATAACCGCGCACCGCGTGAGTGCGCATGATGACGAATTCTTCATCCGTCAATTTACCGGGTTTAAGCAAAATATGATCGGGAATTGCAATTTTACCGACATCGTGCAACGCCGCTGATTTTGCCATCAATTCAATATAATTTTCGGTCAATTGATGTTGATAACGCGGTAAATGCGCGAGTTGCTGCGCCAGCAAGCGGACATATTCTTGGGTGCGTTGAATGTGATTGCCGGTGCATTCATCGCGGAATTCCGCCAGCGACACCATCGTCAAAATTGACGCATCTTGAAAATGGTTAATATCAGATAAGCGTTTTTCCACTTCGCGCAACAGCCACGCATTCTGATCAATTAAAAAATCTTGCCACGCTTTGAGTTGCAAATGCGAACGTACCCGCGCTGCGACAATGGGCAAACTAATTGGTTTATGAATGAAATCAACCGCGCCCACTGCAAAACCTTGTTCTTCATCTTCCGTTTCAATTCTGGCGGTGAGGAATATCACCGGAATTCGTCGCAACATTTCATCTGCTTTCAAGCGGCGACACACCTCATAACCGTCCATATCCGGCATCATAATATCGAGTAAAATTAAATCTGGACGTCGTTCTTGTGCTAATTGCAGCGCCTTATTGCCGTGATTAGCTAATAAAATACGGTATTCTTTACCAAGAAAACCATTAAGCAAACTGAGGTTTGCTGGAGTGTCGTCCACCACCAAAATGGTGGGGCGCTCAATTTCCGTAAAAACCATATTAAAATCCCGTGTTGATAGACGTTACTGCGCAAATTGTTTAACTATCAGTGTTTGGCAATAACGTCAAAGCAGTTTCAAAATCAAAATTAAATATCGCTTGATTGATTTTGCGCAATTGTTCTGGCGTACAACACTGTGCAAATGCTGTTTGATGCGTTTCCCAAACTGTGACTGCATCACCATCGCAAGCCTCTAATAACTGGCGCAAGTGGCGCAAACACTCCGGTAGCGCCGCTGCGATGAGTGGCGTGGTTGTCTCCGCTGTCGGTGCTGCGGTCGTGCTGAGAAAGGTGTGTAACTCCGTCACCAGCGGCTGCAATTCCAGTATCAACGGTTGCCACGCCGCCAATGCTGCGGTCTCGATCTGTTGGCGACATGCCGTTTCCAAGGCTTGCGCTCGTGTCCGCAGCGATTCAGCGCCGATGGTGCCTGCCAAGCCGGCGAGTGTATGCGCCCATCGTTCGCTCGTTGCCCAATCGCGCACTGCCCAAAATGCTGTCCATGTTGGCGGCACGTCGGCAAACTCAGCCGTAAAATTGGTCAACAATTGCTCATATAAACGCACATTGCCGCCCACGCGCCGCAGTCCGCTGGCGCTGTCCAAACCCGTCACCAGCGGCAACGGTGATGGCGTGAGCACCGAATTGGTTGGCACCGTTTCTGGTCGCGCCAGCTCCGGTAGGGCGTGATAGTGCTGTGCGAGCACGGCATATAACGCGGCGGGTTCAATGGGTTTGCTCAAATGTTCTGCCATGCCCAGCGCCAAACACTGCTCCCGCTCTTCTACAATCGCATGTGCCGTCATCGCAATGATCGGCAACGCCGCATAGCGCGGATCAGCCCGCAAGCGGCGCGTCGTTTCATACCCGTCCATCACCGGCATCTGGATATCCATCAACACGGCGTGATAATGCAGTGGCGGCTGGGTCGCAAGCAGATCGAGCGCCTCTTGCCCGTGATTGGCCACGGTCACGGTCACACCCTGACTGGCGAGTAATTCCACCGCCAATTGTTGATTGATTGGATGATCTTCGACCAGCAACACCCGCATTCCAATTAAATTGACCGTACCTACCGCAAGTGGCGGCGTCGTTAAGGTTGCCGGATCAGCGGTGGTGAATTGCGCCGTAAACGTGAAACAGGAACCCACGCCGGGCTGACTTGCCACTTCAATCTCACCGCCCATCAAACCCACCAGCCGTTTACTGATGGCTAACCCCAAACCAGTGCCACCAAAACGGCGCGTGGTGGAGCCGTCGGCTTGGGTGAATTCCTGAAACAGATTATCAATTTGCTCGCTGGTCAAGCCGATGCCGGTGTCGTGAACACTGAAACGGAGAAGGCAATCGCGCTCGGCGCTGCGCGTAACGGTCGATAATGTCAACTCCACCACCCCGCGTTCGGTGAACTTGACCGCATTGGATAACAGGTTATTGAGCACTTGCCCCAAGCGCAGCGCGTCGCCGTGTACCACCCCGTCCGCACCGCGCAGCAATGGATCAGTAATATCCAAATGGAGTGCGATGCCCTTTTCTTCAGCGCGATGCCGTACCAATGCCAGCGTGTTATCCAACACGTCAGTCAACCGAAAAGCAGCCACTTCCAACTCCAGCTTGCCTGCTTCTACTTTAGAAAAATCAAGGATGTCGTTGATGATCCCCAACAGCGATTGCGCAGCCGCGTGAACTTTGCTGACGTAATCGTGCTGGCGCGGGGAAAGCGCGGTTTGCAGCGCCAGATAACTCATGCCGATGATGGCGTTCATGGGCGTGCGGATTTCGTGGCTCATGTTGGCAAGGAACATTGATTTTGCCCGCGTGGCATTTTCGGCTTGATGGCGGGCAGCTTCTAAGGCTCGTTGCGCCGCAGCTCGCGCCAGCAATTCATATTCGATGGATTGCGCCATACCATCAAAGATAGAACCGAGCGAGTTTAATTCCTCCACGCCCAACGAGTGTTGCGCGGCATTGATGGCGAAGACACGGGTGGAATAATCACCGGCGGCGAGCTTTTTGGCGGCGGTGCTTAAGCAACGAATCGGTTGTAACACCTTCTGTTGCATCACCCGTGAAGCTAACAACACCAACATGATGTTAGCTGCCATAAAGCCCAAAGACAGGGTGATGAGTTGACTTTGACGCTGGGTGGCAGCGTCGCTTTCCTCGCGGGTACGTTGATCGGTGAGGCTCATCAGCGTTTGCACCGCCGCCGACAAATCCGCTTTGCAGCCGTTATATTCGGAACCGTTGACGCGCTGACTGGCAAAATCAAGGCGGGGTGTTCCGTCGGAAGTGAACTCAGCTTTTTCTGGATCGTATAACCCTTGAGTGGCCGCAAAGGCGATTTGTTCAATTTGATTTAATGCGGTAGTGGCGGCACGAATGCGCTCTAACGCGGCGAACTCATCTTGGCTAAATCCCAATGAAGTCATGCGGTCAGCAAGGGAAATGCTAATACCGTTGTCTGGCAAACGGTGTTGACGGCGACCAGCGATGACTTCGTCCCAATAAGTCGTGGGATTGAAATCAAGCGGTTGTGGTTTTTCTCCCAAGCGGATGCTGATGATGTCGTAATAATAAAACAGATAGCGTGGTTCCCCAGTGGCAGTGTAGGCACGAACCAAACGCGCTAACTGTTCCGTTTCCTGCTGTAAGTTATAGGTCAGCGCCAGCGCCTCCTGGCGATGCGCTTGCGTAGCCAGCAAGCTGTTGTGCGCTTGCGCCATGAGAAACAACAAGATGCCATTGGCAACAAGCGCCAACAGCACGAGCACGGCAAACCAAACGGAAATGTTGCGCAGTTTCATAGCGACAGTTTTTGGCATTGGTATAAATAAAGCAATTGTGTTAGGGGAAATTATGCGCCTGTATTCGCGCTGCGTTTGGGCAGCCCTTCTCAGTGTGGGGTTAAACACTGCATTAGCGGTTGATTATTCGTGGTCTGGTTATGGAACCATCGGTTATGTCCGTTCGGATCAACCTTATAATACTCAACGATTTATTAACAATCGCGGCACTTTAGCGCGAGACAGTTTGTTGGGTTTACAACTAGATGCCAAATTCAATTCACATTGGAGCGCAACAGTACAAGGACAGATGTCACCGGCAGATGATGATGATAATTTGTGGACACCAAAATTATCGTGGGCATTTTTATCGTGGCGACCAACCAACGATTGGTTAATTCGGGTGGGAAAATCGCGTTTATTGGGCTATCTTAATTCAGAAAATATCGACGTCGGTTGGACATTTGATTATGCCCGTTTGCCAATTGAAGTGTATTCAACGGCACCCAGTGTTGATTTTACTGGCATCTCCATTAGTAAAACGTGGGAACAGTGGGAAGGTGATCTCAGCCTCGAAGTATTTTGGGGATCAACTGACACGGCGGCGCGTTATTCTGTACGCAATACAATTCCCGGTTACATTGATTCAGGTCCACTGTTTATACCGATTCAAATGGAAGCGAAGGGGATTGTTTTGTCATATCAACGGTTAGATAACTTATATCGGATAAGTTTTTATCGACCTTCGGCAGAGCGCAATGATGGCGGTGAGTGGGTTGATCGTCCGGTTTTAGTCAATCCTATGCCGGGAATAAGCTATTACTCATTTTTGCCAGAAACGCAATTACCTCAGCGCAGTCGTCAAGATATTTCTACCATTTTTGTTGGTGCAGACATTGGTCTGAGTCACAACATTCGTTTAGCCACTGAATATGCAAAACGTTCGGTTAAGGAAGCCAGCGGTGGTGTCAATAGCAGCGGTGGTTATGTGTCACTGCGACGCCAAACCGGTCGATGGACGCCTTATTTATATTATGCTTGGTTGCGTTCTGAAGATGCTGCGCTTGATTTAAATCGAGCACTGAATCAAACCTCGGTACCCGCTTGGATTCCTAATGCGCCGCTGATTAACGCTTCACAACACGCCGCTGCTGATCTGTTTTTAGCTTACGATCAACAAACTTGGGCATTAGGAGCCTCTTATGTGCTCACGTCGAAAAGTAAGCTCAAATTAGAATGGGCGCGTACTTATATTGGCGTTGGTTCCAATTTAGTGGATGCTCCGCCGGACAGTGAAATCAGTGATCAAGTGATCAATCTGTTTTCTTTGTCATATAACTTTATTTTTTAAGGACGCAGTCATGGATAACAGACTCATCCTGCTCGCACTTTTGTTATTTAGCTGCGCCGTTAGCCAATCGAGCGCCGAAAATATTATCGTGATTGGTAATCCAACGTTACCTAAATTGGATCGCGTCACCGTCGAAAAGCTCTTCACCGGACGCATTATCGAGGTGAATGGACAACCAGCAACGGTTGTCAATGCTGCTCCTGGCACGCTGGAACGCAAACAATTTTTGGCTACCATTCTCGCTAAAGATGAAGATCAATATCTGGCTTATTGGACCGTGCGGCGTTTTATTGGTAAAGGAACGCCGCCAAAAGATTGTGCCAGCAGCCGTGAGATCATTGAGTTTGTGAAATCTCAGCCCGGCGGTATTGGCTACATCAGAGCCAATGAGCGGACACCGGAACTGAATGTGTTGATGGAGCCGTGAACTGGATGCGCTCGCCGTTGACATTGCGTTACCGTCCCAATCTGGTTAGCGTGAAGTGCTTAATCAATTCACTGAATCTGCTGCTTATTTGCCATGTCTGTATCAACTTCTTTGTCAACGACTCTCACGCAAATCGGACCGCTGCGGCTCGCGCCCGGCATTCACGCGCAACACGGCTGGACGTTTTTGCTCGTCGCTTTTTTCTCGATTGGGCTGATGATCTTCATTTCCATCGGCCAGACCTACATCCTCAACGAACATCTGCACATTCCTAGCTCCGAACAGGGCACCGTCAGCAGCAACCTCGTGTTTTTCACCGAGATTTTAACGCTGCTGCTGTTCATGCCCGCTGGCATTGCGATGGATCGGATTGGACGGCGCTCGGTGTACGCCAGCGGCTTTCTCCTGCTGGCGCTCACTTACGCGCTCTATCCGCTCGCCACTTCAATTGAGATGCTGTACGCCGACCGCATCATCTACGCGCTGGCGGTGGTCACGGTCGCTGGCGGGTTATCGACCGTCATGGCGGATTATCCCGCCGAGTGTTCACGCGGCAAATTGGTTGCTGCCGTCGGCTTATTAAGCGGATTGGGCGTGGTGGTGATGAGCCAAGGATTCGGTGCGCTGCCCAAGCTGTTCGTCAATCACGGTTGGGACGGCGTGGCTGCCGGACAGCTCACTCATTTCATCGTCGCCGGCATCGCAGTTGCGGTAGCAGCGTTCGCATTTTGGGGCTTAAAACCCGGCATTCCGCTGCGACAAGAGGAACGGCCGACGGTGCGCGAGTTGTTAGTCAGCGGTTTCACCCAAGCGCGTCATCCGCGCATTTTATTGGCATATGCCAGCGCGTTCATTGCGCGGGGCGATCAATCGGTCAACGCCGTGTTTTTGATTTTATGGGGCACCTTGGCGGGCAAAGCTGCGGGATTGGAACCGGCAGCAGCCGTGATGAGCGGCACCATGATTTTCGTCATCTCGCAAGTCGCAGCGTTGGCGTGGGCACCGCTGCTCGGTCCGCTGCTGGATCGGATGGATCGCGTGACTGCGTTGGCGGTGTGCATGGCGTTATCTGCGGGCGGCAATTTAGCGTTGCTGCTGCTCGACGATCCGCTGGCGAGCGGCGGCAGCGTCTTTTTCATCCTGCTGGGCATCGGTCAAATCAGCGTCTTTCTCGGCGGACAATCGCTGATTGGACAGGAAGCACCGCCAGCGCAGCGCGGCTCAATTTTGGGCGCATTCAACGTCGCTGGCGCACTGGGAATTTTATTGATGACGGCAATCGGCGGGCGACTGTTTGATCAAATTGATCCGCGAGCGCCATTTGTGGTCATTGGCGTGGTCAACATTGTGCTGTTGGTTGCCAGCATTTACGTTCGCGTCCGCCATCCACACCCGATCTCCAGCGACGACTAAAACGCTGGGCACAAAAAAACAGCGTCGCAGTGAGCGACGCTGTTGTGATGTTTGGAGGCTGAACCCGGAATCGAACCGAGGTACACGGCTTTGCAGGCCGCTGCATGACCACTCTGCCATTCAGCCCTGAGCGCCCAATTATAGGCAGTTACCCGCAGCTTGTCACCTCATACCGCGCCAGCGCAGTGCTATTTGCGGCTAAACTGCGTCATCACGCGCCTCTTTATTGGAAATAATCGCTATGCAATCAATTGACAATCAACGCCCTCCAATTCACTGGCAACAGCCAGAATCATTGCCTTATCAAGACATTCTGTATCACGTCGCCGAACACATTGCCAAGATCACCATCAATCGCCCCGAAGTGCGCAACGCATTTCGTCCGCAAACCGTGCGCGAATTGATTGATGCTTTTCATCGGGCACATCACGATCCAGATATTGGCGTCATTATTTTAACGGGCGCGGGTGAATTGGCATTTTGTTCTGGCGGTGATCAACGCATTCGCGGCGACGCGGGTTATCAAGACGACGCCGGAATTGAGCATTTGAATGTGCTCGAATTACAGCGGCAAATTCGCACCTTGCCCAAACCAATTGTCGCAATGGTGGCTGGTTATGCGATTGGCGGCGGTCATGTGCTGCATTTGATTTGTGATTTAACGATTGCTGCGGATAACGCTCGTTTTGGACAAACCGGACCAAAGGTCGGCAGCTTTGATGGTGGGTTTGGTGCGGGTTTAATGGCGCGAACAGTAGGATTAAAAAAAGCCAAAGAAATTTGGTTATTATGTCGCCAATACGACGCGCAAGCAGCATTAAACATGGGTTTAGTGAATACGGTTGTACCGCTGGCGGATTTGGAATTAGAAACGGTGGCGTGGTGCAGACAAATGAATCAATTATCGCCCACCGCGCTGCGGGTATTGAAATCTGCTTTTAATGCAGATACCGACGGTTTAGCCGGTATTCAGGAATTAGCGGGCAACGCGACGGCGCTGTTTTATATGACTGAAGAAGGGCAAGAAGGGCGCAATGCGTTTTTAGAAAAGCGCGCACCGGATTTTGGGCAATTTCCTCGGCGTCCTTGAAGTGTTTAGCAATTAAAACGGTGGTGATTGATGCGACTTCAACGCGTTATTTTAGAACACTTTCGCGCTAAAGCGTTGTTATCTCTTGAACTGGGACGCCGTTTAACGCTGTTAATTGGCGCAAATGGTTCAGGAAAAACCACCGTGTTAGATGGAATTGCCATCGGTTTGGGAGCGGTGTTGACCCATTTACCCAATCTCACGGGGTTATCATTCAAAAAAACCGGCGAGATTCGCCAAAGCAATAACCTATTGGCTCCCTATGTGCGGGTAACACTTGAAACCACCAGCGGATTGCGTTGGGATCGTACCCAACGCCGCGATAACAGTAAAAAAACTGCATCACAAATAGCAAATAGTTTGGGTGTGCGTGAACTGGAGCACTATCTTAATCACACAGTGCTTGATCCATTAAATAACGGCAACAATGTTGAATTGCCGTTATTTGTGTATTACGGCGTTGGTCGCGCCTTGCTTGAATTGCCGTTAAGTCGTAAAGGTTTTCCCAAAGAACATGCGCCGCTTGAAGCATTAGCCAATGCGTTGAATGCAGACAGCCGGTTTAAGTCTGCATTTGTTTGGTTTTATAACAAAGAAAATGAAGAACATCGCTTGCAAAAAGAACGCCGCAGCTTTGATGCGAGTTTGCCAGAACTCAATGCAGTGCGCACTGCATTAACTGCGCTGTTTCCAGACCTGTCAAATCCACATATTGCCCTTAATCCCTTGCAATTTGTCGTGCAAAAAGATGGCGAACAATTAAATATCGGGCAGTTGAGTGATGGCTATAAAACCCTGATCGGTTTAGTCATTGATTTAAGTGCGCGGATGGCAATGGCAAATCCACATCTTACCGAGCCACTCGCTGCGGAAGCAGTCGTTATGATTGATGAAATTGATCTTCATCTTCATCCATCATGGCAACAGCGAGTGATGGGTGATTTGCTAAAAACGTTTCAAAATACGCAATTTATCATCACCACCCACAGTCCATATATTGTGGAAGCCATCAATAATCAACTAAAACGCGATAAAGTTGCACATCTTGCGCTTGAAGAAGATATTAAAAACATCGTTCCAATTGCAGCAGCAGATGTTGCTGCGTATGTGCTGACCGCAACAGGTGAACAATCGTTACTCAATACTGAATTAGGTTTATTGGATGATACGCTACTCAATTACTTTAACGAGTTGACTCAAGTGTATGACCGAATGCGCGATCTTGAATGGGAACAGCGTTATGATTGAGGTTATGCGCTTTGAACACTGTGTCTGCCGCAAAATGGATAATTACCATCAATGTTGTGCAGATGCGTTCACACTAGCGGAGCGCGGAAAAAAAGTTAAATTTAGCGTTCGCACTGGGGAACAGGTTAAAGCAATTGTCATTGATGGTTGTGTATGTACTGACAACGGTAAAAAGTGTGACGGTTTGTTTCTTTTTTCGAGTCATCAGCGCAGTGCGGCTTTTTTAGTTGAATTGAAAGGAGGTGATTTATCACATGCTTTTGAACAACTTCAATTTACGAAAGAAAAGCGTCCAGAATATCTGGAATTAGTCAGTATGCTTGCAAGCAACAGCGGCAGAAAAGTGATTGAAAAAAGTTTCATTATCAGCAATAAAATTGTGAATTTGATTGAACAAGAACAATTAGAAAATCGCTATCGATTCCGCGTGCATCGCATTTTGCATTGTGAGGCAACAACAAAAATTCCTGATTTGCGTGATTGTCTCAACTAGAAGTAACGCAGTTGCAAAAAGTTGTCAGTTGGCGGTTGTCAGTAAAAAGCACGGTTATCACTGACAAATGATAACTAACACAATGGCTTACATCGCAACTGTGTCACTCCTATCCGCGTTGACTGAAGCGTTAAGATAAAAACAATTCTTGTTTGGCCACTCTGAAAACGGATGTTAGGCTTGCAGTGTTCTCGTCAACGGCGTCCGGTATCGCCCACCGCGACGCCATTTTTTATCACTGTTATGACATCTAAGCCTATGAAAAAATTAACGCTTTCGACTGCCATTGCATTGGCGCTGGCTATTCAAACTCCTGCTGTTGCTGACAGCGTGACCAGTCGCTTGACGCGATTGGAAGCGCAAAATCGCGCTCAAGAAGCGGCGCTGCAACAGCAAGCCGCCACACTCATCAAGCAGCAGGCGGACGCTGCGCCAGACCATGATGATTGGATTCATCGCCTTGAATTTTCTGGGTTAATTGAAGTGGAAGCGGGTTATTTCGCGCCAGAACACGGCAGCAGCACCAGCGATGTCACGTTGGCGACGGTGGAGCTGGGCGTGAAGTCGAAGGTGAATGCGTGGATCGAGGCGGGCGTGTCGCTGCTGTATGAGCAGGATGTGACCGATTTGGAGATCGACACCGGTTATCTCACCGTCGCCAACGCCGAGGTGACGTCGTTATCGTTCACGGCGGGACAGATTTATCTGCCGTTTGGCGTGTATGAAACCAATTTGATTTCCGATCCGCTCACGCTCGAACTCGGCGAAATCCGCGAGTCGGCGCTGCACATGGGGATGGAGAAGGGTGATTTTGCTGGCGCACTGTATCTCTTTAACGGTGAAACCACGCTTGACGACGACGATCAGCTTGATAACTGGGGTGCGATGGTTGGTTACACCCACACCGCATCAGAACGAACGTGGGCGGCGAGCGTGGGTTATCTCAACGATCTCGGCGAAACTGACCTGTTGCAAGAGCGCGTGGGAGCGCGTTCGGAACGGAGCGGGGCGTGGACGGCGAGTGCCAGCGCCACTGTCGGGCGTTTTAATTTGATCGGGGAATATCTCACAGCCACTGATGATTTTGCTGCCGACCAGATTGATTTCAACAATCAGGGCGCTCGTCCTGCGGCGTGGACGCTCGAAGCGGGATTGCGCTTTGCCGTGCTGGGAAAACAATCCACTCTATCAATCGGTTATCAAGGCACGAGCGAGGCGCTGGCGCTGGATTTGCCGGAACAACGCTGGTTATTGGGCTGGTCGGTTGAAGTGTTGGAAAAAACCACGTTGGCATTGGAATGGGCGCGGAGCACTGCGTATGACCACGCTGACGGCGGCAGTGGTGATACCGATGACAGCGTGATCGCGCAGCTTGCGGTGGAATTCTAAAAGTTGAGGTGGTGATGCGGACGCATCACCCACAGCTCACAAGCTATGCGCCAGCACCAGCCCAATCATCAGCGCCACCGGATAACAACCCAGAATCACCCACAACCCCTGCCGCAATTCCACCGCCGTGAGCTGCGCCGACCACTCCGGTTCGCCAATAAACCGCTCATTGATTAACTGCCCGTCGCGCCACACCGGACCGAGCAGCCGCACCCGCAACGCGCCAGCCAGCGCCGCCTCACTCCAACCCGAATTGGGACTCGGCAGCAGCGCGTGATAACGCCACGCCGTGCGCAGCGCCAGCAGCGGATGTAACCGTTGCCATGCCGCCACCATCGCAATCATCACCACAGAAATCCGCGCTGGCAGCCAGTGCATCCAATCGTCGCACCGCGCCGCCGCCCAGCCAAAGCGTTGATAACGCTCATTTTGATAACCAACCATCGCGTCCAGCGTGGAAATGACTTTGACCACAATCAGCCCCGGCAAACCGAATAAACACAGCGCCCACAGCGGTGTGAGCACGCCATCGGTCAGATTTTCCGCCAAGCTCTCCAACGTGGCGCGGATGATGCCATCTTGTTGCAACGGCGCAGTGTCGCGTCCCACCAATTGCTTCAATTGCTGCCGTGCTGCTGGCAGGTCATCAAGCAGGCTCAAAATCCGTTTGCCCTGCACGATCAAATCCCGCAGACACAGCAGGCTGGCGGCGAGATACAAATCCCAAATGAACACCAAATGCGGATGAACTAAGCTCAGGCTGGCGCGAACGCCCAGCCACACAGTCAGCGCGACCGTCAGCACCAGCAACAGATGCAGCACGCCGCCGCTGCGCTGGTTCCAACCGCGAGCGAATAATTGCCGCTCAAGCGCCGTGCTCAAATCACCGATCAGCCGTACCGGATGCAGCCGATATGCCGGATCACCCAGTACGATATCCAGCAAACACGCAGCAATAATCAACGTCATGGAGTTGACCTCAAGTGGTGGAACGAAACCGACGCGGAAATGCCGCGTCGTACAATTTAGACGTGGTGTTGCTGGGGCGAAACCGCGCTCCGAGTGCCGGACTCACCACAATCAATGCTTGTCGATCAATGTTGGCCGCTCGGCACTGCGCGGCGATGTCATTCAAGGTGCCGCGCAACACGACCTCATCTGGCCATGTCGCCTTGTGAACAATGACCACTGCTGCCGTTGCCGCCCAACCCGCTTCAAGCAACTGCGCCACCACCGCCTCGATGCGCTCAATCGACAAAAAAATGCACAACGTGCAGCCGTGCGCCGCCAGCGAGACAAACGACTCACCCGCTGGCATCGCCGTCCGTTCTGACAAGCGCGTAAAAATCACGGTTTGCGTGAGTTCTGGCAGCGTCAAACATTCACCCGCTGCTGCCGCCGCCGCCATTGCTGACGACACGCCAGAAACAATCCCCACTGGAATCCCCGCCGCATCCAGCGGACGCGCCAGCTCGGCCACCACGCCGTACAGCGTTGGATCGCCGGTTTGCAGCCGCACCACCACCGCGTGGCGCTGGGCGCGATCCAGCAACCATGCCGTCACTTCCGCCAACGCCATCGTTTTGGAGTCGGCGATCTCGCACTGGGGAGTTGCCCATTGCAGCACCGTTTCTGCCACCAACGAGCCGGTGTACAAAATCGCACCCGCTTCGGCCAGCAATCGCGCCCCGCGCACCGTAATTAAATCTGGTGCGCCCGGACCGGCACCCACAAACCACACCTTACCCGTCATAAATACTCGCTTTGGCTTATTAAAATAGTTGTCAGTAAAACTTCAAAAGTATCGCGGCATAAAAAGTCAATATCATTTTGATCGTTGTTGGGCGCATTCAGCTCCGTTATTAAACTCACGCAATCAAAGCGAGCGCGTTATTCAATAAAAGAGCTGAAAGAAACGCAATTAACCTGCGTCTTGTCGAATCGGCACGATGGTAATATCAACCCGCCGATTTAAGCGCCGCCCAGATTCGCTGGCATTACTCGCAATCGGTTGATCTTTCCCAAAACCAGCCGACGTCATCCGATTTGCCACCACGCCGCCATTGCCGAGATAACGCTCCACTGAACCCGCCCGGCGTTCCGATAGCATTTGATTGTGACCGGCAGAACCAGTGCTATCGGTATGCCCAGCAATCGCCAATTCCGTCTTGCCATATTTGGTCACGATGGCAGCGATTTTATCCATCGTGCTGTAAAAACCGGGCTTGATCTGATCAGAATCAACCTCAAACGTCGTCTCGCCCGTCATTCCCACCAATAATTCATCATTGGGCAGTTTTTGGACGCGAATCATGCCGCTCGCAATTTCATCCGCCAGCGCCTTCTGGAAATCTTGGTGCTGTTTTTCCATATACGCACCCACCGCCGTTCCCACCAACGCCCCGCCAATCGCACCGATGAGCGCCCCACGTCCCGCATTAGCACCCTTCGAGCCAATCAGCGCCCCCGTTGCCGCACCAATCGCAGTGCCAATCATCGCGCCCTGACCGGTGTCTGAGACGCCACCGCCGGGGCTGGCGCAGCCGCCTACAATCATCGCGCTGGCAGTACACGCAATCACAGTCATCGAAAATGGTCGTTTCATCGCAAACCTCTTGTGGTAAAAAAACAGTTCATGCCGTGACAGTTTAACCAACGCCACAGCTCACTTTCAGTCACACACTCTTGTCATCAATTGGGAAATCAAGCACATGCACCACCTCAAACCCCTTCTCGCCAGCGTCCTGTTCACTGCCGCCACCGCCGCGCTGGCTGCCAATCCCAAAGTCGCCATCGACGTCACCATCGACAATCAACCCGCTGGCACCGTCACGCTCGAATTATTCGCCAATGTCGTTCCGAAAACAGCAGAGAATTTTCGCGCCTTGTGTACCGGCGAAAAAGGTAAATCGCTCAATTACGCCGGCAGTCCATTTCATCGCATTATTCCGGGGTTTATGATTCAAGGTGGCGACTTTACCAATGGCAATGGTACCGGCGGTGAATCCATTTATGGCAAATCATTTCCCGATGAAAACTTCCAATTGCATCACGACGCAGCCGGGGTGTTATCAATGGCTAATGCAGGTCCAAATACCAACGGCTCACAGTTTTTTATTACCGTCGCGCCCACACCATTTTTAGATGGTAAGCACGTCGTGTTTGGAAAAGTCATTGCCGGTATGGACGTGATTCAAGCAATGGAAGCGCAAGGCAGTCGCTCCGGTCGCACCCAAACGCCCGTCACCTTCGCTGCGTGTCGGCAATTGCCATGACTACTCGTCCTCATCGCCTCGGCGTTCTGACCAGCGGCGGTGATGCGCCCGGCATGAACGCCTGTTTACGCGCCATCGTCCGCACCGCGATTTATCACAACTTGGAAGTTATCGGCTTTCAGCGCGGTTATCGCGGCGTGTTGCTCGGCGACTATCAGGCACTCGATGCCCGCTCCGTCACCAACATCATCCAACGCGGCGGCACCATTCTCGGCAGCGCCCGCGCTCCAGAAATGCACCATCCCGAAGGCTTAAAACAAGCCGCCAGCACCTTGAAAGGCTTGGGCATTGACGCGCTGCTGGTGATCGGCGGCAACGGTTCGATGCAGGGTGCGCTCGCACTGGCAGACTATTGGCAGGGGCAACTCATCGGGCTGCCGGGCACGATTGACAACGATCTCGGCGGCACCGATTGGACGATTGGCTTTTTCACCGCGCTGGATACTGCGCTTGATGCCGTTGATCGCCTGCGTGACACCGCCGATGCGTTTGATCGCATCTTTTTGTTGGAAGTGATGGGACGGCACGCCGGTTGGATCGCGTTATTTACCGGCATTGGCGGCGGTGCAGAAGAGATTTTGATTCCTGAGCAACCGTATGACTCCGCCGCTCTCAGCGCCCGCATCAAAGAATATCGCGCCCGCAACAAGCGCAGCGTGATCGTCGTGGTCGCCGAAGGTGCCTGCGACGGCGGCGTCGCGCAGGTCGCAGCGGACATCGAAGGACATGGCTTTGAAACCCGCACCTGCGTTCTCGGTCACATTCAACGCGGCGGCTCGCCGGTCGCGCTGGATCGCTATTTGGCGACCGAGCTGGGCGTGTTTGCGGTGCAGGCGGCGCTGGAGGGCGCAACGCTGGTGTTGGCGGGCAAATTAGGACAAACCAATCAGCTCGTCCCGCTGCGCGAAGCGTTGGCGGATGGCAAGCACCGACCGCCCACGCAGTTACTTGAAATCAATCGCTTTTTGGCAATTTAAGCGCCAGCAGCAATTCAAAACTCGTGCTGGCGCAGATGCGCCAGCAATTCCGCAGCGGAGATAAAACCCAACACCCGCGCTGCCGCCATTTCAACGCCGTGTTCATCAAAGAAAAACAACGCCGGTGGCCCGAAAATCCCAAATTGTTCCTGCATGACCGCCTGATCTGCCGCCGTGTTCGCAGTCACATCCACCTGCAACCGCACGAATCGCTGCACCGCCGCCAACACCGTCGGATCACTGAACGTATCGCGCTCCAGCTCTTTGCACGACACGCACCAATCCGCATAAAAATCCAACATGACCGGCTTCCCCGCTGCGGTCGCCGCCGCCAACGCACGGTCGAGATCGGCGCTGTTCACCCGCTGAAACAACAACTCCGCACGTTCGGGCGCAGCGGCGCTCGTCATCACCCCGCGCAACGGTTGCAACGGATTGTTGCCACCCGCCGCCGCGCCAAGTAACTGTAAAGTGCCGTAAATCAACAACATCACCCCACAGCTCCGCCACAACGTGCGCCAGCCACTGCTTCCCGCTGACACGGGCGTCAACGCGCCGAGATAGATTCCGCTGCTAATCAACAACATGCCCCACAGCACCAGCGTCAGCGCCGCCGGCACGATCCGCTCCAGCAGCACAATCGCCACACCCAGCAGCAACACGCCAAACACCGTTTTGATCGCCTCCATCCACGCTCCCGCTCGCGGCAACAGCCGTCCAGCCGAGGTGCCAATCACCAGCAGCGGTGCGCCCATTCCCAAGCTCAATGCGAACAGCGCCAGCCCTCCAAGCACGGCGTCACCGGTCTGGCTGATGTAAACCAGTGCGCCGAACAGCGGTGGCGCGACGCAGGGACTGATGATGAGTGCCGACAGCAGTCCCATGATGGCGACGCCGAGCAACGTGCCGCTGGTTTGATGATTGCTGATGGCGGCGAGTTTGGATTGCCAGCGCGACGGCAATTGCAGTTCATAAAATCCAAACATTGACAGCGCCAGCACCACGAAAATCAGCGCGAAGCTGATGATAATCCAAGGATTTTGAAATGCAGCTTGTAAATTTGCACCAAACAAACCGGCGGCGATTCCTGCCACTGTGTAGGTCAACGCCATCGCCAGCACATACACCAATGACAGCCAGAAGGCGCGGCGCGTGGTGAGCGTTGCGCCCTGTCCAACGATGATGCCGGACAAAATTGGGATCATCGGAAACACGCACGGCGTGAATGCCAGCAGCAGCCCGAAGCCAAAGAACACAGCGCAGATTGCCCACCACTTGCCGCTTGCCAACACGCTGGAGAATTGATCGGAAAATTCGCCTTGATCCACTTTTTCAAAGGGGGGTTCCAGAGCCAGAGCTGGCGCGTCATTTTCATCTGGCAGCGGTTCGGCGATTTCACCGGCTGGCACTTGCTGCGCGGCTGGCGCGACCGGCAGCGACGATTGGACTGGCAATTCCAGCGTCAACCGCTGCGTTTGTGGCGGATAACACACGCCAATTTCCGCGCAGCCCTGATAACGCACGATCAACGTCAACGCCGTTGCCTCCGAGGTCTGGCGCAGCAGCGGCACCACAAATTCCAATTGATCGTGATACACCTCCGCATCACCCAGCGCCCCATCTGGCAATACCGCTGCGGTTTTCACCCCACCTGCCGGACGTTTGAACGCACCGAGCGCCACGCTGTCACCCGCAGCTTCCAGCGTCACTTCGAGCGTCTCCCGATACAAATAGGTACCCGGCGCGATGTCCCAACGCAGCAGCACCTGTTCCGGCGGAATCACTTCTGCCGTCAACTGAAATGCCTCAGTCACCGGCAACAACTCGTCTGGCGCAGTGCCGCGCAGCGCAGGCAGATGATTGCGCACGGCGGACAGCGCCAGCGCACGCGGCAACGTCAATTGAAACGACTGGCGCTGCGGCGGATAACAAAATCCCGCATCCGCGCAGCCCTGAAACGCCACTTCAAGCGTCATTTGCTCCGGTGCCGTCGCGTCGCGCTGCATCTGGATCAACAGCTCGCCAGAATGCCGATCAATCCCAACCGCCCCAAGCCACTGATCCTGCTTAATTTCTGGCGCAGGGCGCGACGGCAGTTCCAGCGCAATGCCGGGCGTGGGCGAACTGATGCGCCATTTATCCCGATACAGGTAATAACCGGCGGCAATCGTCCAGCGCACCCGCAGCGTGGTCGCGTTTTCAACCTGCGCGGTGATTTGAAATGCCTGCTCCGGCGGCAACATCGTGTCAGCACGAGCGCCGGTTGTTACCAACAACATAAATAAAACAAAATAACGTATTAACACAATTAAACCATCGCTAACCAATCCAAAATTAAACTCATATCAATTCAGGGCGTCCAGTGAGATAACCCTGACATAATTGAAATCCCATTTGAATGCACACCGCCGCTTCTTCTTCAGTTTCCACACCTTCCGCCAGCGTTTGCGAACCCAAATCCAATACCAGTTTTACCAATTGTTCAATCATCTGCTGTTTCTTCAGCGGAGCGCGATGAATATCCCGAATTAACCCCATATCAAACTTTACAATGTCCGCAGGAATATCTGCGATTTCATGTAAACGTGCCTGCCCCGCGCCAAAATCATCATACGCCATCAACACACCGCACTCACGCAGCCGATCTACCATTCTTTTCATTTGATTGCCATCATTCACCGCTGTTTCGTGAATTTCCATCACCAACTCCATCTGTGGTGCCAGCAATAATATCTCTTCAATTGAATTAAAAAATGATTCTAAAAACATCTCTTGCGGATGGCTATTCATAAACAAACGCACTGGCTTCTCACGTCGTGCTGCTGCTTTCGCCCCACAACGACGGAAGGCTTGCGATAATTCCACCTCTTTATTGAGTTTTTCTGCAAGTTGAAATAACTGCATGGGTGATTGCGGTAAAGCGAGATGCGCCCCGCGCCCCAACACTTCATACGCTAAAACTTGGCGGGTATGAAAATCAACAATCGGTTGCCACGCTACGCGCAGTTGATCCTCTTTTAACATGCTCAGAAAATCAGTTTCTTGCAATAAAAAGTTTTCCGGTAAACTGTTGCCAGTTTCCACTAAACAAGTTTGTTCTCGCACTGACTTGCTGGTTAACTTTGAGCTATCAACCACAGATTGACTTAAACGAAACTCAGCAGTACCGAAATGTAAAATATCGCCTTCCAATACCGTAGTTGGTGTCGTAATACGTTCCCGATTACGATAGGTGCCATTGGTGCTTTCTAAATCAGTAAGCAACAATTCTCCCCGCGCACTCAACTCAAAACGTGCATGAACCCGTGACACGCCATTAGAATCAATGGTGATTGTGCATTGTGTGCTGCGTCCCACCGTTGCCGGAAAATGATCCATTGGCACTAATACAGTATTTCCATCAACTGGCGCACCTTTAAGAAACCAAGATTTAATCATCACTATCACCCTGTTGCTGGAATTGAAAGCGCCGTTTAATTCACATCAGTAGATTGTTGTTTTTGCCGTGGTAACAATTGCGTAGTGGCGTCGGCTGTAATGACAGTCATAGTGCGCTCTTGCGTTGCTAACTGTTTATTAGTAAATAGTTTTTCTTGCCGTGAGCGTACCGTATAACCCAATGCTGCGCCGCCAACTGCCGTTAATGTGACCAAGCCTAAAGTCATTAATTGCGCCATCATCATGGCGATCCCTAAACCCACGCTACCACCCACAATCAAGCCAGTTTTTAAGCTCATTCCCATGGCGGGACGGGTACGCGCTTGTGCTGCTAAACGCTCATTAGAACGTCCATCTTTAGCGCGTTGTTGTTCTGCTTTCACGCGAATTTTTTCACGCTCTTTAGAGAAGCGTTCGGTAATTTTTGAGACGGCGCGACTGCGATGGGCATATACAATGGTGTTAAACCATAGTGCTGCTAAAAAACCAATTGCGGCTCCGAGCACTGTAAAGAGTGGCCAAGTGACTTGCCAATTGGTTTGTAAGGCAGTGTAAATCAATAATACTGTGACAGCTTGCAATAATAAGATGCCGACTAAAAAGCGTATGAAACTGCTGAAACTATCAGGAATAATGTTCATATGGCACGAATAAAATCCGGTTGGGTGGTCAGTTGAAATTCTGAAAATGGTTCAATATAAAATGCTTCTCGACGCTTCGTTGTCGTTTGATGCGGTTTTAGCATCCCAAGTAATGATACCCAAGTTGATTTTCCTTGGACTTTTTTTCCTGTCGTGGGCACTTTAATTGGCAATGCTAACAATCGTTCTTGGATGATTGCTAAATTGTCTAATGGCGTCGTGCCGTTAGTAGCAAGCGGGCGATCATACGCATCAATCACGTTATACAGATGTTCTGCACCAATCAGTGATAAGTCAGTAATTAACTGTGGCGTGTTGGGATCAGTTGGCGTTAAACGCGGTTCTGATGATGACACTAAAAAGGGACCGCTGTTGTGTTCAATTTGCGTCGCTAATTGTATTTGTCCGTTGCGACGTAAGGTGGTGCTGAGATGATTGCGCATGGATTCGGCGAGATCAAAGGCGACTTGTTCAATGAATGGTTGCCCCACTTTTTCAGGATAAATCGGAACTAAAAATGCCGGGGTTTCTAGATTGGGATCAGCATGTTGGGCATCAGCCGTGATATAAGTTTCAATCACGCGCAATAATTCTTGCGTTCGCGTGGTTGCTGACTGGGTTGTTTTTGGTTCTCGTTTTCCAACTAAGACAAAGGTGTATAAACCATAGCCGGGAATGGCGTCTTCATAGAGTCGATTTAAGGCAATGGCGGTGTCAACTTTGGAAAATTCACCGGCCGCCGGAAAATACACCATGCCATAAGTAGGTAATGATTTGACGGCAGCAGTGTTCTCTTCAGCTTGCTGTTGCAAATGCGCTAATCGCGCTAATCCCGCTTGCGCGGCGGCAAGCAGCGGACGTGTTGCACCATTACCCTGCAAAGTTTGTGCCCGCTCCACAATGAGCGTGACCTGCGCTTCGCCGCCGCGTGCCACCATTTCTGTCACCACTTGGGTGGTTGTACCGCATTTGCCGAGCAGCAAGGCTTCGGTGGCGACTGCGGGCGCGACCCCGGAAAAATACAAATCTGCTACCAGTGAGCGCAGCACTCGTGGTGCGGCGGTTGCGGGCATTCCCTGACAAACCGCGCTGAGTTCTTGGCGCAGGCGCAAGGGTTCTTGGCTGTAAAGGCGTCCCATCACGCCAGCATTGGGTTCTCGCAATTCCGCTGCTGTCACCGGCGTTTCCCAAGGTGGCGGTGGCGGTTGTTGGGCGACGAAGCCGCGACTGGTCGGCGCGACGCTCGTACGCGGCGCTGCCGATGACAGGGTGCCGCAGCCGGTCAATAGCGCCAGCGCCATCAGCCCCAAGCTCCAGCGGACAGCAAGCGGTGAGCGTGACGAGACATGCGTAAAATAAGAGGGCGAACGCTTCAAGGTTGTGAGTCTGAAATGAGAAAATCGCATGATAACGGAACTGTTTTGGCTAATCATCGCGCCGAAATTCGCCTTCAATAATTGACGTTGACGCGGCTGGCGTGGAGTGGCGACCGCGCTGATTGAGCAGCACTCGTTGCCGTAACCAGCGGCGCAACGGTGGCAGTAATAGTAAAAAGCCCGTGGCGTCAGTTAAAAATCCCGGCAATAACAAAAAAATTCCCGCAACTAACAATAATGCGCCATCAATCAATTCGTGCGCGGGCAATTCACCGCGCTGTAATGCACGTTGCACACGCTGTAACACGCTAAATCCCTGTTGGCGTACCAAGGCAGCACCGACTACTGCGGTTACAATTGCTAAACCCAGCGTGGGTAATGCGCCAATCGCTACGCTCACCCGAATTAAAAAATAGAGTTCTAACAGTGGTACGCCGATTAACAACAATAGAAAAAATAGCATATCATTCTCGCTGGACTGTGTTGGAATACTGACTTAAATTACCCAATAAGACAATGAGTTCATTGTGACGTTTGAATAATGACGTATCATTAGAGATGACTTGCAGCGCCTTGGAACCGCTCGCTAAGATTGAAAACGAACTTCGCCACTTCCCGCGCCGCCCTTGTTGGTGTTCGCATCCTTCCTCAACGCCAATTTTGGCAATCATGGTCTTGAGTCTAATGAAGATACTTTTAGTTGACGATTCAAAATCCGCCCGTTACGCCCTGCGGCTGCAACTCCAACGTCATGGAGTTGATGTGGAAACGGCAGACTGCGCTGAATCTGCGTTTGAATTCCTCAAAACCCAGCTACCAGATGCAATTCTGATGGATCACATGATGCCGGGCTTAAACGGTTTTGAGGCGCTGGATGTGATTCGTGACGATCCGCGCACCGCCGCCATTCCGGTGGTCATGTGTACCTCGCACGAAGAGCCGGAATTCATCACGACTGCCAATCAAAAAGGTGTGTTTGGCATCTTGCCTAAATCGGCCGCCGCTGACTTTTTGCCGGAGATTCTCGACCGCCTGCAAGTGCAACTCGCAACTGCCGCGCTGTCTGAACCCAGCGCCAGCGCCGCCCCCATTATTGCCCCGCCGCCAGTGGTCGCGCCCGTTGCTGCTGCACCAGCGTTGTCAGAAGAGACCGTGCTGGCGCTGGTTGAGGAGCGGCTCAACGCCCAACTGATGCCGCAATTGGACGCGCTGCGCCGCGAACTGCTGACTCAATTCACTTCTGAAATCAAAACGTTGCAGCAGCGCGTAGAGACGCAAGTGGCGGAAACAGCGGCAAGACCTGCGCCAACTGCACCAGCGCCCGCGCTCACGTTGGCGGAAGTGCAAACGCTGGTGCAAACGCACTCCTCGCGGGTGATGGCTGACACCTCGGAATTGCTCAAGCGCAGTGTGGAAGCGGAGCGGGTGCTGATTTTGGAGCAAGTGGCCAAACAGTGGCGCGAATTGCCGACGCCGGCACCGACCGCAGCGGTGATTGATGAAACCGCACTGCTGCGGCAGGCAACGGTGCAAGCGCAACGGGCAGCGAAGGAACACATTGAGGCTGCGCTCGCAGCACAACCCGCACCAGAACCACCAGCCGCGACCGTGCCGGGCATGGTATATGGCTTATTTGTATTAGCGACGCTGTTGGGAATAGGCGCTGCCGCTGCGGTGTATTTCGTTGTGACGAGCGCAGGAATTCCAACGCCTTAATTGCAATGGTCTAAAACCAGTTAACAAAAAACCCGCCAATCGGCGGGTTTTTTATTCAAAACATCACGATTCAACTAACGCTCAAGCTGTTCCAAAAAGCGCTTCATCATACTGACCAATTCTCGCGCTTCGGTGCGCCCTTGCCAAATCTCCAGCAATTGCTGGCGATTACTTTCCATCACGTTAGGTGAATTCACTAAATAACCCATTGACCAACTGCGGAAAATGCGTTTTTCAATTGGCGCAATACCAATTAACACCGAATCATAATGACGCGGATCAGCAAGAATAATTCCGTATAATCGGATGAGATTTTCCTGCGGCCCTTCTAAAATCTGAATGAAATGACCACCACCGGCACATAAAATGCCAGTAATGTCTAAATCAGGATTTTTTCGCCGCGAAACCTCCAGAATCTTTTGCAATTCGGCATCATCATCTAAGCCAATACTGCTGCGACTGACATAGAGCATTCGTGACAGATACTTCATTGTTTAACCTCAAAACCACGACTGGTTATTTCAGTTGACTTATATCAGGAAACCCACGCTCGCGCATTGCGAAATATCCGCAACCAGCCGCTTGCTTCAGCATTTTTTATTGTGGGTTGCCACGTTTGTTGAATAGCACGAAAGACGCGCTCAGGATGCGGCATCATCATGGTTACGCGCCCGTCAATTGTGGTTAAACCCGCAATTCCAACTGGTGAACCATTCGGATTGGCGGGATAACGCTCGGCAACTTGTCCATTATTCTCAAGATATTGCAACGCAATGAACGGCTGCGCTGCCGCCAATTGCGCAGTATTCGCAAAAGTCATGCGTCCTTCACCGTGCGCAACTGCAATCGGTAAGCGTGATCCCTGCATTCCCTGCAATAAGATGGAGGGCGATTCCGCAATTCCAACTAACGTCGTTCGCGCTTCAAATTGTTCTGAGCGATTGCGTTTTAATTGCGGCCAATGCGCAGTGCCGGGAATGAGTTCTTGCACTTGCGCGAGCATTTGACAGCCATTGCACACGCCCAGCGTGAAGGTGTCAGAACGCGCAAAAAACGCTGCAAATTCATCGCGGGCGCGTGAATTGAATTGAATAGTTTTTGCCCATCCTGTTCCCGCACCCAATACATCGCCGTATGAAAAACCACCACAAGCGGCTAATCCACGAAAATCCGCCAAGGTAATTCGCCCCGCAATGATGTCGGAGACATGAACATCGACGCAATGAAATCCCGCTGCATGAAAAGCCGCCGCCATTTCAATCTGACCATTAACACCTTGCTCGCGCAGAATGGCTATTGCCGGACGCGCTCCGCGTGCAATAAATGGTGCAGCAATATCATCATCTAAATTAAAAGTGACGCTTTGATGTAAACCGGGATCATCTGCTTTAATTCGCGCCAAGGCTTCGGCAGCGCAGTCTGGATCATCACGCAATGCCTGCATTTGATAAGTGGTTTCTGACCAGATGTGTTGTAATTCAGCGCGATGAATTACAAAATTCGCTGCATTTTTTAATGCAGTGGCAGGATTAAGCAATAGCCGAATGTGATCATCTGCGTTCACGCAACCAATGCGATGGCTGTATGCACCGAGACCATGATTGTGCAGCGTATTCAATACCTCCGCGCAATCTGTTTGTCGCACTTGAATGACCGCTCCCAATTCTTCATTGAATAAGAGCGCGAGCGGTGCAGCAGTTAATGCACTGACATCAAGATCAACTCCACAATGCCCTGCAAATGCCATTTCTAATACGGTGACAATTAAACCGCCATCAGAACGGTCGTGATATGCCAATAATTGTTTGGCATCGTGCAAATCGCGGAGCGCATTAAAGAATTGGTGCAACAATTCCGGTCGTTCCAAATCAGGCGCGACGTCGCCAAGTTGTCCGTAAACCTGCGCCAGCGCCGAGCCGCCGAGCCGACAGTTTCCGCAGCCTAAATCTAATAAAATCAATTCGGTAGCGCCAAGATCGGTGCGCAGTTGTGGCGTCACCGTCGCCCGCACATCCGCCACCGGCGCAAATGCCGACACGATCAGCGATAACGGCGCAGTCACGGCGCGGCGAGCGCCAGCCGCGTCTTGCCAGACCGTTTTCATGCTCATCGAATCCTTGCCAACCGGAATCGCCACGCCCAACGCGAGACACAGCTCCATCACCGCCGCCACCGTGTCGTAAAGCCGCGCATCCTCGCCGGGATGACCGGCGGCCGCCATCCAATTGGCGGACAGTTTGATGTCGCTGAGTTGGTTGAGGCGCGTGGCGGCTAAATTGGTCAACGCTTCGCCAATCGCCATGCGCCCGGCGGCTGGTGCGTCGAGCAGCGCCAGCGGAGCGCGTTCTCCCAACGCCATCGCTTCACCGCGATAACCGCGATAATCGGCGAGCGTGACGGCGCAATCGCCCACCGGAATCTGCCAAGGTCCAACCATCTGTTCACGGGCAACCAAGCCGGTGATGCTGCGGTCGCCGATGGTGATGAGAAACGATTTGTCGGCAACGGTCGGCAAGCGGAGCACGCGCTCAATGGCTTCGGTTAAATCGAGATCAGCGGTCGCAAAGCCTGCCAACGTTGGTGATTGATGCGCGACTTCTCGCACCATTTTTGGTGGTTTGCCGAACAGCAGCGCCAGCGGCATGTCAATTGGGCGTTGGTCAAAATGGCGATCATTCACCTGCAATTGCTCACTCGCCAGCGCCGTGCCCACCACCGCAAACGGGCACCGCTCGCGCTCACAAATCGCGGCAAATTGCGCCAGCCGCTCGGCCGCAATCGCCAACACATATCGCTCCTGCGCCTCATTGCACCAAATTTCCAACGGCGACATGCCCGGATCGTCATTCGGCACTTGGCGCAATTCAAATTGACCACCGCGTCCGCCGTCGTGTACCAATTCCGGCAACGCATTCGACAAACCGCCCGCGCCGACATCGTGAATAAACAAAATTGGCGTCGCCGCGCCCAGCGCCCAGCAACGATCAATCACTTCCTGACAGCGCCGCTCCATTTCGGGATTGGCGCGTTGCACCGAGGCAAAATCCAAATCCGCTGCCGAACTACCCGCCGCCATGCTGGATGCCGCGCCGCCGCCTAAACCAATCAACAGCGCCGGCCCGCCGAGCACGATCAGCGGCGTGTTGGGCGGAAACGGTTGTTTTGCCACATGTTCAGCGCGAATGTTGCCCAAACCACCTGCCAACATGATCGGCTTGTGATAACCGCGCACTTCCGCGCTACCCGCCGCCGTGGGCACAAGTTGCTCATAAGTACGGAAATAACCGGCGAGATTCGGACGCCCAAATTCGTTATTAAACGCGGCTGCACCCAGCGGTCCATCCAGCATGATTTCCAATGCAGAAACAATGCGGTCGGGTTTGCCATAATCGTCTTCCCACGGCTGCGTAAACCCGGGAATGCGCAAATTGGATACTGAAAATCCGCACAAACCCGCCTTTGATTTCGCACCGCGTCCGGTCGCGCCTTCATCCCGAATTTCACCGCCAGAACCGGTTGCCGCACCCGGATGCGGCGCAATTGCCGTCGGATGATTATGGGTTTCCACTTTCATTAAAATGTGAATGGATTCTGCGTGTTCTTCATAAACGCCGGTATTCGGATCGGGATAAAAACGTTGTCCAATTCCGCCTTCAATCACTGCGGCATTATCTTGATAAGCCGATAACACGCCAATTGGTGAATGCGCAGTGGTGCGGCGAATCATTTGAAATAATGAATCTGGCTGTGCTGCGCCATCAATCACCCACTGCGCATTGAAAATTTTATGACGACAATGCTCCGAATTGGCTTGCGCAAACATCATCAATTCCACATCAGTGGGATTGCGTTGCAGTGCGGTAAAGCTATCGGCTAAATAGGCAATTTCATCCGCTGATAATGCCAAACCAAATGCGGTATTAGCCGCAGTTAATGCGGCAACGCCATCAGTTAAAAAGGGAATAGTTTGCAATGGACGTGGCTGCTGCTCATAAAATAGTTGTTGCGCAGCAGCAAAATCTAACAGCACCATTTCTGTCATGCGGTCGTGCAGCAACGGCGCGAGCTGATGAAGCCGTTCGATGCTGAGATCGCCGCTGAGAAAATAGGCGATGCCGCGCTCCAAGCGTTTGATTTTATTGAGACCGCAATTGTGCGCGATGTCGGTCGCTTTGGATGACCAAGGCGAAATGGTGCCCACACGCGGCACAGTTAAAATCATCTGTGCGGCGGGGCTGGGGTTGGGTGCTGGCGCGTCATTCAGCACTAATTGCGTCAAAATCTCGTGCTCGCTGGCGCTCAAAGCGGCGGTTAATTCAATAAAATGCACATAAACTGCGTTGACTTGCAGCGACAGGTTGAGATGTGTACTCAGGCGGTCAGCAAGTTTGCGGAGACGAAAAGCAGAGAGGGCGGGTGCGCCATGAAGAACCAACATTGGCAGTGCTCAGGATTTGATGATAGATCGTCCTATGATATGGCGGCGGCGTGATTTAGCGTTGGTGACGTGACAGTTGTCGGTTGTTAGTTGTCAGTGACAACCGTGCTTTTTACTGACAACCGCCAACTGACAACTGACAACTTTTTGCAACTGCGTTACTCCTATTTTTGATGAAAATGATTGGGATAAGGCTACTAAGATGCGCACCAATTTGCCCGTCACCGCCAATGAACATCTGATGCACGACGATCAATTGATCGTCTCCAGCACTGATCTCAAAGGCATCATCACTTCTTTCAATCGGGATTTTGTCGAAATCAGCGGCTTCACGAGCGAAGAATTGCTCGGCGCACCGCACAACCTGATCCGTCATCCTGATATGCCCGCCGCCGCTTTTGCTGACCTGTGGCGCACGGTAAAAGCCGGCAAACCTTGGACGGGCATTGTGAAAAATCGCTGTAAAAACGGCGACTTTTATTGGGTAGAAGCGAACATTTCGCCGCTGCGCAAAGGTGGTCAGATCACCGGTTATATCTCGGTGCGGCGCAAACCATCGCAGGAACAAATTGCCGCCGCTGAGATGATTTATGCGCGGCTACGAGCGGGTAAACCGGCGCAGTCGCTGGCAACCTGCTTGTTGGCGCGGTTTAACAATATCTATATCACCCACGCCCTGCCGGGCGGTTTAGTGGTGATTACTGCACTGTTTCTGGTGGCTTTGGCGGTGTCACTGCTCGGTTTACAACAAGCCAATCAACACATGACCAAGATGACGGAAGAAACGCAGGTCTTGGAACGTGCTTATCACGACATGCTGGGTGATGGTTTACAAATGGCAGCCGCCATCCGCTACATCCTGCTTGATCCCACCGACCAACAAGCCAATCGCAATCTCACCCAAGCGCAACAAACGTTCACCGCCACGCTGGAACAGGTGCAGCGTTTGGTGGCAAATGACCCGGTGGCGCTGGCCGAGTTAGAGCACATTCGTCATGCCCGCCGTCTTCATGCTGACGTGCAAACGCAGGTCGTTGAACGCGCAGTGCGCGGCGATCAAAGTGGCGCTTTGGCGCTGTATCGCACTGAAGATAACCGCATCTGGCGGGCATACAAAGCCCGCATTCTTGACGCAGTGCAGGGAGTGAAAGCGAGGGCGCAACTGGAACGTGAGTCCTTTTTGCACGCCAGTCGCGCCGCAAAACAGCAAGCCATTGTCACCTCGGCGCTGGCGCTGCTCACCGCACTACTGCTCGGCATCTGGCTGGTACGCAAAATCACCCTTCCGCTGCGCGTCACTCATGGTCATTTAGAGACCATTTCCAACGGCGACTACAGCGCCCGCATTGAGGCAATTCATCACGACGAATTGGGCGAAATCCTGCTGGCGGTCAAATCAGTGCAAGCGCGGCTGGATTACGACATTCAGGAAACGCGGCGGATTTCGCGGGAAAATCTGCGCATCCGCTCCGGTCTCGATAGCGTGACCTTGCCGGTGACGGTCTCTGATGATCGCAATTTGTTGATTTATATGAATCGAGCGGCCTGTGAGCTGTGGGAACGCATGGCACCTCAGCTCGCGCTGCGCCACCCCGGGTTTAGCGTTGAGCGCATGATTGGCACTGCCATCAGCACTTATTTTGAAGATGACGCCGCCCGCGAGCTGTTTCGCGTCAAGCTGTCAAACTCTAGTCCGCTCGATATGGAATTGGGTGGGCGCAGTTTGCGTTTGATCGCTAATCCGGTGCGCGACGGTTCAGGGGCATATTGCGGACGGGCGACGCAGTGGACTGATCGCACGTTGGAGCGCATCGCAGAACAGGAAATCGCCGCCATCATCACTGCCGCTGCCAATGGCGATTTCACCCAGCGCGTGCAAATTGCGGATAAAGAAGGGTTTTTTCTACAGTTGGCGCAAGGCTTCAATCAGCTTATGAACATCGTTGCCAGCGGTTTGACTGGTTTGGCAGCCATTCTTCATGCCATCGCGCAAGGTGATCTGACCAAAACGATTGAGGCCGACTACACCGGTACCTTTGGTGAGCTGAAAACTGACACCAATCGCACCGTTGCCCAGCTCCGCGAGATCATTGGCAACATTCTGGAGGCTTCTGCGTCTATCAGTAGCGCCGCCAGCGAAATCGCGGCTGGTAACGCGGATTTGTCGCATCGCACCGAGGAACAGGCGACGAGTTTGGAAGAAACCGCCAGTTCGATGGAACAAATCAACGCGACCGTCAAGCGCAATGCACAAAATGCGGAGCAAGCCAATCAGTTAGCGCAGGATGCCAACGCGCTGGTGACGCGAGGCGGCGCGTTGGTGCAGCAGGTGGTTGGCACGATGGGCAGCATTCAGCAGTCCAGCAATAAGATCGCCGATATCATCAGTGTGATTGACGGGATTGCGTTTCAAACCAACATCTTGGCGCTCAATGCGGCGGTCGAAGCAGCTCGCGCCGGTGAGCAGGGACGCGGTTTTGCGGTGGTGGCGGCTGAGGTGCGCAATCTCGCCCAGCGCAGTGCGCAGGCTGCTAAAGAAATCAAACACTTGATTAGTGATTCGGGGCAGCAAGTGGGCAGCGGAGCGCAGTTGGCGGGTCAAGCTGGCGCGACGATGGCGGAGGTGGTTACGAGTTTTCAGCAGGTGGCGCTGTTGATTGGCGAAATTACCCGCGCTTCTAATGAACAAAGTATTGGCATTGAGCAGGTCACGCACGCGGTCGCCAATATGGACGAGGTGACGCAGCAAAATGCGGCGTTGGTGGAACAAGCGGCGGCGGCGGCGGAAAGTTTGGAGGATCAAACGCGCTTGCTGGCGCAGGCGGTTGCGACTTTCAAGCTCACGGCGGCGGCAGCGCCAACGCAGCGGGTGTCGGTACACAACGCGCCGATCTCAAATGTTGCCCACCAAGATAGCTGCGAGAAATTGGCGGGGTGTCCATTTTTTAACGACAAGATGAGCGGCAGTTCGGCAACGGCGGCGATGTTGAAACAGAAATACTGTCAAGGCGATAAAACTGCTTGTGCGCGTTATATCGTGTCAGCGGCGCTGGGCAAGGACAAAGTGCCCGCTGATCTTTATCCGCATCAAGCCGAACGTCTTCACGCCTTGCTTGGATGAGTGGCGGGACGGAATGCCCGCGCTGGTGCAATGCAGCGCGGGCGCAAGCTCAATTCCAGTTCACCAGTCCGGTGTAGGCCGTCACCAGCACGAATACGCCAAAGCCGATGCGATACCACGCAAAGACGGTGAAGCTGTGGGTGGCGACGTAGCGCAGCAGAATTTTAACGGTGAGGCTGGCGGCGATGAAGGCGGCGATGAAACCAACGATGAAGACGGGCAGATCAGCAGCGGTGAGTAAATTCCGCGCGTGATAGAGGTCATACACGGTCGCTGCCAGCATGGTGGGAATGGCGAGAAAAAAGGACAGTTCGGTTGCTGCCGAGCGTGATAAGCCAAAGACGACGCCGCCCATGATGGTTGCGCCGGCGCGTGACACGCCCGGCACCATCGCCAGCGTTTGCGCCAGCCCGACTTTCAAGGCTTCGCGCCAGCCGATGTCGGTGATGGTGTTGAAGCGCGGCTGGCGCGGCTGCCGTTCGATGTACAGAATCAATAAACCGCCGCCGATCAATGCCGCAGCGACGGTGAAGGGATTGAAAAGATAGGTTTTGATGGCGTGATGAAACAACACGCCGAGCACCAGCGCCGGGGCAAAAGCGATCAAAATGTTGCCGACAAATTGCCGTTCTGCGCCAGCGTGTCCCAGCCCGCTGACAACTTGCACCAGTCGCTGCCGATAAAACCAACAGACGGCGAGAATGGCGGCAAACTGAATCACGATTTTGAACACCTTGCTGTGTTCATCGGTGTAGTCGAGCAGGCTGCCGACGATGATGAGATGTCCGGTGGAGGAAATCGGCAGGAATTCGGTCAGACCTTCGACCACGCCGAGCAGTAACGCCTTCAAAAGCAAAATCATGTCCATAACATTTGTGAGTGATTTAACTGAGTGGGGTGAGCTGTTGATTTTACGGGCACATCCAACCTGCGTGGACAGTCTGGCGTCGCTTCTTTAGAATTCGCGCCGATATGCGCTGCAGTATTAGCAATCCTTTCGTAAACCCTAACCATCGCTGACGATGGTTCACGACAGGTGCAGGCTAAGTCCTTCGCGGACTCCGTTGGGAAGGTCAAGAAATGCAGCTGTGAACGCCAGCGGTTGCCGCTTTCGTCAGGATTTAAGGAACGAAGTAATGGGTTATATGCTTCGCGTGCTCCTGACATGACAAGCCTTTTCAACCTTGCCGAGGCAAACATCACCCCAGCAATGGGAGATCGTTCAGAAATGAACACCAATTGTCAGTATTAAACAGCTCGCGTCTCACTCCAGCGCGTCCAACGCGCTGGAGTGATTCATGCCGGTGAGCAAACAACACTGATTGGCAGCAAATGTGAATAAAATAGATACAGTTAGCTAACCGCGATTTTTCATCCTCTCATCGCGGCTTTTGCACCCCCGCTTGGATTCGGAGAAAACCCTTGAGAAAACCCGCAGTTCTGGTTCTGGAAGACGGTTCAGTCTTTCGCGGAACGTCAATTGGTGCCAACGGCATGAGCGTTGGCGAGGTGGTGTTTAACACTGCCATGTCGGGCTATCAGGAGATTCTGACTGATCCCTCCTATCTCCGGCAGCTCGTTACTCTGACTTATCCGCACATCGGCAATGTCGGCGTGAATCCCGACGATGAAGAATCAGAGCGGGTGCAGGCTGCGGGTCTGATCATCCGCGATCTGCCGCTGTTACCGAGCAATTTTCGCTCCCGTGAGCGGCTCGATACCTATCTCGAACGCCAGAACGTGGTGGGAATTGCGGACATCGACACGCGCCGCTTGACGCGGATTTTGCGCGAAAAAGGTGCGCAAAATGGCTGCATTCACGCCGGAGATGATGTTGATGAAGCGGCGGCGTTGATCGCAGCGCGGGGCTTTCCGGGCTTGGCGGGCATGGATTTGGCGCAGCACGCTTCGACCAAGGAAGCGTATGCGTGGACGCAGGGCGTGTGGTCACTGGAGGCAGGTGTGCCGCCGTCGATCACGCCCACTGCCGGACGGCTGCCATATCACGTTGTGGCGTATGACTACGGCATTAAGCGCAACATTTTGCGGATGCTGGTGGCACGAGGCTGTCACGTCACGGTGGTTCCAGCGCACATGCCAGCGGCAACGGTGCTGGCGCTCAATCCCGACGGCGTCTTTTTATCCAACGGTCCCGGCGATCCTGCGCCGTGCGCTTACGCCATCAGTGCGATTCAGGAACTGCTGGAGACCGACACGCCGCTGTTTGGGATTTGCCTCGGTCATCAACTGCTCGGGCTGGCGTGTGGAGCGCAAACGCGCAAGATGAAATTTGGTCATCACGGCGCGAATCATCCGGTACAGGATTTGCGCACCGGCGCGGTGATGATTAGCAGCCAAAATCATGGCTTTGCGGTGGACGAGGCGAGTTTGCCGGACACGCTGGAGGCGACGCATCGCTCCCTGTTCGACGGCTCGTTGCAAGGCATTCAACATCGCAGCCGTCCGGCGTTGAGTTTTCAGGGGCATCCCGAAGCCAGCCCCGGTCCGCACGATGTCGCGCCAGTGTTTGACCGTTTCATTGAAATGATGCGTGAGCGGCAATAAAAAATCACTCCGATGTCAGCAAAAGCAATCAACAATCGCACCATGACCTGCGTTCCAGAAGAAATGGCCGCTTTAGCAGTTGATATTGGCGGCGTGACTGAGTTGGTAACGCAGGATGCGCTTGATGGTAAAATTGTGCTGGGTGATTTCTTTCAGTTAGCACAATTTTTACCATCTGCGTTTGTTGATTTATTGATTTTAGACCCGCCGTATAATTTATCAAAAAATTATCATGGCTTGGCATTTAAGGAACAAAGCAAGGAACATTATCAAGACTGGTTTCAACGGTTGCTTGAGCAAATCGCACCAACCTTGAAACCATCGGCAACGCTTTATGTGTGTTCTGATTGGAAAACATCGCTGCTGATTGCTCCCATTCTTGCGTCACGTTTTCACATTCGCAACCGGATTACTTGGGAAAGAGAAAAAGGCAGAGGCGCACAATCAAATTGGAAAAACACCACGGAAGACATTTGGTTTTGCACGGTTTCCGATAAGTATTATTTTGATGTTGATGCGGTAAAGTTAAAGCGCAAAGTGCTTGCGCCTTATAAAGTTGACGGCAAACCCAAAGACTGGAATGAAGAACAAGACGGTCAATATCGCCTCACTTATCCGTCTAATATCTGGACAGATATTACGATTCCATTCTGGTCGATGCCCGAAAACACCGATCATCCCACGCAAAAACCTGAAAAACTGCTGGCTAAATTGATTCTAGCCAGCTCCAAAGCCAATGATTTTGTTTTGGATCCCTTTGCAGGCAGCGGCACCACCGCAGTTGTTGCCAAAAAGCTCGGCAGACGGTTTTGTGGTATTGAAATCAATAAAGAATATTGCTGCTGGGCGCTAAAACGTTTGAAAATAGCTCACGCTGATGCCACGATTCAAGGTTATGCGGGCGGCGTGTTCTGGGAAAGAAACTCTTTTAATATAAAAAAGCAAATTGTAAATTAAAAGCCGATATTTAGAAGTGCGTCGCTCAGTTTTGACGCGACCGAATGAAATCATCACTGACCGAATCCACTGGAACCCCATGCCTAAGCGTACTGACATTCATAGCATCCTGATTATCGGCTCTGGCCCCATCGTTATCGGTCAGGCGTGCGAGTTCGATTATTCCGGGGCGCAAGCGTGTAAGGCGCTGCGCGAAGAAGGTTATCGCGTCATATTGGTGAATTCCAATCCGGCGACGATTATGACTGACCCCGATATGGCGGATGCCACTTATATTGAACCGGTAACGTGGCGAGCAGTTGCCGCCATTATTGAAACCGAACGCCCTGACGCGCTATTGCCGACAATGGGCGGACAAACTGCGTTGAATTGCGCCCTTGATTTGGTGCGTGAAGGCATCTTGGAAAAATATGGCGTGGAATTGATTGGCGCCTCCCGCGAAGCAATTGATAAAGCGGAAGACCGCGATTTATTTCGTAAAGCAATGCGCAAAATTGGGCTGGATATGCCACGTTCGGCGATTGCACATAGTTTGGAAGAAGCCATTCAAGTTCAAGCCTCAATTGGTTTTCCAACCATTATTCGCCCGTCATTTACGATGGGCGGCAGCGGCGGCGGCATTGCGTATAACCAAGAAGAATTTGCGGAAATCTGTCGGCGCGGTTTAGATTTATCGCCCACCCGTGAATTATTAATTGAAGAATCGGCGCTCGGTTGGAAAGAGTTTGAAATGGAAGTTGTCCGCGACCGCGCTGATAACTGCATTATCATTTGCTCCATTGAAAACTTTGATCCGATGGGCGTTCATACCGGCGATTCAATTACGGTCGCACCTGCGCAAACGCTCACCGACCGCGAATATCAAATCATGCGCAATGCCGCAATTGCGGTGCTGCGTGAGATTGGCGTAGATACCGGCGGCTCTAATGTGCAATTCGCCATCAATCCCGTTGATGGGCGGATGATTATTATTGAAATGAATCCGCGTGTATCGCGTTCTTCCGCGCTGGCTTCAAAAGCGACTGGTTTTCCAATTGCAAAAGTGGCAGCAAAACTCGCCGTTGGCTATACGCTGGATGAATTGCGCAATGAAATTACTGGCGGCGCGACGCCCGCTTCCTTTGAGCCGAGCATTGATTACGTCGTCACGAAAATTCCGCGTTTTGCCTTTGAGAAGTTTCCCCAAGCTGATGCGCGTTTAACCACGCAAATGAAATCAGTTGGCGAAGTGATGGCAATTGGGCGCACGTTTCAAGAATCGCTGCAAAAGGCGCTGCGCGGTTTAGAAATTGATCGTTATGGTTTGGATGAACTTGTTGATCTGAATGATCCGGCGGCGCTCGAAAAAATTCGGCTGGAGGTGCGCCAAACTGGTGCCGAGCGCATTTTTTATGTTGCTGATGCGTTTCGCGCTGGCATTACATTGGAAGAAATCCACGAATTAAGTTGGATTGATCCTTGGTTTTTAGCGCAGATTGAAGATTTAGTGCGGGTTGAGGGCGAGCTGTGTTTAGTGGGCTGTGCGGGTTTGACGCGAGAACGGCTGCTGGCATTAAAACGGCAGGGGTTTTCTGATCGCCGCATTGGACGTTTAATTGGGCGCAGTGAGGCGGATATTCGCGCCATGCGCCAACGATTTGATTTACATCCAGTGTATAAACGGGTGGATACCTGCGCTGCGGAATTCGCTTCCAGCACGGCGTATTTATATTCAACCTATGAAGAAGAATGTGAAGCCGAACCAACAGATCGTAAAAAAATTATGGTGTTAGGTGGCGGGCCGAATCGGATTGGGCAAGGAATTGAATTTGATTATTGCTGTGTTCATGCCGCTTTTGCGCTGCGTGAAGATGGTTATGAAACCATTATGGTGAATTGCAATCCCGAAACGGTTTCTACTGATTACGATACTTCTGACCGCTTATATTTTGAGCCGTTGACGTTGGAAGACGTGTTAGAAATCGTCGCCAAAGAACAGCCGTTCGGCGTCATCGTGCAATACGGTGGACAAACGCCGCTCAAATTGGCGCGGGCGCTGGAGGCGGCGGGAGTGCCGATCATCGGCACCAGCCCGGACAGCATTGATCTGGCGGAAGACCGCGAGCGGTTTCAGCAATTGATTCAACAGCTTGGACTGCGCCAGCCGCCGAATGCAACTGCCCGCAGTGAGGCGGAAGCGGTCGCCAATGCGGCTGCGATTGGTTATCCGTTGGTGGTGCGTCCGTCTTATGTGTTGGGCGGACGGGCGATGGAAATCGTGTTTGATGAGTCGGAATTAAATCGTTACATGCGCGAGGCGGTGCGGGTCTCTAACGAGTCGCCGGTGTTGCTGGATCGCTTTTTGGACGATGCGATTGAGGTCGATGTGGACGCGATTTGCGATGGCACTGATGTGCTGATCGGCGGAATCATGGAGCACATTGAACAGGCTGGCGTGCATTCTGGTGATTCGGCCTGTTCGCTGCCGCCATATACGTTGTCGGCGTCGCTGCAAGATCGGATGCGCGAGCAGATGACGCAGATGGCGCGGGCGCTGAACGTGGTCGGGCTGATGAACGCGCAGTTTGCGATCAAAGGCGACGATATTTACATCTTGGAGGTCAATCCCCGCGCTTCGCGCACCGTGCCCTTTGTCTCGAAAGCGATTGGGCTGGCGCTGGCGAAGGTCGCTGCGCGGTGCATGGTGGGAACGACGTTGGCGGAACAAGGCTGCCGCCGTGAGCGCCAACCGAAGCATTATTTTGTGAAAGAGGCGGTCTTTCCGTTTATCAAATTCCCCGGCGTGGACACCGTGCTCGGCCCGGAAATGAAATCGACCGGCGAGGTGATGGGCGTGGGCGAATCGTTCGGCGAGGCGTATGCCAAGGCGCAGGAAGGTGCGGGCAGCGTGTTGCCGCGTCGGGCTGGCAAAGCAATGTTGAGTGTGCGCGAAGCGGACAAGCTGCGGTTGATTCGCGTCGCCCGTGATTTGCTGGGCTTTGGCTTCACGCTGTACGGCACGCACGGCACGGCGGCGGCGGTGCGGGCAGCGGGGCTGCCGTGTATTGGCGTGAATAAAGTTGCCGAAGGTCGCCCGCATATCGTTGATATGATTAAAAATAACGAGATCGGTTTTATCGTCAACACCACCGAAGGGACGAAAGCGATTGCTGATTCTGCGGCAATTCGCCGCGCTGCGTTGCAACACAAGGTTTGTTATACGACGACCATTGCTGGCGCAGAAGCGACCTGTTTAGCACTCAAGCAGCTTGATATTGTGAGCGTGAATCGCTTGCAGGATTTGTATTGATTGCTTGATTTGATTTTCATTGGTACAGGATATTGTGTGATGAATAAAGTTCCATTGACCGCTAAAGGCGCGGAAAAATTACGGAATGAACTCGATCAACTTAAGCGGGTTGAACGCCCGCAAGTGATTGAAGCAATTGCAGAAGCACGGGCGCACGGTGATTTGAAAGAAAATGCGGAATATCACGCAGCGCGTGAGCAACAGAGTTTTATTGAAGGGCGCATTAAAGATATTGAAGGTAAATTGTCGAATGCGCAGATTATTGATGTGACGACGCTGGCGGCGAATGGACGGGTAATTTTTGGGGCGACGGTGCGCGTATTAGAATTGGAAAAAGATGAGGAATTGACTTATCAAATCGTCGGCGAAGATGAAGCGGATTTGAAACTGGGGATGATTTCGGTTGGTTCGCCAATTGCGCGTTGTTTAATCGGCAAAAGCGAAGGTGATATTACTTCGGTAGTCGCACCGGGTGGCATTCGTGAATTCGAGATTTTAGACGTTCAATATATTTAATTTGAGCGTTTAATGTATTGAAAAAAGGGCAAGCGATTTATCTCGCTTGCCCTTTTTTTTAAGATGTGTGCTGGCGCTGTAACCACAATTCCAATAAGGCAACATGCCACAATTTATTGCCCTGAATACGGGTGTGATGCAAATCTGGCGCATCTAATAATTGCTTGAGATATGGCGCACGATATAGCCCGCGCTCGCGGCAGGCTTGTGAATTCAGCGTGTCGCGCATCAATTCTAAAAATGCACCGCGCACATATTTTAAGGCTGGCAGCGGAAAATACCCTTTAGGACGATCAATCACCGCATCTGGCAATAATCCCCGCGCCAGCATTTTTAATGGATATTTACCGCCATCGCGCAGTTTTAATTCCGGTGGACATCGCGCCGCTAATTCAACTAAATGATGATCAAGAAATGGCACCCGCGCTTCCAAACCCCACGCCATCGTCATGTTATCTACCCGTTTAACCGGATCATCAACAATTAACGTCGTCACATCAAAACGCAGCACGGCATCCAGCAATTCATCGGCATCTGGCTCCGCCAACTGCGCGGCAACCAGCGCGGCAGTGTGATCGTCACCCGCGTAGGCAGCCGTCACCAGCCGCTGATATTCGGCGTGATCACGGTCGAAATAGTGCCGCTGGAACCGCTCCAGCCAACTGCCGCTGGAGTCGGCTGCCATGCGCGGATACCAGAAATAACCGCCAAACACCTCGTCTGCGCCCTGCCCGGATTGCACCACCTTGATCTCACGCGCCACCTGTTCTGCCAACAAATAAAAGGCGACGGCGTCCTGTCCAAACATCGGCTCTGCCATCGCGTCAATCGCCTCCGGCAGGCGAGCGAGCACTTGCTCATTTGGAATTAACGACTTGCTGTGGCGGGTGGCATAACGCGCAACAACTTGATCTGAATAGTGAAATTCGCTGCCAGCTTCTTCGGGCGTGTCCTCAAAACCCACTGAGAAGGTGCGCAAATCGCTGACTCCGGCTTCCGCCAGCAGCGCGACTAACAGGCTGGAATCCAAGCCGCCCGACAGCAACACGCCGACCGGCACATCCGCCACTTCGCTGCGAATTTTGACCGCGTGGCGCAGCGCCGCGTGGAGCAGCTCCAGCCATTCCGGTTCGCTCAACACGCATTCGGGACGGGTGGCGAGTAATTGCCAATAGCGCCGCTCGGTGCGATTGCCGCTGGCGTCGAGTGTGAGCCAGTGCGCGGGAGCGAGTTTGCGCACGCCGTTAAAAATGGTGCGCGGCGCGGGGACGACGGCGTGAAGCGTGAAGAGATGATGCAGCGCCACCGAATCAATGCTGGTATCGACGCCGCCGGCTGCCAGCAGCGCCTGTGGACTGGAGGCAAAGCGAAAAATGTTGCCGTGCTGCGTCCAATATAACGGCTTGATTCCAAAACGATCTCGCGCCAAAAACAGCGTTTGCTGATTGGCATCCCACACCGCAAAAGCAAACATCCCGTGCAGCCGAGCGACGCAATCGCTGCCCCACGCGTGCCACGCCTTCACAATCACTTCACTGTCACCGTCAGAGAAAAAGCGATAACCCAGCGTTTCTAATTCACTGCGCAGCGTTCGGTAATTATAAATCGTGCCATTAAAAACCAATGCCAATCCCAATTCCGCATCCACCAGCGGCTGATTGGAACGAATTGATAAATCAATAATTGCCAAGCGCCGATGTCCAAATGCCAACGCGCCGTCGCTATAACTGCCACCATGATCGGGACCACGCCGCGTTAATTGGCTCAACATCGCATCAATAGCACTTAAATCTGCTGGTGCGCCGTTGAGATGAAATTCTCCGCAAATACCGCACATGAGATGATTCCAATTCGTAAAGGTAGGTTGGGTTGACAACGTCAACCCAACTGCAAACAGAAGTTGTTAGTGACGTGTTAATCAAACAAAGTTGCTAAAAATACCAAACTGTGACAGCTTTTTTACTGACAACTGACAACTTTTTACAATTGCGTCACTCCTAGAATTGAATGACAACAATATATCAAGCAGTTTCTGTAGCGCAATTCAACCGTTGCAATAGCGCCAATAACGCCGTCGGTTCCAACGCCGGAGCGCAAAAATAACCTTGGAATTCATCGCAACCAGCCGCTAATAAAAATTGCCGCTGCGTGTCGTTTTCTACACCTTCCGCAATCACACGCAAATTAAGTGAATGCGCCAAGTTAATCACTGCCGTTGCAATCGCGGTGTCGCTTTCATCATCAGGAATATCTTGCACAAACGAGCGGTCAATTTTTAAGCGGTGAATAGGGAAGCGTTTTAAGTACGCCAAACTAGAATACCCGGTGCCAAAATCATCAATCGCTAGTTTTATACCTAACTTGACAAGCGCATCTAAACGCACCAAGGTTTCATCAACGTTTTGTACTAAAATTGATTCCGTGAGTTCTAATTCCAATTGCCCTGGACGTAGGGAACTTGCTGCTAATAACTGCGCCACTGTATCTACAAAATTGGTTTGTTGAAATTGCACTGCTGACACATTTACCGACATCATTAAATCAACGCCAAGTGCTTGCCAACATTCCACTTGGCGAATAGCTTGACGCAATACCCAATCACCTAAGATCACAATAAATCCGGTTTCTTCTGCAATGGGAATGAATTGTGCGGGTGAGACATTGCCTAATTCTTGATCATGCCAGCGAATTAACGCCTCTGTGCCGATGATGCGTCCCGTGCATAAATCAACTTGCGGTTGATAAGCCAGTCGGAAGTGTTCTTGCGTTAATGCTTCACGCATGGCGTGATCAATTTTCATACGGGACAGTAAATCAACATTCATTTGGCGTTGATAAAAACGAATGTCACCGCGTCCACGTTCTTTCACATGATACATGGCGCTATCTGCGTTTTTAATTAAATCATCTAGCGTGTCGCCATCTTCAGGATACAGCGCAATGCCAATGCTGCAAGTGAGTGAAAATTTCATGTTGTCAATCAACAATGGTTGCGCCATTGTGGTCAATAAACGTCGTGCAGTGTATTCGGCTCCTATGCGTTCCACATCGTGCAATAAAATGACAAATTCATCTCCACCGAGACGGGCGATGGTGTCTACTTGGCGCAAGCAATCAACCAAGCGTTGCGCAACTTCAATTAACACGCGATCACCAAAAACATGACCAAGTGAATCATTGATTTGTTTGAAACGATCTAAATCAATAAATAATACGGCGAAGGTCGTTTGATCACGCTGTGCTAATTGCAACGCATATTCCAAACGTTCAGTTAAACGCACGCGATTGGGTAATCCGGTCAAAGCGTCGGTATACGCTAATTGTTCAATGCGCTGTTGTGCTGCCTGCGTTTCCGAAAGATCGCGGATAAAACCAATGTAATGAAATGGAGCGCCCGCTGTGTCTAAAACGCGTACTAATGACATCAAACAAGGGCGGGTGAAACCGTCTTTGTGACGCTGCACAATATCGCCCTGCCACACGCCATCGCGGGCTAAAACGTCAACGATGCCGCGTTGTGGTTTGGCGCTGTGCCAAAGCGGGAATGGTTGTGAAAGCAGTTGTCCGACGAGTTCTGCCGCTGTGTAGCCGGTGATGTGTTCGCAAAATGGATTGACCGCCACGATGCGAAAATCTGGGTCGGTGACGACGATGGCATCCAAACTGGCCTCAAACACCCGCGCTGCCAGCGTGAGCCGTTTTTCATCGGCGAGGCGTTGCGTAATGTTGCGAAAAGAAAACACCCTTCCAATCGGAATGCCGCGAGCGTATTGCGGCAGCGTCACCCGTTCCAACACCTGCCCGTTGCGCAACAGCAACACATCAGAGGCTTCTAACAGCGGATCGCGGATGATGACCGTCATCCGTCCGCTATAAGCCGTCGCATCCAGCACCGAGCGCACCATCCAGCTATACACCTCGACATCATTGCGCTCAGTCAGCAACCGCTCCGGCAAGTGCCACATTTCGGCAAAGCCTTGATTAAACCCACGAATTGCGCCCTCTAAATCCGTCACCAAGATGCCGTCAGCGGTGGATTCCAGCGTCGCCCGCAGCTCGGCCACCAATTTTTCTAACTCATCCTCAACGGCGCGGCGCTCGCTCTGATTGGCAACCGCAACCACATACAATGGCGTGCCATCCAGATCGTGCAGTCGACTCACCCGCCGCAACACCGTCACCAATGTCTGATCGGCACGACGCACCAAGGTTTCTGACAGCAAGGCGTCTGCATGTCCACTCGCCACGTCTTCCCAAAAAAAGACATCCTCTGGCGTGAAAGCGATGTCCAGTACCGCGCATCCCAACACCGCACTGCGCTCCATGCCCAGCAATTCCAGCGCGATCTGGTTGACTGCCACGACTTGCAACGTCACCGGGTCCACGATCCAAACCGCTTCAATCAAGCCTTCAATCAATATCTGCCACTGCGCCAACACCGTACTGGAGTGCGTCACCGTGAACTCTCGTGCGCCAGCATTGTGGAACTGCATCATCGCCGCTCCTGTACATCCGCTAAATCTCGTGCCCGTTCAAAGAAATAGCACAGGCGTTGCCCCGGCGAGAGCGCATCAAACACCGCTCGCGGCAACTGCACTGGCTTGAGGCTTAAGCGGATTCCCAACTCCGGCTCCTGTTCTAAATCAACAATCAGTCCATCAGCGGGGTCAGTGCGCGGATCGTGAATGAGGATGCGGGGCTTGAGTGGACGCGCTGAATTGACCGACACCACCAGCGCATAACGTCCATCAGTCAGCAACACCAGCGAGCCGGGCGGATACACGCCCATCATGCGAATAAAAATGTTGAGCTTGCGGGCATCAAACCGCTGTTTTGTTTGAGCAAACATCAGTGATAACGCCTTGTGTGGCGTGATTGCCGCCACTGGATTCGCCGGATTGCAGAGATTGTCGTAGTGATTCACGAGGCTGAGAATCCGCGCTGCCGGCACCAGCGCCTCACCGCGCAACTGGTGCGGAAATCCGCTGCCGTCCAGATATTCATGATGCTGCGCGATGATCGTACACACCGCCTCATCCACGCCCATCCGCTGCGCCAGCGTCACGCCATACGCGACATGCTCTTGAAACAAGCGCCGTTCCGCCACGTTCAACCCGTCATCGCGCCAGCGCAACCGCTCCGGCAACATGATTTTGCCGATGTCGTGCAGCAACGCGCCGAGACCCAGCGGACGCAGCGCCACTGCATCCAACCCCAGCCGCTTGCCCAGCAACAGCGCAATCACCGTGACATTGATCGTGTGCAAAGCGGAATGTTCGCCCGCCTTTTCCGACAGCAGGCGAATAAACGATTCATCTTGCTCAAACAAATTGTTGATCAAACCCTCAACCATGATTTCCGCCTGCTCGCGGGCAATATCCGGCTCGGTTTGCACCCGTTTAAGCAGATCACGAAAGCGATGCGTCGCGTGTGAAAACTCCCGCTCACAGCTTGCCAAGCTGGCGCGTTGTTCTTGCAACCGCTGGCGGTGCTCGTTGACCGGATCGCTCTCAACCACTGGCGGAAGCGGCGGCGGCGCAGGTGGAGCGGCAAGTTCGCTGCGTTCTGGTGACCAGCGCACCCGCTGCAATCCCAATCCGCGAATGATCTCAAGTTGCGCAGTTGAAATAATGCGGAAGTTATTGAGCGCGAACGGATGACCCATCCAGCCGAGATCAAGATACACATACATGCCCACACACAACTCATTGACATCAATAAATTGTGCTTGGGTTTGGCTTCTCTCAGATGAATCTTGGTTTGACATGCGTCTGGCTATTCCATCTCAGCGAGCGCCAAAGATCGCGGTACCGATGCGCACCAGCGTTGCCCCCTCAATAATTGCAGCGACGAGATCATCCGACATGCCCATCGACAACGCGGCGAGTGGACAATCCGGCGTCGCCACCTGATCGCGGAGCTGGCGCAACTCCCGAAAAACGCGCCGTTGTTCCAGCTCATCAGCCGTTGGTGCCGGCAAAGTCATCAACCCGCGCACGCGCAAACGTGGCAACTGCGCACACTGCGCCAGCAACGGAGCCAACGCCTCCGGCATGACACCTTCTTTAGTTGCCTCGCCGCTCAAATTGACCTGCACACACACATTTAACGGTGGCAGCTCCGGTGGGCGCTGTTCATGCAGCCGCTGCGCGTGAAGCGGATGCGCCAATCCGTGTACCCATGCAAACTGCGTCGCCAACACCCGGGTTTTATTCGCCTGCACTCGCCCGATAAAATGCCAAACAATTGCTAAATCAGCGAGTTCCGCCTGTTTTGCCAACGCCTCCTGCACATAACTTTCCCCAAACGCCCGTTGTCCAGTGGCATACACCGCCCGCACCGCTGCTGCCGGTTGTTTCTTGCTCACCGCCACCAAAGTCACCGCAGCAGCCGGGCGCTGCGCTTGCACACACGCGCCAGCAATGCGCGTGCGCACCGCCTGCCAATTTCTGCTTAATTCTTCAGACGTCACTCGCATAAATCGCTGTTTGATTGTGAATAAATAAGACTAAACGCCGCTCAATCTTCCGCAATGCGCCGCAATCCGGGCAAGTCCAATTGAAACAGATTGGGCGTCATCTCGGTCAACAAGCCTTGTCGTTTGAACTCAGCGATGGTGCGGCTGGTGGTTTCGGTGGTCACGCCCAGCATCGCGCCCATATCCTCGCGGCTGAATAACTGGCAAACCGCATCATTCGGCTCCAGCACCAGCCGCAGCAGCAACCGCGCCACGCGCTGCCGCGCCGCACCAGTGGACAATTCCGTCAACCACGCATCCGCCTCCATCAACGCCCGCTGCCAGCGCGTCATCAATTCGTGATGCAAATCAGGATTCTCACGTCCCAGCTCCCGCACCACCCGCGCCGGGAACCGACACACCTCCGTCAGGTGCAACGCAATGGCATCATGTTGATATGGCTTATCCAAAATCGCCTCCAGCCCCAACACATCCGCCACCCGCGTGATGCGCACAACGCGCTGGCTACCATCCGGCAGATACTGCACCAGTTTTAACGCCCCGCTGCGCACCGTAAACATGTGCTCACCAGTGTCGCCGGTACGATACAAGCTCGCGCCGGGCTTGAGCGTAAACTGATCAATTGGATCGTGGATTTGGTCAAAATCGGCTTGTTTTAGTCCCGCAAACAAGACCGAAGTGCGTAACAAACAATTCTGGCAGTGAGCTTCACCAGACCAGGCTTCTTTCAATGTCACACTTTTTGCCATTGGGATTAAATGATTCCTGAGCGCATGGTTTGCAATTACAGCAACCAGTTGAAAAATAAAATGCAGCAGCGCGATTATCATCTGGATCATTGATAAATCGCAAACCACCACTTTTTGCTTCTGTAGAAGTGACGCAGTTACGATATAAACTATTGATTTAGTTATCAGTTGTCAGTTGTTGGTTGTCGGTAAACAGTACGGTTGTCACTGCCAGCCGACAACTTTTTGCAACTGCGTAACTCCTATTCTGTTTTGTGTTAGGAACTCGGAATGACTCTGTTAAGTCTTGACGCCATTACCCTCTCTTATGGCTTGCCGCCATTGCTGGATGGCGTGCGCGTCACCATCGAGCGCGGCGAACGCATTTGTTTAATTGGACGCAATGGCACGGGCAAATCCACCTTGCTGAAAATCATCGCCGGTGAAGTGCAGCCCGACGCCGGTCAACTGCGTATCACCCAAGGCGTGAGCATCGCCAAGTTAGCGCAGGAAATTCCCGCCGCGCACGTCGGCACCGTCTTTGACCTCGTCGCCGCCGGTTTAGGCGACCTCAGCAGCTTGGTGCAGGAATACTTCCATCTCTCACATCATTTGACTGCCGACGCCAGCGCCGCCGACCTCGCCCGCCTCGCGCAGGTGCAGCAGCAGTTGGATGACAGCAACGGCTGGGAAATTGAGCGCCGCACTGAGCGCGTCATCTCGCGGCTGGGCTTAGATGCTGAAGCGTCTTTTCCCGCGCTGTCTGGCGGCTTGCAGCGGCGCGTGTTGCTGGCGCAGGCATTGGTCACGGAGCCAGATGTGCTGCTGCTGGACGAACCAACGAATCATCTTGACATCGACTCCATCGCGTGGCTGGAGGAATTTCTGCGCGAGTTTTCCGGCGCACTACTATTTGTGACCCACGACCGCCGCTTTTTGCAGCGCGTCGCCACGCGCATTCTCGAACTGGATCGCGGACATCTCACCGACTGGCCCGGCGATTACGCCAATTATCTGCGCCGCCGTGAGGAGCGATTACACGCGGAACAATTGGCGGCCGAACAGTTTGATCGCAAGTTGGCAGAAGAAGAGGTCTGGATTCGGCAAGGGATCAAAGCGCGTCGCACCCGTAATGAAGGGCGCGTGCGGGCGCTCAAATCGCTGCGCGAGGAACGGCGCGAACGGCGTGAACAAGTGGGCAACGTGCGGCTGCGTGTCAGTGAAACCGAGCGTTCTGGCAAATTGGTGGTTGAAACTGACGACATCAGCTACGGCTGGAGCGCGGAGCCGGTGATTCGCCACTTCAGCACCTTGATTTTGCGCGGCGACAAAATCGGCATCATCGGCGCGAATGGCAGCGGCAAAAGCACCTTGCTCAAATTGCTCCTCGGTGAACTCGCGCCGCAGCAGGGCATCATTCGGCACGGCACCAATTTACAGATCGCCTATTTTGACCAGCTCCGCGCCCAGCTTGATGTCGAGCGCAGCGTGCAAGACAACGTCGCTGGCGGCAGCGATCACATCGACATCAATGGCGCGAGTCGGCATGTGCTGTCGTATCTCAAAGATTTCCTGTTCACCCCGGAGCGAGCGCGGCAGCCAGTCAAGGCGCTGTCGGGCGGTGAACGCAATCGGCTGTTGTTAGCAAAGCTGTTTACGCGCCCCGCCAACGTGTTGGTGCTGGATGAGCCGACCAACGATCTCGACACCGAAACGCTGGAATTGTTGGAAGAATTGCTGGTCGATTTCGCTGGCACCTTGCTGATCGTCAGCCACGACCGCGCTCTGCTCGACAACGTCGTCACCAGCACGCTGGTGTTTGAAGGCGATGGCGTCGTCAACGATTACGTCGGCGGTTATGACGACTGGCTGCGGCAGCGTAAATCCCCCCAACTGCCGATTGATAAATCCCCCCAACCCCCCTTTTCCAAAGGGGGGCTTATGGAGAAAGGGGTGGCGGTGGTTGCTAAAGCGAAACCGGCAGCGGACAAACTCAGCTACAAAGAAACTCGTGAATTGGCGGCGCTGCCAGCGCAGATTGAAGCGTTGGAATTGGCGCAGGCGGCGCTGCATGAGCAATTGGCTGATCCGACGCTGTATCAGGCTGACGCCAGCGTTGCCGCTGATGTGCGGACGCGGCTGGCGACGGTGGCAGCAGAACTCACGACTGCTTACGCCCGGTGGGAAGTATTGGAAGCGCGGCAATGAGCAGCACTCGCGCCGTCAAATGGCAGCAATTCCGCGATTCTCGCGTCATCAGCATGATATTTCTGGGTTTTACTGCCGGACTGCCGCTACTGCTGATTTTTTCCTCGCTGTCATTGTGGCTGCGGGAGGCTGGCGTTGCCCGCGATGCCGTCACCTTTTTTAGTTGGGCAGCACTCGGCTATTCCTTCAAATTTTTATGGGCACCGTTGCTTGATCGTCTGCCGGTGCCGCTGTTGACGCGTCAGCTCGGACGGCGACGTGCTTGGTTGCTGGTGGCGCAGTTCGCCATCATCAGCGCGATTGTGTTGATGGCGTCGATTGATCCGGCGCGAGGTGCCGAGAGCCTGACGCAGATGGCGCTTGCTGCGGTGCTGCTGGGATTTTCAGCGGCGACGCAGGACATCGTGATTGATGCGTATCGGATTGAAATTGCGCCGCCAGAATTGCAGGCGTTGCTGTCAGCGGTCTACATCGCGGGTTATCGGGTGGGGATGGTGGTGGCGGGTGCGGGGGCGTTGACGTTGGCGGCGTGGTTTGGCTCCACGACGGAGATTTACAGCTACGCAGCTTGGCAGACGACTTATTTGATTATGGCGGCGTTGGTGCTGATCGGCGTGTTCACGACGTTGTTGATTCAAGCGCCGCAACTGCCGATTGATCAATCCCCCTTTTCCAAAGGGCTGCCAGATTATCCGCCAGCCGCGTATCTCCGCCTGCTCGCAGTGTTTGGCGTGACTGCCGCCGCGTTTGTGCTGATATTTTTCTTGAGCAATCAAGCATTTATAGCGATGAAAGCTGGCGCTGGAGCAGGCGCACTGACTCATTTTGTATTGGAATTGCTGCACTTTGCGCTGGCGCTGATCGCTGCTGGCTGCACCGGCTGGGTGCTGGTCAAAGTGGGTGCCGTCAATCGCACGCTGGCGCAGGAGACCTGGATTGCACCAGCGCAGGATTTTTTCCGCCGTTACGGACTCAACACCGCGTTGCTGTTGCTGGCGCTCATCGGGCTATATCGTATTTCCGACATCGTGTTAGGCGTGATTGCTAACGTGTTTTATCAAGACCTCGGCTTCACCAAACCGCAAATCGCAGCGGCGGTGCAAACCTTCGGCGTGGTGGTCAGCATCGGCGGCGGCTTGCTCGGCGGACTGTTGGCGACACGACATGGCGTGATGCGTATTTTGCTGCTCGGCGCAGTGCTCTCAGCCGCTACCAATCTGATTTTTGTAGTACTGGCGCACACCGGAGCCAACTTATCGCTGCTGTATCTCGCTGTTGGTGCTGACAATCTCGCCGCTGGCTTGGCGAGTGCTGCGTTCATCGCCTTTTTATCCAGCCTCACCAACATTTCATTTACCGCCGTGCAATATGCGATTTTCAGTTCCTTGATGACGCTGTTGCCCAAACTGCTCGGCGGCTATTCCGGCGCAATAGTCGCCAATCTGGGCTATCCGGGCTTTTTCCTGTTCACCACCTTGATCGGAGTGCCGGTGATCGGGCTGGTGTGGCTGGCGGGACGGCGTCTCGCTCTGAACGAACCGACGTTGAGGATCAATCCATGATGATTATTCGTGCTGAACAATTGGCGGTCTTTCAACAGGTTGCGCGAATCAATTTAGAAAATGCGCTGGTTGCTGAATTTCAAGCCGCAGCACCGGTTGCGAGCGCCGCGCTGGGTGAGCCACCGCTGCGGCTGGCGGTGCAATTGGCGCTGGCGACGGCAGCGGAGTTTGGTGTGCAAGAGCGGACGACGTTGCGCTTATTTGTGGAACTGCGCTGGTTGCTGGGAGCGGAATTGGTCAATGATCCGCAATATCAATGGCTTGCAGACAGTTTGCGGACGGATGCGCCGGAGCTGACTCGCGTTGCGTCTGTGTACGAGCAGGCGTTGGCGTATCACGCGACGGTGATTGGTGCAGGCGCGGCGTTGCAACGGACGGCGCTGCAACATTTTATGGTGTGGCTGCGCCAGCCGTTCACGTTGACCGGACACGATTTTGGGCCGGCGATGATGCGCGTGCTCACTGAGATCGATCCAGCCAAAGCGGCATTCATCGGCGAGGCGGCGTTGCAGGCGTTGATCCGCAGCGGCTATGCGCAAGCGCGGGAGCGTGGTTTTCCGACGCTGCGCGGTTATAGTCTGCTGATTAGTTTGATGTTTTTGTGCGGACACGGCTGCATTGACGATCCGCTGTGGCCGTGGCTTGGCGCGACGTTGAACGATGCGGGCAGTGACATTGGGCAACGGGTGGAGCGACTGGAGGAGATGACGTTGGCGTGGTTGGAGCAGGCGACGAGTTCGCCTGCGGAAGGCATTGCGGCGATAGGATTGACGCCGCTGGCGCTTGATTCAATTACGGAATCATCTCAGTAAATTGTCCGGGCAAGATGACTGAAATCACGCCGCCGTAGCTGCAAATCAATTTGGAAGTGTTGTTGAGCGCCGGCATGTTCGCCAGCAAGACCGTCGGTGCGCCGGGTGCCCAAGGCGTGGCGGTCGCTGGAATGCACGGCATTGGCGTCAACACGCCGAGCGCTGCGGCAGTTGCTGAGGCGACGGTTGGATTGGCGGGGCTGGTACACATCCCGAACGGCAAGATGTTCACCAGCGGCACATAATCCATGATGTTAGCGGCCGGCATGTTGCTAGTCAGGGTGCGATTGATGGGCAACACCGTGAAAGTGCTGGGCGCGACGCCGAATGAACATTGCAACATGGCACCTGAGCAAACGTGCATTGCCATTGATTTTCCTCCTATAAAATCAGCTTTTTAGGCTAATTTTAGCCGCTGTTGAATCAAATTGTCTTCGTTCACAAACAGGCGCTGCAAAGTGAGCGGCGCGTCATCTTCCGCATAAAACGCCGTTGCGGGTCCGAAAAAATCGCGCAATTCAGCGGCAGTGCAAGTTGGCAAATACACCCGCAGCACTCGCGGATCGTAATAGCGAAAATAGCGCGGTTGCCCGGAAAATTCCCACACGGTCAATAAGTTACGAAAATGAATCCGCAGACTGCGAAAATGCGCCGCCGAGACGATGAGAATGCCCCAATGCTTACCCAAACCTTCGTCGATAAATTGCGCCATGAACGCGGAATCAGGCGCGAATTGCACCAAATAGGGCGCGACCTGCGCCAATTCGTCGTCGATCTCGCCGGGCAATAAACAGACGTGGGGCACGGCGGCAGCGGTCAAGCGAGCGAGCACATTAGGCACGCTCGCGCCATCAAGCACCGCATACAGCGGCTGGTGCGGATCAACCAAACTGCGTTGAAAAACCTGAACTTGTTCCTGTTTCATACCAGTGCATCACCGCTTGCTGCCGCCGCCACCAACGCCTTGACCATCGTTTTTGTTTCCGCAGTTGCAATCGTTTTTGCCGTTTGCGCGGTCACAGTTGAGACCTCGCCCGCAGTGGCAGTCGCCGCTTCTTTTGGCGCAGTCGGCGCGGTGGCGCTGGCGGGTGAACAACCGGAACCCGCACCAGCCGCGCCGCCGCTGTTAATCATCACCATCGGTCCCGAAATCATCACGCCACTTGGGCCGACCACAATAAAACTGCTAGAGTTTTTTAACGTCACGCTGGCAGTTCCTTCAATCACCACATTCATGCCCGATTTCAGATGGATTTCTGTGCCGGCATCAATGGCATATTTCACGCTAGTTTTGTGTTGGATATTCGTGTTAGCTTTTAACGACACGCCGCCCGTGATGGCTTGATTATAATCACCAGTCACCGTCAAATGTTTATCGCCGTCAACTTTTTCGAGTTGATTGCTGGTGACGGTTAAATGCTGCTGTCCTTTCACTTGTTCCAACTGATCTTTAACGACCACTGTATGCTGTTCGTTACCAACCCAAGTCACTGCGTCATGTTTCACTCGCGTTTCATAATCTTTCTGCGCATGAATAAATAACTGCTCTGAATCTTTTTTATCTTCTAACCGGATTTCATTAAAACCAGCGCCACCAGTACTGCTGCTACTTTTAATCGTGCTTTTCGTCGCGTCGGCTGGCAATGTATATGGCGGCGTACAATCGCCGTTATAGACCCGTCCGGTAATAATGGGCTGATCAGGATCGCCTTCTAAAAAATCAACAATCACTTCTTGCCCAATTCGCGGCAGCATAATGCCGCCCCAACCTTTACCCGCCCAAATTTGCGCCACGCGAATCCAGCACGAGCTTTCTTCATTAGAAGTGCCATAACGATCCCAATGAAATTGGACTTTCACGCGCCCGTGTGCATCTGTAAAAATTTCTTTACCCGATTCACCCACCACAATTGCAGTTTGCGCTCCTTTAACCACTGGTTTTGGGGTCACGCGGGGGGGACGAAATACTGTTTCCGCATCAATTGCGGTGAAAGTAGTACGGAAAGGTTCACGCAATTCTGGCGTGGCAGTAGATTCAAAATCATCGGATTGCAATACTTCCTGCGTTGCAATGATTAAACATTTGTGATTTTGATCACTCCGCAAATGACCTTCTAAAGTAAACCACGCGCCACAATGTAAACCGCGCACGGTGCCAGTTGCTTCAATAGTTTCATGTTCTGCCTGCTCTGCTTCCAAACGCACCTTGGCATAATCAGTACCTTCCGTTGCCGTAGTGTAATCATTTTGAAATTCAAATAATTCCATTTTTGCTAAAGCATGATCTTTAGGAGAGTTGCTCGTGGCTAATAAATTTGTTTTTGGTGTTGTGAAATTAAAGGCGCGATGAACAAAAATCCCTGAGCGCACACTTTTATTGACAATCCAGCCATCAATATGATCAACCGTTTTTAACCACGTTGACCGCTCATTATGAAAAGGAACTTTTGCATAATCGGTAACTGTAGAATGTGCAGTGCTGTTATCCGTTAAAATTAAAGTATGTTTGCCATCTTCATGCTTAAAAAAATAATAAATCCCTTCATGTTCCAATAATCGACTGACAAAACTTAAATCAGTTTCTTGATATTGGACGCAATACTCCCAAGTGCGAAAGGTTGCTGTGTATTGTTCGGTAATATCGGTTAAGCCATATTTGGAGAAAATCTCTTTAACAATCACGGGCACTGTTTTACTTTGAAAAATCCGGCAATCACTCGAGCGTGATAAAAACCACAATAACGGCACCAGCGTCGCTTGATAACGGGCATAACGCCCATGAAATCCAGTGAAGGCAAATTTTTGTACATAACCATGATAAAAACGGCGAGCATTATTTAATACTTCTAACGCTACCGTCATTGCCGTTCCCAATAAAGCATCCGGTGCAATGGTAGCGTCAGTGCTGAGTAACGTGAGTTCATATTCAAACGGCGTGCTTAACCGTTCCTGCGTCACCATGCTGTGTACCAGCAACGTTTCTGCGCCTAGAATCGTATTAACCGATAAAAACCGATTTTTTTGCGTGGCAGTCATTCACTCAGTCCTCAAATTATTTTGCCGCTTTAGTGACGAGCGGCAAAACTTTTTTAACGGCGTTCTGCGCCACGAAACCGCGCAATCAATTCGTGCAGTTTATGCGAAAGCGTTGCAATTTCTTGAACGCGCTCCTGCGCAACCAGAATGTTTTGATCGTTATATTGCGCCAGCCCACCGACGCGCTCAACGTGATTTGCCAACGCCAGACTGCTGCTAGATTGTTGTTTTGTTTGATGATTCACCTCCGATACCCGACTCAAAATATCGTCGGCGTGGTGGCGGATCGTTTCAATCGCGTCCGCAGCTTCCCGCGACAGCGCCACGCCACGATTGACCTGTTCGGAAGTCATCCCGACTGCGGTCACAGCCGCCGCGCTTTCCTGCTGAATCGTCTTGATTGTATTGGTGATTTCACCCGTCGCCTGCGCCGTGCGATTCGCCAATTTGCGCACCTCATCGGCCACCACCGCAAATCCGCGTCCCTGTTCACCAGCGCGTGCCGCCTCAATCGCCGCGTTGAGCGCCAGCAAATTGGTTTGATCGGCAATTTCGCGGATCACGTTGATGATGGTGCTGATATCACGCGACCGCTCATCTAACCGCTGCACGCCGCTGGCAACCGTCTGCATCGTGTTGTCAATCTGCCCAATCTCCTGCGCCGTCTGCTGCACAATCGTTGAAGCGTTGGCGGTGATCGTACCGGTGTCCTGCGCCAGCTCCTGCAATTGCAACGCCTGCCGCGCCACGCCACCAATTGAGCCGGTGATTTGCCCCATTTCATCGGTCATCTGCTGCGCAGCGTCAAGCTGTTGCCGCGAGTTTTGCACCACCGATTCAGTGGCCGCGCTCAACTCTTGGCTGCCCAAATCAAGCCGATGACTTTCCTCAGCAATCGCCACCACCAGCTCCCGCAGGCGCTGCATAAAGGCGTTAAACGCCGCGCCGATGATGCCAATCTCATCTTGGCGCACGACCGCCACCTGCTGCGTCACATCGCCATCCCAACTCACCAGCGTCTGCGCCAATTGCTGCAACGGGCGCATCAAATGCGCGAGCAACGGCCACAAAATCACCGCCAAAATCAGCAAACCCACCACGCCAATTAGCGCCGTCATCAGCATCATCTGCTGCGCTTCAGCCAGCGCATCGGCGAGCGGAAAAGTCAGTAATAACGCCCAAGTATTCATCGCCTTGCCGGGTTGAATCGGGCGCACCAACGACATCAAACCCGCGTCAGTAATGAATTCATACGCTTTACCATCTTTGATCGCCGCCAACGCTGCTGGCGGTAAATCATTTGCCGCTTGGCTCAGGCGCGAGCTGTCGGGATGACTCGCATAAATACCGGCATTGGACAGCAAGCTGGCGCGTCCTGATCCGAACGGGCGCACCTCGGTGAGAATGTCCTGCAAACCGACCAGCGGATAATCTGCGCCGACCGAGCCGAGAAATTTGCCGCCGTCGAGAATCGGCACCATCAGCGACACCATCAACACTGGCTTGCCGCTAATCGAGAAAGAATAGGGTTCGCTCGCCCATGGCAGCTTGGTACGCTTGGGGATGTTGTACCAATCTGCCGTCTCATATTCCGTCACCGGCTCGACCGTAATCGTGCCACCAGCGCGATTCCAATATGGAATGTAACGCCCAGTGGCGTCATTCTCCGGTGCGACGCGGACAAATTCGGCATCGCGGCCATCAAACGCATTCGGCTCCCAATAGGAACCCAAACCCACGAGCTGCGGATTGGCTTCTAATACCGCCGCGTTCACGGCTGAGGCCACCGCTCGCTGCGGATCGTGACCATGGATCGCCTTGAGTCCCAACGCCAACGATTCAGCGACGGCATACGAATGATCAAACTCCGCTTTAATGCGGTTGGCGTAGCTGTCCGCCATCCCGCGCACCAGCGTCAACGCTTGTTCACGAGCGCCGCTTTGCGTCAGCACTGTCATCGTGCCAAATGCCAATAAAAACAACAGCCCACTGCCGCCCAACATCCACAAAAATAATCGCGCTCGTAGAGATGTCATTCGCATTCTTAAACCCCAAGTAATGAACCGTGTCTCGTTATGTTTGTCATCATATTTTAACAACATTGTCACAGTTACCGACTGGCTTGCGATGCCGACAATGCTCAAACTCAAGAGAGTTTTATCATGTTACTCAACTGGATACGCTGGGGAATACTCATCATGGCTGTGACTGCAACCACATCAATTTGCGCCAAAACAACGGAGTCAATTGTGTTGGGCATGGGCTGTTTTTGGGGCGCAGAAAAACGAATGGCGGCGCTGCCCGGCGTGATCGACGTCGAAGCCGGTTATGCCGGAGGTGACGCGCCGCAGGTCGGTTATCGGGACGTGCTGGCGCTGGAACAGCAACTCCAGCGCGGCACTGCGACCACGCAGCGCAATCACGCCGAGGTGATTTTGGTCAACTTTGATCCGACTCAAATCAGTTTGCGGGAGGTGTTGATTGCGTTTTGGCAACATCACGATCCCACGCAGGGCGACTGCCAAGGCAATGATCGGGGTAGCAATTATCGCAGCGCGATTTACACCACCAACGCCGCGCAGATGGCAACGGCGCTGGCGACGCGAGATCAATATCAAGCCGCGTTGACCGCTGCCGGACGCGGTCAAATCACGACTGAAATCAAAGCGTTGCAGCATTACAACCGCGCCGAGGAATCGCATCAGGATTATTTGCAGAAACATCCCAACGGCTACTGCGGACTCGGCGGCACCGGCGTGATGTTTCCTGACGCAGCGGCACCGCCCATCGCTGCTGCGCCCGCGCCGTTGGCGGCAGCAACGCTCGATTTTGCGCGACAATTGCTCGTCTTTGAGGCGACGGATTGCGCGTTTTGCCAGTTATTTCGTGCCGAAATTCTCGATGATTGGACGGCAGCCACGCCGATTCGCGCCACGCTGGCGACGTTGCCACCGGAGGGTTGGACGTTGACGCAGCCGCTGCTGGCGACGCCGACCATCGTATTGTTTGAAAAAGGTCAAGAAGTGTCGCGTTTTACCGGCTACAGCGGCGAAAAAGCGCGGTTTTGGCAATGGTTGGGTGGGCAGGTGTTGACGCCAGAACAGCGGAAAATCGCTTTTGAACAGGGCACGGAGCGCCCGTTTACTGGCTCGCATTTGGACGAAAAACGCCCCGGCACCTTTGTCGATCCAATTACTGGCGCGGCGTTATTTCGCACCGATGCGAAATTTGAAAGCGGCAGTGGTTGGCCGAGCTTTTTTAATCCGGTAGAAGGGGCGCTGACTTTACATGCCGACAATAATCACGGAATGCACCGCGTTGAAGTGCGCAGCGCCAGTTCTGGAATTCATTTGGGGCATGTTTTTGATGACGGACCACCGCCGTCTGGCAAACGATACTGCATTAACGGAAAAGTGCTGCGCTTTATTCCAGATTGAATGCTGATCAATAACGCCAGATGAAACACTCTGGCGTTATTGCTTAAACATCAGGGTTAAAAAAACACTCATGCACGAGCGAGATTTGATCAACATAAAAGCTGCCGAGCGCATGGGTTTATTGCATGATCAATTAAAAACCAGCGGTTATGTTGGTCATGCGTTGGAAGTGTATCTGGTGCGGCTGGTGTTTTGTTTCTTTGCCGAACACACCGGCATTTTTACAGCAAATCAGTTTCAAGCGTTGCTTGAACAACGCACTGCTGAAGATGGACACGATTTAGCACAATGGCTGGCGCAGTGTTTTGAAGTGTTAAATACACCGCACGAAAAACGCTTCACTCATCTTGATCCGCAACTTGCCGCGTTTCGTTATATTAACGGTCAATTGTTTACCGAGCATTTACCGATTGTTGCCTTTGATCGGGAAATGCGCGAGCTTTTATTGGAAGGTTGCGCTTTGGATTGGGGGCGGATTTCACCTGCGATCTTTGGCGCTTTATTTCAGTCGGTCATGGACGCTAAAAACCGCCGTCATCTGGGCGCACATTACACGTCAGAAACCAATATCTTAAAGCTGATTAAACCGTTATTTTTAGATGAACTGCGGGCTGAGTTTGAGCGCGTCAAATGGCAGAGCAAAAGCAATTTATTTGCGTTTCAAGAACAGCTCGCCAGCTTAAAATTCTTTGATCCCGCTTGCGGCTGCGGCAATTTTCTGGTCATCGTCTATCGGGAATTGCGCTTGCTTGAATTGGAAGTGTTGCGGACGCTGTTTAGCGCATCTAAAAATTTATCAATCGGCGTAGGTGAGTTTAACATTCGCTGCAATGTCAATCAGTTTTATGGGATTGAAATTGACGAATTTCCAGCGCAGATTGCGCAAACAGCATTGTGGCTCACCGAGCATCAGATGAATCAAGTGGCTTCTCAAGAATTCGGGCAATACTATTTACGGATTCCGCTCACCCATTCCGCGACAATTCGTCATGGCAATGCGCTACAACTGGATTGGCGCGAGCTGGTGCCGCCAGCAAAACGCAATTACATTTTAGGGAATCCGCCGTTTATTGGCAAAGCCTATCAAACACCCGCGCAAAAACAGGATTTAGCGCAGGTTTTCCATGATGTCAAAGGGGCGGGCGTTTTAGATTTTGTTGCCGCGTGGTTTCGCAAAGCGGCTGATTATATGGCGGACAACACTGCTGTAAAAACTGCATTTGTTACAACCAACTCAATCACGCAAGGCGAACAAGTTGGGGTGCTATGGTCAGATTTATTAAAACGCGGCGTTAAAATTCATTTTGCGCATCGCACGTTTCAATGGTTAAATGAAGCAAAAGGCAACGCCGCTGCGCACTGCGTGATTATCGGTTTTGCTTTACACGATGCAGTGAAAAAACAACTTTTTGTTTATGAAACACCGCAGTCTGAACCCAGCGAAATGAAGCCTCGCAATATCAATCCTTATTTGTTAGCAGCACCCAATGTCGTTTTAGAAAAGCGCCGCGTTGCACCGGTCGGTGCATTGCCAATGGTGTTTGGTTCAATGCCGAATGACGGCGGGCATTTATTATTATCTGCACCAGAAAAAGCGGCGTTAATCAGCAAAGAACCGGCGGCGGCAGCGTGGATTAAACCCTTTGCGATGGGATATGAATTAATCAATAATAGCCCGCGTTATTGTTTATGGTTGGTTGATATTGCACCAGATGAATTACAACAATTGCCGCACGTTTTAGCGCGAGTGCAGCAATGCCGCCAACATCGTTTACAGAGTTTGCGTCCAGCAACCACTAATTTAGCAGCGCGTCCCGCGTTATTCGGTGAAATTCGCCAGCCAGCGAGCACTTATTTAGCGATTCCTTGCGTTTCTTCAGAACGGCGACAATATATTCCACTTGCTTTTTTACCCAGCACGCATATTGCTGGCGATAAATTGCTCATTATTCCCAACGCGCAATGGTATCAGTTTGGTGTTTTAACTTCGGCAATGCACATGGCATGGATGCGCACGGTATGCGGACGCCTTGAAAATCGTTACCAATACTCCATTACAATTGTTTATAATAATTTCCCGTGGCCAAAAAACATCACGGATCAACAGCGCAATACAATAGAACAGGCGGCGCAAGCAGTATTAGATGTGCGTGCGCAAGCGCCGAATGCGTCACTTGCTGCGCTTTATGATCCATTCACAATGCCAGTTGAATTAGTCACAGCGCATCGTCAATTAGATCGTGCGGTTGATGCAGCTTATTCCAAACAGAAGTTTAGTGGTGATACGGATCGCGTCGCTTTTCTATTCGAGCGGTATCAACAACTCACTGCGCCGCTTGCGCCGCAAAAACCACAACGCCGGAAACGTGTTTAATCGGTTTTTTGTTGATTGCAGTTGACAGCTTTTAATAAGTGTGGTCTTCTATGTCTCAGGTGCTAAAGAACACCTCAGTAAGCGTTATCACACACGACAGCTATGTGCTTTAATGTTTCCAGTTTTCGCTGGGGGTGCGGAGAAATAAGGGGAGAAATCCCACGAATAATCCCGCCGTCTTACTGCGGTCTTTAGCCCCACAGCGGCCCTTCGGGGCTTTCCTAAAGAGAATCAGTAAGGACACCATTATGGTTTCACCCAACATCACAACTCCATCTCTCGTCATTGACGATTTCAACATCAATCAAGATGCTGAAGGTCGGTATTGCTTGAATGATCTTCACAAGGCAGCTGGCGGCGCAACCAAACACCGCCCCGCGGTTTGGCTTCAAAATCAGCAGACGATTGATCTTGCTAAAGAATGTGAGATAGAAGGAATTTTACCTATCTTCGCAAAACCAGGATTTGGCACCTTCGCCATTAAACCACTCGCTATTGCCTATGCAGCTTGGATTGGAGGTACAAAATTTGTGTCACGGGTAATGTTATCAATTGATGACGCATTTAACATTCTTCGGGCACTTAATGAATTTGAGATTCCAGATGATTTCCCTGATGCTTATGTTTACGCGATCCGCGAAGTCAACACCGGAAACATCAAATTAGGTATCAGTAGAGACCCTGAATCTAGGTTGAGACAGCTACAGGTCGCCAATTCTGGTGAACTTGAACTGGTAGCTTATCGCAAAGCGGTTAATAAATTTCAAGACGAGAAAAACATTCACCAGTTAGCGGCTGATTATCATATTCGTGGGGAATGGTTTACTTCTTCTGCATTGAAAGTGATGCAGTGACGAAAAGTTTGGAGTTTATTTGCAGCGGCTGGAGACATTTATTGCTGACCACGCGCTGCTGAGTACCAACCCGCAATAACGCACCGGCGCTATAAAAAACCCGCTCCCAATTCA
>DYNM01000094.1 GCA_020721065.1 Thiocystis violascens | reverse complement strand
TTTTAGCTTAGGAGTACAACATGGCAGTTCAACAAAACCGTAAAACCCCTTGCAAACGTGGCATGCGTCGCGCTCATGATGCTTTAACAGGTCCCGCTTTATCGATCGAGCCACATTCTGGTGAAACGCATCGTCGTCATCATGTGAGCGCGGACGGTTATTATCGCGGTAAAAAAGTTAAATAGGATCAATAACTTGGCATTACGCATTGCATTAGATGCGATGGGCGGGGATTTTGGCGCAGAGGTTGTCGTTCCCGCAGCGTTGGAAGCGTTATCGCAACACGCTGATTTGCATCTAGTTTTGGTGGGCGACGAAGCCCTCCTCAAACCCCGCGTTAATCACCCTCGCCTCTCCATTCAACACGCTTCTCAACAGGTTGAAATGAACGAATCGCCGTCAAAAGCCTTGCGTTTCAAAAAAGATTCGTCGATGCGAGTGGCGATTGATTTGGTGAAAAGCGGCGACGCGCAAGCCTGTGTGAGTGCGGGCAATACGGGCGCATTAATGGCGACGGCAAAATTTGTATTAAAAACATTGCCTTGCATTGATCGTCCCGCAATTTGTACGACGTTGCCCACCATGATCGGTCATACCCATGTCCTTGATTTAGGTGCAAATATTGATTCTTCCGCCGAGCATTTAATGCAATTTGCGGTGATGGGATCGGTGTTGAGCACCGCCGTCGATAATAATCCTTATCCAAAAGTGGGTTTATTAAATATCGGCGAAGAAGAAATGAAAGGAAATGAACAGGTTAAAGAAGCCGCGCGTTTATTATCGCAAACGTCGGTGAATTACATCGGATTTGTCGAAGGCGACGATATTTACAAAGGCAAAGCGGATGTGGTGGTTTGTGATGGTTTTGTCGGCAATGTCGCGTTGAAAACCAGCGAAGGCGTGGCGAAAATGATCACGCAATTTTTGAAAGAAGAATTTTCTAAAAATTGGCTCACCAAAGCGGCGGCGTTGATTGCGATGCCCGTTATGAAAAACCTGCGCAAACGCATCGATCCGCGTCGTTACAACGGGGCGAGTTTGCTGGGATTACAAGGAATTGTAATTAAAAGTCATGGTGGCGCGGATGTGCTGGCGTTTCGTCACGCTATCGAGGAAGCCATTGTTGAAGTTGAAAAAAACGTCCCGACTCGCATTAGCGACCAACTGACTCAAATTTTAGGTGTACGCACGGAATCGCTTGCATGACAAATACTTACGCACGGATTGCTGGAACAGGCAGTTATTTGCC
>DYNM01000093.1 GCA_020721065.1 Thiocystis violascens | reverse complement strand
TGCTGGCCGGCTGCACCGTCATCATCATCGCCCACCGCCTCTCCGCCGTGCGCCAGGCCGACCGCGTGCTGGTGTTTGAAAACGGGCGCATCGTTGAACAAGGCGGGCACGATGCCCTACTGGAGCAACGCGGGCTATACCACAAGCTGTATGGGCATGAGAGCGGGTAAATACGCGTTAAACGCCACCTTCCGCATTGCTGTTGCGTAACTGCTTAATCAAGCCATCAATCCCCACGCGTGGCACATCCTGCGCAAAGGTGTTGCGATAATTACTCACCAGGCTGACCTCATCAATTACCACGTCGATAATCTTCCACGCGCCCTGCTCATTTTTGCGCAGGCGATAAGCGACTGGAATCGGCATCCCTGATTTGGCCTGAATTTCGGTACGCACCAAAGCCTCCTTGGGATCGCTTTCGGGGCGCATGGGGAAGTAGGTCACTTTTTGCCCGTCATATTCGCCCAAGGATTTGGAATAAGTACGCACCAGCAATTCACGGAACTCCTGCGTAAAGGCAACCTGTTGCGCTGGGCTGGCCTTGCGCCAATTCACCGCCAAAACCAGCTTACTCATGGTCTGAAAATCAATATGCGGCAAGACGATTTTTTCCACCAAGGCATTGACGACTTTGGAGTCGGATTTAATCTTTTCACTATTGTCTTTAATCGCCGCAAGAACCTCGTCCGAGGTTGCCTTAACCAAGGTCATAGCCGTTTCATCGACTGTGGATGCTGCACCCAAACTCGCCAGGGGACTCATCACCAAAAATGCAGCCATAAATGCTCGACGTGACAGAACCATTACTTCAACTCCGCATATTTCCAATCTACTTATTTCCACTCGCCCAGCGCATGACGTAATTGTGCGACCTGCATATTGTAATCATTGATACCTAAAAGATAATCGCCATACATGGTGGTATAGGTACGGAAGGCTTCAACCAGCAAGGCCATATCCACCGTTCCAGCCTCACTATCCAAAAATACCGTAGTAAACCAACGACGACCGGCAACAAATCCTTCTTTAAGTTGCTGCACAGCTTCTGCCCCACCTTTGGAACGGTGATAGGCTTCAGCGACCTGAAACGGAATGCCGATGCGTGCAAAATTGGCTTTTTCCGTCACTTCACGCAAATCAGCTTCCGCCTGACGGGTTTGCGCATTCACCAAACCCGGGCGAATATTCCAACCCACGCCTAATACCGGCGCGGCAAAAGCGTGATTGAAATTATCGAAAATATACGGGTTATCCAGGGTATCCCGCCCCGGCGCAACAGCCGCACCACC
>DYNM01000092.1 GCA_020721065.1 Thiocystis violascens | reverse complement strand
CGGGTTTCGTCGGCGTTGTAATTGATTAAACCGCGTGCGATTTCTTGATCATTGGAATTTAAACAAATCACCATTTCTCCGCGTTGAAAAGTTCCTTCTATTTTAATCACCCCAACCGCTAATAAACTCGCGCCCGATTTGCATAAACGATCCGCCGCGCCGTCGTTTAACCATAATGTCCCGCGTTTGTGCAAATGTGACGCTAACCAACGTTTTCGTGCGGCAATCGGCGGTTGCGAAGGCAAAAGTAGTGTGCCTATCTCATCGCCATGTGCAAGATTTAACAACACGTTAGGCAAACGTCCCCACGCGATCCACGTTGCCGCGCCCGATTTTGCCGCCCGTTGCGCCGCGAGAAGTTTGGTTTGCATTCCGCCGCGCCCCAACGCCCCGCCCGACGGACTCGCCATCGCTAATAATGTCGGATCGTCGGCTTGACCTTCGCTAATTAACGTTGCCAAAGGATTTTTGCGGGGATCGTCGCTGAAAAGTCCTTGCTGATCGGTCAAAATCACCAGCAAATCAGCCTCTAACAAATTTGTCACCAATCCGCCCAACGTGTCATTATCGCCGAGCCGAATTTCTGCGGTCGCAACGGTGTCGTTTTCGTTGATGACCGGCACAACCCCTAAATCTAAAAGGGTTTGCAAGGTGCTGCGTGCGTTCAGATAACGTTCACGATTCGCCAAATCTTCATGTGTAAGAAGGACTTGCGCGGTTTGTAAGCCGTGTTTTTGGAAAAAAGACTCGTAAGTTTGGACAACACCCATTTGACCAACGGCTGCGGCGGCTTGGAGTTTATAAAGTTCGCTAGGTCGTTGTTTCCATTGAAGTCTTGCCATGCCTTCCGCGACCGCGCCCGACGACACTAACACCACTTGTTTGCCCATTTGACGCAGTTGTGCGATTTGCTCGACCCAACTTTCGATGAGCGTTCGATCCAAGCCCCGCCCGTCCGCCGTAATAAGCGCGCTGCCGATTTTAATCACCCAACGCGAAGTGTGCCCGATGTCAGTCCGCCGATTCGTGTTCATTCTTGCAAACCCAATTTCATAAAACGTTGATAACGTGCATCGACTAACGTATCTAACGGTTTTGCTTGAAGAATTTGCAATCCGTCATATAACGCATTCGCTAAATTAGTTGCCATATCGTCGATACTTCGATGCGCACCGCCGAGAGGTTCGGGGATAATTTTCTCGATTAATCCTAATTCTAACAAACGCTTAGCAGTAATTCCCATTGCTTCTGCGGCATCGGGGGCTTTGTCGGCACTTTTCCATAAAATCGACGC
>DYNM01000091.1 GCA_020721065.1 Thiocystis violascens | reverse complement strand
CCAAAATTACCTTCTGCGGTGAGGCAGTCGCACATTTTCTTGGCCACACGCTCATCGACGGGCGTTGTGGCGCTGTAATCAAGATAAATCGGAAGTTTAAGCGTCATTTCAATATCTCGGCTGTGCTAAATGGGAGGCTAAGCGTAAAACGGTATCTCAAATCAAGCGGCTCGCGAAGCCATATCAACCGATACGGTACGACGGACACTGACGGGCGTACTCAACGTTGGGGTTTGTGAGCGCAGGAAATCTTCCAGACTCATATCCGCCAAAAAGTCATACAACTTCTGGCTAAAATCATGCCACATATCATGTGCCTCGCCCCGCGCGCCTCGGCGGTATGATGCAAAAAAACGCTCGCGCTCGGCTGGGGAACGATCGTCCACAGCATCCATAATCTGCGCCATATTGATCTCGGACGGATGATTGGCAAGGCAGTATCCTCCGCCCGGACCACGCACCCCGCTCACAAGGCCATGCTTGCGCAAGCGCGAAAAAAGCTGCTCCAAATAAGATAAGGACATGCCCTGCACCTGCGCAATATCCGACAAGGTCATCGGCCCACGCCCGCTGTGCGCAGCGAGGTGCATCATGGCAGTAATTGCGTGGCGTGATTTGGTCGATACTCTCATGGCTGAGCCCCCCGTTAACTTCAATGAATAAGCCGAGCTTTACCTTAGCTCGTTTGTCAGGAATTTAATCTTCCTGAGCAAATTAGTCAAGAATTCAACCTGGAAGTTCAGTGTTTAGGAAGCAGGTACCGACGGTGCAGCAAATAACGTAACCACTTGTACAAAAAACGATTCAAACGCCAGCGCACATCCAAACAGCGCTCACCCGTTCGCCCCATCACCACACAATCCCGCCCGCGCAACCGACCCGCAACGGCCTCGGCCACGCTCGCATCATGGTAAACACGCACATGAATATCGGGCGCTTCGTTGATCCCACCATTTTCGGCGGGAAGGCGGTAAAACATGCGCAACACCGTCGTAAATTTATCCTGCTCAATCACTTGAACGTAAAGCGGCAGACCTCCACGCCCTTGTGAACACACGAGTCCATCAAGGCTTGTTAACGTCGGCAGCAAACGACGCAACAAAATAAAGTTGGCCTCATACAGCTCCATAAGCGCCGCAAAACTGTGCACCCTAGGAGCCGGAGCGGACGATGTCACACTTAAAATCTTAGTCATGCATTCGATCATACCAGCTCAACCAAACAAGTTAGAGGTGACTGGCCATGTACCCGAATTTACACCCAAAGTGCTAGAATCCCCGCCGCGTCTCCGTAGCTCAGCTGGATAGAGCGGTCCCCTCCTAAGGGACAGG
>DYNM01000042.1 GCA_020721065.1 Thiocystis violascens | reverse complement strand
ATTTTATTTATCAGCACCATTGTATGGCTTGTTCGCAACTGCGTAACTCCTAAAAGCTAAAGTTTCAAGCAATTATTGCTCGAAAGATTTATTTGATTGTATTGTTAGTTGCTTGTTTACCCACGTTTTGGCTCCAGATCGCCCCATGGTTTAATTTAGATTACACCTATCGACTCAATGCTCCTTTAATTGAGCAAAAATATCCTATTTCAATTGGAAATCCATCATCAACTATTTTCGTTGATGCGGTGATGCGCGACAATATAGTTTCTTTTTCAAAAATGCTTTCTTCGGTAAATTTTGCGCAAGGAACACCACTTTTGGATTTAACTGGTGACTCAGTAGGTTTAGTTTATGCTGCAGCCGGGAAACCTGTCGGAGTAGCGTGGCTTTTTGGAGGCTATCCAGGTAGCGAGAAAGCATTTGAGTATTTAATTGATTCTATTGACGAAGCAGTGTTAAAAAATTCTTGGCTGATAACATCCAATGATAACCCTCGCCACATTAAGAATTGGCAAGCAAGTTGGTTGCGCAAGTTGGGCGGGTTAAATCACCAACCTGTTGGAACGGTTTGTCTACGTTGGCCGTATGTATGGGGTAATCCGCCGGACAAAAACTGTTATGAAATTACTCTTTGGAAACCTAGCAATCTGCAGTAATACTATTGTTTGATTGTCAATCACCAAACGACATCAGTTAGTGAAAATCCTAAACATAAAAATGCCGGACTGAATCCGGCATTTTTGATGTTGCACTTCAGTTGATAATGCGATTATTTAAGCCCCAAAGCGCGTTACTGAACTTGGATCAGGCACACGACCAGCAAGTAATTCAGTCAGCACATATCCAATTGCGCCAGCTCGCGGTGGACAACCCGGAATAAACACATCAACTGCAACTTCGCCGTGAATGGGTTTGACTGGCACTCGCAGCGCGGGAACATCCCGGGTTGGAATTTGCGCCTGCACCGTCGCAGTTTCGTAATAAGCGCGATTAAACACATCAGTCAGTTTGAATTGATTGCGCAACGCAGGCACATTGCCGGTGACGGCGCAATCGCCCAAACTAATTAGCAATTTACAGTGCTTGCGAAATAACCGCGCTTTTTCTAAATCATCTTCAGAACTAATTGAACCTTCCAAAATTCCAACATCAACCATTGCCGGCAGTTCTTTAGCGTCAACTAACGGGCTGTAAACAATGTCAATCTGCGCGATTAAATCAAACAATTGTTGATCTAAATCTAAAAACGACATGTGGCAGCCAGAACAACCATCTAGCCACGCGGTAGCAACTGTGATTTTTTTTGTATTCATTGCGCATGTCTCCGGCGGGCAAGAATCGGTAAAAAGTGTTGATCTTTCACCATTTCTCCGACTGAGGTGCCCTGTTTGACCAGCGCCCCGGTCGGGCACACTTGCACACATTTTCCGCAACTGGTGCAGTTATCGCTGGTGCCCCAAGGCTGCGCTAAGTCACTGATTACTCGGCAGTCGGTGCCGCGCCCCATGATGTCCCAAGTGTGTGCGCCTTCAATCTCATCGCAAACCCGCACGCAGCGCGTGCATAAAATGCAACGATTGTGATCTAAGCGGAACATTTCGTGAGAACTATCAACAGGATAAGCAGCTTGGCGATATGGCACTCGCACATGATCGACGCCACATTTTTGCGCCAGCCATTGTAATTCGCAGTGCCCATTAGAGACGCACACCGCGCATACATGATGACGTTCAGCAAATAACAATTCAATAATGGTACGGCGATAGCGTTTGAGTTTTTCACTCATGGTGTGAATGCGCATTCCTTCCGCAACTCGCGTCGCGCAGGCTGCAAATAATCGTGCTTGTCCTTCTAATTCCACCATACATAAACGACAACCGCCCCACACAGATAAACCATCTAAATGGCATAAACTGGGAATGGGAATATGATTTTCACGACAGACTTCAATAATGGTTTCATCTTCACGCGCTGATAAATCACGGTCATCAATTGTCAGCGTGACGACACGCACATTCGGAATGACAGCAGGTTGCGCCATAACATCGCCTCTAAAATAGTCGGCAAAAGCAAAAATGAGGTTTAATTTTGCGCGTCTTCATTGATAAGCAATTGCGCAATACTAAACGGGCACATAAGCGGAAACGTTGTTGCTGCTAATCCAGTTTCAATCATTGCGCCTTGTCGCGCTGCCGGATAGCGCCGATTGATTATTTCTGGCAGCGTGTGATTGAGGCTGGGATTATCTTCAAGCAATTCGGCAATTTCATCACGCGCATTAGTGATTGATAACTGCCAACTGACACTGCGCAGTGCTGGTTGATAGTGCCACTTTAATAAATGCAGCATCAATACCCGCAGATGACTTGCCAGCGCGTGTTTTTCATTCCGTCCCGTCGCTTCAATTTCCTCGGCAAGGCGGATTAAATCTAAACCAGCAACATTTCCTGCTCGTAACTGTTGGGCGCTATTTAGTGTCCAGTGATAGAAATCTTGATCGTGATTCATTGCGTTATGCCACCTGTGCTAAACGTCCGTTAATCACTTGCCAAAAAATGGCAATTGCGCGTGGTACGCCAGCAAAGAAATCTTCAAAAAATCCCGGTTCATTTAATGGCAACGGATATGCGTAACGTTCACCATCTGCGCCAATATCACTGATCCAATCTGCGGGTTCAGCAGCATCAACTGCCGTAAAGAATGCGGCTGAATATAAATAAGGCTGTCCACAATCATTCAGCAGCCGATAATCATCCGCTTCAATGCCAATCACGCAATAACTTTGCCCAACGGTGAGATCGGAAATATGCTGATTCAGTTTAATGAACATCATCGTCCACCAATTTATTTTCGTATTCCTCACGGAAATAACGCAGCGTACTTAATACCGGATTGGGTGCGGTTTGTCCTAATCCACATAAACTGGTTGCTTGCACCACTTCGCATAAATGCTCCAATAATGCTAAATCCGCGTGCGTGCCTTCGCCTTTGGCAATTTTGTCAAGCAAACCGTGCATTTGCTGCGTGCCAGCGCGACACGGAATGCACTTGCCGCACGATTCGGTCATGCAAAATTCCATGAAATAACGCGCCACATCGACCATGCAGGCGGTCTCGTCCATCACGATCATTCCGCCCGAACCCATCATCGTGCCCAGCGTTTTCAAGCTGTCGTAATCCACAGCAATATCAAGATGTTGCTCAGGAATGCAGCCGCCAGATGGACCGCCAGTTTGCACGGCTTTGAACGCCAGTCCGTCAGGGATGCCGCCGCCGATCTGTTCGATGATGTCGCGCAGGCTGGTGCCCATCGGTACCTCAATCAGCCCGGTGTTCTGAATTTTGCCGGCGAGCGCAAACACCTTGGTTCCTTTCGATTTTTCGGTGCCGATGCCCGCAAACCATGCGCCGCCGTTGCGAATGATCGGCGCGATGTTGGCGAAACTTTCCACGTTGTTAATCAAGGTCGGACAGCCCCACAACCCAGCTTCGGCGGGATACGGCGGACGCGGACGCGGTTGTCCGCGCAGCCCTTCAATTGACGCCATCAGCGCGGTTTCCTCGCCGCACACGAACGCGCCAGCTCCCAGTCGGATTTCGACCTCAAAATTAAACTGCGTGTCGGCGACGCGAGCGCCGAGAAATCCTGCGCCCTTGGCTTTGCGGATCGCGGTTTGCAGCCGCTCCACCGCCAGCGGATATTCGGCCCGCACATAGACATAACCCTTGTTTGCGCCAATCGCATAACCGGCAATCATCATGCCTTCCAACACCCGATGCGGATCGGATTCCAGCACGGCGCGATCCATGAACGCACCCGGATCACCTTCATCCGCGTTGCAGATCACATATTTCTGCGCTCCCGCCGTTTTCGCCACCGTTGACCATTTCAAGCCAGTCGGATAACCACCGCCGCCCCGTCCGCGCAGCCCGCTGGTGGTCACTTCGCGCAACACCTCGGCTGGCGTCATCTCGCTCAACGCCTTCACCAGCGCGGCATAGCCACCGACGGCGACGTAATCCTTAAAACTATCGGGATCAATGCGCCCGGAATTCTCCAGCACGATCCGCTGCTGGCGCTGAAAAAACGGCTGCTCCGTCGGGCAGCGCAGCCGCTCCACTGGCGCACCGCACACGCTCTGCATGATGTCGGGCGCATCGGCGGGAGTCACATCGCGGTACAGCACTGCGTTACTCAGGGTGCAATCTTTATCGGCAACGGCCACCAGCGGCCCGGCAGAACACAATCCCATGCAGCCAACGCCTTTGACGTGACAGGTGCCGCCGCCGTCGCCACAGATGTCTGTGAGTGCCGCCAACACTGGCGCTGATCCCGATGATTGACAACTGGCTGCCATACAGACGCGCACTTCGCGCTTGATCGCAGCGGTTTCAGCGCGGATTTGCGCTGCTTTTTCAGCAAGGTCTTCTGGGTGCATCTTTAATCCAACGCCTCCAACGTGTTCACGAGAGTAGCAACGTCTTGTTTACCGAGTACGTCGCCGTTGAGCACCACCGCTGGTGCCAGTCCACACGCGCCAACGCAGCGAGCAGTCAGCAGTGACAGGCGATTATCGGCGGTGGTGTCGCCCGGATTGATGTCATAACGGGAATGAATGCCGGCGAGCAGGGTATCGGCACCCTTGATGTAACACGCCGTGCCGGTACACACCACGCAGGTGTGGCGACCCTGCGGCTTGAGCATAAAGATGTGATAGAAGGTCGCCACGCCGTACACCTTGCTCAGGGGCACATCGAGCGAGGCGGCGACAAAGCGCAGCGCGATTTCATCAAGAAAACCAAAGGCATCTTGCACGCTGTGGAGCGTTTCAATCAGCGCGTGGGCGGTGTAACCGTGACGGCGCATCGTGGCATTAACGATCTTCCAGCGTTTGTCATCGCTGGGTAAAGGTGGCTTAGGTTGCGGCTGTTGCATGATGGCTCCTCGGCAGGCGGTAACAGTGGTTTCTCATTGCAGTGTTATTTATCAGTCAAAACGATTTCACAGCAGAATTAAAATTCACATTCAACAATTTATTCTGTCAACTGCTGTGATTCTAAATAAGCCAGCGCAGTTTGTTCATCATTTTCAATCGCAATTTCAACGGCGCGTTTAGCAGCAGCGAGTAACTTAGCTGCCTTCTTGCGTTCGTCAATCATGGCTCTAATGACTTTGACGTATTTGTCAGAGTCATTTATCAAAATTCGGGGGATCGGCAAGCGTAGAAGCTCCTTTTCGTTGAATCGTGGATGGTTTGATCCGTCTTGAGACCACTTAAAAATAATCTGCGGAAGCAGCGAGCGCAGGTAGATAAGCAAGGCTTCAACAGGAAGAGCTTGTACTGCCTTAGATCGCAGAACGATAAACTCAGTCGATGCGACCATTGGAATGTGGTCAGCAGACTGCACCAGCGCAATTTCCCTTAGATAAGAACGAAGGCGCGATACCACCAAGTCACCAGGCGCGATGCGTTTTTTAGTGCTGGCAATCGTTCCGCTCTCAACTGGCTCCTTTGCAGCTTCAAGGAAGGGATTAAGCGCATCCGTCAAGTCGTAGTTACGAACCCAATCTATTGATATGTCATCACCTGGTTGCCAAAGATCGCGAATCGATTTGAACAAATCGCCAACGGTGTAATCTGAGAGTGCTGACAAATCAGCAATAGCTCGCGATTTAGCCGGATGAAAATACTCCGCATCTAATCGCCCAGCAGCGAAAACATCGCGGCTATTGCGCTCATAATACAATGCTTCGGGTGGTTGCCAGTGATTCAAGCCGAGAGCGTCGAGAAGAGTTGATTCGGCTTTGGTGAGACACTCAGTTGCAAACTTTATTTGTTCACTGGATGCGACAAAACAATGTTCAATTTTTTCATATAAGGCATTGGAAAATGGCGGTATCCAAATATTTCTCAAGTAATAAGGCGCTATTTCTGGTTGAGCTGCTCCATAGCGGCTGTTAATAATTTGTATTCGACCAAAACGGGAATTTAAAAAAGTGGTTAAATATGAATGCGGCCAATAACTTGAACGCACAATAAAAGTATGCGAAGAAGCAATAGTCTGTTCTTTTGCTGTAAATAACGCACAATCACCCGCATTTGCTCCCGTTCGAGTAATGACAACATCTCCATGTCGCAACTCGTTCTTTGATAGTAAACAAGCATCTTTTTTTGATACAAATACCTGATTCACTTGGTCAATTATCATTGGACGAATGTTTTGTGCTCGAAAAAACCAAACACCATCACTTTCAACATACGACCGGACAATTTCTTGTGGGTGCATTATTTCAGGGTTGCTATCTCCAAAACGTGCGGCCCCTACGGAACGTAAGTAATTGATAACAGCTTTACGCTCTTTAGATTGATACTCACTATCTAAGCGAATAAAGCTATTTTCAAGAGAAAACTCCGAAAAATAAATTACAGAAATTTCCAGCCCCTCTAACAACTGCGCATACCGCGCTACATCAAAGGGGCCTAGCGAAAAAAACTTAATTCCTCTTTTTTCGCAAACTCAATAAACGCCTCAGCAATTCCATCTTCAGTTAAACCATCGTGATTAAATAAATCATGCTGCACAATTAAATGCCCGTGCCGATCAAGTAATGGACCACCGGCAGGCGCTGCGCGATAAATTTTATCACCGGAATTGTCTTTACTCGGCTCGCGCATCGTCGCAAAAAAGATCGGATAATCATCTCGTCGCGGACACAGCGCCCCAACTCTCGGATCATCATTCCATTTCTGCACAAACAGCAGACTAGTTTTAGTGCCAGTGTGTGGCTTAAACACATTTCCATGCAATCCGACCACCGCCAAAATGCGGCAATGCTCGGCGAGATATTCGCGCAAATTTTTATCAGAAGCGTTATTAAAGCGTCCCTGCGGCAATACCACTGCCATTCGCCCACCGGGTTTCAGAAAATTCAAATTACGCTCAATAAATAAAATATCGCGCCCAACTGTATTTTGAGGCTTGATTTTCACCTTGCGATAAGTGCCATCGCCCACTTGATAAATCACTTCATGGCTGGCAGTTAATGCTTCGGGAAACGTTGGAGCGCGATCTTGCGCATTCACGATGTTTGCATCTTTTGGATCAACCTTACTGATTTTCTCCAAACTGACAGACCGCGCTAAATCGTATTTAGCCAAAATGCGCGATTCTTTAATATCACCTGCGAATGGCGGATTTGCCATTAAAATATCAAAGTTGAAATCTCGGTTATGACTTTTATCACAGCGCAACTTACGCAGCCGTTTCCAACCTTCGCCGTAAACATCCTGCCACGCTTCATCGCCAGTTTTTTCATCCCAGCGTTCATAATCCAATGTATTCAGATGCAACACATTGGTCTGACCATCTCCTGCAATCAGATTTAACGTCCGCCCAACGCGCACCGCTTTTTCATCAAAATCAATCGCAAATACTTTATCGCGCACATAATCTTCACAACGCGCCGGTTTTTTATCTGTCGTAAATAAATGACTCCGATTCAAACCCTCCGCGTTCATAATCTGTTCCCAGACATGAAAAATAGCATGAACTGGAAAACCACAACTGCCGGCTGCTGTATCAATCAGCGTTTCCTGCTCCTGTGGATTGAGCATTTTTACGCAAAGATCAATCACATAACGCGGCGTGAAATACTGCCCTTTCTCACCTTTACTGGATTTGTTAATGAGATATTCAAACGCTTCATCAACCACTTCCAAATTGGAATTAAACAGCTTCACACCTTCCAACGACGCAATGCAGATCGCTAAATGACTGGGCGTTAATTCAATTTGTGCGCCTTCCGTAAACACGCCTTCCCACTTTTCCCGTGCCTTATCAAACAACTCTTGAATTTTCGCTTTTAAGTCGGTTTCGGTATCACCGTAGTTTTTGAATTGCAGGTGCCGTTTACGGTCGCGGCCGCCTTCCCATTCGTCATAGAGCTTGGTAAAAATGAGCTTAAATAATTCCTCGAACACATCAACGCCAGCATTCGCCAACACCTCATCTTCCATTTCCAGAATTTTATCGCGGAGTGATTTCTTCTCAGTAACGAGCTTATCTAAGCGAATGAGATCATCAATTGTCCAGCGTTCAGCCAGAACATCCGAGAGCTTTTCATGGGCAAAAGGGATGCGCGGAATATCTTCAAAATAATTTGGGTCTTTGCGATGATATTGAGAAAGCTGCTCGCCATTCGTCCACACGCCCATTGGAGCGCCGCTGGCACAACAATAGCTTTTGAGTTGTTCCTTGCCGTCTTTGAGCTTCGGTTTTTTTAATTCAACGAGAATATACGGCGCAGTGGTTTTATCTTTATCAAAGATGCAAATATCGGCGCGTTTCTTCTCGCGCCCAAAACTCACTTCATATTCAACTGCCATGCGGTTGACGGCATAACCAAAATCATCACGCAGCACCATCAAATAAAGCTGCCGCACCACTTCCTCTGGCGTCAGTTTAATTGGTTTAGCACGCACCAAACAGGTGACATACGGCGTTGATTTGGTATCCGAATCTTTCACTGTGATTGCAGCCTCCAGCGCGGCGATTTGCGCTGGCTTAAATTGATTAAGCGTATAGGCGCTGTCTTTCAACAGTTCGGCAAGTGTTATGATCATAATCGTTGTTCTTTATTAATGTTTTCTGAAATACTTAAGAGTGATGCAGTTGCGATATCAGCGATTGATTGAGTTGTCAGTAAGGCACATCATTGTCACGGATCAGTCAATCAATCGCTTGTTTCTGCAACTCGGATCACATAACTGAACGGCGTTGCGCAGTGTAAGCCAACTTCCCCCACCGGCTTGATGTCAGCGCCGCGCCCGTCCCGCGCTATACTCGCTTGCCATTGCAGTTCGCCTTCATCTTGGCTCAAAAACGACTATGGACGACACCACTTCACTGCGTAAACGCCCGCGTGGGATTTACCTGCTGCCCAATTTATTCACCACCGCCGCCCTCTTTGCGGGGTTTTACGCGGTACTCGCCGCCACGCAAGATCGCTTTGAAGCCGCCGCGCTCGCCATTTTCGCCGCGATGGTGCTTGACGGCTTTGACGGACGCATCGCCCGCCTCACCCACACCCAAACCGATTTTGGCGCGGAATACGACAGCCTCTCCGACATGGTCGCCTTCGGCGTCGCGCCAGCACTCGTCGCCTATCACTGGGCACTCGGCGCACTCGGCAAAGTGGGCTGGCTGGCCGCCTTCGTCTACACCGCCGCCGCCGCGCTGCGCCTCGCCCGCTTCAACACCCAAATCGGCGTCGCCGACAAACGTTATTTTCAAGGATTAGCCAGTCCGGCTGCTGCCGCCATCATCGCCAGCGGCATCTGGACCGCAAATGATTTGGGGCTGGCCGGCAGCGACTTTTCATGGCTCACCGCCGTATTAACTGCTGGCGCTGGTCTATTGATGGTTAGCAACTTTCGTTATTTCAGTTTTAAGCAACTGAATATGCAAGGCAAGGTGCCTTTTTTATTAACCGTCATGGTGATGTTAGCCTTCGCCATTATCTTCATGTATCCGCCCTTGGTACTCTTTTTACTCGCGCTCGGATATGCACTTTCTGGACCCAGTTGGACACTGCTGCGCTTAAAACAAAATCGCGCCCGGCGGCGCAGCGGACGCGATGAGCCTGTCGAATAACACTCAATCATTTTTTCGTTATCAATACCATTTGATATTGGTTCACTAAAATGATTGATTCGCACTGCCTCAGGAGACAACTGATGGCAACATATTAAACGGTATCACCTGACTCAGCGGGTTTTCACCATGACAGCTTCTGTACCTTCTCATTTACCGCTTGAATTGATGAAGCGGCACGGTCATTCTCCTCGCGGCTATGCCGCTGTAGCCACTGATTTCGGGCGCGAATGCGTGTTTAGCGACGCCGAATACCGCGATGTATTGGCGGAATTGCGCAAGCGTCCCGAAGAACCATTAGCCGTTTATATTCACGTCCCCTTTTGTCATGTGCGCTGTTTATATTGCGCCTGCGATACCACAGTCACGCACAGTCTCGAAAAAGTTGATCACTATCTCGATGCGCTAGAAAGTGAATTTGCAATGGTCAGCGCCTGCATTGGACACGGGCGACAAGTCAATCAATTACACGTCGGCGGCGGCACTCCCAATCATCTCAATGAACCGCAATTAGCGCGGCTGATGGAAATTGTCGAACGCTATTTTTCACTCGCACCGAATGTCTGCACCTCAATTGAATGTAATCCGCGCCGCTCATCAGCCGGTCAATTGGAATTGTTATATGGTTTGGGGTTTCGGCGGATTAGTTTTGGCGTGCAAGATTTGAATGCCGATGTACAACGTGCAATTGGGCGCGTGCAATCACTTGATATGGTGCGCGATGTCTTTTTAACTGCGCGAGAAACTGGCTTTCAAAGCATCAATTTAGATTTGGTGTATGGCTTACCGTTTCAAACTCGTGCCGGTTTTCAATCCACCTTAAAACACATTCTTGATCTCAGCCCCGACCGTATCGCCTGCTTCAGTTACGCCCACGATCCCGCCACCCGTCCGCATCAACACGCCATCAATGCCGATCATCTGCCCAGCGCCAGCGACAAACTGGCGCTGTTTCACGACGCCGTTCACGCCTTCACCGAAGCCGGTTATCGCTGGGTGGGGCTGGATGTGTTCGTGCGCGAAAGTGACGAGCTGGCGTGTGCCCAAACCGAAGGTCATTTGCACCACAGCGCGATTGGCTACACCTCCGCGCCGAGTAAACAGGTGTTGGCGTTTGGGCCGAGCGGGATCGGCGAAATTGACGGCGTGCTGGTGCAAAATGAATCCGACCTCAAAACGTGGCAGGAGCGGATCACGCAGCATCATTTACCGGTCGCGTGGGGGCGACGCCTGAGCGATACCGACCGCCGCCGCCGCGAGGCCATTTTGTCGCTGATGTGCAATTTACAACTGCCGGCGAATGTCGCCGCCGATTTGGCGCAGGATTATGACCGCCTGCACGATCACGTTGCCCAAGGTTTGGTGGAAATGTCCGCCGATGGTATTCGCGTCACCGCTGAAGGGCGTTATTTATTGCGCAATTTGTGCAATGAACCGGACGCATTTTTAGAATTAGACACTTATAAAAACGTTTAGGATCAAATTGATGAGTTCACATCCGCATCACGGCCGCATCGGCCCAAATTCCATTATTCGCATCGCCGAAGCTCTCGCCGCGCAACACGGCCAAGCCGCCGTCACCGAAGTGTTTACCGCCGCTGGTCTCCCGCATTACCTCACCGCACTGCCGACGATGATGGTGCCCGAAGAGGAAACCATCGCGCTGCACCACGCGCTGCGAGCGCAACTCGGCATTCCTGCGGCGCGTGCCATTGCCCGTGATGCGGGTTTACGCACTGGCGATTATTTGTTGGCGAATCGGATTCCGCGCTCGGCGCAGCGCCTGCTCAAACTCCTGCCAGCGCGACTGGCGGCACGAGTGCTGCTCAAAGCGATTCATGGCAATGCGTGGACGTTTATCGGCAGCGGCGTTTTTGAGTCTGATGCGAGTTTTCCACCGCTGTTATTTGTCACTAACTCGTTGATTTGTCGCGGCGCAACGGCGGATGAACCGCTGTGTGATTATTACGTTGGCACCTTCGAGCGCCTGTTTCAAAAGCTCGTACATAAAAACGCCGTCGTGACCGAAACGGCCTGCGCTGCCAAAGGTGATCGCCGTTGTGTGTTTGCAGTGCGCTGGTAAATCAACAGCCACCAGCCCGGCACTGCTGACGGGTGCTGAGGCGTGGACGAGCGCCGAGGTGTGCGCTCATGCCCACGCTCACGCCAGCAACCTTGCCGCAGCGGGAGTGTGCAGTGGGCAAGTGGTATTAGCGCCAGATGCGCCAGCGCGTGATCTGTTGTTATTGCACCACGCTCTCAGCGAACTCGGCGCAGCGGTGCTGCCATATCGCAGCAATTTGACCCCAGCCGCCGTGCAGCAGCTCGTCATTCACACCAGCGCGGAGTGGCACTGGTCAACGCAGCTCACGGCAACGGGCTGCATCCCCCCGCAACCGCCTTGCCCCGCGCCAGCACTTCTGATTGCTACCAGCGGCAGCTCCGGCTCGCCAAAAGTGGTGATGTTGCGCAATGACACGCTGTGGGCGTCGGCACAAGCGGTCAACACGCGCTTGAGACTGCGAGCGGGCGATCTGTGGCTGGCGTGTCTGCGCTTGAGTCATATCGGTGGAATATCAATTGCTTATCGCACCGCGCTGGCTGGCGCAACGCTGCTGCTGCACGACGGATTTAATGCTGCCGCTGTCAACGCGGATTTACGGCGTTTGCCGGTGACGCACATTTCGCTGGTGCCACCGATGCTGGCGCGGTTGTTGGAGCTTGATCCGACTCCGCCGCCGTCATTGCGAGTGCTGCTGGTGGGCGGACAGGCGCTGAGTGCGGCGCTGGCGCAGCGGGCGCTGGCAGCCGGTTGGCCGCTGGTGCGGACTTATGGAATGACGGAAACCGCGAGCCAAATTGCCACGCAAATCCCCCCCAGCCCCCCTTTTTCAAAGGGGGGAGATGAAGGAGTGCCGTTTGAAAAAGGGGGGTCGGGAGAAATTGAAACCGGAATTGCTCTACTTCCCGGCGTGGAGCTTGACGCTCCGCAGTGCAATGAATCACTGCGGCGGTTGCGGGTACGCGGGGCGCTGGTGATGGCGGGATACGCGACGCCAACGCGCCAGCTCGGCATTGGCTTGAGCGACGGCTGGTTTGAAACTGCTGATCTCGGTTGTCTCGCTGCGGATGGACAGGTGCATCTGCACGGTCGCGCTGATGCGGTGCGCGTGATTGGCGGTACAAATGTGGCGCTGGCGCGGGTCGAAACGGTGGTCAACGCTGCGGCAAAGGTGACGGAAGCGGTGGTGGTGGCGCTGGCTGATGACGTGTGGGGACATCGTTTGATCGCCGTGTATCGCGGCAATGCAGCGCCAGCCGAGGTGCAGCGTCACTGTCAGGAACATCTGCGCGGTGCCGAGCTGCCGAGGTGCTATTTGCGCGTGCGGCAACTGCCGCTGCTGGCGTCCGGCAAATATGATCGCCAGCGCCTGACTGCCAGCGTGGAGCGGCTCATCCGCCGCGTCGAAGCAAGGCAATAATACTTTTATCATTCAACTGGTTAGCGGTATTTGTGGACACCAACATCTCTGAGCTTTATCCCATCGTCAAACCTTTCGCCACGCACACGCTTGACGTGGGCGACGGGCACCGGCTGTTGATTGAAGAATGCGGACGTCCTGACGGCATTCCCGCAGTCTTTTTGCACGGCGGACCCGGCGCTGGCTGCGAGCCAGCGCATCGCGGCTTTTTTGATCCTGATCGTTATCGCGCCGTCCTGTTCGATCAACGCGGCTGCGGACGCTCCACTCCTCACGCGACGCTGACTGCTAACACGACTTGGGAGTTGGTCGCCGACATCGAGCGCATCCGCGAGCACTTGGGCATTGATCGCTGGCTGGTGTTCGGCGGTTCGTGGGGATCGACGCTGGCGCTGGCGTATGCCGAAACCCATCCTGAGCGCGTCACTGCGTTGATTGTGCGCGGGATTTTTCTGTGCCGACAGCCAGAAATTCACTGGTTTTATCAGGAAGGTGCCAACTGGTTGTTTCCCGATTGGTGGGCAGATTTTCTCGCGCCGATTCCGCTTGCCGAGCGCGATGACCTGTTGGGCGCGTATCACCGGCGACTGACCGGCAGCGATGAGGTGGCGCGGATGGCAGCCGCTAAAGCGTGGTCGGTGTGGGAAGGGCGTACTGCGACGCTTCTCAGCAATCCAGATTTGCAAGCGCATTTTGCCCAGCCGCATCTGGCGCTGAGTTTGGCGCGGATCGAATGCCATTATTTCGTCAACCACGCGTTTCTCGAACCGAACCAATTGCTGCGTGATGCCTACCGATTAGCGAGTATTCCCGGCGTGATCGTGCAGGGGCGTTATGACGTGATTTGCCCGCTGCGCTCGGCGTGGGAACTGCATCGCGCTTGGCCGACGGCGCAGTTGCAGATCATCGCCGACGCGGGGCATTCCGCCTTTGAGCCGGGCATTCGGGCGGCGCTGGTGGCGGCAACCGATCAGTTTGCGCAAGCATTGACGTGATCGGTTTACTGCAACGGGTGACGCAAGCGCAGGTCACGGTCGGCGCGGAAGCGGTCGGCGCAATTGAGCGCGGTTTGCTGGTGTTGATCGGCGTCCAGCGCGGCGATACCGAGGCGCGAGCGGAGCGATTGCTGGCGCGACTGTTGCGTTATCGCGTCTTTCCCGATGCCAGCGACCGAATGAATCACAACGTGCAGGAAATTGGCGGCGGGCTGTTGCTGGTGCCGCAGTTCACGTTGGCGGCGGACACCCGCAGCGGCACTCGCGCCAGCTTCACGACCGCTGCGGCACCTGCCGACGGACAGCGGTTATTTGAGTATCTGGTGGCGCTGGCGCGACAGCAGCATCCGCTGGTGGCGAGCGGACGTTTTGGCGCTGACATGCAGGTGGCGCTGGTCAACGATGGTCCGGTGACATTTTGGCTGGAAACTTGAGCGGTGCTGGCGTAACTGAGACGGAGATAAACGGCGATGCGAATTTTTTCTCAATTATTTCAAATCAGTAGCGTGTTGGCGCTGCTCGGCAGTAGTCCGCTGCTGGCGCAGGAGTCGCCACCAGCAGCCGAAACGTGGCAACGCACTCGTGAGGCTGCCAGCCAGTGGTGGCAGCAATCGCGGGATTTCGCCGGGCGAGCGGTGCAGGATGCGCAGCAGTTGCTCACGCAGCCGCAGCCACAGAATTTTGGGCAGATTTGGGAACGCTCGTTGCCGAAGTTGGAGGGGGCGCTGGCGCTGCAAGAACGGCAGGCGACGCTGCCGCAGTCGGCGTGGTTTGGTGAGGATCAGGCGTCAAATCGGCAGGCGATCAATCAATTGCTCGATCAAGCGGTGGCAGTGCTCGCCGTCTCGCCGACGCTGCGCCAGCGTGATCGGATTCAAGCACTGCAAGCTGAGATTGAACGGGCGCGAGCGGACATTGCAACGGCGCGACAACAGCGGGTCGCAGCGCCGGTGACGGCAACGGTGCTGACCAAAACGGCGGCGGATTACGATCAACTGATTGCAGCGCGAGAAGCAGACATCGCGGGCATGAACCGTGATATTGTGCAATTAAAACAGGAATTTGCAGTTGAATTGCGCAAGCTGGGGTTGGAATTGAGCGATGCACAGATCGAGTTCATGTTGTCCACCGTCGTCGGTGATGACCTCGTGGAGCTGGGGATTTTGTTTGACAACGTGAAGGCGATCACGCAGCAGTTGGAGCAGTTGGTGGTCGCCAGCGGTGAAGATTTGCCGAATGCTCGTCGCTATTACGGGATGTACGTCGTGTTGCTGCAAGCGTTCCAGCGCCTGCACGTTCAGATTGAGATGGCGATTGCCACGCAATATGTGCCGCAAATTGACAGCATCGTGACGCAGACGAACACGCTGGCGGACGAGACGCGGCGGTTGTTGCGGGAGTCGCCGGAAAAACAGGCGCTGTTGAATGCCAATCTCGCCGCACAACAGTTGACGCTGGAGGTGGCGGGCGTGTACCGCGAATATCTCCAGACGCAACAGGCGCAGCTCCAAACAGCGCGGGAGGCGTTGGATAAAGACATCGCGGCGGCGTGGAACACTTATGAAACGGTGCGGGTGTCGGGAGAATTGATCGGCTTGGTGAAATCCAGCCAGCAATTGTTGGATGGTCTGATGAAGCGCCAGATTCCGGCGTTGCGCCCGTTTGAGAATCTGGAAATGCAGCGAGAATTTCAGAAGTTGACCCAGCAACTACGCAGCCCAACCAATCGTTAAATGACGGCGTGAACGCGCTGCGCTGGGTCGAGCGCGTCACCCTTTCATTGACGAGAAGAATTCATCGTTGGTTTTGGTGGCTTTGAGCTTGTCGAATAAAAACTCCATCGCCGCCAGCTCGTCCATCGGATGCAAAATCTTCCGCAAAATCCACATCTTTTGCAGTTCCGCTGCGCCCATCAGCAGCTCTTCACGGCGCGTGCCGGAGCGATTGATGTTGATGGCTGGAAAGATGCGGCGCTCGGCGATGCGGCGATCCATGTGAATCTCCATGTTGCCGGTGCCTTTGAATTCCTCATAAATCACGTCATCCATCCGCGAGCCGGTATCCACCAACGCAGTTGCCAAAATCGTCAAGCTGCCGCCTTCCTCAACATTCCGCGCCGTGCCAAAAAAGCGTTTTGGGCGTTGCAGCGCGTTGGCATCGACGCCGCCAGTTAAGACCTTGCCGGACGAGGGGACGACGGTGTTATACGCCCGCGCCAGCCGCGTGATGGAATCGAGCAAAATCACCACATCCAGCTTGTGCTCCACCAGCCGCTTGGCTTTTTCAATCACCATTTCTGCGACTTGAACGTGCCGAGTTGCCGGTTCATCGAAAGTGGACGAAATCACCTCGCCGCGCACCGAGCGCGTCATTTCCGTGACCTCTTCCGGGCGCTCGTCAATCAGCAAGACGATGAGATAACACTCAGGATGATTGTGTCCAATCGACTGGGCGATGTTTTGCAACATCATGGTTTTACCCGCTTTGGGCGGCGACACGATCAGCCCGCGTTGCCCGCGTCCGATGGGCGCGACGAGGTCGATGGTACGAGCGGTGATGTCTTCGGTGCTGCCGTTGCCGATTTCCAGCGTGAGGCGTTTTTGGGCGAAGAGCGGAGTGAAATTTTCAAATAAAATCTTTGACTTCGCATTTTCGGGGCGGTCAAAGTTGATGTCGTTGACTTTGAGCAGGGCGAAATAGCGTTCACCATCTTTCGGCGGGCGAATCTTGCCGGAAATGGTGTCACCGGTGCGCAGGGCGAAACGGCGAATCTGGCTGGGTGAGACATAAATATCATCAGGTCCGGCGAGATAGGAGGCATCGGCGGAGCGCAAAAAGCCAAAGCCATCGGACAGAATTTCGAGCACTCCGTCGCCGGAAATATCCTCGCCGCGTTTTGCCTGTGCTTTGAGAATGGCAAAAATCAAATCCTGTTTGCGGGAGCGCCCCACGCCCTCAATTTCCATTTCTTGCGCGAGCGCAACCAGTTCGGGCACTGGTGTCTTTTTCAGTTCAGTTAGATTCATCGGGATTATCGTTGGAGTGAGGACAGGGCTGGTTGATTGCATCCCGTGACGGGTTAGGATCGCGCTGGAAAGGCGACTGCGGGGCGGCAATTTACCGGAGAGCGGATGCCCAGTTGGGCATCCCGTGTTGGTTTGATTCACATGCGATTCTGAAAGACATGGCGTCTAGCAGGAACTTTAAGCAGGCGAGAAGTTCAGAGATTGCTGTCAATGAAAGCGGTCAACTGTGATTTGGACACTGCACCGACCTTGGTGGCTTCCACTTCGCCAGCGCGAAACAGCATCAGCGTTGGGATACCACGAATGCCATAACGCGGCGGCGTGGCGGGATTGTCGTCGATATTGAGCTTGGCAACCTTGAGCCGTCCGGCATATTCGTTGGCAATGTCATCAAGGATCGGTGCAATCATTTTGCACGGTCCACACCAATCGGCCCAATAGTCTACCAATACAGGTTCAGGGGATTGCAAAACCTCTTGTTCAAAAGAGTCGTCGGTCACATGGACGATGCTATCACTCACTGGAAGCGGTCTCCTATTGGAATGAGGATGAATTTGGTTGGAAAACGGGGGAATTAGCAGCAATTCTGAGCAAGCAAATTCGCGTTAAATGCGGCGCTTAAGTAAGATGCTATTTGATCCAAAGCGTAGACAATTTGCAAGCA
>DYNM01000090.1 GCA_020721065.1 Thiocystis violascens | reverse complement strand
AAAAATCGTATTCGATGATGTCATCCAATCGCGCGCGGGCAACCGACCTTGCCATCACGCGCCCACACCTCGAAAGCCATCATGCGCGTTTTACAGATTGCTGCATTCTGTATCAGTTCGCACTGCCCGGCAACATCAAAGCGTCCTGCTCATCACAACACACCGCCTTTAATGCTTTAGTCGCTGGCTTAATGCGCTTATCAGAACAATTGCATAGACACCGGGCAAACAACGAGCCCATAGTCACAAAAGATATACACAGACTTTTGCATAACAGTCCGCCAAGGGGAGCCAACCATGCAAACACTCAACCTCAAGCGTCGTTCAATCGGTATCTTCGGTGCGCTTTTACTCGTAGGCGCTTCGCTATCCGGCACCGCACATGCCGCCAATTGGCGCTTTGCCGTTCCCCCATTCCTGCCACAGGCCGAACTTAAAGCCCAGTACACGCCGCTAATCGAGTTTCTGAATGCCACTACGGGCGAGAACTTTGAGCTGGTGACCAGCAACAGTTATCTGAGTTACTGGAACACGGCCACCAAGGGCGGTGCCTATGATTTGGTGCTCGATAACGCCCCGATGATTGATTTCCGTGTGCAACGGCAAAAATTCACCGTTCTCGCCAAGATTACCGGCGTTATAAGTCAATCAGTGGTGACCAATGAAAAAACCAATATATTTGATGCCAGTGAACTGGTCGGGAAAAAAGTCGCTGCGGTAGCCTCGCCCAATCTTAGTGCGCTCGCCATGTTCCAGCTTTTCCCCAACCCAATGCGCCAACCAGACTTTATTTACGCCGACGATGCCCGCGCGGCCGTTGAGATGGTTCTGACAAATAAGGCTGTGGCTGCCATTGTGCCCACACCGATTGCGATTCAGTTCACCAATATCAATCTGGTGACCAATACTGAACAAATTCCTCACCTTGCCGTTGCCGCTGCACCCAGCCTACCGCCTGAAGTGCAAAACAAAGTCAAACAAGCCCTGCTCAACGCACCACAAACGGTGCTCGGGCAAAAGGCGCTGACCTCACTTAACACGACGAACTTTGAGCCCGCGACTAATGCCACTTATAGCGGTTACGCCAAGTGGCTCGAAGGCACCTACGGTTACTAAACCCCGTCTTCATAAATTCACTCAAGCTCCGGAAACCTTACAAAGCGGGTCGCACGCTTGTGCAAATCTTGCGGTATCATCCGCTCGATTTTTGCCACACTCGGCTTGCCTGCCGCTAGGAGTCCGCCTTGAAATCCAATTACCTCTTCACTTCAGAATCCGTATCCGAAGGCCATCCGGACAAAATTGCCGATCAAATTTCCGATGCCGTTTTGGATGCCATTCTTCAGCAAGACAAAAATGC
>DYNM01000041.1:6072-18286 GCA_020721065.1 Thiocystis violascens | reverse complement strand
TGAGTATCGCTGGTGTGTTCCGCAAAGGCTTTGCTCAAGCCGGCAATTTCAATCGGATCGCCCAATGCGGTGCCAGTGCCGTGCGCTTCAATGTAGCTCACGCTACGCGCGTCAACCCCGGCGTCTTTCAAGGCTTGGGCAATCAAGCTGTATTGCGCTTTGGGATTGGGCACGGTGTAGCCGCTGGTTTTGCCGCCGGCGTTGATCGCGCCACCTTTGAGGACGGCGTAAATGTGATCGCCATCTTGTTCAGCTTTGGCCAGTGGTTTGAGCAACAGCGCGCCCACGCCTTCGCCATCCACAAAGCCGTCGGCGCCCGCGCCAAACGCTTTATTGCGGTCATCATGGGCCAGCATGCCGACGGCAGTCAAACGCTGGAGGTGCGCGGGGTCAATGATGAGATTGACGCCGCCCGCCAACGCGCATTCGCAATCGCCTTTGCGCAGACTTTCCATCGCCGCATAAATCGCGGTCAGTGAAGAAGAACACGCAGTGTCCACCGCCAAGCTGGGGCCGAAGAAATTGAGGTGATATGACACGCGGTTGGCAATTGACCAATGGCGCGCGCCGCCTGGGTAATTATTGTTCATCACCCCAACAAACACGCCGACTTTGCGGCTTTCGCTCAAATTGGAAGGCGCATAGCCCGCATCTTCCAGACAGGCATAAGCCGTCTGCAAAAACAGCCGCTCTTGCGGGTCAATGGTTTCCGCTTCGCGCGGCGAGATGTTGAAAAATAACGGGTCGAATTTATCGACATCGGCGATAAAACCGCCCCAACGGCTGTAACTATCGGGATGTTGCTGCCAATTCCAGCGATCTGGAGGGATTTCGCTGATGCAGTTTTTGCCGGCACGCAAGTTATCCCAGAATTCGGACAGATTAGCGGCTTGGGCGTATTGGCCAGATAGGCCGACGATGGCAATCTCGCGGGAAAACACATTGCCAGGTCTGAAAAACCGTCTCTCGTTTCCACCGTCCAGGTAGGAATGCGTAGCGCGCCGCTTCAGCGGCGTATCTACACTCGGCGCGGGGGTGCCGGCAGACGCATTCCCACGCTGGCGCGTGGGAACGGAAAAATTGGTTACCTCGTTTGGCGTTTCTCCGAACAATTTCACCAATGCCGCATGCTCAGTGTCCAGAAAATGCGCGGTCAATTCCTCTAGGGTACGGCATTCAAACAACAAGGTGCTGTTGACAGCCGGAAACACGTCGCGCAAGCGTTGAGTAAGTTGCACCACCAGGATCGAATCCAACCCATAACGCTCAAAATCGGTGCGCGCATCCAGTTGCGCTACTGGCAAACCCAGGCCAGCAGCAAGGATAGTACGCAAATAGGCGCGGGTTTGGTCTTTAAGCTGGGCAACAGGCTCATCCCGTGTAGGTTGGGCTGACGAAGGAAGCCCAACACCGCAATCCTCATTGCCATGGAAGGTTGGGCTTCGTTCCTCAGCCCAATCTACCTGTCCACCCAAAATATGCGGGCTGAACAGGTGTTGCGCGCGGGTCGTCTTGATAAATGCCAATTGCGTGGCAGGCGTTGCCATCAAGGTGTCCAGCGCTTCCATCGCCTCGTCTGGCTCAATTGACCCCAAGCCGTGTTTTGCCATTTGCTCGCGGTAGGCGTCTGACGCCACAATGCCGACGCTGCCCCAATAACCCCAGTTCATGATCTTGACCGGCTGGGTATGTCCCAGATGTTGCGCAAAGGCATCGGCAAACGTGCAACCAGCGGCGTAATTGCTTTGCCCGGCGGCCTTGCTGAACGACTGCATGGCGGAGAAAAACAGCCAGAAATCCAGCTTTTCCTGGCCAAACACCCGCGCCAAATTGATTGAACCGGTGATTTTCGGCGCGAGTGCGGCGCTGAATGCCGCTTCGCTCATGTTCATCAGGCTTTTATCTGCCAGCACCAACGCCGAATGCACCAGGCCATCAAGGCGCGCTTCGCGTTGCGTAATCTCCGCGTAAGCCGCTTGCAACGCCGCCAGATCGCAGATGTCGGCTTGGAGGTAGCGCACCGATTCCACGCCTAAGCGCTCGATTTTACTGGTAATTTCCGTATTCTGCGCCCGGCGACCAAGCCAGATGATGCGCGCCTGGTAGCGGCTTATCATGGACTGGCTCCACACTTCGCCAATTCCGCCCGCACCGCCGACCACCACATACACGCCGCCGCGCTTGTACAAGGACGCCGCGCGTTCAAGCTGCGCTACGGGTTGGAGGTAAATTTTCTGCCATTGCTGGCGGCGGTAATACGCCGCATCGCCCAGCGCGTTGCACGGCACGGTAAACAGCGTTGGAATATCAAGATCGCGTTCGAATTCAACATCCAGCAAGCGTAACCGCCAGTGCGGATATTCTTTAACCACTGAACCCGCCAAGCCGTGGATGGCAGCGTCATTGACTCCGGACGTCACCAACGTCCAATGCAGGGGTTTGCCGTCATAACCCAGCGCCAGCAAGGTTTTGATGAGCCGCAACAGCAACAGCGCGGTAGCGGCGCTGGCATCGGCGTCCGGCAGGAAGCGGCTGATCCAGACAATATGATCCAATTCGCCGTAGGCATCCAGCTTGAGCCGGATCGCGTCCGGCGTGTCTTCCGCCTGCAAGGTTAAACTGGCGGTCTGCGGATAGTACGCGGATAGTTGCGCGGTCAGGCGGGCTTCGCCAATCGCCAGCACCGCGCCGCCTTCCGGCGCGGCACTTTTATTACCAGCCAACACCAAGGGCTGCATAACCGGTTGCAACAAGAGTTTGCCAACAGGCGTAGCAGAATTTAAATCTGACAGGTTTTCAAAACCTGTTAGGTTTTGCGGGAGAGGCCGGATTGTCAAACCGCGTACACGCACACATACCCGCCCGGTGTCGTCGCATAAATCAATATCAAACGCGGCGGTAGCCCCCCGCGCCGGCGTTGCCACCGCCCACATTTCGGCGCAGCAACCAGCAAACCTCTCCACGCGGTCCACCGCAAAAGGCAGCGCGGTGTGCGTGCCTGCGCGGTCCCACACCACGCCTAAACAACTTTGTAGCGCGGCATCCAGCATGCCGGGGTGCAATCCAAACTCATCGCCCACCGTTAGGCGCAGCTTGGCGACTGCCAGCGCACCGCCGCGATACAGGGTTTCAATGCCGCGAAATCCCGCGCCATACTGCAAGCCCATTTGTGCAAAACGGCTGTAACAGGCCGTTGCATCCAACGCCTCGCCGCTACATTGGCTACGCAACGCCGCGAGGTCGCGCACCGGCGCGTCCTGCGGCGTTTGCAGTAGCGCAATCCCCTGACAGTGCAGGCAGTTTTTACTATCGGTCTCTGAGTAGATGTCGTAAGCGATTTCGCCGGATTCCGTGGGCAACAGACGGATGTGTACCTGAACAGGAGTATCTGCCACCACCAGCGGCTGAATCCAGGTCACATGCTTGAGCAAGATTGGCGCATCTGCCGCGTCCAGCGCATACGCCACCGCGACGCTCGCCATTTCCAGATACGCCACGCCGGGCAGGATTTTCTGCCCGTGTACCTGGTGTTCGGCGAGGAAAAATTCGCTGCCGTTGAAAACCGAGGTAAAGCGCTGTTCGCTGAAGGTAGAGGTGTTGTGCTGCAACAGCGGGTGCAGCCAGGTAGGGTGGGCAACGTCTTTGCCGTTGCCCACCAATTGGCACGCAATGGTGGGCAACGGCAAAGATGTTGCCCACTCTACAGTGATCGGATAACGATCTTTGGCAAACGGATAGGTCGGCACATGCAGCGCCAGCGCTTGCGCCACGCCGTACATCCGGCTTAAAGGCAGTTCGTAGCCCTGGCAATACAATTCAGCCAACGCAGACACAATATCGCGTTGCGCCGTCGCATCGTGGCTGGTTTGATGCGCCTGCTGCAACAACACCAGAATGTGCTGGCGTAGCACGGTTTGCCCGCTGAACTCTGCGCGCACGTTGCCGGCAAACAGTTTTGGCGATTTTTCGCCGTGTGCGTGTTGCTGGAGCAGTACCACAGCATCGGCGCTGTCTTGCGCCAACAGCGCGCAACGCCAGGCAAAATGCTGCCGCCGCTCGGCCAGGGTCATGGCCAGTGCCGCCAGGTTTACTGAATTTTGCTGGAGAAAGGCGCGTAAATTGGCGATTTTGTCTGCCAGCGCTAGTTCCGTGGTCGCCGACAGCAACAATACATGAAATCCCGCTTGCGCTGGCAGCGCGCGGGGATCGGAATACCCAGCCACCACCAGGTGCGCATTGCTGCCGCTCATGCCAAACGCGCTGACCGCGCCCAGGCGCGGCGCATCCGGCCAGGCGACCAGGTGCTTGTTGACGTAAAACGGCGAGGCGTCCCAGTGGATGTACGGGTTTTCCTGCTGGCAATGCAGGCTGGCGGGAATGTGTTGATGTTGTTGCGCCAGCACCAGATTGACCAGACTGAGCAAGCCCGACGCGGCAAAGGTGTGGCCGAAATTGGTTTTGGATGAAGTCAGCGCGCAATAGCCAGTTTTGTTCGTATAGCCTTTGAACGTCTCGTACAGCGCATTGATTTCCACCGGATCGCCAAGCTTCGTGCCCGTGCCGTGTGTCACCAGATAGCTGATCTGCGCCGGATTGATGGCGTAGCGTTCATACACCGCGCGTAGCAATTCGGCTTGCGCGTTGCCGTTGGGCACGGTGAGGCCGTTGGTTTTGCCATCGTAATTGATGCCGCTGCCCTGAATCACCGCGTAAATCGCATCATGGTCGCGCTGGGCATCGGACAGGCGCTTGAACACCAGCGCCACCACCGCTTCGCCCGGTGTCATGCCGTCGGCGCGGCGGTCGAAGGCGAAGCAGCGCCCAGTGGGCGAGAGCATCCCGGCATCGGCGGCGCTTAAAAAAATCTTGGGTGAGAGCATCAGATTGACCGCTGCGGCAATCGCAGTGTCGCAGTGGCCGGCGCGCAATGCCTGGCAGGCTTGATGCGCGGCAACCAAGCCGGATGAGCAGGCGGTGTTGATCGCCATCACCGGGCCTGTGAAATTGAGGACATACGCTAGGCGCGCGGCAAGAATGCCTTCGTGTTCGGAGGTCAGGCGCTTTTCGCCGCTGGCGGTAAAATCGCCGCGTTCGACGCCGACAAACATGCCCATTTTATTGCGCTGGATTTGCGCCGGCCCGTAACCGGCGTCTTCTAAGGCATTCCAGGCTTCTTGCAACAACAGGCGTTGGCGCGGGTCCATGGTTTGCGCTTCGCGCGGCGAGATCTCAAAAAACAGCGGATCAAATTCGTCTATGCCCGGTATCAAGCCACAACGCCAAGCCAGTTTGCCCGCAGTATCACCGTGCTGTTTGCGCCAATCGAAACGTTCGGGGGGGATGTCACTGATCACATCTTGGCCATCGGCCAAAATGTGCCAAAATTCGTCCAGGTTACGCGCACCCGGAAAACGTCCGCTCATGCCGATGATGGCGATGGGGTCGGCGTGGCGGGTCTCGGCGTGGGGATGGGATGGCGGCGCTTGGTTGTCATAAAACGCCGATGGCACTTGAAAGGCGAGCGGCGTTGCACTAATCTGCGCTGTTGGCTCTTCCTGGTAAAAGCGTTCCAACAGCGGCAAGTGTTTGTTTTGAAAATACGCCACCAGCGCGGAGATGGTGGAATGCCCAAAGAAAATCGAGGGCGTGATCTCAATGCCGTAATGCTGGCTTAACGCAGTGGCAAACTCGGCCAGCGTGATCGAATCAAAGCCGAATTCCGCCAGATTCTCCGCTGTATCCAACTCATTGGCCGGCATTCCCAGTAGGGTGCTGATACGCTGTTTGAGGTCATATTCCACGCATTCCGCCAAGGTCAAGCCTTTGAGTTCCGTGCGGCGCGCGGTGTGTAAACCTGGCAGGTTTGTAAAACTTGCCAGGTTTTGGGGCGCGTTGCTGGCGACAAATACACTGCGCTGAATCCGCGCCGGGTCGCCGGCCAACACCAACGGCTGGCGCACTGCATCCTGCCCCAACACCTGCTCCAACAGTGCCATGCCTTCTTCAGTGTGCAAGGCGCGCAAGCCGCTGGATTGCAGATACAGCCGGGTATTTTCCGCGCTACTCAATCCCATGCTACCGTCTTGCCACAGCGGCCAGAGGATCGCGTAGTGCGGCGTGGCGTTGGTGGCGCGGTTTTTATACGCCGCAAACGCCATCAGGAAACGGTTGGCAACGGCATAATCGCAGGTGCCGAAATCGCCCAGCACCGCCGAGGCGGAAGAGAAATAGCAGACAAAATCCAGGTGTTCTGCGGCAAATACGGTTTCTAAAACCAGCGTACCGGCGACTTTCGGTTGCAAGACTTGATGAAACTGCGCCATGCTACTGTCCAACAGGCTGCCCGCGCCAGCTTCCACGCCGGCCACATGCAACACGCCGTTAATCGTCGCAAACGCCGAGTGTGCGCGGATTTCCGCCAAGCCCTGGCGCATCGCCGCTTCATCTGCGACATCGGCTTGCAGATACACCGCATGGCCGCCGGCCTGTTGCAATTCTGCCAACAGGGTGCGCTTGGTGTCATCCAAAGGCGAGCGCCCGGAAAGAATCAGATTTGCCTGATAGCGGTGCGCCAATTCACGAGCCAATAGCGCGCCCAGGCCGCCGCAGCCGCCAGTGATAAAATATGTGCCATGCGGCTTGAACCGGCTTGGTGTGGCGCGGTGCAGTTCGATGGCTTGCGCGCGCCGGACGTATCTTTGGCGTCCATGGTAACGGCAGGTTTCGAGTTTTACGCTGTGCAGTTCTTCCCACAGCCACGCACACCAGTCCGCCCACTCGCCCGTGTCTTCCAGGTAAACTGCGCCAAATGCCAGCTTGGGCAGAATCAGGCGCAGCGAGCGCTCAAAGCCCACCCAGGACTCGGCATAACAGCGCGTAGCATCGTTACCCAGCGGCGCGGCGAGCAACACGCGCGTTGCGGTCATCCCGCTGGCAGCCAGCGCTTGAATCAACGCAACAATGTTGGCGTAATCGGCCAGCGCCGCCGGGTGGTCCAGCGCAGACAAATACAGGACTGCTTCCGGCGCGCCGAGGGTTTTTAATTGCGTCGCCAGCGCGGTGGAGTCATAGTTTGGCGCGAGGAATAGAATGTCGGTAGCGGGCGACAGCCGTTTGAAATGCCCAGCAATGGCCGCCTGATATTCTGCGTGTGACAGGATGCAGAGCAGGGTTTGAATGGGCGCCATCGCCGCCGCTGTAAGCGCCTGCGCTTGCCAGCTTTCTGCAAACGTGAGTACGGCATCGTTGGCAGATACGTTGCGCTGAATCCGCCCTACAGAGACGTTTGGGGGGGGAAGCCAGTATGCGCGGCGCTGAAAGGGATAGGTGGGCAACACCACACGCCGCCAAGACCCGTTCTGGACGAGTTTTGACCAATCAAACGGCGCGTTGCGCACATACAACTCGCCCAAGCGGTAGAGCAACGTGTGCCACTCTTCCGCCGCCGTTTCCACCATCTCCTCCTTTTCAGTAGAATGCGCCTCTGCGCACTTCCCGTACAACCACGGCAGGTTTTCTCCCGCCAGGCGGTGGGCGCTGGTAAAGTCCAACAACACGCCGCGCAACGACGCGCAAGACTCCGCGACCACCGCCAGGCGGTAATTAAAATGCGCTCGCCCGGCCAGTGCGGTATAACACAGATCACCGAGATCGAGGTCAGGATGCGCTACCAGACACTCCGCATACGCTCGCGCCAAATCGCGCAGCGCCGCGTCAGATTTTGCTGACAGGGTGAACAAATGATGCGAACGCGGCGGGCGTTGCACCGGCGGTAGGGGCGGGGCTTCTTGCAAGATTAAATGAGCGTTGGTGCCGCTAAAGCCAAAGGAACTGATGCCGGCCAAGCGTGGTTGGTTGCCATACGCCAGCCATGGTGTATTGTGCAACGGGATCTGCGCGGGAATGTTGTCTAACACGATGTGCGGATTGAGCGTTTTGAAATGTAAATGCGGCGGAATCGTGTCATGCTGCATCGCCAGCACGACTTTGAGCAAGCCCGCCAGGCCCGCCACCGCTTCGGTGTGGCCGATATGGGTTTTCGCCGAGCCGATGTACAGCGGGGTGTCCGCGCTCCGCCCTTGCCCGTACACCGCTTCCAACGCCTTGATTTCCACCGGATCGCCCAGCACCGTGCCAGTACCGTGCGCTTCTACATACGACACCGCTGTTGACGCAATGCCGCCCAGCGCCTGGCGGATCACCGCTTGCTGCGCCAGGCCGTTGGGCGCGGTCAGGCCGTTGCTCATGCCGTCCTGGTTGATCGCCGAGCCGCGAATCACCGCCAACACGTTATCTCCATCCGCCAGGGCCTGCGGCAGGCGTTTCAAAACAATCGCGGCGCAACCTTCGCTACGCACATAACCGTCAGCAGCGGCATCAAAGGTTTTGCAACGGCCATCCGGCGCTAACATCCCGGCGTTGGAAAAGGCAATGCTCAATTCCGGCGACAACAGCAGGTTGACCGCCGACACCAGTGCCAAGTTGCATTCGCCGCGCAACAAACTGTGGCAAGCCAGATGCGCTGCGACCAGCGACGATGAGCACGCGGTGTCTACCGTCAGCGCCGGGCCATGAAAATCAAAGAAATACGCCAAGCGTCCCGCAGCAATCGAGGGCGCGTTGCCGGTGGCAAAATAGGTATCATACTCGGCGGCGGTGTTGCGCTTAATTTGCAGGACTTCATAATCGTGGGAAAACAGGCCGGTAAAAATCCCAGTCTGTGAGCCTTCTAAGGCGGCAGGCGACAGGCCGGCGTATTCCAGGGCTTCCCAATTGACTTCTAACAGCAGGCGCTGTTGCGGGTCTAGGCTAATTGCTTCGCGCGGCGCAATGCGGAAAAACGCGGCGTCAAAGTGTTCGACATGATCAATAAACCCACCGGCATCGGTGACGATTTTGCCAGGTTTGCCGGGCTGCGGGTCATAATACAGACCGTTATCCCAACGGCTGGGCGGCACCGCGCTAATGGCATCCACGCCATCGCGCAACAAGTGCCAGTACGCTTGCGGGGTGTTGACACCACCGGGGAAACGGCAGGCCATGCCGATGATGGCAATCGCGTCCGCATCCTCCTTTGTAGGGTGAGCAACCTCTTTCGGTTGCCCGCCATTCTGAGCCACATCCTGCTGGGCAGGATCCAAAGGTGTTTTGCCTACCTTACCGGATTCAAAATACTCGGCAATGGCCTTGGGGGTGCCGTATTGAAAAAAGAAACCAGGGTCGAGCGGCATATTGAAACGGCGGCTGAGTAGAACGCGCAGTTCCAGCAAATCCAGCGAATCCATGCCCATTTCATTGAGCGGCCATTTCGAAGAATAGCTGGTTAAACGCTGGTTGCCCATGACCGAGCGGATCGCTTGCTCAATGATGCCGGCCACGCTGGCGGCTTTATCCGCCGCCGGTAACGCCGGCGCGGTGGCGCTAGCGGTTTGGCGCTGGTGTAGGTCGTATTCAATCAGCACACCGTGCCCCTGATTGTCGGTATCTTCCGGGCGGTAGGTGTACACTAGCCCGTGGATTTGCGCGCCGTGAGAATGATGAAAACGCAGAATCGGGTCTTGATAAAACCCTTGCGCGTCGCGTTGCTGGATATAGGTTTCCAGGGTGATGCCTGGTTGCTGCGGGTAATTTTTACAGCGCGTCACGCCGGTGGCGCGCTCGATGCCGCCTTTCACCGCGCAGTATTGCAACATGAACTCCAATAGTTGGTCGCCCAAGCCCAAATGCTGCTTGTCCGGCAAAATATTCACCGCAATCAACTGCACCACCGCGCCGTCCAGTTGATGCAAAGCCGGCACCTCGGCAAAGCGGATATTTGCCAGCGCCTGCACCGAGGCGAGGCGCTGCGAATAGATCACGCCGACAAGCTGGCCGTCCAGGTCCAGCACGCATTGGCCTTCCGGGAAACGCGCCAGGCGCCGCGCCAATTCCGCTTCAGCCACTTGCAAATGCGGCGGCCAGCATACCTGTTCCAGTTTCAGCAGCGCCGGCAAATCCCTGGCATGGGCGTGGCGGATGCTGTACGGGCGCTTTTCAAACCAATTCAAGGTAATACGGGTGAACGGCAGTGTTCTGGGAAAACGCTTGGAAAACTCAGCCCTGGCAAACAAACCGGCTTCGGCAGCCGCCATCAAAAATACATCGGCTTCCATCAAATGCTGCATGGAAAAGCCCTGGCAAGCGTCGAAATGCAGGCTTTCGCTTTGATCGAGAAACGCCTGTACGGTGGCCGGCTCAAGGCAATGCACTTCCAGCAGCAACAGGCCATGTTTGCCGGTAATCGAGGCCCAGCGTTGCAAATGTTCAGTCAGGCTTTGCACCATCATCGCGGCGGGAAGCGCCTGGCCTGCGCCGTCCACATAAACGCCGTGATAGCGTAAATGCGCGCGGTCTTCTAGCGCCGACAGATTGGCGGGCGGAATGTAGGGGCGGTCATGATCAAGGAAAGAACGGATGTGCCAGATGTTTTGCGTATCGTGAATGCCGTGCGCAGCCAAATCTATGATCATTTGCTCAGGATTGCCGATGTCGCCGTGCAACACGCGGTGCGGAAAGTCATACAAGGTGTGCGCGGTTGCCGCCAGCGATTCCTGATTGTAATCCACACCGATCAGCGTCAGCGGATGCTGATCCAACACCGTGCCGCGCAGCGACTTATCGCGCACCATTGTGTACACCCGCTTTAACAAGCTACCATCGCCGCAACCCATGTCCGCGACATATTTGGGTTGTTCTTCAAACGGTAAGCGGTCAAATACCGCCAAAATAATTTCATCCACTTGGATAAAATATTTGTCGTGCTGGAAACCGCTGGCCAGCACATTCAGCGTGCGGTCAATGTGGCTTTCGCCGCCAAACGCGCCGCGCTGAAATACTTTCTGATGCGAGCCGAATAAGATTTCGGACATCTGCCGTAGCATAGGCGCATACGAAGCCGTCACGCCTGTAATCAGCGCGCGATCCAGCATAAACTGGCCAGCTTCGGTCAATACCAGCCCATCTTTTTTTTCTGCCACGCCCCAAGCTTTATGCGTAAACAATTTGGCTAAGGGTTTCTTCACCGCCGCCGGCAGGTGGCCAAACAACACGGCAAACTCTTGCGCGTCGGCTTGCTGCCGTTGCTTGAGCGCCAGCAACACCGGAATCACCAACAAACCATCGAGAAAATCTGCAATCAGCCGGTCATCTACCGCCCAGCTTTCAAGAATGCGCGCCACCCATTTGCGCAACAACGGCGCTTGCTGCGCTTGCAGCGCCAGGTCAGGAGACAGGCGCAACACTTCAAGGACCTCGCCAGGAATGTCATGCTGGCTTTCCGCCGCCGCAGTCAAACAATAAGCGCCGTCGGCATCCTGCGCCAACCATCCTAACGAGTGCAACAAGCGCAATGCAACTTGCAAATGGCCGCTGTTGGCCTGCGTGGCGTCAATCAGTTGTTCCAGGCGCAACCCGCCGTGCTGTTGCAATTGCGCAAAAATACCTTTTTCTCTGCACGCTAAAATGACGGGAATCGCCACAAATCCATGGGCATAGCGGTTAATAATATCTAACAAGTTGCATAACTCCGGTTTCTGGGCTGGGAAATCCTGTTGTAATTATAATGGTTTTTATGGATAGATACGTTGGATCAGAAAGACATTAATACCTTGTGTGCAATACCTATTTTAATAGGTGAATTGGAGTAGAGGCTTTAGCCGCACTGCCATTAAGTTAAGCTCAAGTTGCAGGGTGCGTCCCACGCACCACTCAGGTGCCGTGTTGATTTCCAAGCGGTGCGTGGGACGCACCCTACCTTAACTTAATGGCATTGCGGCTAAAGCCTCTACTCCAGTTCACCTAATTAAAATAGGTGTTGCACACAAGGTAGATTTTACACCTCAAATACATTGTTCCCTATTTTAATTAAAATGTCAAGTAGCCATTAAATTGCCCAATAACACATTATAATATACACCTTAATTTCAGTTTAGATGCGTAAGGTGAGTTACTTAGTTTTGACCACTGGTTGAAAGTGGTCAACTCGTTCGGTTCCAATCAGTGGTTAAATCTCTTTAGCGCTGACCACTTTCAACAGGTCAAATCTGATATTCCCAATTCGCGCAATTTAGCCGCTAAACGTTCCGCGCGTTGATGCTCTTGCTCGGCACGTTGGTATTCACACTCGGCGCGTTCGGCGCCGGTGAGAATCAAACGACCTTCTTGATCACACCAACGT
>DYNM01000041.1:0-5972 GCA_020721065.1 Thiocystis violascens | reverse complement strand
TCCACGTTGGGCCACTCTTCAGAGTCCAGTAATTCAGTTTCCTCTTCCTCTTCTAGTGGTTCCCACTCATTATCGGTGAACATTTCCAATGATGGCGGAGTCAGCGGTGATAAACTTGGCGGGGATTCAATCAAGGGGAGCATATTGTTCTCCAGGCGGGTTAGAACTTAGATTTGAACTTAGATTTGACAACTTTTAAAAAGTTGTCAAATCTTTCAACTTTCAAAAAGTTGTCAAATCTTTTTTAGATTTAACAACTTTCAACCAGTTGTCAAATCTGTTACTTCTACTTCGTGGCTATCTCTTCCAATTTTTTAGCCCGGATGATCTGCCCATCCAAGGCCGCTTCTTTAGCAGTTTTGCCAAAAGCGACGCTCATCAAAGTGCTATAATACACTGAAGGCAAATTGAACTTGGTGCCATATTTCTTGTTAATAAACTCTTGATAAACTTCAGTGTTCATCTGGCAAACTGGGCACGGCGTAACTAACATATCAGCACCGGCATCACAAGCCGCTTCGATAATATCTTTGACCAACGCTTGACTCTTTTCCGGTTCCGAAAACATCAAGGCGCCACCGCAACAAGAGACTTTCTTCTGATAGTTAGTCACCGGTTCAGCCCCAACGGCTTCTATCATTTTATCCAAATAAAGCGGATTTTCAAACGATTCGCCAGCAATGCCAAACGGCCGGTTGGTTTGACAACCGACATAACCCGCAATTTTAATCCCGCTCAGTGGTTTTTTGACGTGCTTTTTGATTTCCTCATAACCCACATCTTCAATCAACACTTCTACCAGGTGGCGAACTTTTTTATCGCCTTTGCAATTCAAGCCAGCCTCTTTCAAGGCTTCATTGACCTCCCCTTTAATTTGGGAATCATGATTTAACCGCTCTTGAACCTCACGAGTAGCTAACCAACAAGCCGCACAAGTAGCCACTAAATCTTGACCAGGATGTTCTTTTTCCGACAAGGCAATATTTCGGGCGGATAAAGTTAAGCGTGGTAATTCACCGCCACCGGCATAACCAATCGAGGCGGAACAACAATTCCAATCGGGAATTTCATTCAATTGAATCCCCAATTCCTGACAAATAGTAGTCGTGGAACGGAATTGGTTATAGGAAGAGGCTTTCTTTTGCGAAGAACAGCCGGGGTAAAAAGAATATTGTTTGTTGGCCATCTACAGTCTCCTCATTAGCCTTAGCCTTGAAATTTCGCAGCTTTTTGTTCTTCAATTTGGCGGGCCTTATTCAAAGCCGCTTGTAACCCTTTCAGGTCTTTACACCCATGTCCACCCAAAATTTCAAGGGGGTCCATGCGTTGCGTTTTCCACATGCCGAGACCGACTTTTTGCATCTTCAAGGCAGTTTTAATGCCTGCCACAAAACCGTCCATAAAATATAAACGCAAGCCTAATTTAAGCTCATTCACGCGACCTTTGGTAAATAAGTTATCCCAAAACAATTGGGCAAACTTGGCAGTGCGCTGGTCTTTGGGGGCAATGCCCAAGCGTTTCGCATAATGCGCCAGCCCGTGCATGATGTGAGTAATCGGTAATTCCCGCGGGCACCGAGCGATGCAGTTGTAGCAAGAAGTGCAAAACCACATCGAACTGGAGGTTAACACTTCCTCTCGCTGGTTAGCACGAATCATCATGAAAATTTCTTGGGGAGGATGTTCCCAATGGGGACCTAGCGGACAGGAGCCGGAGCACACACCGCATTGCATACACATTTTCACCCAGCCGCCTTCTTCAACATTGGCAGCCACTTCCCGTAGAAAGTTATTGCGGTATTTTCCTAAATTCGAACTCATCTTAAAAATCTCCTTCTGTGCAATATGTCATCTTTGCACTCCCGTATCAGTAATCCGTAGGGTGGATTAAGCGAAGCGTATCCACCGACTGGCGGCGCTTCGCCTAATCCACTACAGGAGTGCGAAAGGCCAGAGTACCAAATAAGTACTGAAGCATAAATTTTCCCGTATTTGCTTTCTCCCCTCTCCCTCTGGGAGAGGGTGAGGGAAAATACCGTCGAATTTTTGCTTCAGTACTTAGTACCAATTAGAATTTAAAAGGACTTAAACCAATCTTCTTGATGGTGGCTTCCATATCATTAATGATTTGGGGTATTCGTTGCAAGTCCGTGATGGCAATTTCGTGAGTTTGTACCCGTTCTTGTTCTAGCTTCAATTGCTTTAAGGTATCGTCAATCTTACTCATGCGAATGTGGGCTAACTCAGAGCCTTTCATAAAGTGACATTGATAATTATCACCCTTTTGACAACCCATGAGAATGATGCCATCGTAGCCGCCATTCAGTGCATCAGTAATCCAAATCGTATTGACTGAGCCTAAGCAACGCACGGGAATGATTCTGACGAAAGCACTGTACTCGATTCGATTCAGGCCCGCCATGTCTAACGCCGGGTAAGTGTCGTTTTCGCAAGCGAGTACCAGAATCCGCGGTTTTTCCGAAAATTCATCCGGAATATTGACCGCTTTTAAGGCTTGCCCAACGGTGTCAATCGAGTAATTTTCAAAAGAGATGACTCGCACGGGACACGCGCCCATACAAGTGCCACAGCGACGGCAACGAGCTTCGTTGAAAATTGGGAAAGTTTTTTCGTCCTCGTTAATCGCACCAAATGGACATTCCACCGTACAGCGTTTGCATTGGGTACATCCTTCCCGCCGAAACCGAGGAAAACTCAAATCGCCAGAGCGTGGATGTGCGGCACGACCCAGATTGGCATTTTCAATGGCTTGAATGGCTTTTAAGGTCGCTCCCGTGGCATCTTCCATGGCTTGCGCAATATCCATCGGACGACGCACTGGTCCTGCGGCATAAATGCCAGTCCGTCGAGTCTCATAAGGAAAGCAAATAAAATGAGAATCGGTGAAACCATTGACCAGTTGTGGCATGTCCTTGCCTTGCCGGTAGTTGAGATTTAACACCGATTCCACTGGCGCGATCGGTACCACCGGTACGGGTGGCGGAGCTTCTCCTTCTTTAGGCGGCTCTACCACCAGAGGGACAGCCTCAATATTCACGCCAGAATTAGGTATCATACCCGTCGCCAACACCACTAAATCGGCTTCGCATTCGACCTCTTCATTGAGAATCAGGTCTTTAAACTTAACGGTTAACTGGCTACCATTGGTGACTACGGCACTGGCCTGGCCTTTGGTAAAAGTGACACCGTTATCTTGGCCACTGCGGTAGAAATTTTCACCGCCAAACCCTGGAGTACGTAATTCAGTATACAGCACCATGGTATCAATCAGCGGATTGGCCGTTTTAAAATACAATGCCTGTTTAATACTGGTCATGCAACAATGGCCTGAGCAGTAAGACAGATGTCCTGCTTTATCGCTACGTTGCCCGGCACATTGAATGAAAATAACCTTTTCTACCGGCTTACCATCCGAAGGACGTTTGATGGCGCTACCATTGGCTTGTTTAGCCAGTGCTTCTAGGCCCAATTGGTCAACCACATCTGGGGTTTTACCGTAAGCAAATTCTGGTAATTTACTGGCATCGTAAGGTTTAAAACCGCTGGCTTGAATAATAGCGCCGACCGTTTCGGTAACGGTACCACCATTGTTATCGATAATGGTAATGTTAAATCGACCGGGGGCACCGCTCGTATCAGCTACTTTCGCGTTCAAATGAACTTTGATTTTACCATTGGCTTCGATTTGCTGAACCAACGTCTTGACCCCAGTTTCTTGCGGATCAGAAAAAGGAGATTGACTAGGCGTGCGTTTATACAATTGGGTCGCCATGCCGCCCAACGTGGGCGATTTTTCCACCAAGGTGACTTGATAACCGGCTTTTGCGCCTTCAAGAGCGGCGGTCATGCCGGTCATGCCACCCCCTACTACGAGGAGATGTGGAGTACGTCCTTGCTCTTGGCTCGGTGCTGGAATATTCATAAATTTGACTTCCGCACACGCCATCCGCACATAGTCTTCCGCCATTTCTTGGGTAGTTTCCTTGGCTTCGGCGGTATCTGGGCGGACCCAAATCACACCTTCGCGAAGATTAGCGCGAGACATCGCTACGCCTTCAAAATTAAAAGCCTCGGTTTTGGCGCGACGCGAACAAGCCGCGAGGACGAGGTGAGTCACTTCACCGGCATTAATATCATTTTGAATTAAGGTAACCCCATCTTGATTACACAAAAACTCATGCTGTTTGGCAAAGGCGACTTTACCTTCACGAGTAGCGACGGTGGCTAATTGGTTGAGATTTAAGCGTTCACCAATGCCACATCCTTTGCAAATATACGCGCCGAATTTTTTATCTGCCATCTGATTAAACCTCCACTGCTGCCACTTGGTTGACCACTTGAATTGCTCTTAAGGCACTGGCAGTCGCATGTTGCACGGCCCGATTGACATCCATCGCATCGGCGGCGGTGCCTGCTGCAAAGATTCCACCATTGCTCGGCGCTGCTTCAATAAAGCCGCTGTCATTCAGATTGAGTTTGAACGGCATTTTGGTAAAATCAACACTGGGTTGCATACCCACTGCCAATACCACTAAATCATGCGGTGTACTGTAACGTTGATAACCTTCGGTGTTGACACCATGTAAAATAGGATTACCGGTCTTGGTATCAAGAGTAATATTGGCTACTTTGGATTTAATAAAAGTCACCTTAGGGTCTTTTTTAACTCTTTGATATAAATCTTCAAACCGGTCTATGGCCCGAATGTCAATGTAGTAAACGGTGGACTGGCCGTCATCACCATAACGTTCTCGCACATAAGTGGTTTGTTTCAACGTTGCCGTGCAACACATGCGCGAGCAATGTTTCAAATAGTTACGATCCCGTGAACCAGCACATTGAATAAACGCAATATTTTTAGCTTCTTGCTGGTCCGAAGGACGTAACACTTTGCCCCTGGTAGGTCCAAAGGGGTCCATCATACGTTCAAATTCGACGCTAGTGATCACATTGGGAATTCGGTCATAACCATAAGGTTGAATTTTATTGGCATCAAACGGTTGCCACCCGGTGGCCCAAATCACGGCACCGACTTTGAGTTGCAAATGTTGCTCCGTCATCCCCAAGTCGATGGCATTAACCTTACAAGCCGCTTTGGCTTGGTCCGCGTCAGGGGTGCCGATGAGACGAGGGTCTAAGACATAGCGTTGTGGATAAGCCATGGCAAAAGGTAGATAGGCACCTTTACGTTTGTTTAAACCGTAGTTAAATTCATTGTCAAATTCAGTGGTGACCGCTTTGGCACAATCGCCACAGGCGGTACAATTGTCATTGACATAACGGGGTGAAATCACTAAATTGACTGTATAATCACCAGCTTGGCCGGTGATATCAGCCACTTGGGCCAGGGTAATCACCCGTAATTTACGATTGGCTTTAAGCCGCCGTAAATTAATTTCCATGCCACAGGTTGGGTGACATAATTTAGGAAAATATTTGTACAATTGGGCGACACGTCCCCCTAAAGACGGATTTTTTTCAATCAATATCACGTCTTTGCCACACTCGGCAGCTTCTAGGGCCGCGGTCATTCCGCTAATTCCTCCACCCACAACTAATATAGTCTGGTTGGTTGCAACGACATTCGTCATGCGATTCCTCCGATGATATTTATGGTCTTTTACAGACAGTTTTCAGTATACACTCGATTAGTATAAATGGCTATAGGTAAGTTATTTATATGTGTATTGATTCTTTATATGGTGTGAATTGTTGATAAAAGTGGTATTTTTTTAGGGTTTATGGTCAAATTTTCCTAGAAAACATTGTTTTTTATGAGTTTAGATTTCCAAATTTGCGAGATTTGGAAAATCCGGTAGTCCCTACCAACCAATGGAGGTATTAAAAGACCGGGATAACACCCCTTCGCGGGGGGTATCCCTGCTTGACGAATTTAGAACACTTTAACCATGTTGGTAGTGAGAAAATTTGGCTGAGGACTTAGGACTGGC
>DYNM01000089.1 GCA_020721065.1 Thiocystis violascens | reverse complement strand
CATACGCCAAGCGATACGACACCCCAGCTCGATCCGCCGAAAGCAAGCCGTAATACGTCACATCACGCGCCACATCCTGCCAAATCTGCTTGGCAAGATCGCCCTGCCCTTGCTGCTCCAAAGCACGCGCACGCCAGTAGCGCCATTCCTCATTGGCTTGCTCATCGCGTGGCATGGCATCAATCGCCTTGAGCACCCGCGCCCATTTTTGCTGACGTAACGCAGCGCGCACACGCCAAGCGCGCATATCCGCATCAAATCCGGCACTTGGAGCTGCTTCGAACCAATCGCTGGCTTCCGCACGATGCTGACGCGCCGCCACCAGCGCCATACCACCCTCCGCCTCACCGCGAATTTTTGCATTCATCGACTCAAGCGCCGCAAGGCTATTCCACGCGCTGTAAGCCTTATCCACATCATCACTCGCCATTTTTTTTGCGGCATCGGCCAGCATCAAATGCAGTACAACATCCCCTTGTGCCGCTTTGTTTTGCGCTAAAAACGCGGCGGGTTTTTTGCGCGCGGCTTGCCAACGTGTGATCTGTGCTTGAGCGTCTGCTCCTGAATTTGCGGCAATCCGTGCGGCCTCAGAGCTATGATTTTTCTCCATCAAGCGCTCGACCCGCACCCAGAGGCGCTCTTGCGTCATCGCATCCGCGTTTATCAACCACGTTTCAAGCGGTTGGCAACTTGGCGGCCAGGACGCGCCCTCATCCCAAAGCGCCAACCCTTCATCCAGCACACTCGCCTGCCCTTGCTGCACGCCGCGAGCCAGCAAACGCTGACAACGGAACTCCTGCGTCGTGAGACCGGCATCATCAAGCATCAGATAAGTCACCCAATCACCGGCTTTAGCCAGCTGGCGTAAATAACGCTTGCGTAAATCATCCGTCATGAAACTAACCGGCATTTCCTGCACAAAAGCAGACATTTCCGCAGGTCGCGCCAACGGTAAGCGCTCGCGCAAATCAAGATAAATCAAATAAGGCAACAGCGGATAGGCTTTCAAAGCCGCTAAAGATGCTGCGTCAGTCGCTTGCCCATCTTTCGCGTTTTGATAGGCGGTTTGGAAAGCGGCACGCTCCTCATTCAGCCCAGCGAATAGCGGCGTAACAACCCCAAGGCTTGAAAAAGCCAAAAATAGCGCCAAAGAACGACACAACCCATTGATGATATTCATAATTTTTAGCTTCTGCCGATAGGATTGATTAACACCCATTCTACACGCTGATCTCACGCAAAATCTGCTCCAAAGCCGCTTGCGGATCAGCCGCTTGCGTAATCGGGCGCCCAATCACCAACTGACTTGCGCCCAGTTGCAAAGCCTCAGCTGCCGACACCGTGCGCCGCTGATCGTCCGCCGGTGCGCCGGGCGAACGTATGCCGG
>DYNM01000088.1 GCA_020721065.1 Thiocystis violascens | reverse complement strand
GAAATCACCATGTCGGGCATAAAATCTAATAAGCCATTGATTGCTAAGTGAACACAATCGGTCGGCGTGCCATTCACATGATAAAAATCGGGTTGAACTTCGACGGGGCGCAACGGTTGATCGAGCGTTAAAGAATGACTCGCGCCGCTGCGATCTCGATCGGGGGCAACGACGGTTATTTTTTCAACAAAATCAAGTGATTGCAACATCTCAACGAGTGCTAAAATCCCCGCCGCTTGATAGCCGTCATCGTTGCTGACTAAGATTTTCATTCTTGTGAAGTCACCAAGAGAAACTCTAAAAGAGCTTTTTGCGCGTGCAAACGATTCGCCGCTTCTTCCCACACCACGCTTTGCGCGCCTTCGATGACTTCGTTGGTGACTTCTTCGCCTCGATGCGCGGGCAAACAGTGCATAAACAACGCGCTAGGATTCGCTTTCGCCATGAGTGCCGCATTGACTTGGTAAGGCGCGAAAATCCGCTCACGCAACGCCTGTTCGTCTTCTTGACCCATGCTCGCCCACACGTCGGTGACGATCAAATCCGCATTTTCCACAGCCCAATTGGGGTCTTCTCGCAATTCCGCTCGACCTTCCGCTTCGGAAAGCATTGATTCTGAAGGTTGATAGCCTTTTGGCGCGGCGATTCTCAACTCAAAATCAAACTGTTTTGCCGCATGAATGAACGAATTACACATATTAAAACCATCACCAATCCACGCGACCCGTTTGCCCTGAATCGATCCGCGATATTCGATAAAGGTTTGAATATCCGCCAATAATTGACACGGATGATGCGCATCGGTGAGGGCGTTGATGACGGGAATGCTCGCGTAAGCTGCGAATTTTTCAATGGTTTCTTGGCGATAAGTCCGAATGCACACCGCATCGACCATCCCCGACAAAACTCTCGCGGTATCTTCGACGGGTTCGCCGCGTCCGAGTTGGGTATCTTTGGGCGACAAAAAAATCGCGTGACCGCCACATTGCGCCATTGCCGATTCGAACGATACTCGAGTTCGCGTCGACGATTTTTCAAAGATCATTCCTAACACTTTGTTTTTTAAGCATTGTGGGCTAGTGCCGTCTTTGTGCTGACGTTTTAATTCGATGGCGCGTTGTAATAAATTGTTTAATTCAGTGGGCGTTAAATCCAATAAACTTAAAAAATGCCGAATAGCCATTTTTCTTCTCCTTCCTTTTAGTTCAATTATTCAGATAGAAACTTACGAATCAATGCACTTAAAATCTGAATAATTTCATCTACTTGTGTTTCATTGATAATTAAAGGCGGTAATAAACGAATCGTTTTATCGGCGGTAACATTGATCAACAAATGTTCTTTTAATGCTAATTTCACCAATTCAGCGCACGGACGATCTAATTCAATCCC
>DYNM01000040.1 GCA_020721065.1 Thiocystis violascens | reverse complement strand
GATTTTATTTATCAGCACCATTGTATGGCTTGTTCGCAACTGCGTAACTCCTAAATACTTTTCATCATTATTTCGTCAGATGACTGATTTGATCTCAGCATGTCTATTAAGTCATCTTCATCAATTTTTCCGTTCAAATTATCGTGATTCCAGCGCAACTTTTCAGTTGGTTTAATCAAACTTTTTTGTTCTGCCGCCCCAAGTAAAACAACAATTCGTTGATCTTGTGGATAACTGCTTAAATATGGGATAAAGTCATCAACCTTGCTGCCAATCTGTCGTAGCAGTATCTGGTGTTCTTGAAGCAGGCTTTTAGATTGACCGAGCGATTTAATCAATGCCGCAACTGCTTTTACAGCTTCGTTTGCTACTGCTGCTAAAGCAATGGATTGATTCAGAGATATTGCCAGAAAAATACTGATTGTTAATAACGCTAAACCCTTCGTTATATTTTTATCCATTTCATTTATCCTCGTAAACGATGCAACCCTTTCGTTTTACCCACAATTCCGTAAAACCAACATGCGAAATTGCATTGCGGCTTACATCTAGTTGTCGCTCTGTTTCTTCCACCATAATTTCTGGTTCAATCTCATAAATCACCTTCACCTTGGTTTGTTCATTAGCATAAAAAACAGCAAAAAATACTTTTGTATTTCTCCTAATTCTATTTAATGATTCTTCTCGCTTATCAGGTGGTTCCTTAAACATTCTGTCAAACTGTCCCGTGTCGCCTTCTTTGCATGAAAGATATTCATAAAGGATTGTCTGTTTTTCAAAAGAGCAAGCATCAGCATCACGTTTTGTCGTAATGAGTTGATGACCAAGATGATCTGCAATAATCATTTCCTTAACCAGCCCAGGTTGAAGAATGTTTTGGATTCCTACAGTTCTTGCAATCTGCGCTGCCTCTAATACCAGTTCGATTATCTTCCTATAAATATCATGTGCCATTGGAGAACCTTATCGCGTTTTGACCATAATCCAGTGCTTTGAGTCGTTCATTTCCTGCTTCTATAAAGTCAGGATTCATTTCAAAAGCAATAAAATTCCTAAAGTGCCGCTTACAAACAACAGGACAAGTGCCGACTCCTGCAAATGGGTCTAACACGAGATCACCCTGATTCGAGCTTGCCAAGACCAATCGTTCAATCAGTTTTTCCGGTTTTTGAATAGTATTAAGCGCATCACGACTGATTAATTCTTTAGATTTGTATGTGAGTTGTTTAATGTCACCCCAAACATCACCCGGATTTTTTCCTTTTTCGTTGAACTTTGTTTTTCCATACTGTCCGTGAGTAACAGATGGCACTCGTTCACATCTCAGTCGATGTTCTAGCTCTACCAATTGCGCAACTCTTATATCGTCTAAATTAAAGCAACGCGGTTTATTTCCTTTAATAAAGTAACAAATAATATCGTAATTATTTGTATAACTGAGTCTTCCTTGAGCGAGTCTGCTGGGTTGATACCAAATAATCTTAGATTTTAGATTTAGATATGGTCTGTAATCAATGAAGTCGATGCAATCTGGTTTTCCAAATAAGTAGAGCGCCCCACCGTCTTTGAGTTTTGCAGAAAACCGCTGTATTAACTCAAGGTTATATTCTTGTATTGATGCTACTTTATCCCAGTCATTTGTGGTCACTCCATAAGGACCATCACAAATAATTAGATCAATAGATTCGTCTTCAACGTTATGAATAAGATCATGGGTATTTCCGCAAATGATGGTATTTTTTTTAAGTGTCATATTCATAATTTCTTTTTCAAAATGAGCGCCGCGCCGTCTGCTTTTGAATCGCTTGTTAGGTAATGATGACGATGTTGGGCGGCTACGCTGCCCCGTTTGAGTTAAGCAGAAATAGGAACATCAACAAAGATGCTTTTAGAAACAGGCTGGGGAACGGAATCACCAATACTTTTTAAGTCCTCAAGATGAAATTGAATTGCTTCTCCAATAAGGCTAATCACTTCTGATTCAGATTCACCTACCGCAATACAACCGGGTAAATCAGGAACAAAAGCACCGTAGCTAGAGCTACCTTTTTCAACAACGACCGTATAACGCATATTTTTACTCCTTCAATCCAGCTTGTTTGAGAGCACTGTTCAACGTCCCGATTGGAACCTCAATACTCAACCGTAACTGTACCTTTCTTTGTTGGGTGGTGTAATTGGCGATGACTGCCGCGTTGACGAACAATAAACCAACCATCGTTTTCTAATAATCTCAATAAGTCAGAAACTTTCATATGAGTTTTTATAGGTATGTGATGTTGCCAAAAGTGGCAACCCAACCTAAGTTGCTATCACCGTTTAATGCTAGACCCCATTGTGGCGATAACCGATCTGGCGTCATAGCCTCTCAACATGCCTTCGGGTTTTTGTCCATGATTCATACTGATAACGGCAGTAGACATTATTCCTACATTTCCGTATTTCGGATGCCACTCATTTTCGCCTTCTCGCTCATTAACAGTGAACCAGTCAAACCCACGATCAACAGTGATTTCGGCAGCACGATAAATGAGATAGCTTTCAACAGTGCTCCGGTTTGAGTATCCGTTCCCTTCAAAGGTAACTCTTGCCGTAGTTGGATCAAGTTGGGTCTCTGAATAACCACCCGAAAAACTTTTTGGTTGGTATGTCGTGGCACAGGCTACAAGTATAAGTAGCAAAAAAATGGTGAGAATTGCGCGACTGTTCTTCATTTAAGTACCTAATGACCTGTGAATAATCGACGTTGTTAAGAAACGCCGATGCTTTACTTTATGTTCAATCAGAACTGCTTTTTGGGAGCTGTACCAGTTATTGATTTAACCCGATCACTACTATCATATAGGATGTTAATCTTTCTTTTTTCACCCTGAACTCCTTCGATTGGAGTTCCTGCTACTTCCCAAAGACCGAGAGTTAAAACATCCATCACACCGTGTCCAATCGCTCTTCCGGCACTTGGTTCGTTACCAATTTCATATTCATAAACATCAACTCGTTCTCCATCTTTAAGAGTCGATGAAGTGGTTGGCGATCCAATATGCATCTCAACTTCACCGCGTGTAGAGCCAACTTTAATAGCTCCGATGTTAGGTTCACTTTTTCCTGATAACGCCATACCAACTGAACAGCCACACAAAAAAACAACGCTTGCAATCAGTATCAGTTTTTTCACTATATTTTTCCATAATGCTGTATTTTAGTTTTGCTTCACATAATACGAGCGTGACTTTTCTAAAAAATCTGTCATGTGAAACACTATCAACCATGCACCAACAACATCCCTATCATCGGTGCAATGATTTAATCGGCAGCGTTAAACCACCGGCACCACCGACCGACAATAACGCGGACGATGCGCTAAAATCGCCAGCAAATCCGCGATTCTTTCCCGCAAATCGCGCCGATCTAAAATCATATCCAATGCGCCCTTATCCATTAAAAACTCACTGCGTTGGAATCCTTCCGGCAATTTCTCGCGCACCGTTTGTTCAATCACTCGCGGCCCCGCAAAACCAATTAACGCGCCCGGTTCGGCGATATTCAAATCACCCAGCATCGCTAAACTCGCCGATACGCCGCCCATCGTCGGATCAGTCATTACCGAGACAAACGGCAGCGCCGCTTCGCGCATTCGCGCCAGCGCCGCGCTGGTTTTCGCCATTTGCATCAGCGAAAACAAACTTTCTTGCATTCGCGCTCCACCGCTGGCAGAAAAACACACATAAGGCGCATTCATTTCCAATGCCGCATCGACGCCGCGCACAAATCGCTCGCCAACTACCGAACCCATTGATCCGCCCATAAAACTGAATTCAAATGCCGATGCCACAATCGGCGCATCTTTTAAGCGCCCGCGCATCACCACCAGCGCATCTTTTTCACCCGATTGTTTTTGCGCCAGCACCAGCCGTTCTTTGTACTTTTTCAAATCCTTGAATTTCAACGGATCAAGCGATTCCAATTCCGCGCCAATTTCCTCACGGTGCTCAGGATCAAGAAAAGTATCCAATCGCCGCCGTGCCGTGATGCGATTGTGGTGATTGCACTTCGGGCACACTTCTAAATTGCGCTCCAATTCAGCGCGATACAAAATCGCATTGCAGCCGGGGCATTTCGCCCACACGCCTTCGGGCACGGCGCGTTTCGTGCTGGCTTCAATGCGGATGCGGCGCGGCACTAATTTTTCAAACCAGCTTTTGCTTTTATCCATCGCCTGTTTTAAGGCGGCTTCCGGTTCAGTGATGATCGCCATCGCCATTACTCCGCAGCGCGTGAAGTGACAGAACAATCAACAGCATCAATCGCTTGCCGCAGTTCTGCTAAAAAATTCCCGATGGTGTCAGGAATGCGTTCGGGCGTCGCCGCCAGCGTTTCGATCTGGCTGACAATCGCGCTGCCGACAATCACCGCATCGGCGACCTGCGCCACCTTCGCCGCAGTTTCCGCGTCCTTGATCCCAAATCCGACGCCAACTGGCAATGGAATCAACGATTTAATCGCGCCCACTTGCGCCGCAACCGCTGCCGTATCGAGATGACCTGCGCCCGTCACGCCTTTGACCGAAACGTAATACACGAAGCCGCTGGCAACATCGCCAATCCGTTTGATCCGCGCTGCGGTGGAGGTCGGCGCGAGCAAATAAACCAAATCCAGCCCTTGTGCCTTCATCAACGCAATCAGGTCGTGGCCTTCTTCTGGTGGTAAATCAACGATTAACGCGCCATCGACACCAGCGGCAGCGGCCTGCTGCGCAAATTGCGCATAACCCATCACTTCAATCGGATTGAGATAACCCATCAGCACCACTGGCGTCGTGCCGTCGTGTTCACGGAATTGGCGCACCATTTCCAGCACGGCAGTCAGCGACACACCCTGCGCCAGCGCCCGCTCGGTCGCCCGCTGAATCACCGGCCCGTCCGCCATCGGATCGGAAAACGGCACGCCCAGCTCAATCACATCTGCGCCCGCGCTGACCATCGCTTGCATCAGCGGCACGGTGATTTGCGGCGTAGGATCGCCAGCGGTGATAAATGGAATCAGCGCAGTACGCTTTGAATCCTGAAGTTGTTGAAAACGTTGTGCAATTCTGCTCATAAAATTAACCCGTCCCGCGCTGCGACCGTGTGCATATCTTTATCTCCACGCCCGGATAAATTGACCAAAATGTTCTGGTCGGGGCGCAACGTCTGCGCCAACTTGTGCGCATACGCCAGCGCGTGGCTGGATTCGAGCGCCGGAATGATGCCCTCGGTGCGCGTCAAATGATGAAACGCAGCCAGCGCCTCGGCATCGGTGATCGCGTCGTAATGCGCACGACCGCTGTCTTTCAACCACGCATGTTCAGGGCCGACGCCCGGATAATCCAAACCGGCAGAAATTGAATGAGTTTCAATGATTTGCCCGTTGGCATCTTCCATCAAATAGGTGCGATTGCCATGCAACACGCCGGGGCGACCGGCCGTCAGCGGCGCTGCGTGATGACCGGTTTCGATGCCGTCACCCGCAGCTTCGACGCCATAAATCGCCACGTCTTGATCGGCGAGAAACGGATAAAACAGTCCCATCGCGTTGGAACCGCCGCCGACGCAGGCGACCAGCGCATCCGGCAGGCGTCCGGTGCGCTCCAACATCTGCGCTCGCGCCTCGCGCCCAATCACCGCTTGAAAATCGCGCACCAGCATCGGATACGGATGCGGGCCGGCGACGGTGCCGATGATGTAAAAGGTGTTGTCGATATTCGTCACCCAGTCGCGCATCGCCTCGTTGAGCGCATCTTTCAAGGTGCGCGAACCGGATTTGACCGGCACGACGGTCGCGCCCAGCAGCCGCATCCGATAAACGTTGGCTTCCTGCCGCGCCACGTCCACTTCACCCATATAAACAACGCATTCCAAACCGAGCCGCGCCGCAACCGTCGCGCTGGCGACACCGTGTTGACCTGCGCCGGTCTCGGCGATGATGCGGGTTTTGCCCATCCGTTTAGCCAGCAACGCCTGCCCCACGGTGTTATTGACCTTGTGCGCACCGGTGTGATTGAGGTCTTCGCGCTTGAGATAAATCTGCGCTCCGCCCAGCTCGCGGCTCCACCGCTCGGCGTGATACAGCGGCGAGGGTCGCCCGACGTAATCGCGCAAATCGGCGTCCAATTCGGCTTGAAAATTGGGATCAGCGCAGCAAGCGGCATACGCCAGCCGCAGTTCTTCAAGCGGGTGCATCAGGGTTTCGGGCACAAACATCCCGCCATAAACCCCGAAATGCCCGTGTTCATCGGGCAGGGTGTAATTAGAAAAATCCCCAGTTTGGGGATTGAGTGGATTGTTATCGGCGGGTATCACCATCTTTAACTCCTTGCATAAAAGCGAAAATTTTTGCGTGATCTTTAACGCCTCGCGCCAGCTCAACGCCGCCACTGACATCGACGCCGTAAGGTCGCACCTGTTGAATTGCTGCCGCGATATTGCTCGGATCAAGTCCACCGGCCAGCACGATCTGCGCTGCGATCTCTGGCGGAATCCGTGCCCAATCAAACTGTTGTCCGGTGCCACCAGCGCGAGTCGGATCAAACGCATCCAATAACACGCCAGCCGCGCCAGCACTCATAAACCGCTTCACCTCGGCGCGAAGATCAATGTCTGGTCGCATCCGCAGCGCTTTGATCCAACGCCGTCCGAAGCTGGCGCAGAACTCCGGCGGTTCATCGCCATGAAATTGCAGCAAATCCAGCGGCACCTGCTCCAGCGTGGCGTGAATCGTCGCTGGCGCAGCATCGACAAATAATCCAACTGCGCTGACAAACGGCGGCAAGTTTGCGCACAACTGCTGCGCCAGCTCCGGCGTCACCGCTCGCGGGCTGGGCGGATAAAACACGAAACCGAGGGCATCTGCGCCCGCTGCAACGGCAGCAGCAACGGCGGATTCATCAGTTAAACCACAGATTTTGACGCGAGTACGCGACATGGCAGATCGTTCTCCACTTCAAAGCTGGCGCGACTTACAGCCGAAAACCCAGCATCAATTGCTGCAAACAAGCCGCCTGCTGATTGAGCTGAGTCGCGGCGGCTGCCGTTTCACCCGCGCTGTCAACCGAGCTGAACACAACGCCGTTCACCACTTGCAGATTGTTGGCGATTTCAGAACTGGCGATGGCCTGCTCTTTCGCCGCCGCATAAATCCGCCCGACCTGCGCAGAAACATCGTTGACCTGTTGCAGAATGTGTTGCAGCGACGTTTCAAGTTGCCCAGCTTCGGCAGCACCCTCCACCGTGCCCTGCACTCCCGCATCCATCGACGCGATGGCGAGTTGAGTTTCCTGTTGGATGGTGCGGATCATCTCGCTGATTTCTTTAGTCGCTTTGGTCGTGCGCCCCGCCAAAGCGCGCACTTCATCCGCCACCACCGCAAACCCGCGTCCCATCTCACCGGCTCGCGCTGCTTCAATCGCCGCATTGAGCGCCAGCAAATTGGTCTGGCTGGCAATCTCCTCGATGGTTTTAGCGATGGTGCCAATTTGCTCCGAGCGCGTGCCCAGATTGGCGACGATGGCTGCATTTTCACGGGTTTTCTCACCCCGCGCCCGAATGCCCTCTACCGTGCGCCTGACGGTTGCAAAATCACCCTCAGCAGTACTCGCAGCCGCACCCACGCCATCGGCAGCCGCATGACAACTGGAAGCCACTTCACTGCTGCTCGCCGACATCTCTTCGCTGGCAGCGGCGAGCGTATCCACTTGTTTCGACAGCTCTTTTGATTTCCCATCAATCTGTTCGGCGGTGCGCTGCAACTGCGTGGCAGCAGCGGCAATGTTCTGGGCAGCAAATAACACCTGCTGCACGAGGTGGCGAGTTCCATTCACCATTTCCTCAACTGCCGCCATGATGCTGTGCTTTTGATAGCGAAATGCAGCGAATGAAATCGCCAAATCACCAGCAGCAACATGATGGGCAATTTCCCGCACTTGATACGGTTCACCGCCAAGTTGACCCGTCACATTGCGAATAATGGCAATTGAAATTGCAATAGAAATAATCGCGCCAATCACGATCAATAAAATCATCGCGAGTTGCCGATTCTCATACAGTTGCTGGCTCGCCATATATTCATCTTTAGCGACTTGCAATTGTAGCGCGACCAATTCATTAATTTCTTCACTGACCGGATCAATTGCGGGATATAATTCTTGTATCGTGAATTGCGTCAATTGTTCCAATTGATGTTGCTGTAAGATCACAGTGAGTTTTTGTACGGCTTGATCGGCTCGCGCCAGCAATGGCTTTAATTGATTGATAAGCCGCACTTCGGCGGGCACCAGCGTAGTCGCTAAATAAGCCGTCCAATTGCGCTGGATTCTTTCCACTGCATCCGCCACATTACGCGAAGCAGTATCCCAATCAAGATTTGCATTTCTGGTTTTATGACTGGTATCCACTATGTTGACTGCGTATAAATCGGCAATCGTTTTTAATTGCTCTAACGGAATGACGCGATCTTGATAAACGGTCTGTAATCCTGCATTGGCGACTTTGCTGGTATTCAAACCCAGAAACGCCACTGCGATCAAAATCATCAACAAAAATCCCACGAGCGAATACAGCAACTGCGCAATGGTAAAATTCTTCATCAAGTTCTCGTTATTCTTTTTTTAACACGCAATTAAATACAGCAACTGTGATGCAGTGCCAATTGTTTGGTTAATTCAAATTGCGCCGGATAATCAGCGCGGACGAAATACAACCCCTGCGGCGGCGCGGTAATGCCACCTTGTTTGCGGTCGCGCAGCGCCAGCAATTGCGTTGTCCATTCCACCGGCGCATGACCACGCCCAATTGCTATTAAAACGCCCGCGATGTTGCGCACCATGTGATGTAAAAATCCATTCGCGCCAATGTGCAACGTCAGTATTCGCTCTTGTTCAGTGATTTTGAGATAGTGAACGCGGCGAATTGGACTTTTGGCTTGGCAGGAAATGGCGCGGAAACTGGAAAAATCGTGCTCACCAATTAAACTCATTGCGGCTTCGCGCATTCGTTCGATATTCAATGCGCCATAAATCCACACGGCGCGATCCCGTTGCAGCGCCGAGCGTGTTTCTGTCAATTGAATGTGATAACGATAATGGCGAGCCATCGCGCTGAATCGCGCATGAAAACTCGCATCAATCGGTTGCACCCAGCGCACCGCGACATCTGGCGGCAAATTGACATTGGTACCCAGCAACCACGCCCGCTCGCTGCGCTGCGCGGTGGTATCGAAATGCACCACCTGCTCCAGCGCGTGAACGCCAGCATCGGTACGCCCGGCGGCGTGAAGCGTCACCGGATGATTGGCGACCTGCGCTAGCGCCGTTTCCAAACTGGTTTGCACCGTGCGCACGCCCGACTGTTGGGTTTGCCAGCCGCGAAACGCACTGCCGTCATATTCGACGCCGAGCGCGATCCGCTGCGGCATTATTTGTAAATCAATCACTTAATCCGATCCAATAGCCGCTGTGCTGCTGTTTTCTGCTCCGCGTTACCTTCCGCCAGCACCTCGTTGAGAATGTCACGCGCCGCATCTGCGTCATCCATATCCGCGTATGCCTGCGCCAAATCCAACTTAGTTTTGATCTCATCCCAGCCATCACTACCAAATTGCCACGTCGTGTCCGCAAGTGCTGACGGTGCAGGTGGCGGCAGGTCTTTTTCCAGCGCCGCCCCAGCGAGCATCGATTCCGCATCTTGCAACGCCGCGAGACGCGGATCATTAAGCTGCAACATTTCCGAATCAGGTAACTCCAGCGCCACTTCTTTTGAGAGCGGCGGCGCAGGCGCAGGCGGATTCAATTCCAGCTCAAAATCCAGCTCAAGCACGTCGGGCAGCGCCGCCGGTGGTTTCACCAATGACAGCGCAGACGGTGCGGGTGGTTTTGCCAAAGAAGCTGCTGCCAACACCGGGGTCGGCGCAGACAACGGCGGCGTCACCGGTGCCGATGGCGGGAGCACTAAATCCGGCGGAGTGGACGGCTGGAGCAACAATTTCCCCAACTCATCCTCTTCCAGTTCCGACGGCGGGGGCGGCTGCGGACGCGGGGGCGCGTTGAGCGGACGCTGCACGGCGCGTTGAATGTCCGTCATTTCCGCAAAGCGCGAATCCTCAATATCGCTCTCGTTTTCCACCAAAGCCGACGGCGGCATCAATTCCTCAAAATCCAATTCATCATCAGTCAGTGGCAACGGCGGCGGAGTGACGGGCGGTGGCGGCATCAGCGGCGCGGCTGGTGGTATCCGCGCTGGTGGCGTGTGCGGATCAATGTCGAGCAGGAAGGAAGAATTCAATTCATCATCGGCATTCGCTGGCGCGGCGGCAGCGGTGGGTTGCAACTGCGCGGCTGCCGTCTGCAATTGCTGCCATTGCCCCGGCTGCTGCCGATGACCGTTGAGCGCCTCAATCGACTGCATCACGCTGGTCAAACCCACCAAGTTCTTCGCCCCGACGCAGGCTTCCGCCAGCTTGAACTTCAAATCAAGGCGCGTCGGCGCTCGCTGCATTTCTTTTAATAACAATGCCTGCGCCTCTTCGTGTTTGCCGTACACCATATAAATGTCAGCTTCCGACAACGGATCAATTGCGTCCGTTTCCGCCTCAAAATCACTCAGCGACGAGATTAACGACAGCGGCGTTTCTGGTTCCTCGTCATCTTCGAGCGGACGACGTGGCGCAACGCTGATCGCGCTGGCGGATGTCTTGCTGGAAGGCGGCAACAGCGCGGTTTGCCCAGCGTCATCTTCATTTGGTAACAACGCGGTTGGCGCACCGTCGTCAGCAAAATCATCTGCCAAATCAAATGCTTCATCTTCATCTGCTGCTGTTTCAGCCGCTGGCGGACACCGGCGCGAGCGGAACCAAGCCACTGCCAACATGCCGAGCGCCGCCACGCCCGCGATGCCCGCCATCGGCAGCATCAAGGCTTGCCAAGTGGAGGCTGCCGGTGTCGGCTCTGGCGGAGTCACGCTCACGGCGGGAACGGTGACGGGCGCAGGAGTTGGCGCGGGAGTGACGGGTGGCACTGGCAGGGGCGGGGTGGTTGGTAACGGTGGTTCAAGCGGCAGCGGCGGATCGAGCGGAGTGGTGGGTGGCAACGGTTCATCAACCAGCGCCAACGTGTCGGGGTCTGGTGTGGGTAATTCCGTTGCCGGAGTTGACTCCAGCGTCTCCAGCTCCAGCGGTTTAGGCATCACGCTGGCATCTTCAGCCGGACGCGGTTGGAGCTGCTGCTGGATGGTCGTCAATTGCACTTCTAGTTCTTGCACCCGCTGCCGCAATTCTTGTGCTTCTTGGCGCATCCGCTCGCCAGTTTCCAGCGCGATCAATAAATCTTGTTCTAAGCGCGTGGCGGCGGCGGGATCGGAGCGAGACGCAGCGGTCGGCACGAGCGCAGCAGCTGGCGCTCGTGCGCCGAGCAGTCGGAGTTGAGCATTGTCGGTGGGCACAACCGTGAGCGGAGCGCGAGAGGTGGTGCCGCCCTGCACCGCGCTGGTGAAGTCCCGCTCGGCGGCAGTGGCATCCAGCGCCAACAATTCCTCTCGCGTGGGAATGATGAGAGTTCTGCCGCTGATGAGGCGGTTGATGTTGCCGCGAGCGAAGGCGTCTTGATTGTTGCGATATAGCGCCAGCGCAGTTTGTGCCACTGTCGCGCCTGCTGGGGTGTGCTGACGGGCGACTTGCCATAACCCCGCACCGGAGTTGATTGGACCGATGAGCAGTGGAAAACCGGCGTTGTCACTGGAGTTTGGCATGGCGCTGGCGCGGGTGGTGGCACGAGCGGTGGTTGGCAAGCGCAGCGGAGTGGTCATGCGCTCCGGCGGTTCCAATAACACCGTGAATTCTTTGAGCAATTGCCCCTGTGGCCAGTAGACCTCCACCAGCATGTCCAGATACGGCTCGCGGATCGGCTCGCGGCTGGTAACGCTGATCACCAGCTCGCCGCTGGCGGAAGGTTGAAGCGTGAATTTGAGCTTGGTGAGGTCGTAATAGCGTTCGATGCCGGCTCGATCAAACGCTGCTTGCGAAGCGAGCGCGACTCGCAGCGCGTCCTGATCTTCGGGATTGACATCGTAGAGCGCGATTTCGCCTTGAAATGGCTGATTGAGACCGGAATAGGCGCGAATCTCGCCGAGACCGAGGGCGACGACATCGGTGCCTGTGAACAGCAGGGTGGTCGCTGCCGCCAGAATGAGTTTGCGAGACATTCTTCAGTCCTCGGAGTGTGGTTTTTTGAGTTGTCGGTTGGCAGTTGTCAGTAACAGGTTTGATGCTGTGCCAGACCACTGCCAACCGACAACTTTTTCCTCAACGATTCAACACAATCATCAACATCCGCCGCAATGGTTCGGCAGCGCCCCACAGCAATTGATCGCCAACGGTGAACGCGGACAAATACTGATCGCCCATGTTGAGCTTGCGCAGCCGTCCAATTGGAATGCTCAACGAGCCGCTCACTGCCGCTGGTGACAACTCGCGCACCGTTTGCGCTCGTTCGTTCGGAATCACGCGCACCCAATCGTTGGCAGCGGCAATCAGGCTCTCAATGTCTGGCAGTGAAACATTCCGCGTGAGCTTGATCGTCAAGCCCTGACTGTGGCAGCGCATCGCGCCAATCCGCACGCACAAGCCATCAATCGGCACTGGCGCTGCATCTAACCCAAGGATTTTGTTGGTCTCTGCGTGACCTTTCCATTCCTCGCGGCTTTGCCCGTTGTCGAGCTGGGTATCAATCCAAGGAATCAAGCTGCCTGCCAGCGGAGCGCCAAAATTGGTCGTTGGAAACTCGGCGCTGCGCAGCGTTGCGGTGACGCCGCGATCAATGTCGAGAATCGCCGAGGCCGGATCAGCCAGCAGCGGTTGCACGGCAGCGTTGAGTGCGCCCATCTGCGCCAGCAATTCGCGCATATTTTTTGCACCCGCGCCGGATGCCGCTTGATAGGTCATCGCGCTGACCCATTCCACCAGCCCCGCCTGAAACAGCCCGCCCAGCGCCATCAACATCAGGCTGACGGTGCAATTGCCGCCGATGAAATCGCGCTTGCCAGCCGCCAGCGCCGCGTCGATGACGTGACGATTGACCGGATCAAGAATGATGGTCGCGTCCGGCTGCATCCGTAAGCTGGAGGCGGCATCAATCCAATAGCCATCCCAGCCGCTGGCGCGGAGTTGCGGATGCAGCGCCTTGGTGTAATCGCCGCCCTGACAGGTGACGATGACATCCATCTCGCGCAGCGCCTCCAACGAATCGGCAGCCAGCAGCGGCTGCGCCCCGTGCCCGACATCGGGGCCGAGTTGCCCCGCCTGCGAGGTGGTGAAAAACACTGGCTCGGCGATCTGCGCCCAATCATTTTCGGCCGTCATCCGCTCCATCAATACCGAGCCGACCATGCCGCGCCAACCGATAAAACCAACTTTTTTCATCAACGCGCCTCCGCCAGCGCCGCGACCACTGCGTCACCCATTTCCACCGTGCCGACCTGCCGCATTCCTGCCGACATGATGTCTGCCGTGCGCAAGCCTTGATCCAATACCGCCGACACTGCCGCTTCAATTCGCGCTGCTGCATCCGGTGCGCCGAGCGAATAGCGCAACATCATTGCCACCGACAAAATCGTTGCTAATGGATTGGCAATACCGCGTCCGGCAATATCAGGAGCCGAGCCGTGAATAGGTTCATACATACCTTGCCCACTCGCGCCGAGCGATGCGGAAGGTAGCATTCCAATTGAACCGGTCAACATTGACGCGCAATCAGAAAGAATATCGCCAAAGATATTGCCCGTGACCATCACATCGAATTGCTTAGGCGCACGCACCAATTGCATTGCAGCATTATCAACGTACATGTGCGTCAATGTAATTTCAGGATAATCGGCAGCGGTTTTAATTGCCACTTCGCGCCACATTTCCGTACATTCTAATACGTTGGCTTTATCAACCGAACAGACGCGCTTATCGCGTTTCATCGCAATATCAAATGCCACGCGGCAAATGCGCTCAACCTCAGATTCAGTGTAAACCATCGTATTGATTCCGCGCCGTTCACCCGACGGCAGCGTTTCAATACCACGCGGTTGCCCGAAATAAATATCACCGGTCAACTCACGCACAATCATTAAATCCAAACCAGCGACGATTTCCGGTTTTAAGGTGGACGCATCCGCCAATTGTGGATACAGAATTGCGGGGCGCAAATTAGCAAACAATTCCAAACCAGCCCGCAATCCCAATAAGCCTTTTTCGGGACGCTTGGCAATTGGCAGCGGCTCCCATTTCGGCCCACCGACTGCACCAAGTAATACGGCATCGGCTGCTTGTGCCGCAGTCAACGTTGATTCTGGCAAGGGATCGCCAAATTCGTCATAAGCTGCACCGCCAACCAGCGCGTGTTGCAATGTGACATCAATTGCACCTTCTGCTTGCAGCGCGTCAATGACTTTAATGGCTTCTGCCACAATTTCTGGGCCGATTCCGTCGCCCGCAACCACTAAAATGTTCTTGCTCAAAGTACTGCCTCAATTAAATAGTTCTGTCTGAAATTCTTGCTGCACGGTTTCATCACCCACAGTCAAACAAACACCCACGGCGCTTCGACTTTGCGCCGCGCTTCGTATTCCCGAATGGCATCTGCTTGTTGCAGCGTTAAACCAATATCATCTAAACCTTCAATTAACCGCTGTTTGTTGCCGACATCCACTGTAAATGGAATTTGATTGCCGTCATCCAGCGTCAATAACTGCGCCGGTAAATCCACCGAGATGCGCAGCGGCGCAACTCCGCTGGCTTTTTCAAACAGAACGCCAATTAAATCGCTTTCTAATTGAATCGGTAGAATGCCATTTTTGAAGCAGTTATTAAAAAAGATGTCGGCAAAACTCGGCGCAAGAATCACGCGAAAACCGAAATCAGCTAATGCCCACGGCGCATGTTCCCGCGAGGAACCGCAGCCAAAATTCTCTCGCGCCAATAGAATTTGCGCAGCGGAAAAACGCGGATCATTTAAGATGAACTCGCTATTCAACGGGCGCTGGCTGCAATCCATATCTGGCTCGCCGTGATCTAAATAACGCCATTCGTCAAATAAATACGGGCCAAAACCGCTGCGTTTAATGCTTTTTAAGAATTGCTTGGGGATGATCGCGTCGGTGTCGATATTGGCGCGATCTAATGGCGCGACGATGCCGCTAAAGTTTTGAAATGGTTCCATTTATAGCGTCCTCACATCGACAAAATGCCCAGTCACCGCAGCCGCAACTGCCATCGCCGGACTCACCAGATGGGTGCGTCCGCCCTGACCTTGCCGCCCCTCAAAATTGCGATTCGAGGTTGAGGCGCAGCGTTCACCCGCCTCCAGCCGGTCGGCGTTCATCGCCAGACACATCGAGCAGCCCGGCTCACGCCATTCAAAACCGGCAGCGGTGAAAATCTGATCCAAACCCTCGGCTTCGGCCTGCGCTTTTACCAGCCCGGAGCCGGGCACGACAAGCGCCAACTTGATGTTTTTGCTGACTTTACGCCCGGCGGCGACGGCAGCAGCAGCGCGTAAATCTTCAATCCGCGAGTTGGTGCAGGAGCCAATAAACACCTTGTCCACTGCGATCTCAGCGAGCGGCTGTCCGGCAGTTAAACCCATATAATTCAACGCATTGCGGATGCTCGCGGCTTTGACCGGATCGGCTTCGGCGGCGGGATCGGGCACTTGTCCGTCAATCGGCAGCACCATTTCCGGCGAGGTGCCCCACGTCACCTGCGGCGCGATGCTGGCGGCGTCCAAATGCACGACGCGATCAAACACTGCGCCGGCATCGCTGACCAAGGTGCGCCAAGACGCTGCGGCTTGTTCAAACAACTCGCCCGTCGGTGCCAACGGACGCCCGCGCATGTAGTCGATGGTTTTTTCGTCCACCGCGATCAAGCCAGCGCGAGCGCCCGCTTCAATCGTCATGTTGCACACCGTCATCCGCCCTTCCATCGACAACGCCTGAATCGCAGCGCCGCCAAATTCAATGACATAGCCAGTGCCGCCAGCGGTGCCAATCGCGCCGATGATTGCCAGCACGATGTCTTTCGCGGTGACACCTGCGCCAAGTTCGCCGTCAACGCTGATGAGCATGGTTTTTGAGGGGCGCTGAATCAGGCATTGGGTCGCCAGCACGTGCTCGACTTCTGAGGTGCCGATGCCGAACGCGAGTGCGCCAAATGCGCCGTGCGTGGAGGTGTGCGAATCGCCGCAGACGATGGTGCTGCCGGGCAAGGTGAAGCCCTGTTCGGGGCCGATGACGTGAACGATGCCTTGGCGCACATCGCCCATCGCAAACTCGGTGATGCCGAAGCTGGCGCAGTTGGTGCCGAGCGCGGCGACTTGAATCCGCGCAACCGGATCGGCGATGCCGCTGGCGCGTTCGCTCTGCGCGGTGGGGACGTTGTGATCGGGAACGGCGAGATTGGCGCTGGTGCGCCATGGCTGGCGACCGGCGAGACGCAGCCCTTCAAAGGCTTGCGGTGAGGTGACTTCGTGAATCAATTGGCGATCAATGTAAAGCAACGCCGTGCCGGTCTCATCAACCCGCACGACGTGCGCATCCCAAAGTTTGTCGTAGAGGGTTTTGCTACCCATACCACTATCCCAGTGAAAAAAACGATTCGTTAGGATAGTCGGCAGGCTGTATAAACTCAAATCATAGATGGAGTAGTGCAAGATGGCGTTGACCAATTTGTGAAAAAAGCACTATATTCTCAAGGAAGAATGTTTAGTTTTAAGCGGTGTTTTATACTCATTTAATCTAGGTTGAAAGCTGTAAACTGGCTAAAAAATAATGCGCTCAGTGGATTATTTTTTATCAGGTTTGATAAAATAATGGGGTGATTTATTTGTACGCAACTCGTTTGAATAAAGCAGTAGTTTTATAAGATAACTTTAACACTGCTGCAAATAGCGGCAATAAGGTGATGGCAATGTGTATTCAGTTCTTTTCATGTCAACGCATCACTGTGTTGTCGGGTGTTAGACAAGTCAGCGAGATATGTCGATGACTGCTGCTGTCGATTACCAACATTTGGCGCGTGCTCTGCAATTGGCGGAGCGTGGGCGCTATACCACTGCGCCCAATCCGTGCGTTGGCTGTGTGCTGGCGCAGGGTGAGCAGGTGGTGGGTGAAGGTTGGCATCATCGCGCTGGTGAACCGCACGCCGAGCGGCTGGCATTGGCACAGGCTGGTACGGCGGCGTGGGGCGCAACTGCGTATGTGACGTTGGAGCCGTGTTGCCATCACGGGCGTACTCCGCCCTGCACTGAGGCATTGCTGGCGGCGGGAGTGACGCGGGTGGTGGGCGCGATGACGGATCCCAATCCGCTGGTTGCCGGACAGGGTTTTGCGCACTTGCGCCAAGCGGGAATCGCGGTGGAAGTGGGGCTGCTGGAGACGCAGGCGCGGGCGCTCAATCGTGGGTTTATCAAACGGATGGAGCAGGGATTGCCGCTGGTGCGCTGCAAATTGGCGGCGAGTTTGGACGGGCGCACGGCGCTGGCAAATGGCGATAGCCAGTGGATTACGTCGGACGCAGCGCGGCGCGATGTGCAGCGGCTGCGGGCGAGCAGTGCGGCAGTGATGACTGGCATCGGCACTGTGTTGGTGGACAATCCAAGCCTGAATGTGCGGCTGAGTGCGGCTGAGTTGCCGGGCATGGCGGCAGATGAGGTGGTACGTCAACCGCTGCGGGTGGTGGTTGATAGCCATTGGCGGCTGCCGCTGAATGCGCGATTGCTGCGGGTGCCGGGTGAGACGCTGGTGGTTGGTTGCGCCGATGCGCCTAAGCGGATGGCGGGCCTGCAAGCGGCGGGGGCGCAGGTTTATCGTTGCGCTGCGCACGAAGGGCGGGTGGATTTAACGGCGTTAATGAGCGAGCTGGCGCAGCGCGGAATTAACGAAGTGTTATTAGAAACTGGCGCGACTTTAGCTGGCGCGATGCTGGCGGCGGAATTGATTGATGAATTGGTGCTGTATTTAGCGCCGCATATTATGGGCGATATGGCGCTGGGTTTATTTCAACTGCCGCAGTTAATGACGATGAATGAGCGGATAGGATTCACATTTGTTGAAGTACGACAGGTTGGGGTGGATGTGCGGATTGTGGCGCGACCACTGTTTTAATTTTAGCGCCCCCGCTGATTAGGGCTTTTTATGAGTTGTTTATTCATTGATTCTTGTTGTAATGGATTTAGCGTTGCAACTCAGTTCCACCTTGATCTACACTTGCATCAACAGTGTAGCAAGGGCGAGGAAGTCGATTCAGGTTTGGTTGTTGGCTCACTGGGCACTTCTGAACCTCGGAACACCTCGTTACGAACAGACCCGTCAAATGACGGGTTTTGTTTTTCTACAGAATCTAACGTTGGATCGGTTTTGTTTCAATCTTTGTTGTAATGGATTTAGCGTTGCAACGCGCTAATGAAGCATGAGAGCCGCTGTTTGCCTAGGCGTTTCAATCCTTGTTGTAATGGATTTAGCGTTGCAACACCTCGTAGCTCGCTATGAGGCGCTCGAAAAGCGACGTGACGAATATGTCGCAGGTTTCAATCCTTGTTGTAATGGATTTAGCGTTGCAACACCGTTTGAATGGGTTGCGCGGCTGGCGCTGGCAGGTTTCAATCTTTGTTGTAATGGATTTAGCGTTGCAACGAGCTGTATTTGAGGGCATATAGTCGATCCAACATAAAATGATTACAAATAGCTGGCAAACAAAGTCTCAAC
>DYNM01000087.1 GCA_020721065.1 Thiocystis violascens | reverse complement strand
GGATTAGTTTTAGAGAAAAAGGGTGGTTTGACGCAGGAGAAAATTGTTTCTGCGGGGATTCCACCGTTGTTAATTGTTCCTTTGTTACAACACATTGGAACGGCGACAATGCCGATTGTGAAAGTCGGCGATCGCGTGTTGAAAGGTCAAATGATTGCTGAATGCGGGTCGGAGAAATGTTCTGTGCCGATGAGCGCGCCGATTCACGCGCCGAGTTCGGGGACGGTCGTGGCGATTGAAAAACGCCCCGTGCCACATCCGTCGGGATTGGAAGATGTGTGTATTTTGATCGAAACCGACGGCAAAGATGAGTGGATCGTCGCCGACATCATCGATGATTGCACGCATTTATTGCCAGACGTGTTGCGCCACAAAATCGCTCAAGCGGGGATTGTTGGATTGGGCGGCGCGGGTTTTCCGTCGCATTTAAAATTGCAAGTCGGTGATATTCATACACTTATTTTGAACGGCGCGGAATGCGAACCGTTGATTAGTTGCGACGATCATTTGATGCGTGAACGTCCGATTGAAGTGATTATTGGGGCGCGAATTTTGGCGTACGCGCTCGGCGGCGTGAAACGGTGCATTATTGCGATTGAAGACAATAAACCTCATGCTTATCAAGCACTTAAAGCCGTTGCCGACAGTGGTTTGGATCATTTACACGTTGCGGCGGAAAAATTTGAAATCGTTCAAGTTCCAACCCGTTATCCGGCGGGCGGAGAACAACAACTCATAAAAGTTCTTTTAAATCAAGAGCTTCCCAAAAAAATGTTGCCGCGTCAATTGGGAATTGTCGTACATAATGTGGGGACGGCGGCGGCGGTGTTTCGAGCGGTGAAATTGGGGCAACCGCTCATTTCAAGAATCGTGACGGTGACGGGCGACGCGGTGGAAACTCGCCAAAATTTAGAAGTTTTGCTCGGCACGCCAATGGATTATTTGTTAAAAAAATCTAATCTAAACAAAGACTTAATGCAATTAATTTTAGGCGGTCCGATGATGGGTTTTAATGTGTCATCGACAGAATTACCGATAGTTAAAACAACAAATTGTTTGATTGCCTTATCGCAACCCATTGAAAAATCTCAAAATTTACCGTGCATTCGATGTGGAAGTTGCGAACAAGTGTGTCCTGCGAATTTATTGCCCCAACAATTATACTGGTATGCGCGGGCGAAAGATTTTGAAAAAATCCAAGATTATCATCTATTTGAGTGCATTGAATGCGGTTGCTGCGCGTATGTGTGTCCGAGCCAATTGCCGCTCGTGCAATTTTACCGTTATGCAAAATCGGAAATTCGCGGGCAAGTTCAAGAAAAACTCAAAGCCCAACAAGCGAAGCAACGCTTTGAATTTAGAGAATTTCGTCTGGATCGAGAAAAAGCCGAACGCGCCGC
>DYNM01000086.1 GCA_020721065.1 Thiocystis violascens | reverse complement strand
TAGAAAAAAGAAGCGCTTGCACCAACAAAGAAACATCGCGTTTTTCACGCGCATCCACTTCAAAAACAGGTACGACCATGTTGAAGTTTGCTGCAAGGTGTTTTGCATACTCGGCCAGCTCGGGTTTGCGGACTTCATCCATGCGCGTCACCCCAATCACCAGCTGGGTCTCTTCAATGAAGCCTTTAAACGCATTAATATAAAAGCTCATATCCTGAAACGGACTGGTGCGCGAGTTATCGAGCATTAATACCAAACCCAAGCCACCTTCGGTGAGAATATCCCACATAAAATCAAAACGCTCTTGCCCCGGCGTACCGTACAAATGCACACGTTCACCGTTATCCAGTTTAATCAAACCATAATCCATGGCCACGGTGGTTTGCGGCTTGCGATTGGTGGTCATATCGGTCGCATCTTCATCCGTGGCAACAATCGGAATATCACTTAATGAACGAATCGCGGTGGTTTTACCTGCGCCCACAGGGCCTGCGAAAATAATTTTGTGCTGAGCCAACGTTGTATTCCTTTTTTGATGAATTTGAATAAATTAAAAACCAAGTTTCTTAAGAAGATTCCCAAATAAACCGCGCTTTTCTTGCGACACGGCTTTGGGTGCATGATCTGAACCACGATGTGTCGTGGTACTACCGAGCTGTTCAATGAGGTCAAAGGCTTGGCAGGCGCAATAAAACGAAAATACAAAACGGTAGGGCACACCAAGTTTGCGCGCGGTGTCCAATAAACTCGTCGGCTGACTCACCCAGAGCGCTGCAATACGCAAACCGTCAGGTACGCTCATCAAACGTGGAATATTCGGCCACGCATGTAAGCGCACTGGCGCATCTAAGGATGTACCGCGCGGCACGCGTCCGCGTGAACTCCACAGCGCCGCCTTCCACAGCACGCTGTCCAAGCGGCGCATGCGCGCATCGTCTGATAGCCCTATGGCTTTGACACCCTGCTCAACCAGATCCACCTTCACGGGAGAGCCGTCGATAGGGCGCGCGCACAGCGCGCGCAGATAGGCTTCGTGCATGGGGGTCGAGACAAAGCCAAGTGCGGCGCTGACATACAGGGGATGTGCGCCCTCGCGGGCAATACGCGCGATGCCTTGCTCCTTGGTGAGCGTCATGGCTTGGCGCAACAAACCCAATACGGTGTCGCTTGAGTTAAAAAACAACTGTTCACGCTGTGTCGGGTCGCGGTAAATCTCGTCGGCCAAGACACCGCAACAGGTTTGAGCATGTTCATCCAGGCTTTCGCTCATTCCGCCCGCTGCAGTGGAGGTGACGGTCGTCGTTTTTTCTGCGGTTGCTGAGTTTGTTTTCGCCGTGGCTGTCGCCGGCTTTATCGGCTCGGCTTGACTCTCTGTTTTAGCAGGCAACGGAGCTTTAGGCGGATGTGG
>DYNM01000085.1 GCA_020721065.1 Thiocystis violascens | reverse complement strand
ATTTCGATCTTTGCACGTTTGGGCGGCGGTATTTTCACCAAAGGCGCGGACGTGGGCGCGGATTTAGTCGGCAAAGTCGAAGCGGGCATTCCCGAAGATGACCCTCGTAACCCTGCGGTCATTGCCGATAACGTCGGCGATAACGTCGGTGATTGCGCGGGCATGGCGGCGGATTTGTTCGAAACCTACGCCGTAACCGTGATTGCAACCATGATTTTGGGCGCGTTAATGTTCAAAGGCGCGGCGGAAAATGCGGTTGTGTATCCGCTTGTTTTAGGTGGAGTTTCGATCATCGCATCGATTGTGGGAACGTTCTTTGTGAAAGCCCCCGACGGCAGAATTATGTGGGGTTTGTATAAAGGCTTGATCGTTGCGGGTGTGTTGGCGTTAATTGCGTATTTACCTGTCACTATGATGTTGATTCCAGACGATTTATTAGGTGCAGCGGGCAGTCAAATGAAACTATTTGGCGCGGCAACCATTGGCTTGATTTTAACCGCCGCAATTGTGTACATCACGGAATACTACACAGGCACAGAATATAAGCCTGTTCAACACGTTGCAGAAGCCTCTCAATTTGGTCACGGCACAAACATCATCGCAGGTTTAGGCGTTTCCATGAAATCAACCGCGTTGCCCGTTTTAGCGGTTTGTGCGGCGATTTGGGGAAGTTACTATTTGGCGGGTTTGTATGGGATCGCAATTGCGGCAACGTCGATGTTGTCGATGGCGGGAATTATCGTGGCGTTAGACGCTTATGGTCCAATCACCGATAACGCTGGCGGAATCGCGGAAATGGCTGAATTACCTAAAGAAGTTCGCGCCGTCACCGATCCTTTGGACGCGGTTGGAAATACCACCAAAGCCGTCACCAAAGGTTATGCGATTGGCTCGGCGGGTTTAGCGGCGTTAGTTTTATTCGCGGATTACACCCACGCTTTACAAGCCAAAACCGCAGGTCACGTTGCAATGACCTTTGATTTATCGGATCACATGGTGGTGATCGGGTTATTCATCGGGGGCATGATTCCTTACTTATTCGGCGCGATGGCGATGGAAGCGGTCGGACGTGCAGCGAGCGCGGTGGTCGGAGAAGTTCGCCGCCAATTCCGTGATATTAAAGGCATTATGGACGGCACGGGCAAACCCGAATACGGTACTTGCGTCGATATGTTGACCAAAGCCGCGATCAAAGAAATGATCTTACCGTCAATTTTACCGATTTTAATCCCGATTTTGGTGGGTTTATTATTAGGACCCAAAGCGTTGGGCGGATTATTGATGGGAACGATCATCACGGGACTTTTCGTAGCAATATCAATGACTACCGGTGGTGGCGCATGGGATAACGCGAAGAAATACATCGAAGACGGTCATTACGGCGGCAAAGGTTCAGAAACCCACAAAGC
>DYNM01000016.1 GCA_020721065.1 Thiocystis violascens | reverse complement strand
TGCGGTGGATCGACTATATTCTAAAGCTATTTTTGGTCAACTGCGTAACTCCTATTGGCAATTAGCAGTGAAAATGCCACAGCATCAATTGTGGCAATATGCAACGAGTGTATTCAGTATTTTTAATGCAAGCGGAGGTTATGATGATCACGTTTTGGCGTTGGTTATTCCTCGTATTCTTTTTAATCATTGCACCGCACACCGCAATGACTGCGCCCGTTTTGAATGTCAATTCACAGCGTTTAACTGTTGACGTGCGCGGCACCATCGCCATCGTCAAGGTGCCCGCTGGCATTCGCCAAGTCACGCTCGAACGCATCCAAACCGGCACTTGGCAACCGCTCGCCGTGCGCCATCTCACCACCAGCGGCGTGACGCGCAGCGTGCAGTTTGTCGTGCCCGACGGCACCAAAGTCTCGCAACTGCGCGGCACCGGCTATCGCTCCGCCAAATTTCCCAGTCGCATCACCAGCGCCAGCCGTGATTTTTCGCGCCCGGGCTTGAGTCAAGACGTCGTCGCGCTAGACACGCCACCGCCAGTGGCGGGCGCACCAGAACCAGCTCCGGTGGACGATGGCGATAAAACCACCGTCGTTGAATCTGACATCTGGAAAATCGTCGGCAACCAACTCTTTTTCTTCAATCAATATCGTGGCTTACAGGTGTTTGATCTCACCAATCCTGCCGCGCCACGTCGCACCGGCACCGTGCGGTTGGCAGCCAGTGGTGAGCAGTTTTATGTGCTGGATGCTGCCGGCACGCAGTTGGCATTGTTGGGACGCTCCAACGCGGCTGATCGCGCCGGTGCCGCCACTATTTTTGTGCTGAAAGTGGACGCCGGAGTGCCGAGCGTGGTCACGGAAGTGCCGTTAGCAGGCACGGTCAGCGACAGCCGTTTGATCGGCACCATGCTGTATGTCATGGCGACGGAATACGTTGAAACTGCTGACAATTGGCAGCCAGTTACCCGTTTATATGCGCTTGATCTCAGCGTCCCGACTGCGCCGGTGACTCGCGCCAGCGTGACTGTGAACGGCACCGGTATGGCGTTGCAGGCGGCGGGCGGTCATCTGCTGCTGACGACCGATCACTACGACGACAGCAGTTGGCGGGCGACCTCGCAGTTGCATCTGTTTGATCTCGCTGCTGACGGGACGCCGCTGGAGCGCAAAACCTTGGCGCTGAAAGGGCAGGTCACGGATAAATTCAAATTGAGCGTGGTCGGCAGCGCGGCGGTGGCGACTAGTTTGGTGTGGCAAAACGAGCGGCTGGAGACGTGGATTGAGACTTTTCCGCTGGCGGGGACGACGACCGCAGCGTTGGCGCAGTTGGAATTGGTGGCAGCACGCGGTGAGCAATTACACGCCACGCGCTATGACGGCAACCGTTTGTATGTCGTCACTTTTTTCAATACCGATCCGCTGTTTGTGGTTGATTTGACTGATCCGGCAGCACCGCAGTTATCGGGTGCATTGGAAATTCCCGGCTGGTCAACCTACATCGAGCCGCTCGGCGACCGCTTGCTGACAGTCGGCGTTGAGGATGGGCGCGTGGCGGTGTCGCTGTTCAATGTGGCGGATGCGACCGCGCCGACGCTGTTATCGCGGCTGGCGCTGGGCGAGGAAGGCAGTTGGAGCTGGAGCGAGGCGAATTATGACGAGAAGGCGGTGGGCTATTTCCCTGACGCTGGCATCGTGTTGGTGCCGTTCCAAAATTACACCGCTGCTGGCACAGAAATCAAAGCTATTCAAGCAATTGCTGTGGGTCGTGATGCGCTGACGACCGAGGCGCTGCTCGTCCACGATTTTGAACCTCGGCGCGGCGCGGTGGTGGGTGATTATTTCGTGTCGATTTCGGGGCAGGAATTGCAGATTTTGAATCGGACGACGGGCGCAGTGGCGGCGGAAATTGCGCTGGCGTGGACGACGGATCGGGTGCTGGCGGTCGGCAATTATTTACTGCAATTGGAAGATGGCGGCTGCAATTCGGGCGGGTTGTATTGGCGCGGCTGGAGTTGCGGCAGCACGGCGGCGACGGCGCGGATCACGCCCACCAGCGATCTGGATGATTTGGTGGCGACGGTGGAACTGGGCGCAGGTCGCATCGTGGGTAGCGCCAGCCGCAATCAACGCCTGTATGTAGCGCAGTTGGTGAGCGCCGATGACACGCAGCCGGCGCGATTACGCACGTCGATTTTTGATCTGACGGCGTTGCCAAAGCTGCCGCTGCTGACGACGGTGGAACACGCGCTCGCGGACGTGTCGGAATGGGATTTGAACTTGGCGGCGGCGCAGTTGCTGTGGATTAACGACTCAACGCTGGCTTGGCAGGTGCCGACCCAGCAACGCTGGGGCTGGTGGGATTGGGGTATCGCTTACGGTGCCAAGACTGCGCAGCGCGACGTGGCCACTGAGACGACGAGCGCGACTCTGACGGCGTTGGTGTGCCCGCTGCGCAATCTCAACACCACGCCGGTGGCAGGTGCGGTGCTGCGGATCACGACGAGCGAGAGTTTCCGCAGTGCCGCGCCAGCAATGGCGCAAAACGGGCTGTTGTTGTTTAGCGTTGACACCGCCGAGGTGAGTGATGAGCTGCCGGAGCCGGTGCGGCCGCTGGTGGCGGATGCGATTTGGCAGCCGATGACAGAGGAAACTGTTCACTCTTGGTTGCAAGTCGTTGATTTTAATTATTCAAATCCGGTGGTGCGGACGCCGGTTTCGATTCCGGGCACGTTGATCGGCGTTGATCAGGTGGACGCGCAGGGCGCGATTCTCATCACAAATAGTGAGGAGTGGGTGGCAACCAGCGGGCTAACCAAGCGCAGTGTGCAGGCGGTCGCGTATGACGGCAGCAGTGCGTATTTATTGGATCAGGTGGCGGTGACGGGGGCGCTGACGGCAAGCAACGGGGCGCTGGTGTTTGTGACGATGCCAACGGGTGTGCAGGCGCTGCGTTATGACGCGCTGACGGGGCGGTTGGTGAAGACGGATAGTTGGACGTTGACGGCACCGCCGAGCAGTTTGGCGTGGGTGGACAATGCTGTGCTTGTCAGTGATATGGGTTGGCTGGCGCGGGCAACGGTGGATGCAGCGGGGCAATTTGCGACGACGACGACCTACACCACGCCAACCAATATCTGGTTCCAACTCGCGCCAACGGTGATGACGACGGATGCCATTTATCTCCCGGCGGGAGCGTATGGAGTAGTGAGTTGTCAGGCAGCGGGTGGCAGTTGTCAGTGAGCGTTACACTATCATAGGAGTGACGCAGTTGCGATGTAAGCTATTGTTTTAGTTGTCAGTTACCAGTTGTCAGTTGCCAGTGATAACCGAGCTTTTTACTGGCAACTGCATCACTCCTAATATCAGCCAATGTCATTTTAGGAAGAGCTGTCCATGTCATTTCTCACGCTTGAACAATGCGTTGGCACCACGCCGTTGGTGCAATTGCGCCGTCTGCCCGGCAAGACCGATAACCTGTTGCTTGCCAAGTTGGAAGGCAATAATCCGGCTGGTTCGGTGAAAGATCGCCCGGCGCTCAACATGATTTGTGGCGCGGAGGCTCGCGGCACGATTCAACCCGGCGCGTTGTTGATTGAGGCGACCAGCGGCAACACCGGCATTGCGTTGGCGATGGCAGCGGCGCTCAAAGGGTATCGAATGCGCTTGATTATGCCGGAGCACATGAGCGCGGAACGGCGCGGGGTGATGGCGAGTTTTGGCGCGGAGCTGGTGTTGACGCCCCAAGCTGGCGGCATGGAAGCGGCGATTGATCTGGCGCTGGAAATGGAAGCAGCAGGCGAAGGTGTGCGGTTGGATCAATTTTCCAATCCCGATAATCCAGCAGCACATTACGCCACGACGGGACCGGAGATTTGGCAGGCAAGCGGCGGGCGGGTGACGCATTTTGTGAGCGCGATGGGTACGACCGGCACCATCGTCGGCACGGGTCGTTATTTGCGTGAGCACAATCCGAGCGTGCAAATCATCGGGGTGCAACCGGAGGACGGCGCACAGATTGCGGGGATTCGGCGCTGGCCAGCGGCGTATGTGCCGCGCATTTACGATCCAACGGTCGTCAATCGCATTCTCGACGTGGGTCAAACGGAGGCGGAGCAGATGACGCGAGCGTTGGCGGCGCAAGAAGGGATTTTTGCAGGCGTGTCGTCGGGCGGCGCGGTGGCGGCGGCGCTGCGCTTGTCAGCGGAAGTGCAACATGCAGTGATTGTGGTGATTATTTGTGATCGCGGTGATCGTTATTTATCAACGGGCTTGTTCTCAACGACATAATTACGCGTGCTGCACATTAAAAAAAGCCGCCAGAATTGGCGGCTTTTTTTATTGACGTTAATTATAAAAATGCGCAATTGATTTTTTAAGAGTTGATGTTTTGTGAAATTATGCTCAGTGAATACTTTGTTTGCCTGTCATTTGTAATCGTTTTATGCTGAATCAACTATAAGATTTCGCCGATAAGCGGGCAATGGAAAACTGGTTTTGATGAGCATGGCACTATCCGGCAGCGACCCAGTTATCAAGCGGTAAACCCGGCACCTTGACAAACTCGCGGGTGTTGTTTGTCACCAGCACGGCGCTTTGACTCAGTGCGTGCGCAGCAATCATGGTGTCCAGTGCGCCAATGGGCGTACCACAACGTTCCAGTTCAGCGCGCAAGTCACCGTAAACCCAAACCGCCGCCGTATCGAACGGCAAAATCGTCAATGGCGCGAGAAACAGCTCCAGTGCTTGTCGGTTGCGCACTGAACCGCTTTTAGCCACTCCAAACGCCAATTCCGCCGCCACCACACTGCACAGCCCGATGTCGCCCAGTCGGTACTGCTGAAAACGCGCCAGTACCGCTGGAGGCTTGGCGTTGATGATGTAGATGCAGATGTTGGTATCGAGCAAGATCATGGAACGATGTCGGCGCGATACTGCGCATCGGGTTGTTCTCGCGTCAAGACAAAGCCGGGTTCAAAGATTGCTAGACCAGCTTCAAGTGTTTCCCACGGATCATCCATCGGTAGCAAGAGCACACCATTACCAAAACGCTGCACCGCCACCTCGGTACCGGCAAAACGATACGCTTTAGGGAGTCGAACAGCCTGACTGCGACCTGATTGAAAAAGACGTGCGGTATCCATACGAAACTCCAACGTAGATGATGACCAATGATAGATACCACCACACAAATACTGCCAACTGCTAAAAAACTCTCACAATAAAAACAGCGTCGCCAAACCCAGAAAAATGAAAAACCCCCCCGCATCAGTCAGCGCCGTCATTAACACCGAACCCCCTAACGCCGGATCGCGCCCAAACTGTTGCCGCAATAACGGAATCAACACCCCGGCGCTCGCCGCCAACAGCAAATTCAACGTCATCGCCGCCGTCATCACCATTCCCAATTCAACATTCTCATACAACCACCACGCAATTACGCCCACTACGCCGCCCCACACCACGCCGTTAATCAACGCCACGCTCAACTCTTTGCGTAGCAGTCGCCACAGCGCCGTCGGTTCCACCTGTCCCATCGCAATCGCCCGCACAATCATCGTCAACGTCTGATTACCCGCATTGCCGCCGATTCCTGCCACAATCGGCATCAACGCCGCCAGCGCCACCAGTTTTTCAATCGACCCTTCAAACACATCAATCACCCGCGATGCCACAAATGCCGTCACCAAATTGAGCGCCAGCCACGCCCAGCGGTTTTTGAGCGACTGCACCACCGAAGCAAAAATATCCTCCTCCTCGCGCAGCCCCGCCTGACTCAAAATCTCCGCGTCAGATTCCTCCCGAATCTGATCCACCATATCCGCCACCGTCACCCGCCCCACCACGCGGCGCTGCGCATCCAACACCGGCACCGACACCAGATCGTAGCGTTCAAACACCTTCGCCGCCCCGCCTGCATCATCTTCTGGCGCAAAGGTCACGAGCGATTTCACCTTCATCACTTCCGACACCAGCCGCTCTAAATCGTTGATTAACAACGCTTCCAGCGTCAACACGCCGCGCAGCCGCTCTTCCCGATCCACCACAAACAACTTATCAGTGTGATCCGGCAACGCCTCAAAACGCCGCAGATACCGCAGCACCACTTCCAGCGTCACATCCTCGCGCACCGTCACCATGTCGAAATCCATCAGCGCCCCCACGCTGTCTTCGGGATACGACATCGCCGCGTGAACCTGCTCACGCTCCTCCTGATCGAGCGCCGCCAACACATCGCGCATCACTTCTGGCGGCACATCCGCCGCCAAATCCGCCAACTCGTCAGTATCAAGCGACTCCATCGCCGCCTTGATTTCGTCCGAATCCATGCTTTCCAACAGCGTCGAGCGCACTGCATCCGACACTTCCAACAAAATCTCGCCGTCTTTATCAGCGCGAACCAAATCCCACACAAAGCGCCGTTCTTGCAGCGGCAGTGCCTCTAAAATGCACGCAATATCAGCAGGATGCAGCCGATCGAGCTTGCGGCGCAGGCGAGCGAGGTTTTGTTTATGCGTGATCGACTCAACCAGCGCCTGCTGCGGCATCTGCTGCCGATGCACCAGCGTTTCCACCACCTGCTGGCGCGACAACAGCTCTTGGATGTCGTGCAGATGGCGGTGCAGCGCGTCGGGATCGTGGGTTTTATGATCAGTCATCGGGTGCTACAGCGCATTGCGGCTATCAATTTCACTCAACGCCACGCCGCGCAACACCTCTTTGATGATCTTGCGACACAGCTCGGCACTCTCCACCTCGCGCCCGCGCCGCGCCGCCGCAAAAAACCGCGCCAGCTCGCGCTGTTGGGCGCTCGTCAATTCTTCCGTAAAGCCTTGTTTCGTGATGACTTTCTCCGGCACCCGATCTGGCGCATCTTCATCCGCCGCTTGACGCCCGTGCGCCCAATTCATAGCGCGGGCGCTGTACAAAATGCTGCGATCCAACAACACAAACGGAAAACGCGGATTGGACACCGGCCCGATGGTGAAGCGATGTGTGCCCGGCGCACGTTCAATATCAAACTTCGCCAACGCCTTGCCGCCGACCATGCCCAACACGCCACCCGCTGCTGCACCAAAAAACGCTCCAGCACCGAGTGAATGCCCAGCGGTGGCTAAATCCAAGGTCACGCCCGACGCAGCGCCAGCCGCCATGCCCACCAACGCCAACTGCCGCCGTGACAAACCCAACGTTTGCTCCACTTCTTCTGACAGCAAATCTTGGTTAAGAATGGAATCCGAAGCGAAAGTTTTAACGTTATGGCGAAAATGAACCCGCAATTGCGCTTGTGCCCCAATTTCGAGCTGGCGCAATCCTTCCTCAAATTCCGCCGTGAGTTCGGCTTTCACCCGCTTACGATCACTTTGAAATACGAGTTTGTGATCGCTCACCGCTTTTGACACGCGATATGACAGCGCAATTCGCAATAATTCAATAATCGTCCCCGCTGCCAATTCGGTACGACGCTCCCAATCGCGCACAAAAGCATCCACTGCGCCTTCCACCAATTGCTCCCAACGCTGATCAATACTCTTCAACGCATTCAACAATTTAATCCGTTCTGAATACGTCGCTCGATGCGCGTTAAATTCGCGTACCGAATTAAACGCTAAATTCAACGCATCTTGCCATTGGCTCATATAGCGATGTTGATTGGTTAAATTATTCAAAATTGCCATACGCGGACGCCCGGTCAAGCGCAGCAATTCAATTTCAACCCGATCTTTTTCTTTAATCCGTTTCGAGCCGTCAACCACTAAAATAATGCCAGCACCTTCCGCGACTGGCTCTAATAACGCGCAATCGTGCGCGAATAACGGATTAGCACGATGTGCAGCCACAAATGCTCGCGCTAAATCACGTTGTCCTTCATTCGCTTGAAACCATTCCAGAATTGCGTTGGGGTTTTGAAAGCCCGGCGTATCAATAAATTCAATCACCGTTTCGCCATCAATCACGACCGGATACACATCCGATTCAGTGGTTGTGCCCGCTCGTTTATCAATACTGACCTGATCATTCTCAGTCAACGTCGCCACCACCGAGGATTTACCCGCGTTCGGGTGTCCCATGATTGCCAAACGTGGAATCTTCGCCGCCATCAATTTTCTCCATCGCTGGGCGGAGCCAGCATCTCCAAACGCAAATAAGGGTCAGCCATTTGATCAACTTTGCGTTGCCAATCGGTGTAATCAAAGGCGCGTAACGGCGGCAGGCGGTCGTCATCTTGCGGATCGCCGACCAGCGCCAGCAGCATTTGCGCCTGCGTCCCGGCAGCAGCGCGGAGATCGCGCAACAGCAACAGATTTTCCGTGATTGGCGGCTGCGAACCGTCTTGAATCAAGGCAATACGCGGCGGCGGCGCATCCCAAATACCACCATCTAATAATTCAAGTGCTTTCATCGTCATTGCGCTACCAGCGCCAACGGTCGCATACGCGCCAATACGCCAGCCAGTCAATTGCAATAACAGTTGTTCTAAACGTGGACGATCTTCCGGTTCCAATACGTCATCAATGTCAACGTGTACCAATAGCAAACAAGCATCCGGGGAGAAATGAGCTGCTTCATTAGTAGTTGGTGGCGCTGCGGGTAATTCAACGATTGGTTCCGGCGCAGCGGGCAATTCAACAATTGGTTCTGGCGTGATTTCAATTGCCGGTTCTGGTGCAGCAGGTAATTCAACAATTGGTTCCGGTGCGATTGCAATTGCCGGTTCTGGCACAGCAGGTAATTCAACAATTGGTTCCGGTACAATTTCAATCACCGGTTCTGGCGCAGCGGGTAATTCAACAATTGGTTCTGGTGTGATTTCAATTGCCGGTTCTGGCGCAGCAGGTAATTCAACAATTGGTTCCGGTGTGATTTCAATTGCCGGTTCTGGCGCAGCGGGTAATTCAACAATTGGTTCCGGTGCGATTGCAATCACCGGTTCTGGCGCAGCGGGTAATTCAACAATTGGTTCCGGTGCGATTGCAATCACCGGTTCCGGCGCAGCGGGCAATTCAACAATTGGTTCCGGTGCAATTAAAAGCCCCCCTTTGGAAAAGGGGGGTTGGGGGGATTGATCAATAGGCAGTTGGGGGGATTGCTCAATCGGCAATTGAGGGGATTGATCAAACTGCGGCGCAATGACGGGCGTCTTTTCCCGCCAAGGTCGCACGCTCGGCGGCGGCTTCTCACCAGTCAACGGCCCAATCAACCCAGCGCGGCGACTGTGTGGCGTCAGCGGTGCCGGAATCGGCATCTCCACACCCGGCACCATCACCGCCGCTGTCGTCTCCACCAACGGCGTCAGCATCCGCGCATACAACGCTTGACTGCGCCCGTGCGTGAACGTCAACCGCGCCAGCGCCAGCCGCTGCATCACCACCGATAAACCCAATAAAATCAAGCGCGGCAGCAGCCCGTAAGTGAACACCGCCAGCACCAAAAACCACCGCCACGAGCGCAAATGCTCAGGATTGGGATGAAATGCCGGCGTCGCATTCGCCCACTGCTCCAAATAAATCCGCGAGCCTTCAATCTGCGCCAGCGTCGGATAGCCCACGCCCTCGCCAAAAATCCCGCTCCAAGGCAAAGCAATTGCGTGTGCTAAATCGTGAATCGTCTGCGGATGCGCGATCAGCGACGTGCTCCAGCCAAACGCTAAATCAGTGAACCATTCCAAAATGATGGTCGTCCCAATCACGCCGACATTGAACGCCACGCCAAACACTTGCGCCGGAATCAACAGCGGGAAATACGCCACCGAGCCGTAAATCGTGAACTGCGCTTGCAGCAGCCCGTGTCGCGCCAGCACCCGCTCGCGCACCTCCGCCGTTGTCGCAGTCAGGCGCTGGCGCTGTAACCACTGCGCCGCTCGCGTCAACAGCGGTTGCAACACCAGCGCCAATAAACCACTGCTGGGCGCTGTCGCCGCCTCCCGTCGCAGTGACTGTCGCAACCATGCCCAGCTCGCCGTCACCACGAATAACAACTGCACCAGCACTAACACCAACACATAATTGGACACGCTGATCGGCAAATGCCCGTCATAACTCAGCAGTGCTGATGCCAAGCCCACGCCCAGCAATAAGCCAGTTCCCGCCAATGCCAACGTGCCCAAGCGTTGCGCACTATCAAACGCAGCGCCCGGCAACAGCGGCGTCAATTGCGGGTCTTCTGCATTGCGCCGCGCCGTCAGCCAGCGTCGCAAACTCAAGCGCCGATGCGCGGCGGTGTGCGGTTGCGCCTTCAGCGCCGCAAAATCTGGCGCGATCTGCTCGATGTAAAGCACCCGATCACGTTGCGCCAAGGTTTTACGAGCGGCAGGTTGCTCACGCAACTGCGCGTCATCCTCAGCAAGATAATTTTCAAAATCAATGAGATCGCTGCTTGTCCAGTCAGCGCGTCGCACCTCAGAACGTTGCAGCAGCGTCGTCAACACAGAAAAACGGGGAAATTTCATCAAAAATCACACCTTGAAATGTGCCAAACCATGACGCAGCGCCTGCGCAAACGACACCAAATCTGCCCGCGCTTGTGCAGTTTTATGATTGGCGGCGGACGCATGATCGGCAAGCGTTTGAATGCGCGTGGTATTGCGGCTGATTTCCTCAGTCACCGCAATTTGTTCATCAGTCGCAGTGGCAATTTGCGTCGTCATCGCGTTAATCCGTCCCACTGCCTGCGTGATCTCCGTCAACGACTGGCTGGCTTGCGCCGATTTTTGCAACGTCGTGTCCACCATCCCACGCCCGTTCTGCATCACCCCAACCACCGTGCGCGTGCTGGTCTGCAACGCCGCAATCATCGCCTCAATTTCGCCGGTCGATTGCTGCGTCCGCGACGCCAGATTGCGCACTTCCGCCGCCACCACCGCAAATCCGCGTCCACTTTCACCCGCTCGCGCCGCCTCAATCGCCGCATTGAGCGCCAGCAAACTGGTTTGCTCGGCGATGCTTTTAATCACCTCCAACACCGCGCCGATGCGCGTCGTGTCGGATTCCAGCGCCGCAATTGCCGTCACCGCTTTTTCAACAATGTCAGCCAGTTGTTGAATAGCCACCGCCGCCTCACTCACCACTCGTGCCCCGCTGCGCACACCTTCATCCGCCGCCTGCGCACTATCAGCCGCTTGCGCAGTGTTATTGGCGACCTCGTTGGCAGTCGCCGTCATTTCGTGCATCGCCGTTGCAACCAATTGAATTTGATCGACTTGCTGCATGACAGCCTGATCGCTATCGGTCGCAATGTGTGCCAGATGCTCGGCAGCAGCATCAACCTGTTCGGCGGCCTGCACCGTTTGCACGACCGATTCCTGCAAATGCGCCAAAAACCGATTAAACACCCGCGCCAATTGCCCGATTTCGTTGGTGCGCTCTTCTGGCAATCGCGCCGTTAAATCGCCTTCACCTTCAGTAATATCTTGAACACGCAACAAAATTTGTTGCAACGGGCGCAGAATCAACGGCGGCACAACCAACATCATCAACACCAGCACCGCCAAGCCCACGCCCAGCAGCGTCAGGGTTTGCATCCGGCTGGCGCTCACCGCCGCTTCCGTGCGCTCGGCAGCAGTCTGCGCGATCTCAATCACGACACCTTCGAGCTGATCCAACTCATCTCGCGTTTGATCAAACGCCTCCCGCGCCAGCCCCAAAGTGAGCGCAATCGCAGCCTGATTGCCCGTATTCCGCGCCTCCACTGCTTGACGGCTCAACGTCTCCCAACGCCGAAAATTGTCATTAAACGCACTGATTTTACTGCTGATTCCTGCCACTTGAGCGAGATGACTAGCAGCAATTTTCGCCGCAGCGCGTCCGGTGCGTTCTCGCGCTTGCCCGATATTTTCATCATTTTGCGCAACCAATTTGCCCGCCAGCGGCGAATTCGCCTCAGCAAACATCAGCGTCCGTTCGGCGACCAGCGCCTGATATAAATCCCGATCCGCTTCTAATAAATCGACAATCACCGGCATATCAGTTTTTGTTAAATCGGCAATCTCTGCGCCGAGCGTATTCACTTGCCGCCAAGTGCTCCACGCAAACAGCGCAAATAACACCGCCAATAACGCCAACGGCAGGATCAATTGATAACGGAAAGTAAGATTATGAAACCATTTCATTTGAAACCCCGCCGCTTGAATTAACAGATGGTGCTGAGTCTATTCACCAATTACACATCAAACGGATGCCGCCGAATTAACGTTTCATTACGGTCAGGTCCGGTTGAAATAATATCAATTGGGACGCCGCTCAATTCTTCAATCTTGTCTAAATATGCCCGCGCATTTGCTGGCAACTCTGCCCACGTCGTCACGCCAAAGGTCGATTCTGACCAGCCCGGGCATTCCAAATAACGCGGCTGGCAACGGGCAAAATCATCGGCACCAACCGGCGGTGCGGCAAGTTCAGTGCCATCGTCCATGACGTAACTGGTGCAAATTTTCACCGTGTCCAAACCGTCCAATACGTCCAATTTGGTGATGCAAATTCCGGTCACGCTGTTGAGCACAAACGAGCGGCGCAGCGCCACCATGTCCAGCCAGCCGCAGCGCCGTTTGCGTCCGGTGGTCGCGCCAAACTCGTTGCCGCGCTCGCCAAGCCGGTCGCCAACTGCGTCGAATAATTCGGTCGGGAACGGGCCTGCGCCAACGCGAGTGGTGTAGGCCTTGACGATGCCGAGGACGTAATCCAAATCACGCGGCCCGACGCCGCTGCCGCTCGCTGCGCCGCCAGCAGTCGTGGTGGACGAGGTGACATACGGATAAGTGCCGTGATCAATGTCGAGCAGTGCGCCCTGTGCGCCTTCAAACAAAATATCGTGACCGTGCTGGCGCAGCTCGTGCAGCAAGCCGGGCACATCAACCATCAGCGGGCGCAGCGCCTCGGCGTGACCGAGTGCTTCATCTAACACGGCTTGATAATCGACCGGCGCGACTTTGAAATAATGCTCCAGCGTAAAATTATGATAATCAAGCACTTCGCGCAGTCGCTCGGCAAAATGTGCGGCGTTGAGCAATTCACCCAGCCGAATGCCGCGCCGCGAGATTTTGTCTTCATACGCCGGCCCAATGCCGCGTCCGGTCGTGCCAATCGCTTTAGCTCCCCGCGCCAGCTCGCGAGCCTGATCCAGCGCGATGTGATACGGCAAAATCAGGGCGCAGGCGGCGCTGATGCCGAGCCGCTCCCGCGCTGGCACTCCGGCCTTTTCCAACATCGCCAATTCTTCAAATAGCGCCGCCGGTGAGAGCACCACGCCGTTGCCGATCAAGCAGCGCACGTTCTCGCGCAGCACGCCGGAAGGCACCAGATGCAGTACGGTTTTAACGCCGTTGATGACCAGCGTGTGCCCGGCGTTGTGGCCGCCTTGAAAGCGCACCACCGCCGCTGCCCGATCTGTGAGCAAGTCAACGACCTTGCCCTTGCCCTCGTCGCCCCACTGAGCACCAATGACTACCACGTTATTGCCCATCGCTTGCGCCTTCCTAAAATGTCGGTTGATTGATTAAAGCGTTGAAACTGCTTGTATTTCCCAGCATCCGTCGCGCAGCACCAATTGCTGCATCTCATGCGGCGATTCATCGGACATCGCGCCCGGCAGCGCCTGAATGACGCGCCGTCCGCTGGCGCGTAACTGGTCAATCGCTGCGTGGAGCGCCGGGTCGGTTGACCAAGGCGCGATGATTGGCGGCAGCAGTTGATAACGCGCCGCGAGTCCGCGCCCGTGTTGCAGCAAACTTTTCAAATCGGTGCTAAAGCCCACTGCCGGTCGTGCGCGTCCAAAGACTTGCCCGATGTCGTCATAGCGCCCGCCACGCATCACTTCCAAGCCCCAGCCGGGCACGAAAGCTGCGAACACTGCGCCGGTTTTGTAATGGTAGCCGCGCAGCTCGGCGAGATCGTAATGAACTGAAACTTCGGGATGCCAGCGATTGAGCGCGTCGGCGAGCTGGCGCAGTTCATCGACGGCAGCGCGAACCGGCGCGGCGGCTGCGCGTAGCACCGTTGCAGCTTCGGTCAACGCGGCAGCGCCGTTCAATTCCGCCAGCGCCAGCAGCATGTCCGCCACTGCGCCAGTCACGCCAAACGTGTTGATTAACTGCGTAATTTCGGGAATCGCTTTGCGTTGCAGCGCGTCAAAGAGCGCGTGTTCCTGCGTCGCGTCCAATTCTGCCTGCCGCGCCAGCCCGCGATAAATGCCGACATGCCCAAGATCAAGATAGCTGTCGGTGATGCCAGCGGTGCGCAGCGTCAACACGATCAGCCGCAAAATCTCCAGCTCACTTTCGATGCCGCCGTGACCATAAATCTCGGCACCGATTTGTAGCGGACTGCGGGTGCTGGCAAAACCATCGGCTTGGGTGTGGAGCACGGTGCCGAGATAACAAAGGCGGGTCGGCGTGTCGCGGCGTAGATGATGGGCATCAATCCGCGCTACTTGCGGCGTCATGTCGGCGCGAATGCCGAGCAGCCGTCCGGTGAGGTGATCGGTGAGTTTGAAGGTTTGTAAATCAAGGTCTTGCCCGGTGCCGGTCAGCAGCGATTCCAAATAATCAATAAACGGCGGAAACACCAGCTCATAACCCCAACTGGCGTACAGATCGAGTAATTCGCGCCGCAGCGCCTCGACGATGTGCGCCTCAGCAGGCAGCACTTCCTCAATGCCAGCCGGCAGCAGCCAGCGTTCTTCGTTGCGTGCAGTCATTCAATTCACCAGATAAAGAAGGACGAGACCTGCTGCCATCGTCAGCAGTCCGCCGAGGCGCAACGCCGCTGCGGGTTCGGTTGCAATGGCAGCCAGCGCCCGTTGAAAACTCGCAGGATTGAGAAATGGCCAGATGCCTTCAAAAATTAACAGCAGCGCAAAAGCGACGAGAAAATCGTGCATGGAATCTGCAATCCACAAACGGTGATGGTCAAAAATGATGCGCTAAGAATAACGCAAAACCAGATGACGCTCTTTGTAGCGCCGCGCTCGTCGCTGGAGCGCAGCGTCTATAATGCGCAACTTTTCCGCAGTGGAGCTGCAACATGCTTGATCTCAATCCAATTACTTCTCAAATCAATGATTTGCAGGGTCGCGTGACTGCCCTCAGGGGGTATCTTTGACTACGTCAATCGCCAAGAACGTCTCGTCGAAGTCCTGCGCGAACTCGAAGACCCCAGCATTTGGAATGATCCACCGCGAGCGCAGGCGCTGGGTAAAGAACGGGCGCAATTAGAAGCGATTGTTCTCACCGTTGACGAATTAACTGCGGCATTAACGGATGCGGATGAATTGCTGGCGCTGGCAGTGGCTGAAGATGATGAAACCACTGTGATTTCATTAGTTGCCGATTTACAAATTCATGAAGCGCGCGTGGCGGATTTAGAATTCCGGCGCATGTTCGCGGGTGAAATGGACCCGAATAATGCGTTTGTTGATATTCAATCTGGTTCGGGCGGCACCGAAGCGCAAGATTGGGCAGAAATGCTCTTGCGGATGTATTTACGCTGGGGCGAGCGGCGCGGCTTCAAAACCGAATTGATGGAAGTCTCACCGGGCGAAGTAGCGGGAATTAAATCAGCCACGATTAAATTTGATGGTGATTACGCTTTTGGCTGGCTGCGCACCGAAATTGGTGTGCATCGTTTAGTACGAAAATCGCCATTTGATTCTGGCAATCGTCGCCACACGTCTTTTGCATCCGTATTCGTGTCACCGGAAATTGACGACAGCATTGAAATTGACATCAATCCGGCAGATTTGCGGATTGATGTGTATCGCGCCAGCGGCGCAGGTGGTCAGCACGTCAATCGTACAGAATCGGCCGTGCGCATCACCCATTTACCGACCAATACCGTGACGCAATGCCAGAATGATCGCTCACAACACAAGAATAAAGATCAGGCAATGAAACAGCTCAAAGCCAAGCTGTATGAATTAGAAATGCAGAAGCGCCAAGCGACGCAACAGGCGCTGGAAGAGACGAAATCTGATATTGGTTGGGGCAGCCAGATTCGTTCTTATGTACTCGATCAATCGCGGATTAAAGACCTGCGCACCGGTGTAGAAACTGCGAATACGCAGGCAGTATTAGACGGGAATCTTGATCCCTTTATTGAAGCGAGTTTGAAGAGTGGTCTGTGATGACCGGAGTGAATGAACCAATGAATGAACAGGATTTAACGGCTGGCGCTGCGTCGGTGCAGGATGAGAATAAGTTAATCGCGCAGCGACGTGATAAATTGGCGCACCTGCGCGAGCGCGGCAATGCCTTTCCGAATGATTTCCGCCGCGATAGTTTGGCTGCCAATCTTCTGAATGAATATGGTGAATTAGATGCGGAAACATTGGCGACCGCAGCGCATCAAGTCAGTATTGCCGGACGGTTAATGACGCGGCGGGTGATGGGTAAAGCCAGCTTTGCGCATGTGCAGGATATGTCGGGAAAAATGCAGATTTTTCTGCAACGCGATGGGATTGGTGAGGCGCATTACGAACAATTCAAACATGAGTTGGATTTGGGCGACATCGTGGGCGCAACTGGCGTGTTATTCAAAACCAAAACCGGCGAGTTATCCATTCGCTGCGACAGTCTGCGCTTATTAACCAAAGCACTGCGTCCATTGCCAGAAAAGTTTCACGGCTTGACCGATTTAGAGAGCTGTTATCGCCAGCGTTATCTCGATTTAATTATGAATAGCGCGACGCGGGAGACGTTTCGGATTCGCAGCGCCGTGGTGCAATTCGTGCGCGATTATTTGAATCAACGCGGCTATCTCGAAGTGGAAACGCCGATGATGCAAACCATTCCCGGCGGGGCAGTAGCGCGTCCATTTGTGACGCATCACAACGCGCTGGATATGCAGTTGTTTTTGCGCATTGCGCCAGAATTGTTTTTGAAACGGCTGGTAGTTGGTGGGCTGGAAAAGGTCTATGAGATTAACCGCAATTTCCGCAATGAAGGATTATCCACGCGGCACAATCCTGAATTCACGATGGTTGAATTTTATGAGGCGTATGCCGATTACCGCGATTTAATGGATTTGACGGAAGATTTATTGCGCAAGATGGCCATTGCGGTGCTCGGTCGTACTGACATCACCTATCAAGGTGAATGCTACGATTTTGGTCAACCCTTTGCGCGATTGACGGTGCGTGAGGCGATTTTACAATTCAATCCCGAATTAAACGCAGCGGATGTGGATGATTTAGCGCGAGCAACTGCGGTGGCAACGCGCTTAAAAATTGCCGTCAAACCGAATTGGGGTTTAGGCAAGGTGCAGATTGAACTGTTTGAACACACCGTTGAAAGTCGTTTAATGAATCCGACGTTTATCACTGAATATCCCACTGAAGTCTCACCATTAGCGCGGCGTAATGATGACAATCCGCTGGTGACTGATCGCTTTGAGTTTTTTGTGGGCGGACGCGAAATTGCCAATGGCTTTTCAGAATTGAATGATGCGGAAGATCAAGCGGAACGGTTTCGCCAACAAGTCGCGGAAAAAGATGCCGGTGATTTAGAGGCAATGTATTTTGATGCCGATTATATTCGCGCTTTGGAACACGGTTTGCCGCCCACTGCGGGAGAAGGAATCGGCATTGATCGGCTGGTGATGTTATTCACGGATGCGCCATCCATTCGGGACGTGTTGTTATTCCCACACATGCGCCCAGAATAGAATCATTGCCAGAAAAAAACCGCGTTTCATTGCGCGGTTTTAGACTTTTTCATCATTCTAAAAGTGCAATTCAATGTCATCGCTGTCAATTGCCGCTACGCTCCGCGCTGCCACTGCGGCGCTCGCCGTCCTTCCTGATGTCAATCCGCGTTTGGAGGCGGAGCTGTTGTTGGCGCACGTCAGCGGTTGGTCGCGCACCACTTTTGTTGCGTGGCCGGAGCGAGAAGTGGCGGCGAGTGTGGCGGCAGCGTTCGCTGCGCTGCTGCAACAGCGCGTCAACGGTGCGCCAATCGCGTATCTGCGCGGCCGGCAGGCATTTTGGACGTTGGATTTGGCGGTGTCGCCAGCGACGTTGATTCCGCGTGCGGATACGGAGTTGCTGGTGGAGACGGCGTTGGCGCAGTTACCAGCGACGGCGTTGCGCGTCGCTGATCTCGGCACCGGCAGTGGCGCGATTGCCGCAGCGTTGGCGAGCGAACGCCCGCAGTGGTGGCTGTTGGCGGTGGAGCGTTCAGCCGCAGCGTTGCAGTTGGCGCGTGCCAATTTTCGGACGTATGCGCTGCACAACGTGGCGACGCTGCGCGGTGAGTGGCTGACGGCGGGCGCGACTGCGAGTTTTGACGCGATTGTCAGCAATCCGCCGTACCTCGCCGCTGCCGATCCGCATTTGCAGCGCGGCGATTTGCGTTTTGAACCACTGACGGCGCTGGCAGCGGGCGACGACGGATTGAGTGCGATCCGCGCTTTGCTGCCGGATGCCTGCCGCTGTTTGCGCCCCGGCGGGCTGCTGGCGCTGGAACATGGCTGCGAGCAAGGGGCGGCAGTGCGGCAATTGTTGGCGGCGCAGGGGCTGCAAGTGATTGAAACGCGACGGGATTTAGCGGGATTGGAACGGGTGACGCTGGGTTATCGCGCTGCGCTGTCAAACGATCCATCTGCCAGCGCCGTCAATTCCCGCGCCAGCACCACCGCATCTTCGCGTCCTTTTGCAGCCGGGTAATAGCCGCGCCGCAACCCGATTTCACAAAATCCTTCGGCCGCATACAGCGCCCGTGCGCCCTGATTGGACGCTCGCACTTCTAAAAATGCAGTTTCCGCGTGGCGTTTTTGCGCCAGCGCCAACAGGTGACGCAGCAGCACGCGCCCCAGACCGCGCCGCTGCCAGTGCGGATGAATGCAGAGATTGAAAATGTGACATTCGCCGACCGCCACCGACATGATGCCGTGCGCCATCACCGCCGGCGCGATTTCGCCCACCCAACAGCAGTAGTTCACGCGCAGACAATCGGCCAACATGTCCGGCGACCAAGGATGCGCGTATGCCGCCATTTCCACCGCATGAACTGCCGATAAATCAGCCGCTTGCAGCGGACGCAGCCGCATCTCTACCCGTTCACTCCGCGCCGCAGTCAAGCTGCACCCGCGCAAATTTGCGCTTGCCCACCTGATACACATGAACGCTGCCGCTCGCACAACGCAACTGCGGGTCTTCCACCCGCTCGCCGTCGATGCGCACCGCGCCCTGCGCGATCATCCGCAGCGCCTCCGAAGTGCTTTTCACCAGCCCCGCTTCCTTTAATAGATTCGCAATTGCCAGCCCATCGCTGCCGCTCGCCAATTGGATTTCCGCCATCTCTTCTGGCACGGCACCGCGTTGAAAACGCTCAATAAAATCGCGCAATGCCTGCTGCGCCAACGTCGCACTGTGAAAGCGCGTCACCAATTCCAAACCCAATTCAAACTTAATATCACGCGGATTTGCACCATTACGCACGTCGGCTTGCCAAGTGTGAATTTCCGTCAATTCGCGGTGACTCAGCAATTCAAAATAACGCCACATCAATTCATCAGAAATTGACATCACTTTGCCAAACATTTCCGTAGGTGAATCGGTGATCGCAATATAATTACCGAGCGATTTTGACATCTTTTGCACCCCATCCAAACCTTCTAAAATGGGCAGCGTGATGACCACCTGCGGCTGTTGTCCATAAACTTCTTGCAATTGCCGTCCCACTAATAAATTAAACTTTTGATCGGTGCCGCCGAGTTCAATATCGGCTTTTAATGCGACTGAATCATAACCCTGAATTAACGGATATAAAAACTCATGCAGCGCAATTGGTTGACCTGCTTTATACCGCTTAGAAAAATCATCGCGTTCCAACATCCGCGCTACCGTATGTTGCGCCGCTAATTGAATAATGCCCGCCGCGCCGAGTGGTTCTAACCAAGTGGAATTAAACACCACTTGCGTTTTTTCTGGATCAAGAATACGAAACACCTGCGCCTGATAAGTTGCTGCGTTTTCTTGGATTTGTGTACGACTCAAGGGCTTGCGCGTCACACTTTTACCGGTGGGATCACCGATCATGGCAGTAAAATCACCAATTAAAAACAAAATCTCGTGCCCGAGTTCTTGCAATTGGCGCAGCTTTTCAATTAACACCGTGTGCCCAAGATGTAAATCTGGCGCAGTGGGATCAAAGCCCGCTTTAATCCGCAACGGTCGCCCCAGCGCCAACTTTTGGCGCAGCCCATCAACTAATAGAATTTCATCAGTGCCGCGTTGAATCCGCGCTAACAGAGGTGCAAATGCGTCCATAACAAACTGGGTTTACCTTAAAATGAAAGTTCTAAACATCGCGTCAACCAGCACAATTCACTTGTCGCTTGACGAATGGTGTGATTACATCTAAAAAGACGCAATGTCTTTTCTTTTTTGTTCCTTTTTACAGAGAGCATTATGCGCGACTACAAACAACAGACCGTCAAAGAATGGCCAACTCAGCCACCGCGTAAAGATGTGAGAAGAACCATTGCGAACCTATTAACTGCCGTACTCATTGGCGCAATTGGTTATCTCGGCTATCAATGGTTAATTGCAACGCCAACTGAAAATACGCCACCGCAGGTGGATGTGAACGCAGCGCGGATTATTCCCCTACAATTGCCGCCATTAAAACCAACTGCGCCACCGCCACCAATAGCGCCGCCGGTGAATTTAGTTCCCGGCGAGCGTTAATTCAGCACTGCCGCTGCCACTTGCGCAGCGGTTATGGCAATAACGCCAACGTTTCCAATCCGAGTGCTTCATTCAATCCAAACATTAAATTCATATTTTGAATTGCTTGACCGGCCGCACCTTTGACTAAATTATCAATGACTGCTTGCACAATCACGATGTGATCATTTCCCTGTCGCATTGCCGCAAGGTGACACCAATTTGAACCGCGCACCGAGCGCGTATCTGGATGTTCTCCGGTTAGCACATCAACGAAATGTTCATTCGCATAATAATCAGTAAACAGGCGATTCACATCGCAATCCACTTGCGTTAAACGCGCATATAACGTGGCTTCAATACCGCGAATCATCGGCACTAAATGCGGCACAAAAGTTAAATGTACGGTACCGCTTGCACGCTGACTTAATGTTTGCGCAATTTCTGGAGCATGACGATGTCCCGTCACTGCATAGGCTTTAAAACTTTCTCCAATTTCTGCTAATAACAAACCCGTTTCTGCTTTACGCCCCGCACCACTCGCGCCCGATTTCGCATCTGCAATTAACCACGTTGGATCAATCACTTGCGCATCCAACAGCGGTAAAAAACCCAGCGTCACCGCAGTGGGATAACAACCGGGATTTGCAATTAACCGCGCCTGTTGAATTGCAGCACGATTGATTTCAGGCAAGCCATATACCGCTTCAGCCAGCAATTCCGGGCAATGGTGCGGCATTCCGTACCATTGCTCCCAAATTGCCGCATCTTTTAGGCGAAAATCTGCTGCTAAATCAATTACCCGCACCCCAGCCGCCAACAATTGTGGCGCAGCTTTCATCGCGGTGCCGTTGGGTGTGGCAAAAAACACCACATCACACGCCGCCAGCGCGTCCTCATCCGGTGCAGTGAACACCAAATCAAGCTGCCCGCGCAGGTGCGGAAACAGCTTGGAAACTGGCAATCCCGCTTCTGTCCGCGAAGTAATGACGCTGAGTGTGGCGCGGGGGTGACGTGCCAAAATGCGCAACAATTCCGCGCCGGTATAGCCAGTGCCGCCGACAATGCCAACTCGAATAGGAGACGCATTTGTTTCAATAGATTGCGTGGTCACAATGAATCCAACTGAAAAGAATAAATTTGCGTTTTTAAGACTTAAAAAACACGAAAGCGGCAAATGCCGCTTTATGCCAAGTTTAGCAGCACTGCGAATTAAGAACAGCCGCCACCGGAAGAAGAACCGCAACTGCTGCAACCACCACCTGCTTGTGGCAGGTTATTGAATACGAAGGTTGCATTGCCGTCATCACGATCAACAAAATCAATTTCAACGCCGCGTAGATATTCTAAGGTGCCTTCATCGACAACAACCTTAAAACCATCAAATTCCAACACGCCATCATCATCGTTAATGGCATCAGTAAAAGTCATGCCAAAGCTAACTCCACTGCAACCACCAGCAGTTGCGTAAACACGCACGCCCTGCACGTTATCATCAATATCTTGAAACAATTCACTCATTTTGGCTTGGGCTGGCGGAGTCAACGTCAGCGTCATTTCATTTAACAGTGCAGACATCAGGCAATCCTCTAATAGGGAGTTAATTCGTAGAAAATTCTAACAGAAAAGCAGTTGTTTATTCTAGTATCACCATTATCAACGCAACGGGCGAATATAATAGGTAAAGGCAACGCCCTGGATTTCAAGTCGATCATTTTCAGCTAAACGCACCGGTTCTTGGATTTTTAAACCATTGATTAACACCCGTCCTTTTGCACTAGGCAGCAAATAGTGACCATCGGTGCGTAATTCAATTGTGGCAGCAACACTCGGCGCAAACAAACCGCCACAACGAACATGACAACTCCGCGCTCGCCCCAAAGTGGTGATTGCATTTTCTAATACATGTCGTGTGTTGGTACGTTTACAGATTAAATACACAATATGCTTTTTTTGCGCTTGCATTTGTCGCAAAGAACGAGCGATGTCGTCTGTTGCAATTACCATTGTGGCTTCTTTTTGTAATGGCGGTGCCAACTGCGTTTCTAAACCCTCTTCTTCACCGGGCAATTTTGACAGCGCCATATACACTAAACGATAGGGATGTATTTGAATCTCATCCCAAAACACTAACGAATGCTGTTGAATTTGTACGCTATTGACAAAAACACCATTCGCACTATTTTGATCTCTTAAAATGTAGCCTTCACCATCTTTTTCAATCGCAGCATGATATTTTGACACTCGCGGGTTTTGCAACACAATATCATTGTCTTCAGCGCGACCAATGGTGAAACGCTCATTAGCAAGCGTCCATTGCTTTTGTAAATGACTGCCAGAATATAAGCGTAAAAACGGCATGGCGAATCACTCCATTATCCAATAAACAAGGTGTTAGCAGTGAGCGTGGTTACAGAATATAACGCGATAAATCTTCATTTGCCGCCAACCCCGCCAAATTATGCTCGACATACGCAGCATTTATGGTGATGGTGACGCGATCTAATTCTGAGGCATTATAAGACACATCTTCTAATAACCGCTCCAGCACCGTATGCAACCGCCGTGCGCCGATATTTTCAGTGCGTTCATTCACTTGCCATGCAATTTCTGCCAGTCGTTGAATACCATCCGCAGTAAATTCTAATTGCACGCCTTCGGTCGCCAGCAACGCCTGATATTGATCGGTTAAAGACGCATCTGGCTCGGTCAGAATCCGCACAAAATCCTCAGTCGTTAAGGCTTTTAATTCTACGCGAATCGGCAACCGCCCCTGCAATTCGGGAATTAAATCTGAGGGTTTTGATAAATGAAATGCGCCCGACGCAATAAATAAAATGTGATCGGTGCGCACTGCGCCATGTTTGGTGGAAACGGTGCTGCCTTCAACAATTGGTAAAAGATCGCGCTGCACACCTTCGCGTGACACATCAGCGCCGGCCATGCCTTCGCCGCGTCTGGTCACTTTGTCCAATTCATCAATAAAAACAATGCCGTTTTGCTCAACATTCTCCAGCGCCCGCAGCTTGAGTTCCTCATCATTGACGCGCTTGGCAGCCTCTTCATCTTTCAATACCTGCCGCGCATCGCTAATGCGCAACTTGCGCCGTTTCGTGCGTCCTTGCCCCAAATTTTGAAATAAGCCTTGGAGTTGATTAGACATTTCCTCCATGCCGGGCGGTGCCATGATCTCAACTCCCACCGGCGCAACCGCGACTTGCAACTCAATTTCGCGTTCATCCAATTGACCGGAACGCAATTTATCGCGGAATTTCTCGCGAGTAGCGGAGCTGACGGTGGCGCGGCTGTCCTCCTCAAAACCGGAAGCCGCCGGTGGCAACAGCGCGTCGAGAATCCGTTCCTCGGCAGCGGCTTCGGCTTGATCCGCGAGCTTGGCCATTTCCTGTTCTCGCGCCATTTTGACGCCGATGTCCGCAAGATCGCGGATGATCGACTCCACATCGCGCCCGACATAACCCACCTCGGTAAATTTCGTCGCCTCAACTTTGATGAACGGTGCATTTGCCAGCCGCGCCAACCGCCGCGCAATCTCGGTTTTACCAACGCCGGTCGGGCCGATCATCAAGATGTTTTTCGGCGTGATTTCCGAGCGCAACGGCTCGGCGATTTGAGCGCGACGCCAGCGATTGCGCAACGCAATAGCGACTGCTCGCTTGGCATCATCTTGACCGACGATGTGTTTATTTAATTCGGCGACGATTTGTTGTGGCGTAATTTCTGACATGAACACATCCGTTATTGTGTGGTTTTTCACTATAGCAATTGCGCTGGCATATTATAATGCAGCGGGTGCAGTAGCGAGTTCTTCAATGACTAAATTGTGATTGGTATAAATGCAAATGTTAGCCGCAATATGCAATCCTTTTTCAACAATCTCCCGCGCACTCAATTCGGTATTTTCTAATAATGCGCGTGCTGCTGCTTGCGCAAAAGAACCACCTGATCCAATTGCCATTAAATCCTGTTCGGGTTCAATGACATCGCCGGTGCCAGAAATCATTAACGAGGTGCTGGCATCGGCAATACATAATAACGCTTCTAAACGGCGCAGCATTCGATCTGTACGCCAATCTTTTGCTAATTCCACTGCCGAGCGCGTGAGATGACCTTGATGTTTTTCCAATTTACTCTCAAAGCGTTCAAATAAAGTAAACGCATCCGCCGTTGCACCGGCAAATCCCGCTAATACCTGTCCTTTATATAAGCGCCGCACCTTGCGAGCGTTGCCTTTCATTACCGTCGTGCCGAGCGTGACCTGGCCGTCGCCGCCAATGACGACCACGCCGCCGCGTCGCACTGAAAGAATGGTTGTTCCACGAAAGTTTTCCATACCGCACCTGCTCAACCCGCAAAGTCGTCATTTTAGGGCGGATATCCCGATTCCGCACCGTCTTTTCATAAGGTGAGCGCAGCGTGGGGCGCTCGTCGCACGGTTGTCATCTTTTCATGGTCAGCTTAATCACATGAAAAATGAGTGGTTTTGTGCAGCATGGTCTTCTATCAAAACCATAGATTGCGGATTTTTTATTTCAGGATGTTGTGATGAATGAATTGTTGCCACCAGACTCTTTGCGCCAGATCAGCGGTCATTCCGAGCAGATTTGCGTGCATCTGCAATCCGCGTATTGCTTGCATGAACAATCGGTAGCAGAACGCGATATAGAACCGGCTAAAACGATTGCACTAGCGCAATACGCGGAGCTGATGGAACGTAAAAATAATGAGCTAGATCAAGCACTCGCTCGCGCCGAAGCCTCTACGCAAGCGAAAAGTCGCTTTCTGGCTAATATGAGCCACGAAATTCGCACTCCGCTCAACGGTATTATTGGAATGACGCGGTTATTATTAGAAACCGGTCTCACTGAAGAACAATATCGCTTTGCAGAAATCGTGCGCAGCAGTGGTGAAAGTTTGCTGTCGTTAATTAACGATATTCTCGATTTTTCTAAAATCGAAGCTGGCAAACTAGAATTAGATTTACAGCATTTTGATTTGCGCACTGCTTTAGAAGATGTGGTGGAAATGCTGGCGTTTCATGCGCTAGAAAAAGGGTTGGAATTAACCTATCAAATTGCTGCCGATGTTCCGGCAGCAGTGTATGGCGATCCCCGTTATTTACGGCAAATTTTAATCAATCTTGCTGGCAATGCAATTAAATTCACCGATCAAGGTGAAGTGGCAATTCATGTGCGCGTTGAAATGCTCACCGCTGCGCACGCCGTGCTCCGTTTTCAAGTACACGATAATGGCATTGGCATTCCTCAAGAACAGCAGCGCAATTTATTTCTCGCTTTTTCGCAATTGGATAATGCGACAACACGCCGTCAAGGTGGTACCGGTTTAGGCTTAATGGTTTCTAAACAACTCGTTGAATTGATGCACGGCAGTATTGGTGTAGATAGTCAATTAGGGCAAGGTTCAACATTTTGGTTTACGGCTCAATTTGAACGTTCCGCCGAAGTGCATCCGGTGCATCCGTTTCATTCAATTGATTTGAGTTATGTCAAAGCATTGGTGATGGATGACCACGCTACCAATCGTCATTTAATTACGACCTTGCTCACGACTTGGGGTTGTGAGGTGGTCGAGGCGGCGACAGCAACGGCGGCGCTGGATGCGCTGACGCAAGCGGCAGCAGCCGGAGCGCCGTTTCAGGTGGCGTTGCTGGACCTCAAGATGCCCGACGGTGACGTTTTACAGTTAGGGCAACAAATCAAGCAGACGGCGGCGTGGGGTGCGCCGAAGTTAATTTTATTGGCATCGCTGGTGCAACGTGGTGCGGCAATTCATGCCGAAGAAGCGGGTTTTGATGGCTATCTCACCAAACCGTTGCGCCAACATTTACTGCACGATTGTCTTGCGCAGGTATTGAAGCGCGATGCCGATTCGTCGCACGCAATTGTAGTGCGCCACACCCTCGCTGACGCCCGTCAGGTGCTGCATCATCCTATTGCGCAGCCAGTGCGCATTTTGCTGGTTGAAGATAATCGCACCAATCAAATTGTTGCCCGCGAAATGTTAGAAAAACTCGGTTATGTCGGCATGGTTGACATTGCGAATAACGGCATTGAGGCGTTAATGCTATTGGCGCAGCGTTCTTATGATTTAGTGTTAATGGATGGACGAATGCCGGAAATGGATGGTTTTGAAGCGGCACGGCGGATTCGGCATGGCGAAGTGGGCGCGGCCAATCAATTAGTACCAATTATTGCAATGACGGCGTTGGCAATGAAAGGCGACCGCCAACGTTGTTTAGACGCTGGAATGAATAGTTATTTATCAAAACCGGTGCAGCCATTGGAATTAGCGCGAGTGGTTGCTGCGCAACTACATCGCCCGGTGCCGATAACAGTTGCCATGACTGCTCCCGTTGAAGAAATGCAGATGGTGTTTAATGCGGCTGATTTACTAGCGCGAATGGGCGAACGGCGCATTGTGCAAACAGTGATTCGACAATCTTTAAAAGATATTCCGACGCGCATTCAAGAATTACAAGACGCTTTGGCAGAGGGTGATCTAAACAAGGTGCAATTCAAAGCGCACAGCATTAAAGGACTAGCTGCTAATATCTCCGCCCCGCGCTTGCGAGCATTAGCCGCACAAATAGAAACAACAGCAGACTTCAACGTTTTACTGCCATTAAACGATGATTTAATCATTGCCTTGACAGAACTCAATGCTGCATTAGAGGCTTGGTTATACTAATAACGTTCTAAAAATGCAGTTTCAACCTCTGGATTTGTTTCCGCATAACGTTCACGAATATCAAGCACCGCTGGAATGACACTTAAAAAGCGTTCCACTAAGTGCGGATCAAAATGACGTCCCGCTTCGGCGCGAATCAAATGCAAGGTATCGTCAATTGACCATGCTTTTTTATACGGACGTTCAGAAGTCAAGGCATCAAACACGTCTGCTAATGCCACGATTCGTCCCGTAATCGGAATAGCATTTCCGGCTAATCCAGCAGGATAACCGCTCCCATCCCATTTTTCATGATGACTCAACGCAATTTCACGCGCCATGCGCAATAAATCAGAGGTATCACCACTTAAAATATCGCCGCCAATGGTGGTATGCGTCTGCATAATTGCCCATTCATCAGGAGTTAATTTGCCGGGCTTTAATAAAATTGCATCAGGAATGCCAATTTTACCAATATCGTGCATTGGGCTGGCATGTAACATAATTTCAGCATCATCTTCATTCCAGCCCGGACATTGCGCTGCCAATAATGCTGACATGTGACTCATGCGCAAAATATGGCGACCTGTTTCATTATCGCGGTATTCCGCAGCGCGTCCTAAACGCTGCACCACTTGCAAGCGTGTGTCCCGAATTTCGCGGGTGCGTTCATGCACCACTTGTTCCAATAAATCCTTTTGATCGTGCGCCATGCGTAATGCTAATTGCACTTCTAACATATTGCGCACACGCGCCACCACTTCGGCGCGATCAAATGGTTTGCCAATAAAATCACGAGCGCCGGCTTGTAATGCCCGCAACATATAATCGCGGCTACTTTCCGCAGTTAATACTAAAATCGGCGGAGTGAGCGGATCATTACGCGCCATGATGTGTTCAATCACATCAAAACCGCTGAGATAAGGCATCCGAATATCAAGCAAAATTAAATCTGGGTGAGTGTGAATATAGATGTCCATGACTTGGCGCGGATCATCTATTAACGTTAAATTGGTGTATCCCTCAGCACGCAGCAAGCGATCCATTAAAATGAGATTAGCACGTTCATCATCCACGACCAGAATATGGGCAGCATCTTGAATTTTGTACTGGTTGGTAATCACTACAGCTCCTTATCGTGGAAAAACATCAAAGGCACGATCTGTTGCACATTAAACTTCAAGTGGCGCAGCGGGTAATTCAAGCCAAAAGCTGCTGCCTTCATGTAATACGCTATTGACTCCAATCTGACCGTTCATGGCTTCTACTAAACGCCGACAAGCCGCTAAACCAATTCCAATCCCTTCCACTCGTGGATCGTTGAGTTTTAAGCGTACAAACGGCATAAATAATTCACTCATTTGTCCGGGTGGAATACCTTGACCGGTATCTAACACTTGCAAACAGACGCGAGGTGGTGTGGTTATTTTAAGCTGTGCTTTTAAGCCAGCACGTCCTTCTGGACGATTATACAAAATGGCATTAGAGATGAGGTTAATAATGACTTGTTTTAAGCGCCGCCGATCTGCCCATAATACTAATTCAGGAGCGACTTCGTGCCACAAGGTGATTTGGCGTGTTTGCGCTAACGGGGTCACGGTGGCGAAGCATTCAATAATTAAATCATCTAATGCGACTGCTTCAAAATAAAGTTCAATTTTGCCCGCTTCCAGACTTGCTAAATCAAGAATTTCGTTAATCAGTTTTAATAATTTGTGACCACCGCGCAAAATTTCATTGACACTTTCTCGCTGTAGTTCCGTCAGTTGATCGTCGTATTCTAACAATTGTGCAAAACCAAGAATGGCATTCATGGGAGTGCGCAATTCGTGGCTCATCTGTGATAAAAATTCTGATTTTGCATAATTTGCAATATCGGCTGCTTCTTTGGCTTCTTCTAATTCTGCCGTGCGCGAGGCAACTAATTCTTCTAAATGTAACCGATAGGCTTCTAGTTTTTGTGTCGTTTGCACGCGCTCAGTAATATCTTGAACGATGCCTAAACCATTGAGCGGTTGTCCGTCATCTGTGAATTCAAATTCGGCGCGTTCTTCAACCCAGCGCGTTGCGTTATTGACAAGGATGCGGTGGGTGATTTGACAGGGTTTGCCTGTCAGTGCTTGGTTCCACGCATCAATTACCATCGGACAATCGCTAGGATGCAGGCGGGTGATGAAGGTTTCTAGCGTGACCGGTGTGGCGGTGGGTAAGCCAAAGATGCGATATAGCTCGTCGGAACAGGTGAGTTGTGTGGTCGTTAGGTCAAGTCGCCAATGTCCGGTCTGTGACACGACCTGCGCCCGATTCAAGCAAATTTCGCTGCGCCGCAGCGCGTTGAGCAGCGCCAGCCGTTCTTGCGTGAGCATCACCATTCCAATTTGGTCTGCGACCTGACAGCCAAAGCGTACTTCATCCTCATGCCAGTGATAGATGCCGCTGACCTGCTCAAAACACAGCGCACCGCGCAGTTGACCGGCAGAAATGATGCCGCAGGCAAGCAGGGCAGTGATGCCCAGCGGTTTGAGGTAGCTATCAACATAGTTGGCAATCCGCGCATCGGTTAAAGCGTCAGCGACGTCGATATAGCGGGCAGTGTGCAAATGGTTCAATTCGCGGTGATAGTGTGCTGCTTCCAACACCATGCCAGTCGTGTGGCGCGTGCTGGCGCGTTCAAATAAATTGAGGCATTCCAGATTGCCGTTGGCGGTATTGATTTGCCACACCGAGACGCGAGCAATATCTAGTGCAACGCCCAACTGTTCTGTCACTTCAGCAGCAAAACACTCCAATTCGCCATTGATTCCTGCCGGCGTGGTGGTGATGGCGCTGATCAATTGGGTGTGCAATTGCAGGCGAGCGGTGCGCACAAGATGATCACGGTCGCGGGCATTTTGGGCGGTGACATCGCGCCACACTGCTGAAATCAGCGTGTGACCACGATGCTGAAGGGGACGGAAGGTGACGGCAACTTCGCAAATAGCGCCATCTTTACTGCGGTGGCGCGTCTCAAATTGCGTCAAGGTGCCAGCGAGAATAGCGGCGATATTGACAGTGATGTCAGTACGCGAATGTTCGGCTTGAATATCAGCAATTGATAATTGCGCAAATTCAGCGCGGCTATATCCTAAACCCAGATGCGCGGCTGCATTAAATTGAATAAAGCGTTGACTCACTGGATCAATTAACACAATCGCATCAGTAGTCTGGCTAAACATAGTTTCAACCAGCGCGTCTTGTTCCAATAGCGCCGGATGTGGAGGGTTTAGCGTGTGCGGTTCAATCACGGTCGATCATTCAATTAGGTTTGATTCAATGCCAGCCATCGCGGGGAATAAATTCTTGATCTAAGATCGGCACTGTACACAGCGTCGTATCCAATGGAATTTCTACCACACCAATATCATCGCTTTGTTCCATATCCGCGCTGTGGGCATTGAGCGCGGCAACTAATGTGGGCAATACCGCATCGCCACATTGCCAATGGCGCAATACGTCATAAAAACCAGCATTCACAAACATTTCACCCTGCGCATCAGTTGCTTCCAATAAACCATCAGTCATCATCAATAAACGGTCGCCGGCGTGTAAACGAATGCGGCGCGGCGCTTCACAAGCGGGCAATTCGGGTAAGATTCCCAGCGGCAGCGCGTGTGCGGCGAGTTCGTGCAAACCATCGGCGCGACGCATCCACATGCTCGGCATTCCACCGTTCCACCACCGCAACTCTTCGCCATCACCGCTGAGTGAAATCAAACAAGCGGCCAAAAACCGATCCGCTGGCAAAATCTGATAGAGCTTGTGATTAATCTCGGCGAGCACTCGCGCATCATTAACGCCTTTGCGCGTCATCGCATGAAACGCATCGGCAACTGGCAATGCACCAATCGCTGCCGCTAAACCATGTCCAGTAAAATCACCCACCAATAACCGCAATCCGCCATCTGGTAAATGTTGCGTCAACACTAAATCGCCATTAAATACTGAAGCCGGACGCTGCATTCGTGAGAGACGTTCCATTGCTACATTGCGATTCATCACCGCCCGACTCAATAACCGTTCGGCGAGTTCCTGTTCCTCACGTTCCTGCTCCAATAACAGCGATAGCGCCTTTTGTTTAGCAGCAACTGTGCGTTGTAAATCGCGCACCCGTTCCATGGCTAAAATACGCGCTTTCAACACCATAAAACTAAATGGTTTAGAAAGAAAATCATCACCGCCAGCTTGAATGCAGCGCATCAATGATTGTTCTTCGGTCAGCGCCGTTAAAAAAATCACCGGTACAAAGGTTAATCCCGCCAACGTTTTGATTTGGCGGGTGGCTTCAAAACCATCAATTCCCGACATCATCACGTCCATAAACACAATATCAGGGCGCAATTGTGCAAACAGTTCCACCGCTTGCTCACCGTCTTCAGCTTCGATGGTGCGGAAACCTTCATTAACCAACATCAGCGATAAAAAACGGCGATTACTCGGTTCGTCATCCACAATCAGTGCGCACCCCCGCGCACCGCTCATTGCAGCGGGAGTAGTTGCTGGCGCTGCATTGGGATTGGCAGAACTGCTAGGAATGGGCATGGTGTGATTGCCTAATCGAGTTGAAATAGTTTTTCAAAATTGGCAATTTTCAACACGCGCCGCACATCTTCACTACAGCCGGTAATCGTCACTCGCGTTGCTTCCCCGCCTGCATAATCACGCAGCAGCAACAACATACCCAGCGCGGAGCTGTCGAGATAAGATGCGCCAGATAAATCCACCACGAACTTCATTTTTTTCGCGTCTACTTCCCGATAAGCATCACGAAATGCTTTATGTTGGGCAAAATCAAAACGGCCATCAATGGCAATTGTGACTTGAGATTTTTGTTCATCAACGCGCCGCATCACACTCATCAGTCGTTCCTATTTTTTATTAGATGATTGTTTAAAAGTTGTTGGATTTTTTAGTTGTCAGTTGTCGGTTTTCAGTTTCTTGTTATGTTTTAGGAATAACCTGCTATCAATAAAAATACTAATTGTGTTCTCAGTCACAACGCTGTTTTTTACTGACAACTGACAACTAAAAAACCTGACAACTAAAACCCAACAACCGCTCATTCATTCAAGAGAATGGCGTCACCGGACGCTGGCGCGGTGCCTGAGCCGCCGCATAAAGCGCCGCTGCGATTTCCGCAATCGGCAACACCGCCGTCGCCGCCCCCCGTTTCACCGCTTCACCCGGCATTCCCCACACCACACTCGTCATCTCATCTTGGGCAACCGTGTACACCCCAAGATCATACAGTTCCTTCAAACCTTGGGCACCATCTGCACCCATGCCAGTCAACAATCCCGCACAAGCATTGATACCTGCTGCCTGCGCCACCGAACGAAATAACACCTCCACGCTGGGACGATGACGATTGACCGGATCAGCATCACTGAGATGGCACACATAATGTGCGCCATCTCGCGCCAGCACTAAATGACGATTGCCAGGCGCAATATACGCATGACCCAACATCACCCGATCACCATCCGCCGCCTCCTTCACCACCAAACCCGTTTGCCGATTCATCCGCTCGGCAAACGCGGCGCTAAAACCCGCTGGAATATGTTGCACAATCACCACGCCCGGCGTGTCTGGCGGCAAGCGTAGCAACACTTCCTTGATCGCCTCCGTACCGCCCGTCGATGCCCCCAACGCAATCACCCGATCTGTCGTGCGCAGCTTGGATTGCGCTACACGCGGCACCGCCGCTACCTGTTGCGGCGGCACCACTAACGGCACCACCCGCACCTGCGCTGCCATGCGGATTTTTTCCGCCAACTCACCCGCATAATGCTGCAACGTCGTCGCCAGCCCCACCTCCGGTTTGCACACAAAATCCACCGCCCCAAGCGCCAACGCCTGCAACGTCGCCTCCGCCCCTCGCGCCGTCAGCGACGACACCATCACCACCGGCAACGGACGCAAACGCATCAAATTGCGCAAAAACGTCAGCCCATCCATGCGCGGCATCTCCACATCCAACGTCAATACGTCAGGATTGAGCGCCTTAATCTGATCGCGGGCGATGTACGGATCAGCAGCCACTCCGACCACCTCAATGTCCGGTGCCGCCGTCAACATCGCCGTCAACATCTGCCGCACCAGCGCCGAGTCATCGACGATTAAAACCCGAATTGCTCGCGTCACACTCACCTCAATTGCATTGTGTGCTGCACACAGATACAAATTAAAAAAGCTCAATCTCACCTTCGTGCATTGATTTTTGACTCACCGGACGATGTGCCGCCGCAATCAACTGTTCCCGCAATTGCAATAACCGTTGTCGCGCCTGCGCAATCTCTTCAGGTGTCCGCGCCAATCCCAGCGGAATCTGACGCAACTCCGCAACAAAGCGATCCATAAAATCAATCCGCATTTCCGCCTGTCCTAATACTTGGCGCGTAATATCCTCAAACTGCAATAACCGAATCGCTGCTCCCACATTGCGCTGATTGCGTTCCACCACCACCGTCAACTCATTTAAACCTTCCGCAACCATTTTATTCACACTTTGCACTCGATAAATCATGTCATCCATCGCCCCTTTCGCGGTAATGGACGCATTCATATCTTGTGACGCCATTTTTCCCACGATATGACGGGTTTCCGCAAACACATCCTGCGCTTGTTGAATTTGATTGCGAATTTGATCATTAAATTCCGCCGCATCCTGCGATAATTTGCGCACCTCCTGCGCCACCACCGCAAAACCACGTCCCGCTTCACCCGCTCGCGCCGCCTCAATCGCCGCATTTAAGGCTAATAAATTCGTTTGCCGCGCAATCCGCTTGGCACTTTCCAACCGATTAAAAATATCACTCATCTGCGCCGACAAATCATCAATCTGATGCGCCACGCGGACACTGTGCATCCCCATTTCAATCAAACGACTGATATTTTCCGCTAACAAATGACTATTTGAATCAAGAAATGAGTTGACATCAATAAAAGTATGATCTTTACCATCATGGCCATCATCATGCGACACCAGCCGCAACACTAAATCATGCTGAACCCGCGACTCATCCGATAACCCCGCAAAACTATGCTGCAAATCATTTGCAGCATGTTTAATCAAATCAGTTGCCTGCCGCACTAATTCGCGCAATTCCAACATCTGCGGCCCAATCAATTGATCAGTTTCAACAACCAACTCCCACAACTCCTGTTCGGCAAGGCGGGGTGAATGCTCAGACCGCAACGACTGCGGCGCAGTTGACAGAGTGGCGCTATTCATTTGCTTTAACCACACAGTCAGCGCCCACGCGCCACTCAATATCAACACAAGCAACCATGCAGGCAGCAGCGTTGGCAACAAGAGAGTTTGTAATAACGCCAGCATTCCAAGCAACAACAGCAGCCAATATGGTTTTAATTGTTCTAACATCACACTCTTGCCTCTTTAACCAAAATAGAGCAGCACTCTTCTGGTGCTTTTTTTAAGAAAACAATTCAACATCACCTTCAACTTTTGCTTGGCGCAAGGTTTCACTATAACTCAACTCACGCTCAATGATCGTATCATTATGCAAAGCGCGTAGTTTTTTGACGAGGACTCGTCCCGTACTGGTGAAAAAATACACCTTACGCGGATGATTACCAAGTAAATCTTTTGCGATCACCGGAATGCCTTCTGTATTTAAGTAAGACAACACAAAATCAGCATTACGTTCGCCCACAATGTGATTTTTAAAGCCCGGCAAAACGTTGCCAGCACCAAACACCTTCGCTTCTAAATTTGCCCGCCGCGCTCCCAATTTCAGTAATTGGTTAATTAAAATTTCCATTGCATAATCACCATAACGCATGGAACGACTGAGGCGACTGTCATCTTCACGGCGATCATCAGGAAGCATAAAATGATTGATACCACCAACCCCACTTACGCAATCGCGTAAACAGGCTGCCACACAGGAGCCTAATACTGTCACCATTAACAGATCGCGGGCAGAAACATAATACTCACCAGGTAAAATTTTGACCGCATTAGTATCAAACTGGCGATCAAAATATAGTGTTGGAGCTAATACTTCTTCAAAGCGCGATTGGATTTGTGACATACGCCCCAGCGTCCTAAGTGTTTATGCGTAACCATTCAACAGCACCTACCAGTCGCACTGCACAAAGGCGTCCACAATTAGCGCGTCTGCGGTACATATACAGTTTTTTCTTGCAACCGAAACACAGTTGCTAAATGGGTTAAACTTTCGGAGTGACCAATAAATAAACGCCCTTCAGGATGCAGCAACGGATGAAACCGGGCAACCAATTTGGTTTGCGTTTGTTTATCGAAATAAATTAAAACATTACGACAAAAAATCGCTTCAAACTGCGCTCGCAACGGCCATTGTTCCGCCAATAAATTTAACGGTCGAAACGTCACCAACGCTCGCACTTCCGGTCGCACCCGCACCATGCCGTCTCGCGCTCCGGCACCGCGCTGAAAGAAGCGTTTTAACTGCATTTCCGACAATTTAGCGACTCTTTCCAGCGGATAAATGCCCTCAGCAGCTTGGCGCAGCACGTTGGTATCTAAATCGGTCGCCAAAATCCGCACCGGTGGCGTCCACGAATCCAGCGCATCAATCACCGTCATCGCCATCGAATACGGCTCCTCACCCGTAGAGCACGCCGCCGACCACAGTCGAATCGGCGTGCGACCTGCCCGCTGCGCGGCGCTCACTTGTTCCGCCAGCACGGGAAAATGATGGGCTTCACGGAAAAAAGCGGTGAGATTGGTCGTCAGCGAATTAGTAAATTGCTGCCATTCATCGGAATCGTGCGCCAAATAAGCGAGATATTCATCAAAAGTTGCCAGCCCGGTCGCCCGCAACCGCCGCGCAATGCGGCTGTAAACCATGTCAGATTTGCTGGCGTTGAGCGCAATCCCCGCGTGCTCATAAATCAGCCCGCGAATGCGCTCAAAATCCTGCGCCGTGAACTGAAACTCGCGCTCAAAACTCGGACCAGTCATCGTCATCAGCAGGTTTCACAGAACGCGGAGTGGATTTAGCAACCTTGACCGGTGCCAAGCTCGTTGCCACCCGTTTTGGCGCACTACTTGCATTTGAACGCACCGCCGCCGCTCGTGCCGGAGTGCCGCGCCCGTCTTGACCCGTCTTAAACACCGCCACGATGCGATTTAACTCGCGGGCTTGATCCGCCAACGCCTCCGCCGCCGCCGCCGCTTGCTCCACCAACGCCGCATTTTGTTGCGTCACATCATCCATCTGCAAAATGGCCTGATTCACCTGCTCGATGCCAGTCGATTGTTCCAATGACGCCGCCGAAATTTCCGCCACCAAATCAGTAACACGCTGAATTGAAAGCACAATATCCTGCATCCGCTGCCCAGTTTCATTCACCTGAATGGTGCCAGCGTCCACCTTCGCCACGCTGTCACCAATCATGGTTTTAATTTCCTTCGCCGCATTTGCCGACCGCTGCGCGAGATTGCGCACCTCGGCTGCCACCACCGCAAAACCGCGTCCCTGCTCACCGGCACGCGCTGCTTCCACCGCCGCATTGAGTGCCAAGATATTGGTTTGAAACGCAATTCCATCAATTACACTGAGAATATCCGCAATTTTTTTGCTGGAATCCGCAATCGCCGTCATCGTTTCCACCGACGCCCCGACCCGCTCACCACCCTTCACCGCCACTTCCGACGCCGCAATTGCCAATTGATTTGCCTGCCGCGCATTATCCGCGTTTTGTTTCACAGTACTGGTTAATTGCTCCATCGAACTCGCAGTTTCTTCTAACGAACTCGCTTGTTCTTCAGTACGCTGACTTAAATCTTGATTGCCGGTTGCAATTTCACTGGATGCTGTAGAAATCGTTTCAACAGCTTCCCGAATTTGAAACACCAACTTCTTCAAATTCGCCACAGTATCATTGACTGCCGTGATCGTTTCCCCAAACAAACCCGGATAATCCTTAGTAATTGTTTGCGTCAAATCACTATTTGCTAATGCTTTTGCCACCCGCATCACATCTTTTAATCCCACCTCAGTCGTATCTGACAACTGATTGAGCAGTTGCGCAATATCAAGAGCAAAACCTTTCTTCCCCGCCAGCTCTAATTTAGAACTGAAATCACCACGATTCGCAGCATCAACGATGCCGCGAATTTCATTTACAATTTTACTTAATGCAGCGACCGTCCCATTTACACCTACCTTAGTCTCATTAAACACCCCCGCACAGTCACTGGTGATTGTTTGTGATAAATCACCCACTGCCAGCGCGTTCGCAACTCGCGTCACATTTTTTAGCCCGATGTCAGTCGTATCAACCAATTGATTTAAGCTGCCACAAATCTCCTTACCAAAGCCTTTTTTATCCGCGATGTTCAAGCGTTGACTAAAATTACCTTGATTTGCAGCATGTACAATAATGGTAATTTCATGCACCAACTGTTTTAATTCTTCTTGCATCATTTTTAACGACACTAACAAGCTACCAGTATCGTTTGGCTTGACTACCAACGTATGTGATAAATCACCTGCTGCCACTGCCTGCACCATTGCTGCTGCATAATCTGGCTCACCGCCCAGTTGTCGCATCAACGACCGAATAATCCAAAAAGCAGTCGCCACACCTAATATCACCGCCAATATCGACAGCAAAATAATCAGTCGTTCCGCAAAATTGGTATTTTCTGCCGCTGCAACACCGGCTGTATTCACCAGCCCCGCTTGATAATTCACTAAATTATCCAGCGCCCCTAAAAATGCTTTTTGTAACACGATTGAGTCATTCAACAACAATGATTTTGCTTCAGCGCGTTGACCATTCTTGATCATTTCAATAAAGCGATCACGCACCGCCACAAAAGGATCACGAACAGCTTTTAGGGCCGCCATCAATTGGACGCCTTCTGGAGTGGTGATGCTACGTTTTAACTTATCAACATTGTCAAGGATTTCAGCGTTAATCGCAGAAATAGATTCTACTTTGCGCACCGCTTCTGCTTGATCTTCAACTAACAACGCAGTGCGCATAATGCGCGTCACTTCGTTGACGTGATCAATAATGTTGTGCGTCCACGACAACTTAGGCAACCGATCATTGACAATTAAATCTAAATCTTGATTGATCGTGTGCATACTTGCCCAACCAATACTTGAGATAATAATTAACAATGTTAATACCGTTCCAAAGCCAATACCCAGTCGCCAGCCAACGGTTAGCTTACCCATCTTAACGCACCTTTTTGAAGTTAGCAGTGATATAAAGTGATTGTTGTTTTGCAGTTATGCTAGTTCTGACCGTACAGATTCAACCAAGCCCATTTCGCTGCTGGTGATGAGTTTTTCAATATCCACCATAATCACCATGCGCTGTTCCAAAGTGGTTAAACCGTCAATGTAGGCTGTATCCATTAACGCGCCAAACTCAGGCGCTGGGCGGATTTGCGAACGCTTTAAGGCAATCACATCTGATACTCCATCAACCACGATGCCTACTACACGTTCGGCGACGTTGAGAATAATCACTACCGTGAATTCGTTATATTCCACTTGCCCAAGGTTGAATTTTAGGCGCATATCAAGAATCGGTACGATGATGCCGCGCATGTTAATCACACCTTTAATAAAATTAGGTGCATTAGCAATGCGGGTTACGGCATCATAACCGCGAATTTCTTGCACCTTCAAAATATCAATGCCATATTCTTCATCACCTAAAGTGAAGGTGAGATATTCTTTTGTCACCTCGGTAGTGGTGACAGTGCGCTCAGGACGGTCATTGTTCATTAAAATTGTTTCCTGTTAGTAACAGCGTTGTTTCTTTATTCAGCGCGGCGATTGAGACGCGCCAGCGCATCAACATCTAAAATCAATGCCACGCGACCATCACCCATAATGGTTGCGCCAGAGATGCCTTCCACTTTGCGATAATTGGTTTCTAAACTTTTAATCACCACTTGATGTTGAGCGACTAATTCGTCAATCAACAATGCAATGCGCCCTTCTGTCGTATCAACGACGACTAAAATGCCATCTTCATCGCGCAAAGGTGGTGCATCTAAAGCAAATACTTCGCGCAACATCACCAGTGGCAAATAATCGCCATTGACTCGCGCCAGCCGTCCTTTACCAGCAACCGTCATAAATTGATCGCGGGTGGGTTGAATGGATTCTTGAATCGCAGTTAAAGGCAAAATAAACATTTCATCGCCCATCCGCACCGATAATCCATCCAAGATGGCTAACGTTAAGGGCAAACGAATTGTAATGCGGGTGCCGTGTCCCGGTTCAGAATCAATATCAACGCGCCCATTCATCGCTTCGATATTCCGTCGCACCACATCCATGCCAACGCCGCGTCCAGAAATATCGGTAATTTTATCGGCAGTGGAAAATCCAGCATGAAAAATCAATTGCCAAACGTCTTTATCAGACGGGTTGTCCGGCAACGCAATTCCCTGCTGCGCCGCTTTAGCCAGCAATTTATCCCGATTCAAACCCGCGCCGTCGTCGCGCACTTCAACCACCACGCTGCCGCCTTGATGACTCGCCCGCAGCGTGATTTCACCCATTTCTGGCTTGCCGCTCGCCACGCGCTGCTGTGGCTGTTCAATCCCGTGATCGATGCTGTTGCGCACCAGATGGTTGAGCGGATCAGCGAGGCGTTCAATCAAGCCTTTATCCAATTCGGTATCTTCGCCGAGCAATTTCAACGCGACCTGTTTGCCCAACTTGGCGGCGGTGTCGCGCACCACTCGCGGAAAACGGTTAAACACAAAACTGATCGGCAACATCCGAATCGACATCACCGCCTGCTGCAAATCACGCGAATTGCGCTCTAAATTCGCCAGCCCATCAAAAATCTGCTCATGTGCGAGCGGTTCCAAGCCCGACGCCGACTCCGCCAGCATCGCGTGCGTGATCACCAGCTCGCCGACCAGATTGATGAGTTGATCGACCTTTTCGACGCTGACGCGAATTGAGGTATCGGCCGGTGCAGCGCGTTTCGCATCTGCTGCGGTCGCTGCCGGACGCACCGCTGCTGGCGCGACGGGTGGCGTGGCAACTGCCGCCACGTCGGTTGGTTCAAGCGGCTGGCGGCGCTCAAAAAAGCCATAACCTTGCGCAGTTTCTGTGCGTTCTTGCTGCGCGATGGCCGCGACCGTTGCCATGCCGGGGCTGCCGCCAAATAAGCCGTAGCCGTGATGTTCTTGATCTGCCACCTGCTCGCTGCCCGGTGCGCCAGCAAAAAAGCCAAAGCCAGCCGCATCTTCTTTTGCATCTGCCGCGTGGTGCGCGAAATACGCAGTGCCGGGCGCGTCGGCAAAAAAGCCAAATCCCGCTTCATCTTCAGTCACTTGCTTGAGATGGTCGCTGCCCGGCGCGTCAGTAAAAAAGCCAAAGCCGGGATCATCTTGCGCCGTCTGGTGCGCCGGCGGATGCAGCTCGCCATCATCAAAACTGATCGTTAAACAGGCTGGATCGCAGACAAAGGCGAAGGTTTCGATGATGGCCTCTTGCCCGGCGTTGGTGGTCAAGCGCCACACGCACAGCTCGGCATCATCCGCGCTCAACCAATCAACCTGCCCTAATTCCGCCAGCACGTCGCGCAGCGCAGCAATATCTGCGCCGGGTTGAAAGTCGATAGCATCCGCACGAAAACTGATATGCCAGCGCGTCATTGGTGGTGGCTTCTTGACCTGCGGCGCGAGCGCAAAACGATGATTGGCGGGCGACGTGGGTGCCAGCGTAGACAGTTGCTCCAGATGAGCGCACACCTCAGCGATGCGCACATCCGCATATTCGCGCCCTTCTTGGTGCGCCGCCAACTGCGCTTTCAACACATCACCGGCGCGGAGAAAGGTGTCCACCATTTCCACCGTTGGCTGCAATTCCTGCTTGCGCAAACAATCGAGCAGGGTTTCCAACACATGCGTCACCTCCGCCATGTCGTTAAACCCAAAGGTGCCTGCGCCGCCTTTAATGGAATGCGCAGCGCGAAAAATAGCGTTGAGCGTTTCTAAATCCGGGGCGCTGACATCCAATTCCAGCAGCAAATCTTCCATCGCCGCGAGGTGTTCGCCGGCCTCGTCAAAAAAGACCTGATAAAAGCGCGTCATATCAATGGTCATAACCCTGCCTCCGTTGCGTGCTGGCGATTAACCGATGACTTTACGCACCACTTCCAGCAATTTTTGCGGATCAAATGGCTTCACCAACCAACCAGTCGCGCCAGCCGCCCGTCCCTGACTTTTCATGCCATCGCTTGATTCAGTCGTCAGCATCAAAATGGGTACCGAAGCGTATTGCGGCAAACTGCGCAATTGTTTAATCAGCGTCAATCCATCCATGCGCGGCATATTTTGATCCGTAAAAATCAAATCAAACCGTCCCGATTTCGCTTTATCAAGACCATCTTGTCCATCAACCGCCTCAACCACCGCATAACCGGCATCTTTCAAAGTAAATGTCACCATTTGGCGAATCGAAGCAGAATCATCCACAGTCAGAATTGTTTTAGCCATTGCAATTTCCTTAACAATCATATTGAAGCGAAATGACACGATTGCCTAAAAAGCACTATTCAATCGTGCCGTGAATGTGCATTGAGCGGTTATTGATAAGCTGTTACTTACCCGCCAAGCGCGGGCACACTTTAACGCGCTTTTCTATTTATTAACCAGACATGGGGCACATCAACGCAACAGCGTTGGCGCGGTGTGCGAAAATCACGCCGTTCGTGTTGATGTCTCTATATGTACTGCTCCGAGGTTGATCAAACATGCCGTCACCGGCTCTGCGCTCCCCACTCACTCCACCACTTCCCACCCGCGCTGGCGAACGTCTGCTGTGGGGACAACTTACTGCTGCCAGCGCCGCGCTCGCCATTGCCAACGCAGCGCGTCTCCAGCCGGGCTTGGTGCTGGCGCTGGTGGCGGATGCGCAGGCGGCAGCGATGTTGCGCCACGAACTGCGCTTTTTTCTGGCTGCAACTCCGGTGCCGCTGCTGACCTTTCCCGATTGGGAAACGCTGCCTTATGACGTGTTTTCACCGTTGCCGGAGCTGGTGTCAGAGCGGCTGTTGACGTTGTATCGGCTGCCAGAATTAACGCAAGGCGTGTTGATTGTGCCAGTGGCGACGCTGCTGCAACGACTGCCGCCGCGTGACTATGTCGAGAGTCAGGCTTTGGTGTTAAAAGTTGGTGATCGCTTCGCGCTGGAGACGACGCGCCAGCGGCTGGAGCGCAGCGGCTATTCCTGCGTGTCGCAAGTGCTCACGCACGGAGAATTTGCGGTGCGCGGAGCGTTGCTGGATGTGTTTCCGATGGGCAGTGACGTGCCGCTGCGGATTGATTTATTTGACTGTGAAATCGACAGCATCCGCACCTTTGACCCGGAAACGCAGCGGTCACAAGCGCAATTGGAGCAGGTGCGGCTGTTGCCAGCGCGGGAGTTTCCGTTGACGGAGGAGGCGTTGGCGGGATTTCGGCAGCGGTATCGCGCCAGCTTTGAGGGCGATCCACAAGGCAGTTTGATTTACCGCGAGGTGTCGGCGGGGAATACGCCGAATGGTTTGGAGTATTACCTGCCGCTGTTTTTTGAGCAGACCGCGACGCTGTTTGACTATTTGCCAGCGGGCACGGTGGTGCTGGAACCGGCGGATGCACGCGAAATGGCGGCTGGGTTTTTTGCGGGAGTGCAACAGCGTTATGAACAGCGCCGTTATGACCGCGAGCGCCCGTTGTTGCCGCCAGCGCAGTTGTATCTGACGCCCGATGAATTGGCGGCGGCGCTCAATCGCGGCGCGGGTGTGCAATATCAAGCAGATGCGGTGACGGAACGGCGCAAGGGTTATGCGGCAGTTCACAATTTTGCGACGGCTGAATTGCCGCCACTGGCGATTGATGCCCGCATCGCGCAACCGGCGCAGGCATTGCTGACGTTTATGGCTGGCGCGGGGCAGCGGACGCTGTTTGTGGCGGAAAGCGCGGGACGGCGCGAGGTGCTCGCCGAGCAGTTGGCACATTTCGGCATTCGCCCGACGCTGGTGGCGGATTGGCAGACGTTTGTCAGCAGCGAGCTGGCGCTGGCGTTGACGGTTGCGCCGTTGGAGCGGGGATTGTTGTTGACTCCGCACTGCCGCGCCGAAGAACGGCTTTTATCGTTGCCGTTTGCAGAAGAGAGTTTCCAAGCTCCGCCCGTTGCAACCGGCGTGAACGAGATGTTTGGCATCGCGCTGATCACGGAAACGCAGTTGTATGGCGAGCGGGTGCGGCAGGAACGGCGGCGCAGTCGTGAGCGCGATAACGACGCCATCGTTCGCAATCTCACGGAATTGAGCGTGGGAGCGCCGGTGGTGCATGAACAGCACGGCATCGGGCGCTATCTCGGTTTGCAAACGCTGACCGTTGGCGACGGTCTGACCACCGAATTTCTCACGCTCGAATATGCCAATCACGACAAACTTTATGTGCCCGTCAGCGCGTTGCATCTGATTTCGCGCTACACCGGTGCTGCGCCAGAACACGCGCCGCTGCATCGGCTCGGCAGCGATCAGTGGGACAAAATTAAACGCAAAGCTGCGCGTAAAATTCACGATGTTGCCGCTGAACTGCTCGATATTCACGCTCGCCGCGCCACTCGCAACGGGGTTGCTTGTCCTGACGGAGGGACGGATTACGCGACCTTTGCCGCCGCATTTCCGTTTGAAGAAACGCCCGATCAACAACGCGCCATTGATGCCGTGCTGGCGGATATGGCGACCGCAAAACCGATGGATCGCGTGGTGTGCGGCGATGTCGGTTTTGGCAAAACTGAGGTCGCCATGCGAGCGGCGTTTATGGCGGTCAACGGCGGTCGCCAAGTGGTCGTGTTGGTGCCGACGACGCTGCTGGCGCAGCAGCATTTTGAGAATTTTTCCGACCGCTTTGCGGATTGGCCGGTGCGGGTGGACAGCCTGTCGCGGTTTCGCACCGCCAAAGAACAGCAGCGGATTTTGGACGGACTGGCGGCGGGCACGCTCGACATCGTCGTCGGCACCCACAAATTGCTCCAGCCCGGAATGCGCTTCAAAAACTTAGGGTTAGCGATCATTGACGAAGAGCATCGGTTTGGCGTGCGCCACAAAGAACAGCTCAAAAATTTGCGAGCAGAAGTGGATATTTTGACGCTGACGGCGACGCCAATTCCGCGCACGTTGAATATGTCGCTATCTGGTTTGCGCGATTTATCCATTATTGCCACGCCGCCGGTCGCACGCCATCCCATTAAAACCTTTGTGAATGCGTGGCACGATGGTTTATTACAAGAAGCGGTATTGCGTGAATTAAAACGGGGCGGACAGGTGTACTTTTTACACAATGAAGTCCAGACAATTGAAAACCAAGCGCAGAAGTTAAAAGATTTAATTCCAGAAGCGCGAGTGCAAGTTGCACATGGGCAAATGCGCGAGCGTGATTTAGAGCGCGTCATGCGCGATTTTTATCATCAACGCTTTAATGTTTTAGTTTGCACGACCATTATTGAAAGCGGCATTGACGTGCCGAGTGCTAACACGATTATTATCAATCGCGCTGATAAATTAGGGCTGGCACAATTGCACCAACTGCGCGGGCGCGTTGGTCGCTCGCATCATCGCGCTTATGCGTATTTAATCACGCCGCCGCCCACGCTAATGACTGCCGATGCAAAAAAACGTTTAGATGCAATTGCAGCAATGGAAGATTTAGGCGCAGGTTTCACTTTAGCAACGCATGATTTAGAAATTCGCGGCGCGGGTGAATTGCTGGGCGATGAACAATCTGGGCAAATGACTGAAATTGGTTTTACGCTGTATATGGACATGCTGGAGCGAGCGGTGAACGCATTAAAAGCGGGACGCACTCCAGAATTAGATCGCCCGCTCGATCACGGAACTGAAATTGATTTGGGCGTTTCGGCATTATTGCCGAGTGATTATTTACCGGATGTGCAAGCGCGGCTGGTGTTATACAAACGCATTGCCAGCGCGAGTGATGATGCGGCTTTGCGAGAGTTGCGGGTGGAAATGATTGATCGTTTTGGGTTATTACCAGAACCAACCAAATGCTTATTAGAAATCACAGCATTAAAGCTCCGCGCCCAACCGCTGGGAATTCGCAAAATTGAAGTAGGCGCAGCGAGTGGGCGCATTATTTTTAATGAGCAGCCAACACTTGATCCGATGAATCTCATTCGCTTGGTGCAAGCTAAACCCAAAGAATTCAAATTGGATGGCACTGATAAACTGAAGTTCTTTTGCGAGATGCCGGAAGCGGCGCAGCGGTTGCAACAGGTGATGATGATTTTAGAACGCTTGGCGGGGTGAGGTGGCGCTTAATGAATTGAAGTACAGTTGATTTCTGCGATCACTGCGCGTTGTTGTAACGCAATAAGCAATAAAAAAGCCAGCATAACGCTGGCTTTTTTCATTCACATCATGCCAGCGGTTAATAACCGCCTTTGCGCATCACCGCCGGCAAACCGGCAATTTTCGTGCCCTGTTTGGTGGGAGCCAGCGGGAATAAAGTATACAAATCCTTGCTGGTTGGTTTGGTGCCCCACAGCTTGCCCATATCCTTGAGGACCACGCGCTCCATTGGTTGATTCTGACCGTTATCAACGTATTCACTGCGCAGATATTTAATCACGTCCCAATGTTTATCAGTCAGTTCAATATTTTCAATCGCCGCTAAAGCACGAGCGACATCTTCATCCCAATCCGCATAATTTTCTAAATAGCCAGCAGCCGTTGTGGCAATGCTTTTTCCGTTCACTTCAATAGCCATATCGTTCCTCAATCGTTGTTATCAATTGTGCCCACAACTGGGCAACAAGTACAGCGCGTTAATTCTATAGTGTTAATTGCAACACGTCATCAACCGGGATTCACCGGATCAATTCCTTTATGCGGAATAAAAATACCGCAACCAAGCAAACGATGCGTACCAAGACCGTGTTGTTGTAAGCGAATAGATTCCTCCGCCGTCAACGCCGCCAACAACAGGCTACGAATGTGCATTGAACCTTGCGGCGTGGCGAGCGCCAACGTTTTGCCGCATAGCGCCTTACGCAACACGATGTCTAGGGCGGCAAGCTGCGTAGCCACGCCGTGTAAAAAGGCTGATTCATCAATGAGATCGCTGGTGACATCGCGGATGACCACCTGCCGCGCAAACAAGGTTGCCTCTTTGGTCAGCAGTTTGATTTTACCTGCACCGACGCTCAGGCGATGACCGGCGAGATCAAGCGTCACGCCGGGCAGGTGTTGCAACAATTCAGCCACTCGCGTTTTTGGACTACGAATCATCAACTTAGTGCGACGCGATAACAGCAACTCGGTGTCGCTGCCATGCGCCGGGCGTTGCCAGCCATTTTGCGAACCGGCACCGTGAATCGTATGCACCGCCAACTGCGGCTCACTGTCCAGCCAAGGCAACGCCGCGCGCAATGCGGTTGCTAAAAGATGCGCGTGATCGACCGGAATGCGTTTGCAATCAACGCTAAACAGCAGATCAACGATGTCATCAGGAATCTGCACCGCGTCGGGATTGTTATCTTCCTGCCAAAACATGAGTTATCTCGCTGATGTGAAAAAATAAAGTAGTCAGTAACATGCGTTAATTATCGGCAGTGAGTATAAAAAGCAGCGCATAAAAAATGCTAACCAATCATCAACTGTTTTATCAGCATTTCATTCACTGACCACTGACAACGCATTAAAAAGGCAACCGCTCCTGCAATGCCTCCCGATTAAACCACCATTCATCCTGCACTAAAACATCGACTACATTCCGCAAGCGAACGAGAAATTTTTCCGGTTCTTTTAATTCTAAACGCTCCATCCACGCATCTAATGCGTCACGTCCATCAATACCACTATGCCGCCGCGCCACATTGCCAAGCAATTGCGTTGCAAAAAACATTAAATCCTCGCGTTGCCGTCCTTGCGCTCGAATATCCGCTAAAAACAATGCAGTAGTTGCCGCAACCGCCGCACCATCTGCATTATCTGGCGTGTCATCAATCACATGACTGAGTAATTCAATCGTTAATTCTGGATCAATTGGACAGGTCACTGCCAACCAAATGCCTTGACCAAGTGCTGCTAATGAAGCTGGCTGCTCGGCTTGAAATAAAACATCACACGCATCGGCTGCTAATTCAAATTGATCGCCAGCAATAAAGGTTGCAAACGCCGCTCGTCCCAACGGCCACGCTTCCGCACCGCGCTCTAAATTCACGAGAGTACGCGCCATTTGTAGTTGTAAATCAGCCTGTTGCAATGGGGCAGCGTGGGTGCGTTCAAGCTGCGCCATGTGTTCACTCAGGGCTTGTAAATGCGCTTCCAATGCGGAGGCAGCAAGCACTGAATTAGCAACAGAATCAGCAGCTTGATCGACAAAGTGGGCGGCAAAATGGTCAAATTGAGGCATGGCGGCTCGCTCAGAATGAAAATTAACGGATACGTCCACTAAATGCGGCCTCCAATTGATCTTCCCAATTGTCGGGAGTGTCGGGGTAGGGCGGTTTGACATCCATGCGGAAAAATCGCTCGCCGCTGCGGGCGACTTCTTGAATCAACGGGAACAGTTCGTGAAAGCGTTCAAGCTCTTGATTGGCAATCAAAATATCGCTGAGTTTTAACATAATCCTATCATCCGCAGTGATTGAAAAATTGACGCTGGTCGCGTGACTGCTGTGACCAGCACCGGTCTGAAAGTCAAGTGAAAAGGTAATTGCGGCTGGTGCTGGTGCGTTTCAATCCTTGCGGTCTTTTGGGGCGGCGATGTCGCTATAATCAAATGCAGCAGGCGTCAAGCAATTGCGTTTTTTGTCGTCATTCTTTTGTGCATTTTGGCGTTATTGATTGTCTGTTTATTGTGCAATAGGAATGACGCATTTGTGATATAAATTATTGAGTCAGTTATTAGTTATCAGTTGTCAGTAAAAAGCATGGTGAGTACCAATAGCTGACAACTCAATTCATACCTGACCATACGCCTCGCGCCGTCCCAGCCACCGCGCAATCAACGGCGCGACCACGTCAGGATGCTGCGCGAGCAGTTGGTCAGCCGTCCGTTGCGCCGCCGCAATCAGTCCTTGATCGCGCAGCGGATCGGCGAGGCGAAACTGCATCGCGCCAGCTTGACGAGTGCCTAACACCTCACCCGCGCCGCGTAGCACCAGATCGCGCTCGGCAATTTCAAACCCGCTGGCGGTGGCGCGAATCACGCCCAAACGCTCCGTCGCTACCTGCGACAGCGGCGCGTGATACAGCAACACGCAGTGACTTTGAATCGCGCCGCGTCCGACCCGACCGCGCAGTTGGTGCAGTTGCGATAACCCCAGCCGTTCAGAATTTTCAATAATCATCACGCTGGCGTTGGCGACATCCACGCCGACTTCAATCACCGTCGTTGCCACCAGCACTCCCACTGCGCCGCTGATAAAGCCTGCCATCACCGCATCGCGCTCGCTGCTTTTCATCCGCCCGTGAACCAGTCCGATGGTCACTCCTGCTAATTGCGCACTCAATTGCTGCGCCGTTTCTTCCGCCGCTTGGCATTCGAGCAGTTCGGACTCATCAATCAAGGTACACACCCAATAGGCTTGGCGTCCCTGCTGACAAGCGTGATACACCCGCGCAATCACTTCCTCCCGCCGCGTATCTGGCACCGCCACCGTCGTGATCGGCGTCCGACCGGGTGGCAACTCGTCCAGCACCGACACATCTAAATCGGCATACAACGTCATCGCCAGTGAGCGCGGAATTGGCGTGGCCGTCATCATCAACTGATGCACGGCGCTGTGAGATGCCGTCCGCTTGTCGCGCAATTTCAACCGCTGCGCCACGCCGAAACGCTGCTGCTCGTCCACAATCACCAGTCCCAAGTTGTGAAATATCACCTCATCTTGAAACAGCGCGTGCGTCCCAATCACGAGCTGCGCCGAACCATCCGCAATCGCTGCGAGCGCCAGCGCCCGTTCTTTACCTTTATGTCGCCCCGCCAACCACAGCGGCTGAATCCCCAACAGCGCCAGCCAAATACTCAAGCTGCGATGATGCTGTTCTGAGAGCAATTCGGTCGGAGCCATCAGCGCCGCCTGATAACCAGCTTCAATCGCCTGCACCGCCGCCAACGCTGCGACGATGGTTTTGCCGGAGCCGACATCGCCCTGCAACAGCCGTCGCATCGGACGCGGTGTCGCTAAATCGGCGCTGATTTCCGCCACCACGCGCTCTTGTGCCGCCGTCAATTGGAACGGCAACACCGCTCGCAACTGCGGACAGAGCTGACCTGCGCCAGTGAGTTGCGGAGCCGTGTAGGTTTGTTGCAACAGCCGCAAGCGTCGCAGGCTGACTTGATGCGCGGTCAATTCCTCAAATGCCAAGCGCACAAAAGCGGGATGCCGCCGCTCCATCAACGCGCTGAGGTTGGCTGATGCCGGTGGACGATGAATCGTGATCAGCGCCTCGCGCAGACTCGGCAGCGCCAAGCCGCTCAACACTTCAGCAGGCAAATAATCGGTCAGCGGCAACTGCGCCAGCCACGTCAACGCCTGCTCCATCAGACTGCGCCACGTCAATTGTTGCAGCCCTTCAGTGGACGGATAAATCGGCGTCAACACTGCTTCTGCTGCTGTTTCATCCGCTGCCGCATCCGCTGCAAATTGCACTTCTGGATGCACCATTTCCAACGTCTGATAACCCTGCCGCACCTCGCCATAACAGCGCACCCGCGTCCCGCTGGCGAAGGCGGCGACTTGCTGCGGTGAAAAATGAAAAAACCGCAGCAGCAGCCCGTGCCCGCTGCCGTCGGCTAACCAGACTTTTAACGACCGGCGTTGTCCCTCGGTGATCGCCGTATCGCGCACCGTGCCGACCGTCAACGCTTCATCGCCCACAATCAACTCAGCGAAACTCAATAACCGCGTGCGATCTTGATAACGCAGCGGCAGATGAAACAGCAACTCCTGCACCGTGCGGATGCCGAGCCGTTCCAGCCGCGCTGCCAGCGTCGGTCCGACTCGCTTGAGCTGGGTGACGGGAAAATGCGCGAGAGAATCACCGACTGGTGGCGCTGCGGGCGTGGTCATGTCAACCGCCCGCCTTGCGTCGCGCTCGAATCGCTTGCGCGAGCTGGTGAATCGCCATTGCGTAATGGACGTTGTGGTTATAACGGGTGATGACGTAGAAATTGGTCAAGCCCAGCCAGTATTCATAACCACCGACGGCATCGAGTTGCAGCAAGCTGACCTGTTGTGCGCCGCCGAGCGTGCTGCGCGGAGTGATGCCGCGCCGGGCGAGTTCCGCCACCTTGTGACGGCTATCAAAGCCGGTCTTCAAACCCTCCAAACGAAAGCCAGACGGCGCATCTGCCCGCACCGCAACTGGCTCACCGCTGCGCCAGCCGTGCGCTTTGAAATAGTTGGCGACGCTGCCAATCGCGTCAGTGGGATGCCACAGATCGCGGTGCCCATCGCCGCTGAGATCGACGGCGTAGCGATGAAAGCTCGACGGCATGAATTGCCCCAGCCCCATCGCGCCCGCAAACGAGCCGCGTGGTTGCGTCGGTTCAACCTGTTCATCGCGGCTCATCACCAAAAAGGCGGCCAACTCGTCAGTGAAATAAGCCGCCCGGCGCGGGTAATCAAATGCCAGCGTGGTGAGCGCGTCGAGAATGCGCGTTTTGCCGACAAAGCCGCCGAAGTGGGTTTCAACGCCGATGATGGCGATCACATATTCCGGCGGGACGCCGTAGCGACTGCTGGCGCGAGCGAGCGCGGTTGCGTGTTGCTCCCAAAACGCCACGCCTTTGTTGATCGTGTCGGTCGTGAGGAATTTCGCCCGATAGCGCGTCCACGCGCCATTGGGACCGCTGCTCTTTTTGGGCGCTTGATGGTTCATCAAATTGATGACTGTTTGCTGGCGCTGCGCTGCCGACAGAATCGCGGCAGTGTCTGCTGGGGCAAAGCCGTGTTCGCTGCGCATCCGTTTGATAAATGGTTCAATTTCAGCGCGACCGGCGAAATCACCGCTGACAGTCGCGTCAACGGGCAATGGTGCTTCGCGCCCGGTGCGGGACGCGCAGCCAGCGAGAAAGAACAACACGAGGATGACGCTGAGAAACGATGCGATACGCATGAATGAATTGCCTTAACCGAATTTGAAAAACTGCCGCGCTGCTGTCGTCAGAGATTCGCGGATACCACGCGGATTCGTCAGCCGCTCGTTGAGCATTTGGATGTAGCTTTCGCAGCCCTGCAACACTTCATCCAATTCTGCGCGGGTGGCGCGATTCCAACCGACCGGACGCCCCAGCCAAATGGTGCGCCAAAACCGCGTGTTGCGCTGAAAGACCGCCAACACATTGCCCGGCGGTTGGCGCTGTTCAATCTGCTGGCGCAGCCCCGGCAACACCGTCAGCACCGCCAGATGTCGCGCCGCAAAATGTCCACCGAGCAGCGCCAGCGCCAGCAGGATTTCAAACCACACCACGCCACCTTCGATTGATCTGAGCAACTCAAACCAAGGCGCGTGATAAACCCCTTCTTGCCAATGCCCGGCGCTGATGCTCCAGCTCATCCAGCCGCTGCCCAGCCCCAACAGCGCGACTGCGTCAATCAACACCGTGCGCGTGCGCCAGCGCCGCAGCGCGGTGGTCAGCAGCGGCAGCGCCAACTGCTCCACATCGGTGGCACTTTTGCGCAAGGTGGCGATGATGCGATAAGCGCGTTCAATTTCAACGTGTTCCATGCGCTGATAAATCTCGCCGAGGTCTTCATCGCGCTTTTTTTCAAAGCGTTCACGACGATGGTCGTCGGGAATTTGCGTCGGTGCCGCTGGGCTATAAATCGTATAAAAGCGCCCCGCCGTCAGTCCGGCCTCGCCCATCGCTCGCAACCATGCTGCCACCACATCTTCGGGATTGTCTTCATTGGCGGCAGAATCTAACTGATTGAGAATGTACAAAAATTTGCCAGAATCAGCGCGATTGATGGTGTTTTGCACCAGATGCTTGAGCGTGTCGCGCATCGCGCCGGGTTCAGGATGACGCGCATCAAACAACACCAGCACCAAATCCGACAGATCAATCATGTGCTTGCTGATGCGCAGCACCGCTGTGCGCTGGGCGTCAGCGTCAAAGCCGGGCGAGTCGATCAGAATTTTGCCGCGCAGCCGCTCGCTGCGACAGGTTTTGAGCTGCAAATAGGTGTCGATGCGACCACCTTCGCCATCGGCAACGCTATTGATCTCTTGCGACATGCGATAAAACGGAAAGCGCGGATCGGAATCGAGCGACACGCCGGGCAAGGAATGGCTCATTGGTTCGGGGCTATACACAACGACAGTAAAGCGATCATCGACTGCTTGATTGCCAGTGCGCTGGAGTTTTTGTCCTAAATAATCGTTAATAAATGTCGATTTACCAGCAGAAAAAGTGCCCAAAATTGAAATCAATGGCCACCACGGAATCTGGGTAGCAAAGGATTGATTTGTTTCCAAAAGTCCAATCCGATAGGCGAGGTGGTCGAGGACGCGAAAACTGTCAACGGTATTTAATAACACGGGGTTTTCTTGTCCCAAATGAATTTTTAATTCATTTAAGCGTTGTTCAATAGCATCAGACGATGAAGTCATGGTGTTGTGGTCTCAGGCTGGCGCTGTCCGTTGCAGAATTGAGAATGTGGTATCAAAGCAAGTGCTGCGGTTTGGATGGTACACCCAACGAATATGACGGCGCGGTGCAGATGGTTGATCTGTTGCCTTGACCACGCCAGTCCAGCGGCAAACAGACTTTTCAGGTGGGTCATGTTACGATTTTGAGCATTGAAGTCATCGTGACGTCGCTTTAAATGCAGATCATCGCCCGCGTTGCAACGCTAAATCCAATACAATTAAGGATTGAAAAAAATCAGCGGGCATTTGGACTTAACAAAAAAGTATTTGGTGTGTTATTCGATGAAAATCAAAAAAAAGAGTTTGTGTGCGGCTTGCTTACTTGCACTTTGCGGTGCTGCGCCTTTGAGTTGGGCGCAATTACCAGCGGGCGACGTTTTTATCGTTCAACAAGCGCCCGGTGTACCAACAGTCTCACTCGGTGGCACGGTGGTCGCCTATAAAGAAGTGACCTTGTCAGCGCAGGTGCCGGGTCGCGTGACGTTTATAGCGGGGCGCGAGGGCGATCATTTTGAAGAGAGCAATCTCTTGGTGACGCTCGGTGATGAGGAATTGTTAGCGCAACGGCGGGCATTGATGGCGCAACTGGCGAGTGCCGATGCGCAATTGCGTAATGCGGATGTGCAATACGGACGTGAAATGGAATCGCCGCAATCGCGCACTGCGCCCGGCGGCATGGGCTTACCGAATTTGTTTGATCAGATGTTCACCCGCCCGGCGGAAAGTTTTATGGGTGATCGGGATCGCGGGGCAGAACGTTCGGCAGATGTGTTTGCAGCGGGAATTCAGGTGCAGTCCGCCCGCAATACGCTGTTGCAGTTGCAAGCCGAAGTGCAGGCGCTGGATGCCAAACTTCGGGACGCCCGCAGCATCGCGCCCTTCGGTGGCGTGATCGTGAAGAAGCGTGTCGAAGTTGGCGACACGGTGCAGCCCGGCCAACCGTTGCTCACCTTTGCGGATGTCGACTATCTCCAAGTGGAGGTCGATATTCCCGCCCGCCTGCGTGCCGGTTTGAAAGAAGGGCAGATGGTGCAGGCCGAATTGGACCCGGCGGGGCAGCGGGTGCCAGCGCGGATCGCGCACATCTTCCCGATGGCGGATCGGGAGCGCCACACGGTGAAGATCAAGTTTGATTTGCCGCAGGGCGTGTCGGAGCCGGGGATGTATGCGCGGGTGCTGGTGCCCGATGAGAGCGCCGCCACTGGCGTCATTCCGATCATTCCCACTGCAGCGGTGCGCTACAACGGCAGCTTGCCGGGCGTGTATGTGTTGAGTGACAGCGGCGAGCCGACGTTGCGCTTGATTCGCGTCGGTGAAGCAGTGAGCGCAAGCATGGTGACGGTGTTGAGTGGGCTGAAAGTGGGCGAGCGCGTGTTGACCAATCCGGGTCCCAATGTCAGTGCGGAGTGGGCAAAGGACATGGGCACGCTGCGGTGATGCCAACTGCCAACTGCTGCCTTGACAACCGCCTAGCTTGCCTAGCTCGCCTAGCTTTCAACTGACCACCGCCGGAGTGATTCAATCGTGACCGCTCATTTGCAACCGCCCCTCACGCCACCCGAACTCCCCGCCCGCACGCCGCCAGACGCCGCTGATTTAGGCCTTGCTGGACGCGCCGCCCAATTTTTCATCCGCTCCCCGCTCGCACCGCTGTTTTATGTCGCCATGCTGTTAATGGGGATCATGGGACTGCTGCTCACACCGCGTCAGGAAGACCCGCAGATTTCGGTGCCGATGATTGACATCATGATTCAGTACCCCGGCGCGTCCGCGCAGCAGGTGACGAATCTTGCCGCGCAGCCGCTGGAGCGGATCATGAGCGAGATACCGGGCATCAAACATGTCTACTCGGTGTCGCAGCGCGGACAAGGCGTCGTCACGGTGGAGTTTGATGTCGGGCAAAAAATGGGACCGTCGTTGATCAAGGTGAACGACAAGCTCGATTCCAATATGGACAAGGTGCCGCCGGGCATGTTGCCGCCGCTGGTGAAGAGCAAAGGCATTGACGATGTGCCGATTATCACGCTCACGCTGTGGTCAAAAGACCTGGATCAAGATGGCGCACCGGATGTCGATGATGGGCAGTTGCGGCTGTTGGCGCAGGACACCTTGCAGGCGCTCAAGCAGGTCAAAAATACCGGCAATGCCTTCATCGTTGGTGGGCGGCGCGAGCAGGTCACGATTAACGTCGCGCCGGAGCGGTTGGCGGGCTATCACATCAGCCTTGATCAGATCGCCGCTGCGCTCACCAGTGCGAATGCGGAAACGCTGGCCGGCGGTGTGGAAACCAGCGGCGCACATTTCACCGTCACGACCGGCGCATTCTTGACTGGCGTCGAAGACATTCGCCGCCTCGTCGTCGGGACGTTCAACGAGATGCCGGTGTATCTGCGCGATGTCGCCGAGGTCACGCTGGGCGCAGAGGATTCCGCGCACTTGGTCGCTTATTACACCGGGCCGGCGGCGGAAATCCCCCCCAGCCCCCCTTTTTCTAAGGGGGGAGATGACACGGCGACGCGAGCGGATGGGCGTCCAGCCGTCACCATCGCCATTGCCAAAAAGGAATTAACCAACGGCGTCACCGTCGCGCAGGCGTTATTGGAGCGGGTGGAAGAACTGAAAGGCACCCGCATTCCCGCCAACGTTGAGGTCAGCGTCACCCGCAATTACGGGCAATCCGCCGATCAAAAAGTCTCCGAGCTGATTCTGAAATTGATCAAAGCCACCTCGTTCGTGGTGATTTTGGTGCTGCTGGCATTCCGCGCTCTGCGCCCCGCCATCGTGGTGATGCTGGTGATTCCAGTCGTGTTGTTTATGACCGTGTTTGTGGCGTGGGTTGGCAACTTCACCATTGACCGCGTCAGTTTATTTGCCCTGATTTTTTCTATCGGCATTCTGGTGGACGACGCCATCGTCGTGATTGAAAACATCTACCGACGCTGGCTTGAAAACGGCTGCACCGATGAAGAGACCGCAGTGGACGCCGTGCGCGAAGTCGGCAATCCGACCATTTTGGCGACCTTCACCGTGATTGCCGCCCTGCTGCCGATGGGCTTTGTCAGCGGCATGATGGGACCGTACATGGCACCGATTCCGGTGCTGGGTTCAGTGGCAATGTTTATCTCGCTGTTTGCTGCGTTTGTCTTCACGCCGTATCTGGCGATTTCCAACTGGCTGCGGCCGTCAATGCGCTATCTCAAAGCGGCGGAACTCCGCGAGCACCGCGACGCCGAGCGGATGGAGACCTTCTTCCGCCGCATCCTCACGCCGCTGATCGCAGACCCGCGCAAGCGCCGCAATTTCCGACTGGTGCTGTGGGGCACGTTTGCGCTAGCGTGTTCGTTGTTCTATTTCCAAGCGGTGGCAGTGAAGATGATGCCGCTGGATAACAAGCCTGAGTTTTCGGTGGTGATTGATCTGCCGGAAGGCACGGCGTTACCGGTGACGGCGAATCTGGCGCAGCGGATGGCGGAGCAATTGCGCACCCTGCCGGAGGTCGTCGCCATTCAGTTGTACGCGGGCACGGCGCGACCGTTCGATTTCAACGGGATGGTGCGGCATTACTACCTGCGCCAAGAACCTTGGCAGGGTGAATTGCAGGTGCAGCTCACCGATAAACATGACCGCGACCGCACGAGCCACGAGATCGCCACCGCAGCGCGAGAGCTGGTGCGGGAGCTGGCGCAGCAGGCGGGAGCGACGCTTGCTGTCGTCGAAATGCCGCCGGGGCCGCCAGTGCTGCAATCTGTGGTGGCGGAAATTCACGGCCCCACGCCGGAGCTGCGCCGTCAGTTTGCCCGCGATGTCACTGCTGTGTTTGCGGAAGCTGAGAGTGCGCGGGATGTCGATAATTATCTGCGTACTCCGTATGACTATTGGCGCTTCGAGGTGGACACAGAAAAGGCGGTGCGACGCGGCATCGCGGTGGATACCGTCAACCGCAATTTGGCGATGGCGTTGGGCGGAGTGCCGCTGGGTGACATCAAGCAGCAGGCGGGGCGGCAAAGTGGACATGAGCCGATTCAGATCGTGTTGCAGGTGCCGCTGGCGGAGCGGTCGCAGATTCAGCGGCTGGGCGATGTGCCGATTGCTGCCAGCACGGGCACGGTGCCGTTGAGCGAGCTGGGGCAGTTTCAGCGGACACCGGAAGAAGCGTTGATTTTTCACAAGGATTTACGTCCGGTGGAATACGTCGTTGCTGACGTGGGCGGTCGGTTGGCTGCGCCGGTGTACGCAATGTTCCAGATTCAAGATGTGCTGGCTGCGCGTGACTACACCGCGCCAGATGGCAGCAAGCCCGCCGCTGCGGGTGATGATGCGTTTTTCTGGCTCGGTCCACCGCCAGACGATGCGCGGTTGTCATGGGAATGGGCGGGCGAGTGGACGGTGACGTATGAAACCTTCCGCGATATGGGCGCTGCGTTCGCGGTCGCGCTGGTGTTGATTTACATCTTGGTGGTGTGGGAATTCGGCAATTTCCGCATTCCGCTGGTGATCATGGCACCGATTCCGCTGACTTTGCTGGGCATCATCCCTGCTCATGCGGTGATGTTTGCGCTGGGGCTGGGCGGCGAATTCACCGCGACCTCGATGATTGGCTGGATTGCGTTGGCGGGCATCATCGTCCGCAATTCGATTTTGCTGGTGGATTTTGCACTTCACGACATCCAAAACGGCGTGGCGGTTGATGAGGCGATGATCCGCGCCTGCAAAATCCGCACCCGCCCGATCTTAATCACTGCGTTGGCGTTGGTCGCTGGCTCGAGCGTCATCATCACTGACCCGATTTTTCAGGGCATGGCGATCTCGCTGCTGGCCGGCGTCTTGGTGTCTACGGTGTTGACCTTGATCGTGATTCCACTCGGCTGCGTGGCGGCCAGCAAAGATATGTGCGCGATTGCCAGTGCGCACGCGCCCGGCGTGGCGTTGCCGTGTCGGTTGCAAACGGCGCTGGCGGGCGCGAAACCACGCGGAATCTTGGGTTGGATTGGTCAGTTAGTGCTGCTGCTGTTTTACGCGGTGCGCGGAATCGGTTTGTTGCTGATCGACGGTGTGAAAGGCGTGTTACCGCGTGCGGAAGCGCCCCCACCAGCGCGGAAGCCAGCATCAACGCCACCTGCGGAGACTGCGGTTGAGGTGGCAGAAGACGTTGCGCCGCCTGCTGCTGAACCTGAACCGGTAGCGAAAGCAGCGGCAGCGGCTAAAAAACCATCTCGGCGCGGTATCCGCCTCAAAACGGATGATGACTCCGATCCCTCTTGAGGACTCAAAAAACCATGAACAGTCAAGCCTTAACGACATTCACGTTGCTGTGTGGTGCCGCGCTCATCGGTACGGTGAATGCGGCCGAACCGGTGCAATTTGCCGCCGAAATGGTTAGCAGTGGGCCGGATGGTGCGCCCACCACTGGCAAGTTGTTTGTCGGCGCGGGGCGCGTGCGGGTCGAGTTGGAACAAAATGGGCAACAGATCGTGCGCATCAGCGATCAAGCGCGACGTGCCGATTGGGTGCTCTTTCCTCAACAACAGGGCTATTTAGAACGCAGTGCGCCTGCCGGTGACATCGCGCCGGTGCCTGCGCCGCCCTCGGCGGAACACGATCCTTGTGACGGGCTGCAAGCGGTGACGTGCCGCCGCGTGGGAGTCGATCAAGTGGCGGGACGTTCGGCAGTGCAGTGGGAAATGCGCGTGACCCGCGAAGGCAAAACGTTGACCGGCACGCAATGGCTAGATGTCGAACGCGGGTTGCCATTGAAGTATGCAATGCCGAATGGACAAGCAATGGAATTAAAACAACTCGGCACGGACACAATTGCAGGTCGCGCTGTCGAAAAATGGGAAATGACCGTGACCATGCCCAATCAAACACCAGTACGCACTGTGCAATGGTTTGATCCGGTATTAAAACTTGCAGTGCGCGAAGAATTTACTGGCGGCAATGTCCGCGCTTTGCAGCAGATTACACTGGGCCAGCAACCGGATGAATTATTCCAAATTCCAGCGCATTACACGCGCTTGGAAGCACCGCCTGCTGCGCAGCAATAACCATTCAGTTTTTTATTTCTAGGAGTTACGCAGTTGACCAAAAATAGCTTTAGAATATAGTCGATCCACCG
>DYNM01000084.1 GCA_020721065.1 Thiocystis violascens | reverse complement strand
GGAAAACCGGGCATAAAGTAGCAATCGTGCAGCGAAAAGCCGGGAACATTGTTCATTGGGTTGGGAATGAGTGCGCAGTTTTCCGGCAGGTCGGCCATCAGGACGCGATATGGGAAAGCCTCGGCAGCAAATTGCGCAATAATCCGCGCCTCGGCTTCGGGGTGGCGCGTGAGCGGGCGATGGAAGGCTTGCGCCGCTGCGGCACGGGTCAGATCATCCGGGGTGGCACCAATGCCGCCAAAGCAAAACACGACATCGGCATCCTCGCGTGCCTGGCGCAGGGTTTGCACGATTAAATCCATCTCGTCACCAATGATGCGCACCCACGCCAAGCGCAGGCCGCGAGCATTCAGGCGCTCGATCACGGCGGGGATATGCTTGTCTTGCCGACGACCGGAGAGGACTTCATCGCCGATAATCACCACGCCAAAACGCGGGGGAAGCGGGTTTATGTTCATGTGTGTTTACGTTATTTTTTGCCATAGAGGGCACTGAGATTTAAGAGGGGGCATTCTTCTCAGAGCCTGTTTGCGATCCCGCCATGTAACGAGAAATGGATGTACAAAAGCGTAGGTGCGAATTCATTCGCACAATTCAGGCGCGTTTGTGCGAATGAATTCGCACCTACCACAGCCGTTTCACGAGGATTTTTAGCCTCAAAAAAAATCGTAAACAGGCTCTCGGTGTTCTCCGTGGCGTGTTTTCATGCCCGGACTATTCCGGCGCGTGGCCATGGGTGCGGGCAAACGCCTCGGTGAAGGCAGATTGTTGCGAGGCCGAGGCTTCGTTTTGATACCGCGCCTTCCAGTCCTCATAAGGCATACCGTAAACCTGCTCACGCGCTTCATCCATGCTCAGTTCAACGCCGCGCTCGTCGGCGGCGGCCTTGAGCCACTTGGACATGCAGTTGCGGCAAAAGCCGGAAAGGTTCATCAGATCAATGTTTTGCACATCTGTGCGTGCTTGCAGATGCGCGACCAGGCGGCGAAAGGCGGCGGCTTCGAGTTCGGTTTGGCGGGCTGGATTCAAATCAGACATGGGCTTCTTCCGGGGTGTGGGTTTGCAGGGTCACGGCATGGAGTGCGCCGCTGGCGATTAAATCATTCAGTGTGGCCATCACGCGGCGATGGCGTTTAATCAGGCTTTCATCGGCAAAGCTTGCGCTAATGATGTGTAAATTAAAGCTGCATCCTTCGCCCGAAGGGGTGACGATGGCATCGGGGATGGCCTGTTGAATGCGTTGAATCAAGTCGTTGGGGTTCATGGCGTGTTTTGCGTAAAAGTGGGCAGAGATTGTAACGCGCGATTTGCGAGCTGCGCACACGTCAAACAAAACAATGCCGAAAGCGAGTCTGCGATATACACTCGCTTCGTCAACCTGTTCATTGAGGAGATTTTTATGCAACGTATTTTTTCCAAAGTAATCTTC
>DYNM01000083.1 GCA_020721065.1 Thiocystis violascens | reverse complement strand
CATCAATGCGCCGCCAACCACGCCAGATAGCGCGCCACGCCGTCCTGCACACTCAGAAATGGCGCGTCATAACCCGCTTCCCGCAAGGCTGACATATCCGCTTGAGTAAAACTCTGATACGCCCCTTTCAAATGCGCAGGAAAAGGAATGTATTCGATGCTGCCGCGAGCATGGAAATCGATTACCGCCTGCGCCACTTCATTAAAACTCTGCGCCCGGCCGGTGCCGAGGTTAAAGATACCGCGCACTTTAGGGTGTTCCAGCAACCACAGATTGACCGCCACCACATCATCCACGTGAATGAAGTCGCGGCGTTGCTCGCCAGGCCCATATCCATCGCTGCCCTCAAACAAACGCAGCACGCCGCTATTCAAAATCTGATGATGAAAATGGTAAGCCACGCTGGCCATGCTGCCCTTATGCTGCTCACGCGGGCCATACACATTGAAATAGCGCAACCCCACCACCTGACTATTATGCGGCGGCAGACTGCGCACATACTGGTCAAATTGAAATTTGGAATAGGCATAAATATTCAGCGGATTTTCATGTTCACGCGCTTCGCTAAATGTATTCCCCGCACCATACACCGAAGCCGATGAGGCATACAGAAAAGGAATGCGTCGTTTCAGACACCAATGCAGCAGGGCTTTGGAATAATCATAATTCTCGCGCATCATCATGCGCCCATCCCATTCCGTCGTGGTCGAACACGCACCTTGATGCAATACCGCCTCGACCGCGCCGAAATCATATCCGGCTTCGATTTTGGCGAGAAAAGCATCCTTATCCATATAATCGCGGATATCGGCATCCGCCAGATTCACGCATTTATGTCCATCGCTTAAATCATCCACGACAATAATATTGATGATACCCCTGGCATTCAAACCCTTAACCAGGTTACTGCCAATAAAACCCGCTCCGCCGGTTACAATCATCGTGCGACTATTCATTAGTGTTACCCTTGATGCGAGCAATCATGCCCGTGGTTGAATGTCCGTCAACAAAACTTAATATCTTTACCTCGCCGCCCGCCGCCATAACACACGCGCCACCAGCAATATCCTCGATACGATAATCCCCGCCCTTGACCAGAATATCGGGTTTCAGCGCACAAATTAAACGCTCTGGCGTATCTTCATCAAACGGCAGCACCCAATCCACCGCAGAGAGGGCGGCCAGCATCAACATGCGGGTTTCCAGCGCATTGATCGGGCGAGTTTCGCCTTTTAAGCGGCGTACCGAATCATCCGTATTCACCGCCACAATCAGGCGATCACCCAAGGCGCGCGCCTGTTGCAGATAGGTAATGTGACCGGGGTGCAAAATATCGAAACAGCCATTGGTCATCACCACGCGCTCGCCCGCCGCCTTGGCTTGCTCAATCCGCCGGATCAGCGTCGCTTCGTCGGTGATGCCCGTGGGCA
>DYNM01000082.1 GCA_020721065.1 Thiocystis violascens | reverse complement strand
CGGCACTTGGGGATATTGGGCATCATTTCCCTGATACCGACCCGGCCTATCGTGGAGTGGATAGCCGCGTGCTCTTGCGCCATGTGATTCAGCTTTTGGCTGAGCGTGGCTGGTCAGTGGTGAATGCCGATATGACGCTGCTGGCGCAAGCACCGCGTGTGGCGGCGCATATTCCGCAGATGCTGGCCTGTTTGGCGGACGATATGGGCGTGAGTGTGGATCAGCTCAGTATCAAGGCGACGACGAGCGAGCGTCTGGGGTTCGTCGGGCGCGAGGAAGGGATTGTGGCGCAGGCGGTGGTGTTGCTTGTCGCGAGTGTTTGATGTTTTGCGTGGTGCGGCGTTGCATCAAAGCGGTGCAAAAAGAGTTTTTTGACGCAATCACTGCGGCTGTTGAAGCTATATCCTATTGATTACTAAGGACTTGAGTGAAGTGGCACGTTATATGCAAAAGATTAATTGCCCATACCGTGCCTCGCCTGTGTGGGTGCCGTTGACTCCTCCTGTTTGGCGCGCCGCTTGGTGCGCCTTTTTTCGTTGAATGAGGTGAAAATCATGACTGTAATGAACTATCTCTCCGTCATTGAGCGTTATCGCGAGTTCCACACTCCCATTCGTGAGCTTTTGAAGTCGATTGTGACCGGCATTGCCGACATTGATTTACTCCACAGCAAGGATGGGCGGCATCAGACCATGGTGTCGATTTGCGAGCGTTATCCTTTCGTTAAAGTCCTCTATCTGCTCAATGAACAGGGTATACAAATCAGTGAGTCTTGCACCCCCAAAGGTGGCGAAATTGGCAGTGAATTCGATCTTGGCTTGGGGCGCGATCGCCAACACCGTCCTTATTTTAAGCAGGTTCACGCGCATCAAGGGGTGATTGTTACTGAACCCTATTTATCTAGCACGGATAGTAATTTGTATATAACCACGGCAATGCCCATCCATTGCGCAGAGGGCATTTGTTATGTGGTTTTGGATGCAGGCCTGGAAGCCTTGGTGAGTTTTTTAATGGGCGATACTCAGCGCCGCCGTTTTGAGCCGTTATTCAAAGCCATGTATGCCTTATTGGGTTTGAGTTTGCTTGGGGTGGTGGCGTTGTTGATGTTCAGCGCGCTATCCGATTTGGCGCAGGCCTTGATTCATCCGATTGAAACTGAAGCCGATAAATTGCGCCCATTCAGCATCATTATCGTGATTACTTTGGCCATGGCGATTTTCGATCTGGCTAAAACCACGTTGGAAGAAGAAGTGCTGATGCACAAGGATGTGTTTCGCCATAGCGCAACGCGGCGCACCACCACGCGCTTTTTGGCTTCGATTATTATCGCCGTGTCGATCGAAGGGCTATTGTTAATGTTCAAATCCGCCATGGGCTCGACCGATCATCTGATTGAAGCAGCCTTCGTGATGTTTTCGGCGGCGCTGTTGACGGTGGCT
>DYNM01000081.1 GCA_020721065.1 Thiocystis violascens | reverse complement strand
AACATCAAGATCACACTATCCGTCATGCGGCGAATAAAACCGCCTTCCGGTACTGCGGCCAACGCAACCACCGGGGCTTCACTTTCCTGTTTATCACCAAGCTTGGCGCGCAACGCACCCACGACCTGGTCTTGCGCCAATGGTGCGGTCAAATTTGGGGTTACATCCAAAACCAGGTTCAATTGATCAAACTTGCCACGTTGTGTGGTGACATAAAAGTCGCGATTCACGCCCAATTTAGCCGTCTTTTCCGCGCCCTTCCAGATACGCGGCTGATCCAGAACATCCCCTGCTTTGCGCACTAAACGGGTTTCAAAGAAACGGAAGCCATAATTCAGCAATACCGCCGTTTGCTCGGCTCGCGCCGCATCACTGCCTGCGCCGAGCACGACTGAAATCAGGCGCATCCCTTCACGCTGTGCCGAAGCGGCCAAACAAAAGCCCGCTGACTCGGTGTGCCCGGTCTTGCCACCATCGACGGTAGGATCGCGCCACAACAAACGATTACGGTTGATCTGCTTGATATTGTTCCACATGAATTCTTTTTCACTTTCGCGCTTGTAACCCTCAGGAAAGTCACGAATCACTGCCGCCAACAGATGCGCCACATCACGCGCGGTACTGTAATGATTGGCATCCGGCCAGCCGGTTGAGTTGGTGAAGTGCGTACCGGTCAAACCCAAACGCTGCGCTTCGTGATTCATCATGGCCGCAAAAGCCTCCTCGCTGCCCGCAATGTGCTCCGCCAAGGCAATGGTCGCATCATTACCCGACTGGATAATCATGCCCTTGAGCAGATCATCTACTGAGACCTGCGTACCCACGCGCACAAACATCTTCGAGCCTTGCATACGCCAGGCTTTTTCGCTGATATTGACCATGGTATCGGGCTTCAAATCGCCGCGCTGCATGGCCGCATAGATAATGTACGCGGTCATCAACTTGGTGATACTGGCAGGCTCCACCCGTATGTCAGGGTTCTGCTCGACCAAAAATTGCCCACTATTAAAGTCCATCAACACATAGGATTTTGCCGCCAGGGTTGGTGCACTGGGTAAGGGCTGCGCCATCGGGGCGGGAACCGGTATAGACGGTGCCGGATTAGGGGCTGCTGTAGGACTGGGAGCTGCGAGGGATGAATCTGCAAACGCAGCAAGGCTGAAAGAAAGTGCTGTGACAGTCAAAAGGCGGCGGAAAGTATTTTGCATAATTTGTATTTTCGACGTATTTTCAGTGAAGGGAAAAATTCATTGCCGCATTCTAGCGTTCAAAAACGCCGAACGCACCCTCGGCCGTGCAATCTTCATAGGTGCTTTTTCAATTCAACCTCGTTCAAAGGAGTCCTTATGCGTCACTTACTTGCAGCTATCGCGTGTTCCATCGCTTTGACAAGTGCCCCTCTCATGGCCGATACCACCATTCATAAGTGGGTCGATGCCAATGGCGTGACTCATTTTGGTGCCGAGCCGCCAA